>CAYJPW010000070.1:0-48706 GCA_964372055.1 uncultured Polyangiaceae bacterium
GCCCTCGGCCGCGGCGACGCCCCCGTCCGCCCCGTCTGCGCCCGCGCGGGGCCGGCACCCGCCGAGGGCGAGGGCGGCGCCGAGCGCCAGGCACGCGGTCCTCGGGCGAGACATCGTCCCGGGTCATGCCAAAAAGCGGGCCCGGACGCAAAGGCCCCCGCCATCCGAGGCCTCGAGCCCGTCCCGACGGCGGCGCCGGCTAACCCGTGAGCTTCGAGAGCGGCCCCGTGCAGTAGGCGGGGTTGCCGAACGTGGAGACGTTCACGTCCATCGCGTTGCAGAGCGAGACCATGAGGTTGTTGTGGTTCTCGCCGTCGTACTGGAGATGCCGGCCCGTCTTGAAGTACCCGCCGCAGCCGCCGGCGAGCACGTAGGGCACGTCGGTGCGCGAGTGGAGGTTTCCGATGCCGAGCTCGTTGCACCAGAGGATGACGGTGTTGTCGAGCATGGTCCCGTCGCCCTCCGGGACGGCCTTGAGCGCCGCGACGAGGTAGGCGAATTGCTCGGCGTACCAGGTGTTGATCTGGATGAGCTTGCTCTGCGCGTCGCCGTTGGTGTCCCCCTCGTGGGACAGATCGTGGTGCCCCTCCGAGATCCCGAGCCAGCTGAACACCTTGTTCGACACCGAGGTCGACCACTGGATGCTCGCCACGCGCGTCAGATCGCAGGCGAGCGACATGACCAACAGGTCCATCTGGAGCTTGCCGATGGCCGGGAAGTTGTCGTCCGCGTAGATGTCGCCGATGGGGCTGCCGAGATCGGGCAGCTGGCAGGCGCCGCCGAGCTGGCCTCCGTTGTCGAGGCGCTTCTCGATCTCGCGGATCGCGGTGAGGTGGGCGTCGAGCTTCTTCCGGTCGTCGGTGCCGAGGCGCGGGTTGAGCGCCTCGAAGTCCGAGGTCACGGCGTCGAGGACGCTGTGGCGTTTGGCGCGCAGCTGCGAAAGGCCGAAGGGATCGGCGCCCAGCTCGCCGAAGATCCGGTCGAACGCCGCCTGCGGATCGTCCTCCGGCGGGAGCGGCTGGTCGGCCCCGAGGTACGACATGCGCGACCAGATGCTCGAGCTCTCGACTTGCACGCCGAGCTCGAGGGAGCCGAACTTCGTCGTCTGTCCGACCTGCGCGGCGACGACCTGATCCACCGAGGGCCCGCCGCCCCAGCCGACGGTCTTGCTCGGATCGGCGCAGTCGGCCTCGCAGAACTCGGTCCCGTCGAGGAGCTCGGTCGCGGTGAGCATCGTCCCCATGCCGGTCTGATGACCGTCGCCGGGGCCGTGGTACGCCGCCTCCATGTCGACGCCCGAGAGCACGAGGAGGTCCTGCTTGTGCGGCTCGAGCGGCGAGAGGATGGGGCCGAGCGTCATGTCGGACTCGCCCCCGGAGGGCGTCCAGGCCGAGGGGATCGTCCCGTTCGCGCTGAAGAACACGACGAGGCGCTTCGGGAACAGGGCGGCGCGCGCGGGGCGCTCCTCCATCGCCGAGAGGAACGGCAGCGCGATCGCGGCGCCGCCCAGACCGCGCAGGAGCGCGCGACGGCTCAGGGGCTTCGTGCGGCTCATTGCTGCCCTCCGTCGGCGACCACCTTGCGGCGGTAGTTGAAGGCGTCGGTCTGCGTGAGGGCGACGAGCAGCTCCTTGATGTTGTAGCCGGACGCGGCGAACGCCTGGTTCACCTCGTCGAGCGTGCACTGGTCCTCCTCGCCCTCGCCGCGGCCGTAGCCGAAGCGGAACCACTGGGTGACCACGCACTGCCTGACCTGATCGCTCTCGGCGAGGCGGCCGGCCAGCTCGACGGCGCCGTCGAACGGCCCCTCGATGGCCGGGTCGCGCGTCTGAGCGAGCTCGCCCGACGCGTCGACCGGCAGGCCGTGGTCCTCCGCGCGCCACTTGCCGATGGCGTCGTAGTGCTCGAACCCGAAGCCGATCGGGTCCATGAGCGAGTGGCAGCCGCTGCACGCCGGGTTGGCGTCGTGCTCGGCGAACTTCTCGCGCGTGGTGGCGTTCGGATCGATGTCGGGCGGCTCGATCTTGATGTTGTTCGGCGGCGGCGGCAGCATCTGGCAGAGGAGCCGTTCACGCACGAACTTGCCGCGGTGGATGGGCGAGGATTGGTTCGGCTTCGCGTTCTTCGCGAGGATGCTCGCCTGGGTGAGGAGCCCGGCGCGCTGGGTCGGGTCGACGGCGACCTTCTCCCAGGCCTCGCCGGTGGGGCCGCCTTCGATGCCGTAGAACGCCGCGAGCTCGCCGTTCATGACGCTGTAATCGGCGGTGAGCAGCGTGGCGACGTCGCCCTCGCCGTCGAAGACGACGTGGTCGAGGAACGCCTCGGTCTCGGTCTTCCAGAGGGGCCGGAGGTCGTCGGAGTAGTCGGGGTAGATCGAGGTGTCTTTGCTGAGGGTGAGGATCTTGCCGAGCTCGAGCCACTGCTCGTGGAAGTTCGCCACGGCCTGGCGCGCGCGCGGATCGTCGAGCATCCGCCGCGCCTGGGCCGCCACGTCCTCTTTGGTACCGAGCTCGCCTGCGGCGGCGGCATCGAGGAGCTGGTCGTCCGGCATCGAGTTCCAGAGCAGGTACGAGAGCCGCGAGGCGATCTCGTAGTGATTGAGCGCGACCACGTCGCCCTGCACCGGATCGGGCATGCCGAACTCGACGCGGTAGAGGAAGTGTGGCGACTGGAGCATCGCCTGGAGAACGAGCTGGATCCCGCTCGAGAAGTCGAACTCGGCGTTGCCCCAGGTGAAGACGTTCATGAGGCGCGAGACCTCGGAGCCGTCGAGCGGCCGGCGAAAGGCGCGCCGCCCGAAGGTCTCGATGAAGTGCTCCGCGCAGGCGTCGGCGCCCTGCACGGCGGGATCGCACCCGACGAGAACGTCGAGATCCTGCGCGGCCTTCGCCGCGATGGCCTCCGACGCCTCCATGTACTGCTCGGCGAGCAGCTGGGTCACGCCCAGCGCCGTCGCCTGGTTGTTGAAGCCGAGCGCCTCCTCCTCCACCACGAATGCGTCGGCGGGGCGGCTGTCGTCTCCGAGCAGGTCGCGGACGGTGTTGTTGTACTCGGCGCGGGTCATCCGCCGGATCGGCGAAGCGCCGGGCTGGAGGCCCTCGGCGCAGACGGCAGCCTGCGACTGCCCGACGTCGCCCGGCGGATCGCCGATGTTTCCGGTGCACGCCGCCAAGGCGATCGCCGCCCCGAGGAGCGCATGCAGAGGCGTCGTTCGGATCATCGTCTCCTCCCGGGCAATGGACGCAACCGACGCGAAGCGAAGGGCGGACGTGCGCCGGCGAGCCAGCCAGCAATCGCCCCCGAGCTCGGGAAACCCGCTCCCCAACGTAGCGTGGCCCCCACCGCCATGTCGATCGTCAACAGCACACCATTGGGCCCTGGGTCGGACAAGGTGCGACTCCCCCCGATCATCCTGCGCAATCGAGCAGAGCGCGTGCCAAGCCCGCTTCTCCCGTGCAATCACCGGCATGGATGCGGCGGCGCTCGACGTCGTCTGGTGCTCGCAGGATCCAGTGGAGATTCTCTGATCCTGCGCGCGAGTACGACTGGGGATGACACGGGCGACAAACCTCGACAAGATGCGCACCTCCCGTGACGCGCTTCGCACGATCCTTCGCCGGCAGCCGCCTGCGCCTGGCCTTCGCCCTCGTGGCGGGGATCGTCGTCGTGCTGCTCGCGACGTCGGCTTTCGCACAGTCGAAGTCGATCGTCGTCTACGTCGAAGGGCCGGACGCCGAGTCGGCGCGCGCGACCGTCCTCCAGGTCGTCCCCAAAACGCTCGGTGTCGTCGATCCGGACGCCTTCTCGAAGGCGCTGGCGCAGGCCGGGCAGCGCGGCCCGATGGGGAACCAGATCGCCATCGCGCGGGGCCGCGAGAAAGTCCTCGAGCGCGTCCGCAAGGCGATCGGCGCGGTCGGGGCCGAGGGCGCCGTGATCGGCCGCGTCCGCCGCACGCGAAGCGGCGGCCAGGAGGTCTGGGTCCTCTTCGTCGATCCGATCCCGGGCGATCTCGCCGTCGACGAGGCGGTCCCGCTCGAGGCGGGCGATCGCGCCGCGCCGTTCCGTGCCGCGCTCGGGCCGTCGCTCGACGCCGTCGCGCCGGCGGAGACGAAGAAGATCGAGGCGCCTGCCAAGCCGGAGGCCTCCGCCGCGACCAGCGAGGGCACCGACGCCGCCGAGGAGGAGCCCGCCGCCGAGGGCGATCGCAAGCCGCACGACATCGGCACCGCGCTCTTCGTGGCGGGGCTCGCGTTCGAGATGGGCGGCCGGCGCTTCGAGTACTCGGATCCGCTCGAGGGCTCGACCAACCTCCGCCCCTACGACGTCTTCGGCGCGCCGCTCGCCGTCGTCCACGGAGAGCTCTACCCGCTCGCGGGCACCAGCGCGCCGATCGCGCGCGATCTCGGGCTCACCGTCTCGTTCGCGCACGCGTTCGGGCTCTCTTCCTCGACGAGCGGCGGCGATCCCATCGGCACCAACTACAACCGGTTCAACGCCGGCCTCCGCCTCCGGATCCGCACCGGCGACGCCGGCTCCCCGGTGCTCGGCGTCTCGGGCGGGTTCGGTCTCGTCAGCTTCACGTTCGACGATCCGCCGCCCGACATCGCCGATTCGCTGCCGGGCGTCTCGTACGCCGTGCTGCGCGGCGGGATCGACGGGCGCGTCCCGCTCGGGAGCGTCCTCGCGCTCACGGCCGGCTTCGACTACCTCGGCGCGCTCTCGGCGGGCGACGTCTACAACCGCTTCACCGGTCCGAGCATCGGCGGCATCGCCGCGCGCGCCGGGTTCGCGGTCACGGTCACCGAGGGCATCGAGATGCGCCTCGGCGCCGAGTACACGCGCTTCTTCTACGCCTTCGAGCCCGAGGTCGGCGACGCGTACGTCGCAGGCGGCGCGCTCGACGAGCTGCTCGCGCTCTCGCTCGGCGCGGCGTACGTCTACTGAGGGGTCGACGATGACGAGAGCCCTGGGAAGAGCCCTGTCCGTGCCCGCGTTGCTCGCCGCGCTCGGGGGCTGCCCCGGCACCCTCGACGACCCGGACCGCTTCAAGGACGGCGGCGCCGGCTCGTGCGACGTCCCGGCCCTGCTCGCCGAGCGCTGCGCCAGCGGCGCCTGCCACGGGGGCACCGCGCCCGCCGCGTCGCTCGACCTCAGCGCGTCCGGCCTCGAGGCCCGCGTGAAGAACGTCCCCACGCCGAACGACAACGCCGGCGGCGGGGGAACGGGAGGCGCGGGAGGAGCCGGCGGTGCCGGTGGAGCGGGCGGCGGTGGAGGCTCCGGACCACCGCCCATCGTCGATCTCTGCACCACGGGCGTGCTCGCCGATCCCGCCAGCCCGGAGCAGAGCCTGCTCTACACGAAGACGCTCGACACGCCGCCTTGCGGCGATCGGATGCCGCAGGTCGGCACCAAGCTCACCGCGCAGGAGCAGCAGTGCCTCCTGGACTGGATCGAGGCGCTCTGACCCGAGGGCGTCCGCTGCGTCGTCCGCTTGCTCGGTCCGGGCGGCGCGGCGGCCCCGCGACCGGCGCAGCACTGCGCTTCGCTCGGTCCCGACGCGCACGGTGCACACCGGCCCCGGTGCGGTAGCCTGGCGTACCGATGGTGTGGCGCGCCCGCTCGTTCTGGATCGCTGCGGGCCTCGTCGCCTACACGGCGTTCGCCGCCCTGCGCGCGAGCGAGGGCCGCGGCCTCGCCTGGGTGTGCCTCGCCGGGCTCCCGCTCGCGCTCGCGCTCGGCTGGCGGGTGACCTCGCCGCCGCCGCGCGGCGAGGACCGCGTCGAGCCGGGAGCCCGCTCGGCGGCGCGGGCGTGCTTGACGGGGCTCGCGCTCCTGGTCGCGGCCCGCTCGGCGCCCGACGGCCCCGGCTTCCACGCGGCGGCGAACGCGGGCGTGGCGCTCGCGTCGATCGCGGGCCTCTACGCGCTCGCCCGCATCGCGCCGCTCGGGGGGCTCCTCGAGGCGCCCGAGGGCACGCGCCGCCTCGACGCGGCGGCGTTCGCGTCGCTCCTCTGGACGGTGGCGGTCGCGCTGCCCGCGGCGCGCGCGCTCTCCCCCGAGCGCACGGCGCTGCTCGATCCCGTCGCGGTCGACTACGCGACCGTCGCCGCGTCGATCGGCTCGATGGGCATCGCCATCGTCGCGGCCGCGCGCCTGCGCTCGATGCGCAGGCTCGAGCTCGGGATCGTCGACCGTGCATCGGCGGCGCTGTCCATCCAGCTCACCGCGCTCGCGATCGGCGTCGCGGCCGCGCTCGTCGGCGTGCTCGCGCCGGAGCGGGTGCTCCCCTGGACGGCGGCGCTGGCGGCGCTCGGCGCGGCGTGGGCCGCGGCGGCGATGGAGCCGACCGCGGTCGCCCGCGCGCTCCGGCTCCTGGTCGCGCTCGCCGGGCTGGCGACGCCGGTGGCGCTGTTCGCCGTGTACATCACCCACGCCGCGCCCCGCCACGCGGGCCCGGCGGTGTTCCTCGCCTGCGCGGCGACCGCCGTGGCCGGGCTCTCGGCCCCGCTCGCGGCGCGCCTGCTCGCGCCGGCCGGGCACCGCTGGCTCTCCGCGATCGACGCCGCGACGCGCGCGGCCATGAACCCGGACCCGGACGTCGCGCTCGAGTCGGCGCTGGTGACCCTGCGCGACGCCGCCGGCAGCGTCATGAGCGCCGGCGGCGGCGCCGCCGCGGCGCCCGCGCTCTACCGCCTCTCGCCGGGCGAGGTGGTCACGGTCGATCGCGCCGGCTACGCCCACACGCACGGCGCCGAGACGCCGGCGCGCCTGCTCGAGCTGGCCGATCTCGAGCCCGAGCGCATCCTTCGGCTCGAGGTCCTCCGCGCGGTCGCGGTGCGGCGCCCGGACGTGCGCCCCATCGCCGCCTGGATCGAGGAGCGCGACCTCGCCGTCGCCGCCGTGGTCCGCGACGACGTGGGCGCGATCGGGCTGCTCACCCTGCCGCGCGGCGGCCGGACCTCGCCGATGAACCTCGAGGAGGTGCGCTCGCTCCGCGCCCTCGCCGATCGCCTCGGGGCGGTCATCGGCGTCTCCTCGTCGCTCGCCCGCTCTCGCGCGCGCGAGCTCGAGGGGCGGCGCGCGCTCGAGGGGCTCGCCGCCGAGAACCGCCGCCTCGCGGCCGGCGCCGTGCGCGACGCGGGGCGGCTCGAAGCCATCGCCCGCGTCATCGAGCGCCCGGCGCGGCTCGCGTCCTACTCGCCTTCCGCCCGCGCGGCGATCGGCGAGCTCGAGCGGCTCGCGCTCGAGCCCCGGCCCATCACCCTGCTCACCGTGCCCGGCGTCGACGCCCGGGCCTGGGCGGCGCTCGTGCACCTCGCGTCGCCGCGCAAAGGCGGCGTGCTCACCTTCGCCGACGGCACCGGCGCGGCGGACCGCGAGCTCGATCACTGGCGCGATCCGATCGGCTCGCCGCTGCGCGTCGCCAGCGGCGGAACGCTGGTGGTCCTCGACGCGCACGCGCTGCCGCGCGAGGTGCAGAGCTATCTCGGCGCCGCGCTCCCGGACGACGTCGGCCTCATCGTCACCGTGCCCTCCACCGTCGACTCGCTCGTGGCCGCGGGCCGGATGGACGAGCGGCTCGCCGATCGCCTCGGCGACCGCGCCGTCGCGCTGCCGGCGCTCGCTTCGCGCGCCGAGGACCTCCGCGCGCTCGCCCTCGAGTGCACGGCCAGGATCGGGGTCAGGGTCCTCGGCAAGCCCCTCGGCGTCGACCTCGGCGCGCTCGCGCTCCTCGGCGAGCACAGCTGGCCCGGCAACGACGCCGAGCTCGAGGCGGTGCTCCTCCGCGCCGCGCTCGTGGCCTCCGGCGACGTGCTCGGCGCCGACGATCTCCGCGCCGTCGGCTTCGCGCCGATCGCCCCAGCAGGGAGCCAGGCGATGGGCGCGCGCTCGTCCGACCGACCCAAGCCGAGCCTCATCCCGATGGCGAAGGGCCGGCGGCGCCGCGGGTGATCGGTCGCCCCCGCGTGACCGCCTCGACCGCTCGCGAGCCTCGCACGGACCTCGGGCTTCAGGGGCGTCGGTCGGACCGTTCAGCGCGCGCGGGCCGCCGGTTCACGCTCGGGGGTGGCCCTCGCCGCCACGTCCGCGGCGAACGCGGCGGCGGCGTCGCGCACGGTGCCCGCGTCGGCGGGCAGCTCCTTGGCGGCCCGGGAGAGCACGCCCGCCGCGAGATCGGCCGGCTGGCGGGCGATCGCGCGCAGCGCCAGGCTCCGGCCCGGCGGCACCATCACCAGGGCGATCGTCGCCCCCGTCCACGCGAAGCGCGGCTCACGGCGGGTGAGGTTGGCGAGATCGGTCAGCGGCGTGCGGCTCAGCAGCGACGCGAGCACGTCGTGGAAGACGGGCGCGTCCACGCCGCCGAGCCCATCCCACATCGCCGAGAGCTCGACCTTCTGCTGCTCCACGTGGACGCGCCGGATCTCGCGCCACCGCAGCAGCCGCGTCGCCGGCGGCTGGCCTCGGAACCTCGCCTTGCCCGTCCACCACGACACCTCGGTGTCGGTGCGAGAGAGCTCGAGCGCCCGCGCGAAGGTGGCGTGCCGCGAGAGCGCCGCGCGGACGTCGGGCGGCGGCGGGATGCGCTCGCAGAGCTCGCGCACGCTGGCGAGGAGCTTGGCGTGCCGGCCGCGCGTGAGGGGGCTGGTGAGCTCGTGGTTCGTCACCTGGAGCAGGTCGTTCAAGGCGGCGACGAGCGCCCACTCGCTCGCGTCCGGATCCGGCAGTGTGTCGACCGGCGCGTAGAGCCGCGCGCGTCGCACGCGCGCCACGTCGACCGCGGCGCGGAGCGCGTCGTCGACGATGCGGCGCGCGCCGATGGCCAGCGCGAGCCGGGGCCCGAACGGGCGCACCGGGGTCACCTTGCCGCCGAGCACGAGCGGCGCGAGCACCTGCCGCGCCAGCTCCTCCACGCGGTGGGCGAGCTCGTCCTTCGCCACCTGGCTAGCCCCCCTCGCCCGCACCTTCGGCCGCGCCCTCGGCGGCCGGCTCCACGTCGCGCATCGGGCGGATGCCCACCGCGGGCAGGACGACCTCGGGCAGCTCGGTCGCGAGCGCGGGCTCGAGCGCTTCGCTCCCCAGCGCCGCCCACTCGTGCGCCTCGAGCAGCGCCGTCTCCAGCGACACGAACGCCTCGGAGGGCACGCCCACCGCGCGCCCGTCGCGCCCGACGAACAGCACCTGCCCCGCCGGCGCCCCGAGCGCCCGGTAGAGGACCTCGGGCGCGACGGCGGGGACGGCGTCGTAGCCCGCCGGGATGTAGAGGTTCGGGTGGATCTCGCGGAAGAACTCGCCGACCGGGATGCCCTCGATCCCGGTGGACTGGCGCAGGAACGCGCCCTCGGCGGTGAAGGCGACGCGCGCGCGGCGCAGCGTGTCGGGCCCGAGCGCGTAGGCGACGTGCCGCAGCAGCGGCATGTCGGCGGGCCGGATCCACGTCGCGGTGACCGAGCGCCAGGGCTCGATCGACGGCACCAGCTTGAGCGCGAGCGCGACCGAGTCGGGCCGCAGCGACTGCGCCGGCGCCTTCGCCGCGAGCGCCTCCTTGCGCAGCTCGACGCGCGCGAACGCGGCGACGTCGCCGAGCGCCGGCAGCCGCGGAAGCTCGAGCGGGTCGCGCCCGTGGCCGCGGAAGAGCACCAGCCCCGCGTCCGAGAACACCGGGCAGGCCCTGAGGTTCACCGGGTGGCGGAACCCCACCTCCACCGCCGCGCCCTCGGCCACCGGCACGAAGACGCCGAGCCCGGGCGTGCGCGTCAGCAGCGGCAGCATGCGCTCGGGGACGCTCGGGACGCGGAAGAGGTAGCGCCGCACCGGCGCCTCGTCGAAGCTCGACTCCGGCGGCCACTCGGCGACGCCGACCTCGGCGTCGACCGACGAGCGCACCAGGTAGTGGATGAGGGCCGGACCGAGCCCCGACTCGGCGCAGATCCACCGCGAGCCTGGCTCGCGCCCCGACGACGGATCGAGGTGGGGCTCGAGCCGGAGGAGGAGCGACCGGATGTCGACCTTGCGCTCGACGTCGTACGTCTGGGTGAAGGCGCCGTGGTAGAGCGAGAGCGCGCTCTCGCTCGGCGCGATCTGCGGGATGTCGTAGCCGAAGGGCGCGCTCGCGTCGCGGTACTGGACGAAGTGGCGGCTGGTGCCGGTGAACGTGTACCCGCCGGCCAGGCGCGCGATCTCGGCGACCCGGTCCATGCGGTCGCTGCTCTCCGCGCCGAAGGTGAGCGTCACCTCGCGGGCGCCGAGCTTCGATCGCACCACCTCGACGACGAGCGAGCGGAGGATGTCCTCGAGCGATCCGCCGCGCGTGTAGAGCGCGAGGAAGCTGACGAGCCGGTCGACCGACGGCAGGAGCACGAGCCCCTTCGCCCCGAGCGCGACGCCCTTGGCGTCGAGCCCGAGCCCCGGCGTGCGGAGACGTGTCTGGTGGACGGCGACGCGGTCGAGCAACCCGTCACCCTCGAGGTCGTGCCCCCAGCGCCTCGCCCACGGCAGGGCCCCGGCCGCGCTCGCCGATCGGGTCTCCCTCGAGGCCCCCGATCCGATCTCCGACCAGGCCTCCGACGAGGGTCGCCCTCACTTGTACATCTCGTCGAGGACCTCGTCGCCGCGACCCTGCCGGATGAGCCGATCGTGGCGGAAGGCCTCGTCGAGCGCGAGGTAGGTGAAGAAGGTGATGATCGGGATGAGGCCGGCGATGGGCATGTTGTCGCCCTTGCCGACGATGTCGACGATGTACTCCCACCCGCTCCAGGCCTGCGTCCTCCACCAGAGGATCACCCCGCCGATGACGGTGAGGATGCTCAGGAGGATGAACCCTTTGTGGCGCGCCATGCGCCGAACGGTAGAAGCGGGCCCTCGTCACGTCAAGCGCTGGCAGCGGCTGCGGAATTCCGGGTCGCGGCCCGGAGGCACACCCCCGCTCACCGGGCAGGCCGTCGCGCTTCGGTCCGGTGCTCGGTCGCGAGTCACGTGCCCTCCACCACGGCAGCGCGTTCCTCTCCTCTCCTGTCCATCCCTCCCTTCGCCCGCGCGGGAGCCGCGCCGGGGCGCGGCCTGGCGAGCTTGCGGCTGGCGCCGGTCGCACGGCTGGAATTGAGGCGCCCGGCGGCGTACCCTCACGCGAGGCCCGTCGACGGTCCGCACCCCCATGCAGCCCGCCTCCAAAGACCTGCTCGCCGGACGTTTCGCCGTCGAGCGCGAGGTCGGTCGAGGCGGCGTCGGGATCGTCTACCGGGCCTACGACACGGCGACGAAGCGCGAGGTGGCCCTCAAGGTCATCGCCGCAGGCGAGGTCGACGCCTCCGAGCAGGCCCGCTTCACCCGCGAAGGCCAGGTGCTCTCCGAGCTCGATCACCCGGGCATCGTCCGGGTGGTGGCGTTCGGCTCGATCGAGGCCGGCTCCGGGGAGATCCTGGGACGGCGGCTCGACAACGACGCGCCCTACGTCGCGATGGAGTGGCTCGAGGGCGAGGACCTCCAGGTCCGGCAGCGCCGGGCCCCGCTCACGCTGCGGCAGGCCATCGACGTCGCACGCCAGGTCGCCTCGGCGCTCGCGGCGGCGCACGACGCCGGCGTCATCCACCGCGACATCAAGCCCTCGAACATCTTCCTCGTGGGTCGCCCCGGAGAGTCGCTGCCGCCCGTGTCCGGGATCGCCCGCCCGCCGCAGGCGGCCCGCGTCACCCCGACGCCATCGGATCCGCCCGCCGACGGCTCGAGCTCGCCCCCGCGGGGCGAGCGCCTCTCGACCAAGCTCGTCGACTTCGGCGTCGCCGCGTCGAACGACGTCCGCCTCACCAAGACCGGCGCGGTCGTCGGCACGCCCGCGTACATGGCGCCCGAGCAGGCGCGCGGCGACGTCGGCGCCGACGTGCGCAGCGACATCTACTCGCTCGGCGCGACCCTCTTCGAGCTCATCGCCGGCCGGCCGCCGCACATCGGTCCGACCTCGATCGCGACGCTGGCGCGCCTGGTCACGACGCCCGCGCCGCGCTTGTCCGAGCTGATGGTCGACGTGCCCGAGCGCCTCGACGACCTCATCTACCGCATGCTGCTCTCCGATCCCGAGAGGCGCCCCGACTCGGCGCGCGAGGTGGCGCGCGAGCTCGACGTGCTCTACCGCGATCCCACGCTCCCCGACCTCGCCAAGGCGATGGCGCTCGAGGCCGAGAGCAAGGGGCTCCTCGGCACCCGCCTCGTGACCACGCTCGTGGCGCTCCACGTCGCCACCGGCGAGGCGCGCGTCCACGAGCTCGAGCGGCTCCGCGAGCAGGGCGCCGAGGCGCTCCCCCTCGGCGCCGATTCGATCGTCGCCCACCTCGGCGCGCGCAGGGCCCACGGAGACGAGGCGGCGCGGGCGCTCGAGCTCGGCAAACAGCTCTGCGACCGCGGCGCCCGCGTCGGGGTGGCCACCGGCCGCACCCGCGTCGATCTCACCCGCTCGGCCGGCGAGGTCGTCGATCGCGCCGCGGCGCTCGCGCGCGACGCCGGCGCCGCCCGACTCGTCGCCGATCCGACGACCGCGGAGCTCGCCCGCGGCCGCTTCGAGTTCGAGGTGAAGCCGAGCGGCGCCGCGACGGTGGGCAAGCCCCTCACCAGCCGCCGCGACGGCAGCGCCATCGCCCCGTTCGTCGGGCGCGAGGCCGAGCTCGTGTCGATCCTCGCGGCGTACGACCGCTGCCTCGAGGACCAGACGCCGCTCGTCGTGAGCGTCTCCGGCCCGCCGGGGATCGGCAAGAGCCGCCTCGCCCGCGAGTTCGCCGCCCGCATCGCCGACCGCGGCGCCGACGCCGAGCCGCCGCGCATCGTCCAGGTGCGCTGCGAATCGTACGGCCGCGGGCAGGCGCTCGGCATCGCCACCGACGCGATCCGCGGCCTGCTCGGCCTGCCCAAGGGGGCCTCGCTCGAGCAAGCCGACGAGGCCGTCGCCGCGCGCCGCCTGGTCCACACCGACGGCGGCCTGCTCGCGCGCCTGCTGGCCAACCAGCCCTTCCCCGAGGGCCTCGAGCCGCGCTTCGCCCGCGACTCGCTCTACGTCTCGATGACCGAGCTGGTCCTCGGCGCCGCGAGCGTCGCGCCCGTCGCCCTCCTCGTCGAGGACGCGCAGTGGTCGGATCCCGAGTCGATCGCCTGGGTCGACCACGTGCTCAGCCGCGCGAGCGGCCGGCGCCTCTTCGCACTGATGATGATGCGCCCCTCGTTCTGGCGCGATCAGGCCCAGCGCTTCGCCGGACGCGACCACGTCCGCGTCGAGCTCCGCCCCATGGCCAAGCGCGCGACGCGCGAGATCGCGCGAGCCGTCATCGGCCTGGCGGTGGACGACGACGCCGCCCAGGTCCCCGGCGCCGCGGTCGCGTCGTTGAGCCGGGCCGAGCTCGATGCCCTCCTCGACCAGGTGGCGCAGCAGTCGGCGGGATCGCCCCTGTTCGCCGAGGAGCTGGCTCGCCTCGTGGCGTCGGGCAAGGACGCGGGCAAGGCGCCGACGATCGAGGCGGCGATCCAGGTGAGCCTCGACGCCCTCGACGACGCCGCCCGCGAGGCCGTGGTGCAGATCTCGGTGTTCGGGATGAGCCTCTGGGACGCGGGGCTCGCCGCCGTGGGCGTGGCCTCGCCCGAGGCCGCCCTGAAGAAGCTCCTCGCGGCCGAGCTCCTGGTCGAGAACTCGAGCTCGCGCTTCGCCGGCGCGCGCGAGTTCCTGTTCAAGCACGCCCTCGTCCGCGACGTCGCCTACGCCTCCGCGGGCGAGGAGACGAAGAAGCGCCTCCACGCCGAGGCGGCCCGCTGGCTCGACTCGATGGGCGAGGACGCGGCGACGGTGGCCCAGCACTTCGACCTCGGCGGCAAGCACGAAGAGGCGGCGATCCACTGGGAGCGCGCCGCGCGCCGCGCGCTCGCCACGAACTCGCTGCAAGATGCCGTCACCATGGCGGACCGCGCCCTGGTCTTCGCCGACGACAAGCCGACGGCCTTCGGGCGCGCGGTGCTGCTCGAGGAGGCCTACAGCCGGCTCGACGCCCGGTCCAGCGAGCGCGACTCGGCCATCCGCGCCATGGACGAGAACGTCTTCGACGAGGCCAGCGAGCTTCGCACCATGGGCGCCCGAGCGCGCTACGACGATGCCCGCGGCTCGGGCAGCGACATCGCCGAGCGCCTCACCGAGGTCCGCGAGCGCGCCGCGCGGCTCGACCTCGTCGACGAGGAGGCGCGCTGCAGCGCCACCCTCGCCCACCGCTACGCGTACGCCGGCCATTTCGCGATGGCCGAGCGCGAGTCGGCGCACCTCCTCGATCTCGCCGAGCGCCGCCAGATCGTCGGCGCTGCGGTCGACGCCTGGCAGGCCCTCGCCGTCGTCCGTCAGACGCGCGGCGAGCTCGCCGCCGCCCTCGAGGCGCGCCGCAACGCCGCGCGCGCCGCCCGCACCGCCGGCCTCCAGGAGCGCGAGGCGATGCTGACCATCAACGTCGGCTTCGCCCTCACCACGATCGGCGCCCGCACCGAGGCGCTCTCCGAGCTCGAGGGCGGCCTCGCCAAGGCGCACGCCATCGGCAGCACCGGCTCGGTCCGGCACGGCAAGATGAACCTCCTCGGCTGGGCCGCCACCTTCGGCGCCGACGCGCGCCTCGACGCCGCCCTGGCCGAGCCGCGCGCCAGCGCCGACGAGGCCGCGAGCGGCGTCTGGGTCGTCCGTGATCGCGTCACCCTCGGGGTGCTCTTCTACCGCGGCTGCGAGCTGCTGCGCGGCGACGCCGGCAGTCTCCCGCGCGCCCGCACGCTCCTCAAGACCGCCGCCGAGGCCTACCGCTCCACCGACAACCGCGACGTCCTGCCGGTCGCGTTGGGCTTCTGGGCCGAGGCCGAGCGGCGGGCGGGCCTCGCCGAGCAGGCGCTCGAGATCGCCCGCGAGGCCGCCGATCTGCTCGAGCGCGGAGCCCCCAGCCTCCTCAACGAGGCGCCGATCTACCTCGCCCTCCACGACGCCTGCGTCGACATCGGCGACCTGCGCGGCGCCCGCGACGCGATGGAGCGCGGCATCCCGCCCCTGCTCCGCCGCCTCAAGGGCCTCGAGGGCACGACCTACGCGCGGTCGTTCCTCCTCGGGCTCACGCACAACTCGGGTCTGCTCGTCGCCGCCGAGGCCTACGGCTGCGTGCCCCCCGAGATCGAGCGCATCCTCGAGCACCGGCCCTGAATTAGAGCGGCCGCGCGCGGTTGGATCGGGCGCGCGCCGGCTCGCGTCGACCGCGGCCCCATCGCCTGGTCCCGGCGCCGCGCTTGCCGTCCGCCGCGCTGCCGGCCAGGGCCGCCCCGACGAGCAGGACGGCGGCGCGCCCGCACGCGCCGCCGCCTCGTCGCGGTGGCCCTCCGGCGCCCCGCTCCGGATGGAGAGGGGCTCGACGAGAGGTCAGCCGCCTTCGCCGATGGCGATCCCGAGCGCTTGCCGCAGCGCGAAGTACTGGTCCGAGATCGAGAACAGGATGAGCTCCTTGAGCTTCTCCTGCGGCGGCAGATCGCCGGGCTGCTGCGGCTCGGCGGCGATGATCTTCTTGGCGATCTCGAGGTCTCCGCAGAGGAGGAGGCCCGAGCGCGCCGCGGTGATCTCGACGCACTGCACCCAGCGCTTGATGTTCGCCTTCGCGCCCTCGGCCAAGAACTTCTTCACGACCATGCGCAGGCCCTCGAGCTGCACCGGCTGCATGAAGCCGCGGAGCGTCTGCGCCGTCGCCATGATCTGCTTGTCGATGTCGGCCGGGACGGGGGTGTCCGGCGCGACGATCTTGATGCCGGCGAAGAGCAGCACCGTCAGCTCGGTGACCGTGGGGAAGAGCGTCTTGATGTAGTGCTCGCCGCGGTACATCGCGAGGTGCTTGCCGACGATGAAGGTGAGCTCCTGGGGGGAGAAGCCGGTGAGCACCGTCTGCCCCGCGACCGACGAGGGCGGCTCGTTGGCGACGGCCACGAGCGCGCCGGGCACGTCGCTGCGCACGTACAGCGCGGGGCAGGCGATGCCGAGCACCTGCGCAGCCCACCCGAAGGTGCGCGCGAAGGTGACCGTCGACGTGGCGGGATCCTGGCGGAAGCGCGCGTCGAGGACGGGCACCTCCTTCTTCGCCTTCAGCGTCTCGATCTTCGCCTTGAGCGCGGCGGCCGCGATCATCTCGAAGATCTTGCCGACGTAGAGGTTCTCCTCCTCGTGGAAGAGATTGCGGATCCACTGCTCGTTGTCGAGCCGGCTCTTGACCTGGATCATCCCCTGCGGCCGGTAGTCGTCGAAGAAGCGCTGCTCCTCCTCGTCCGCCTTGCGCAGGAAGGCCAGGGCGGCCGCCAGGCACCACGCCTGGTCGTACGCCTTTTGGTTCAGGTAGAGACCGTACAGCTTGCGGTACGGGTCGACCTTCATCGCGTCGAGCTTGAGCATCGCCTGGTACTCGGCGATCGCCTCGTTGGCGTTCTCGACGCCCTCGTAGAGCTCGGCGAGGATGAGGTGCTCGGTGACGTCGTCCGGCTTGATGCGCGACGCCATCTTGAACGTCTCGATGGCCGCGTGCTTGTCGCCGAGGCGATCGCGGTAGATGAGCCCCAGCGCGTGCCAGAGGCTGTACTCGAGGTCGTTGTTCCCCTTGCCCGCGACCCGGTGCAGCATCTTGCGGTAGGCGCGCTCGAGCTGCTTCCACTCCTTGAGCCCGGTGAGGATCTTGTTGATGCGCTCGAAGGCCTCGAGGAACCCCGGGTTGAGATCGAGCGACTCGTTGAAGAGCTCGACCGCGCGCATCTGATCGTCGAGCTTGTCGCGGTAGAGCTGCGCCATCGTGTAGAGGTAGCGGCTCTTGCGATCGGGCTGGACCTCCATGTCGGCGATGCGCTGCAGGGTCTCCACCATCTGCGCCCAGGCGCCGGTCTTTTGGTAGAGCTGCAGGAGCTTGTGGAGCAGGACGTGGTTCTGCGGCTCGAGCTCCAGCGCCTCCTCGAGGGCCTCGATGCCCTTCTGGGGGCTATTGTCCTTGTCGGTCCAGATGTCGCCGATGTCGTTGAGCATCTTGAACCGCTCGGCACCGTCGATGACGTTGTCGAGGATCTGCCGCTTGTATGCGCAGACCTGCTTCCAGTCCTTGAGCCCCTCGTACACGCCGACCATCGCCTCGAGCGTCGGCCGGTGCGCCGGATCGACGTGCAGCGCCTTCTCGAAGTTGTTGATCGCCTGCTTGGCCTGCCCCTGCGCCTGCTTGATGCAGCCGAGCTTGTAGTAGATGGTCGCGCGCTCTTCCGTCTGCTCTTCCGCGAGCGCCGTCAGCACCTTCTGGTAGTTGGTGAGCGCGCCCGCCCAGTCCTGGAGCTTGAAGCTCACGTCGGCGAGGCCGCGGATCGTCTCCTGGTCGGTGAGGTCGAGGTGGTGCGCCGCCTGGTACGCCTTGAGCGCGCCCTCGTTCTTCCCGAGCGCCGAGAGCACCTTGCCGAAGAGGTTCTGGAGGCGGTGCTGCTCTCCGCGCTCGCGCTTCCCCGACTTCTTGGCGAGCATCTCGGCGAGCGGCTCCGCACGCGGCCACTGCTCGGTCGCGACGTACTCGTTCACCAGGGGCAGCGCCGCGTCCTCGTTGTCGGGATCGCTCTGCAGCGCGAGCTCGTAGGCCTGCACCGCGAGGTCGTGCTCGCCGAGCATCTCGTCGCGCAGCTTGCCGAGCTCGACGAGGAGCCGGGCGCGCGCGCGCGGCGCCTCGGTGTTCAGCTGCTCCTGATCGAGGTAGCGCGCCGCGCGATCCCAGTCGGCGGCGTCGACCGCGATCACCCGCAGCGCCGCCAGGGTGGGCAGGTGCGTCGGGTCGAGATCCAGGGCCATCTCGAAGCGGTCCTGGGCCTGGACGCGATCGCCGAGCTTCTCGTCGAGCTGCTTGCCGATGCGGAAGTACATCTCGACGCGCTGCTTGCCGTCGGCCGTGAGGTCGGCGACGCGCGTCATGTACTCGATGGCCTTGGCGGCATCGTCCTGCTTCTCGTAGAGCTTGGCGAGCGCGTCGAGCGCCGGGATGTTCGTGTCCTCGAGATCGACGATGTTGAGGTAGGCGTCGATGGCGCGGTCGAGATCCTGGACCTCGTCGGCGTACACCTTGGCCGTCGCGCCCCAGAGCTCGATCTTCTTCTGCCGATCGTGCGTGGCGTTGATGTGCCGGTCGTAGGTGTTGATGAGGTCGAGCCACTGGCGCAGGCGCCGGTAGCAGCGCTCGAGGGCCTCGAGCGCGCCCTCGTGGTTCGGATCGATCTCGACCACCTGCTCGAGCCGCGCCGCCGCGAGGTCCGGCTTCAGGAACTGCTGCTCCTGGATGCCGGCGATCTTCATGAGGACGTCGATGCGCTCGCGCTCGGTCGTGACCACGTCGAGCTGCTGCTCGAGCACGGCGACGAGGTCGGGCCACTGCTGCGTCGAGGTGTAGACCCGCTCGAGCCCGCGCATCGCGAGCAGGTTGGCGGCGTCGACCTCGAGCACCTCGCGGTAGACCTGCCCCGCCTTCTCGATCTGGCGCAGCGACGTCTCGTACAGGCCCGCGGTGCGCAGCTTGACGCTGGCGATCTGCTCGGGCTCGGTGAGCGCCTTGCCCTTGCGCGTGAGGATGTCGACGAGATCGTTCGACTGATCGCGGTCGGAGTAGATCCGCTCGAGGGCGTCGAGCGCGGGCAGGTGGTACTGGTCGACGTCGAGGGCGCGCTTGTAGAACCCGAGCCCCTGCTCCACCTCGCCCATCTGCCGCTCGAGCACCTCGCCGAGCTCGGTCAAGATCTCCTTCCGGTCGACGTCGGTGACGGCGACGTTGAGCGCGCTGGTGAGCGTCTGACCCTGCTGCTGCCACTGGCCGCTCTTCTTGAAGAAGTTCGCCATCTGGCGCAGCACGGCGACGTTGTTCGGATCGAGCGCGAGCACCTGCTGGTAGTAGGGCTGCGCGTACTCCGGGTGCCCGAGGTCCTCGGCGTACCACTTGGCGAGGCGCAGGCAGAGCGTGATCTTCTGCACCGGCTCGGTCTGCTGCTGCAGCCAGCCGTTCACCGCCTGGATCAGCTCCGGCCACCGGTTCGTCGCCTGGGCCATCCGCTCGAGGTAGCGGACGGTCTCCATGTCGGCGAAATCCATCTCGAAGGCCGTGACCAGGGCGTCGAACGCCTGGGGCTTGTCCTCGAGATCGACCTCGAACACCCTCGCGACCTTGCGGAGGATCTCGGTCTTGTCGTGGACGTCCTCGCGCGTGTCGAGGCGCGCCAGGTAGAGCTCGACCAGCGGCTCGCTCCGCTTCGCGGCGGCGTGGAGCTCCTCGAGAGAGAGGAACGCCTGGTCGTGCGTCGGGTCGATCTCGAGGACCTTCTCGAACGCGGCCGTGCCACGGTCCTTGTCGTTGACCTGGTTCTCCCAGATCGCGGCGACCTCGAGGTACTCGCGGATCTGCTCCGCCGGGCTCTCGTAGGCGGCGGCGCGGCCCATCTTGACGTCGATGACCTCGACCCAGCGCTCCTCGGCGCGGAGCAGGTTCTCGAGCGCGGCCATGGCCTCGAAGTCGCGCGGGTCGACCTCGAGCAGCTTCCGCCAGGCGTCGATGGCGTCGAACGGCTGGTTGAGGACCTGCTGGTACGTCGTCCCGAGCTCGCGGAACAACGCCACCAGGTTCTCGGCCGGCAGCGCCGCGGCGGCGCGATCGACCGTCTGGTGCAGCGAGCTCACCAGCTCGCTGGCGTCGTTGCGGCGGCGCCAGATCGCCGAGATCGCATAGAGCGCCTCGACGTTCGCGTAGTCGATGTCGAGCACGCGCTGGTAGTCCTCGAGCGCCGAGTCGTCGCGGTTCAAGCGATCGTTGAACAGCTTCGCGCGGCGGACGAGGACGTCGACGCGCGCCTGATCGTCGGCGGCGATGTCGTAGTGGCGCTCGAGGACGTCGCAGAGCTCGGCCCACTGCTCCATTCGCTCGTAGAGGTTCGCGAGCGCGCCGAGCGCCTCCGGGTCCTCGCCGCGCAAGTCGAGCACGCGCTTCCACGTCTCGACCGCGAGCGGCACGTCGCCGAGCTGATCGGCGAGCAGGTGCGCCATCTTCGCGCGGATGTCGGCCTCCTGGCTGTCGCCGGAGGCGTTCTCGAGCTCGCGCTCGAGCACGACGCGCAGATCGGTCCACGCGCCCTTGGCGTTGTAGATGCGCTCGAGGGCCTGGATGGCCGGATCGTTGGCGCGATCGAGATCGTCGAAGATGCGGCGGAACGCGCGGATCGCGTCGTCGGGCTGGTTGAGCCGCTCCTCGTAGACCTGGCCGAGGCGCCCGTAGAGCTCCACGAGCTCGTAGGACTCCTGCGTCGCGCGCACGCGCTGCTCGAGCACCTGGGCGAGCTCCGGGTACTGCTCGATCGAGGTATAGATGCGGTCGAGGTGGCCGAGCGCCTCGGCGTCGAGCGGCTCGACGCCGAGCACGTAGCGGTACGTCTCCTCGGCCTTGGTGATGTCGCCGAGCTCGTCCTCGAAGACGCGCGCCAGGCGCTTGCCGATGCTGGTCTGCACCGCCTTGTCGGTGTGCAGGCCGAGCACGTCGGCGTACGCGTTGGCGAGCTGCTCCCAGCCGCCGTCGACCGACCCCGAGAGCCGCTCGATCTCCTCGAGCGTCTTCTCGTCGGCCGGGTACTCCTTCACGGCGCGGACGTAGACGCCGAGCGCGCCGTCGAGGGCGATGAGGCGCTCCTCGTGCAGCTCGGCGATGCGGTAGTGCATCGCGATGCGATCGGCGGGCTCGGTGAGCTGGGCGAGCTCGGCCTCGAGCACCCCGCCGAGCTTCTCCCAGTCGCCGGACGCCTGGTAGAGCGGCTCGAGGATCTCGCCGATCTCGATCTGCTTGATGCCGTTGGCGAAGAGCCCCTCGAGGGACTCGAGCGTCGCGGTGTGCTCCGGAGCCGCGGTGATGACCTCGCGGTACGCGCCGATCGCGGCGGGCAGATCGTTCAGCCGCGTCTGGTAGACCTGGCCGAGGCGGAACTTGAACTCGAGGACCTCCTCGGGCGACTGCCCGATCTCGGCCTCGCGGGCGAGGATCTGGACGAGATCGCTCCACCGCTCGGTCATGGTGAAGAGCCGATCGAGGGCGCTCACCGCCGCGTGGTTCTCGGCGTCGACCGAGAGCACCGCGCGGTAGCGCGCGACCGCGCTGTCCACGTCCTCGAGCTGCGTCTCGAAGATCTGCGCGAGCCTGAGCCCGAGGTCGACGAACCGGGCCGGGTCCTCCGCGTCGGGAGCGGGGAGCTTGCCGAGCTCGGCGTCGTAGAGCTGGGCGACGTCGGGCCAGCGGTTCACCGCCATCGCGAGGCGCTCGAGGTTCTGGAGCGAGTCCTCGTTGGTGATGTCGAACGTGACCGCGCGCGCGTACGTCTCGAAGGCCGAGCGGTGGTCCGTGAGCATCTCCTCGTGCAGCCGCGCGATGCGGTGGCAGAGCTCGACCTTGGCGTAGCCCTCGTCGGCGGCCTTGAGCTGGACCTCGAGGACGCTGATGAGCTTTTGCCACTCGCCGGTGGCGTCGTAGATCGGCTCGAGCACCAGGGCGGCGCCGAGCGGATCCTTGGCGCCGCTCTTGATCCCCTCGAGCGCTTGGAGCGTCGGCTGGTGATCCGGCATCTGCTGGAGCAGATCGCGGTAGAGCTCGATGGCACGCGTGGTGTCGTCGAGGTGCCGCTCGTAGAGCTCGGCGATGCGGTACTGGTAGCTGATCCCCTCGGCCGGATCGTCGGCGAGCTCGGCCTCGTGCTGGAGCACGCCGAGGAGCTCGGGCCAGTTCAGCGCCGTCTGGTAGAGGACGTCGAGGCGCCCGAGCGCGGAGAGGTCGTCGGGATCGAGCTCGAGGATGCGCTGGTAGGTGTCGATCGACGCCGCGACGTCGCCGAGCTCGCGCTCGTAGACCGCGCCGACCTGGTAGTAGATGCGCTTCTTCTCCTCGGGATCGCTGACGAGGTCGGCGCGCCGCGTGTAGACGGCGAGCAGATCGGGCCAGCGCGAGAGGCCGAGGTAGAGCTTGATGAGCGCGTCGATGGCGCGGAGGTCCTCCGGATCCAGCTCGAGGACCTTGGAGTAGACCGCGATCGAGGCGTCGGGCCGCTCGAGGACGTCCTCCTCGATCGCCGCCGCCTGGAAGAGCGCGTTCTTCTTGTCGCCGATGTCGTCGAGGATGTCGGCCTTCTGCTGGAGGACCTGCGACAGCTCCTGGTACCGCTCGGCGCTGCGGAAGATGCGATCCAGCGACTCGGCGGACGCGAGGTTCTGCGGATCGATCTCGAGGACCTTGCGGTAGTGCCGGATGGCGCTGTCGAGGTCGCCGAGGTCGTTCTCGTAGACCCGGGCGCTCATGGTGAACAGCGTGCTCGCGAGCTCGCTCTCGGCCTGCTGGCCGGCGAGATCCTCGAAGACCTTGGCGAGGTCGGCGAAGCGCCCGGTGGCGCGCGCGAGCCGGTCGAGGCCCTCTTGCGTCGCCTCGGAAGACGGATCTTGGGCGAGCGCGCGGGCGTAGGTGTCGAACGCCGAGCTCAGGTCGCCGCCGGCGTCCTCGTAGAGCGAGGCGATCTGGTGCAAGAGCTCGACGCGGCGCGCGATGTCGTCGCTGCGGCGCACCTGCACCTCGTGCACGCCGATGAGCTTCTGGAAGTCGCCCGACTGGCGGTAGAGCGGCTCGAGGATCTCGGCGATCGCCACCTCGTGCTCGGGCAGCTTGCCGAGGCGCTCGAGGGCCGCCATCGCGGCCTGGTTCGACGGCTCGCGCTCCAGCACCTGCCGGTAGATCTCGATGGCCGGCTCGACCATCTGCATCTTCGACTCGCGCAGGGCCGCGAGCCGCAGCATGAGGAGGATCTGCTCCTCCTCCGAGGCCGCGAGGCGGAGCTGGTTCTCGAGGTTGTCGGCGAGCTCCTCCCACATCGACTGGCGCGTGAAGAGGCCGTCGAGCGCGACCAGCGCGACGTGGCTCTGGTCGTCGAGGCCGAGCACCTCGCGATACGCGGCGATCGCGTCCTCGGGCTTTCCGAGCTTCTCCTCGTACACGGCGGCCATCTGGCCGTAGAGGCCCTCGCGATCCGCCGGGTCCTGCGCCAGCTCGATGCGGCGGCGGTAGACGCCGATGAGATCGCTCCATCGCTCGGTGCGCCGGTAGAGTGCGTCCATCGCGGCGAGCGCCTCGTCGTCGGCGGGATCGATGGAGAGCACGCGGAGGTAGCCGGTCGCCGCCTCCTCGATCTTGCCGAGCCGCTCGTCGATCCCGGCGAGGCGCATCCAGTACTCGCGCGCGAGGCGCGCGTCGCTGAGCCCGTCGGCGATCTCGCTGAAGATCACGTCGAGCCGGTCCCAAGCGTTCGCCTTCTCGGCGAGCGCCTCGAGCTCGGCGCGCGTCTCGGCCTTCGACGGGTCGTCCTTGAGCGCGCGGGCCTGCGCCTCGAACGCGCGGACGACGTCGTTCAGGTTGTCGGCCGCCGTGCGCGCGACCTTGCGGAGCAGGGCGACGCGGTTGTCGGTCGACGCCTCGGCCGCCGCGAGGATCTCGAGCGCGCCGATGAGCTTCTCCCAGTCCCCGCGCCCCTCGTAGATCTCCTGGAGGATCGCCGCCGCCTCGGCGCGGAGATCCTCGTTGGCGAGGAGCGCCTCGAGCGCGAGCCTCGCCGGATCGTTGCCCGGATCGAGGAACATGATCTCGCGGTAGTTCTCGAGCGCGCCGGCGGGATCCGCGAGGTGCTTCTCGAGCGCGCCGCCGAGCCGGAACTTGAGGTCGATGAGCTGGTCCTCGCCGAGGTCGAGCTCGATGCGCTTGCGCAGCACCTCGACGTACGGCTCCCAGTCCTCTTGCTCGAGGTAGAGCTTGTCGAGCGCGGCGAGCGCCTGGCCGTCCATCGGCTCGTCGTCGAGGACCTGCCGGTACGTCGCGATGGCGCTCTTCGGATCCTTGAGCTCGTTCTCGTAGAGGATCGCGATCGAGTAGAGGATCTGCTTCTTGTCCTCGGGGTCCGACGCGAGGTCGCGCTTCTTCTCGTAGATGCCGAGCAGCTCCGAGAAGCGGCCGGTCTCGCGGTAGAGCCGCTCGAGCGCGGCGATGGCGGCGGCGTTCTCGCCGTCGGTGTCGTAGACGGCGCGGAACTGCGCCAGCGCCTCGTCGATGCGCTTGACCTCGTCGAGCAGGACGCGCCCGAGCCGCAGGCGCAGGTCGATCCCGAGGATCACGTCGCCCTGCTCGTCGGCGCGGGCGATCGTCTTCTGGTACGAGGCGATGAGGGCGTCCCAGCCGCCGGTGACGCGCGCGGCGCGCTCGACGTCGTCGATGCACCGCTCCTCGCCGGGGGCGATCTCGAAGGCCGCGAGGTAGCGCTCGAAGGCGCGCTGCGGCTCCTTCAGCTTGCCCTCGTAGAGCGCGGCGACCTCGCGGTAGAGCTCGAGGCGCGTCGTCTCCTCCTGATCGTGGCCGAGCTTGACCTCGATCGCGGAGGCGAGGCCCTTGGGGTTGTTCGCCTGCGTGTAGATCGGGATGAGCGCCTCGGCGGCGCCGAGGTGCTGCGGGTCGATGCTGAGGACCTTCTCGTACGCCTTGGCAGCGCGATCGAGCTTCCCCTTCTGGGTGACCCAGAGCTGCGCCGTCTTCACGAGGAGGCCGATCTTGGCCTGATCGTCGGTCTCCTTCGCCTCCTGGGCCTCGAGGACGCGGATGAACTCGTCCCACTTGCCGCTCTCGGCGTAGAAGACCTCGAGATCGTCCCAGCGGCCGAGGGTGAGGTACTTCTTCTTGAGGGCCTCCTGGGCCTTGCGATCCTGCGGGCTCAGCGCGAGCAGCTGCCGCCAGGCCTCGACGGCCGCCTCGTCGTCGTTGAGGCGCTCGCCGTAGAGCTGGCCGAGCTTGCCGAGGAGGACCTCCTTCGCCTTCGCATCGAAGGTGGTGTCGACCTGCTTCTGGAGGACGACCGCGAGCGCGTCCCAGTCCTTGGCGCGCTCGTGGAGACCGGCGAGGGCGCCGAGCGCCTCGTGGTTCTCCGGATCGTTGGCGATGACCTCGTTCCAGAGCTCGATGCAGACCTCGGGCTTCTTGACGCGCTCGGTCGCCAGCTTGGCGATCTCGAGGAACTTCGCCCCCCGCGCCGCGCCCTCGGGCATGGCGCCCGCTTCGCGCTTCATCAGCCCGATGAGCTTCTCCCAGTCGCGGCGCTTCTCGTAGCTGTGCCGGAGGAAGTCGATCGCGGCGGCGTTCTCGGGATCGAGGTGGAGGATCGCCTCGTAGGCCTTCACCGCCTCGGCGGCGTTCGAGAACTTGCCGGTGTAGAGCTCGGCGGCCTTCGTGTAGTAGTCGATCTTCTCGAAGTCGTCCTCGACCGCCTCGGCCAGCTCGACGAGCGTCTTGACGTACTCGTTGTACCGCTTCGCCTGCTCCTGCTTCTCGGCCTTGGCCTTGAGCTCGGCGATCTTCTCGGGGCTCGCGGCCGCCTTCACCGACGCGGGCGGGGCCGCCGCGGCGGGCGGCGCCGCCGGCTCGGGTGCGGGCGGCGGAGCGCTCGGCGCCTTCGCCGGCGGCGGAGCGCTCGGCGCCTTCGCCGCAGGCGGGGCGCTCGGCGCCTTCTCCGCGGGAGGCGGCGCGCTCGGCGTCGCGGCCGACGGCGCAGCACCCGTCATCTTCTGCCCGATTTGCGCCTCGAACGCGCGGAGGCTCGGGTGCTCGGGGGCGAGGGTCGAGAGCTTCTCGAACCAGGTGCGCGCGCGCATGAGGTTGCCGACGTGCCGCCAGAGCACCGTCCCCGCCTGCGCGACCATGAACGGCGAGTCGCCGTTCGAATCGGCCGCCTTCTCGGCCAGCCTGACGACGCGATCCCAGTTGCCCTCCTTCGCGCCCCAGAGCTCGCGGAGGTAGGCGAAGGCTGCCTCGATGCCGGGGTCGTGCTCGAGGGCCTCCTCGAGCAGCTTCGACCCGAGCTCGACGTTCTGGTGGCGCGTCGCCCAGCGCGTTCCGTACTTGAACGCGGCGGCAGCGCGCGCCTCGCCCGGCAGCGCCTCGAGCACGCGGCGCTGCGCCTCGGCGATCGCGGAGGCGCGATCCTGCTCGACGAGCATCCCCTCGAAGAGCGCCGCCGCCTGCTTGTCGCCGAAGTCGGCCTCGTACGCCTTCGCGAGCAGCCCCTCGACCTCGTCGGGCGCGAAGCGCTTCGCGAGGCGCGCCGCGCGGAGGAAGCTCCGCGCCTTCGCGTGCGGCTCGGAGGTCGCCTGGGCGTCCTGCAGCAGCGCGGCCACGCGCTCCTGCCAGCCGTCCTCGCCGACCTGCACGTCCTCGAGGCTGGCGCGAGCTTCCTCGCTCTGCCCGCCGGAGACGCCGAGCGCCTTGGCGTACGTCGCCGTGGCCTTCTCGTAGTCGCCGTTGTCGCAGAGGACGTCGCCGAGCTCGACGAGGAGCGCGGCCGCGACCGGCCCCTCTTGGACGCTCTTCAGCTCCAGCTCGAGGAGCTTCTGGACCATGTTGATCTTGCCGAGGTCCCAGTAGATCGAGCGCGCGTTCTCCAGCGCCTCGATGAGCGCGGGGTTGAGCTTGTACGCGTCCTGGAAGTGCTTGAGGGCTTTGACCCCCTGCAAGAACTTCTGCTCGAGGATCCGCCCGAGCCTGAGGTGATAGCTCGCCTTCGCGGCCGCGTCGGTCTCCGACGCGATGCCCTTCTCGAGCTCTTCGCTGAGCCCTTGCCAGTCACGCACCGACTCGAGCTGATTCAATCGCTGCACAAGATCCATGGATCCCTCGGCCCTTGGCCCGCACACGCCCGCTACGACGAACCTCGCCCTGCGACGCTACTGCATCGTCCCGCCCAGGCTCGCGACGAGCGTCTGGGCGGACTCGCACTCCGTCTTGAAGCTCTGCGCCTTGGCGCCCTTGCATGCGCGCGCGCTGAAGCCCTTGAGCATGTTGATCGCCTCCTGCTTCCGAGGCGGCTCGAGCTTCGCGTACGTGCTGCCCAGGCTCCACAGGATCTGGACCGACTCCGGCCCCTCCTGCGGCGCGACCTGCTTCGCGGCCTCGAGCTCGGTCACCATCTCCGGCAGCGAGCCGCGGTCCTGGTAGACGCTCGCGAGGAGGCTGTGCACGCCGAAGAGGTACTTGTCCCCCGGCTTGGCGAACGTCTTCGCCTCCTTGAGCACGGCCTCGGCCTCCTTGATCAGACCGAGCCGGATGTAGAGATCGGCGAGCGCGGAGTAGTACCGGATCTCGTTCGGGTTGTGCTCGATCGCCTTGGTGTAGTTCTCGAGCGCCTTCTGCTCGTCGTCGGTCCAGAGGTACACGTTGCCGAGCTGCTCGTAGCAGTCGGCGAAGTTGGGATCGTTCTCGATGCACTTGAGGTAGGGCTCCTTCGCCTCCTCGTACGAGACCGTCTTCTTCTTCGCCTGCTGCTCGAGGGCATAGCCGCGCTCGAACCAGTAGTTCGCGAACTTGGGCGCGATCTGGGTGGCGCGGCTCAGGGTCGAGGCGACCTTGTCCCAGTCTTCCTTCTTCCGGTACGCCATCGCCAGCTTGAAGAAGATCGCGTGGCTCGTGGGATCGAGCTTCGTCGCTTGATCGTATTTGTTGATGGCGCTCTCGACGTCGACCTTGACCGCCTTGTCCGCCTCGTTGGCCAGGATCACCGCCTCCTGGCGGTTACGACTGCACCCGAGATCCAGAAGGCTCGCGGCCAGGAGACATGCCGCCGCCACCACGTTCCCAAGCTTCATCGGAGAGCTCACCTTTCGTTCTCGGAGCGGCCACGCCGACTCCCCACTCAACCCAAACTCTGGCCCCTCGATCACGCCCATCGTCGAACCCACCAGCGTCGGCGCCCACACCGCGCGCCTCGGCCAAGCTGAGGAGAAAGCGCGCGAGTAAAGGCCCTCTGCGGCGTCGCGAGAATAGGCGGACCGAACCAGGGAAGTCCAGGCTCAATCGGTGGGCTCGCCGCGGTCATCGCGAGAGAAACCGAGCGTGCGAGGCGGCCCAGCGCCGATGCTCACGCCGAGCGCCATTGTCGCGAGTCGCGCGCTTCGCGTGGTCGCCCGCGTGACCACAAAAGCGAAGCGCCCCCCGCGGGCGAGCGGGGCGCGCGGCCCGGCGGGTGCCCCCGCCCGGCGGCCGGCGGGGGGGGGCCCCCGGGCAACAAAAAACCCCACGCCCCCCGCGAGGGCGCGCGGGGCGCTCGACCGTCGGTGTCCGCCGTCCAGGAGACGGGCGGCGGAGCTCGCCGCGTGTCCCGCAAAGCGGGACCGCGATTCAGAGGAGCTCGTCAGCCGCCGGGGCTGAACATGATCGGATAGACGACCGTCACGATGCCGCCTTCGGGCTGCGGGAACGAGAGCCCGTAGAACGCGCGCACCACGCAGGACACCACGCCGCCGTCCGGCATGTCCGAGCCGCCGTTGCCGACGTTCGAGACGGCGCCGTCGCGACCGATGACGAAGCGCACCGAGACGCGCCCCTGGAGGTTCGGGTTGTTCCGCAGACCGTTCTCGTAGCAGAGGCGGAAGCGACCGAAGTTCTGGCGGACGATACGCTGGATGACCTCCGGCGGGAGGCGGCCGCTCACGCTCGTCGCACCCATGCGCACCTGCGGCGGCTTCGTGCGGTGCGAGCCGCCGAGGCGACCGTGCCCGGAGCCGAAGCCCTGCCCAGTGCCGGTGCCGGCGCCGTGGCCGAGCGTGCCGATCGAGCCGAGGCCGATGCCCTCGCCGCGACCGCCGCCGCCCTCGCCGATGCCGGAGAGGCCGAGGCCGCCGGCGCCGAAGGAGTCGCCGATCTGGTCGCCCCACATGTTGCCGCGGGCGCTCAGGGGATCGTTGCCGAGCGAGTCGTCGCGGCCCCAGGGCGCGGTCGGCGCGTTGGGATCGCCGCCGGCGCCGGCGTTGAGGAGGCCGATCATGCCGAACTCGGCGGCGTCGCGGAGCGCGGCGGCGCGGGCGATGTGCGGATCGGGGTTGTCCGCGGGGCCCTGCACGCCGTACCGGTTGCCGGTCGCCTTGGTGTTCGGGTTACCCATCGAACCCTCTTCACCCTTGGCGCGCGTGCCGGTGCCGCCCTCCTTGTTGTCCGCCGCGTTCTCGGCGACCTGCTCGGTCTCCTTCTCCTCCATCTCCTTCTCGGCGGCGGCCTGAAGGTACTGCTGGATGAGGTACTGCTGGTCGGCGTTGATGCCGTCCTGGTCCGTCATGCCGAGGGGCGGCATGAAGAACGCCATCGCAGCGAGCAGACCGGCGTGGGCCGCGAGCGAGAGCCCGGTGTAGAGCAGGCCCTGCGTGTCGAGCTCGAAGTGCCCGGCGACCACCCTGCCGGCGTTGACCGTCGACACCTGGAAGATGATCCCGTCGACCTCGATCTTCGCCTTCGCCCCAGCGGGGAGCGCCATCTGCATGGCCCCCGAGAGCTCGGCGCACGGCTGCGTCTTGCCGCTGTCGATCGCCTGCTGAACCGTCATCTTGGGCTGGCCGGGCAGCTCGATGGTCCCCTTGGCGCGGGGGAGGAGCACCACGCTGACCGAGCCGCCGCGATCGGCGAGCACGATGGGAGCGCGGGTCGTCCCGATCTTCTCGGAGGGGATGAAGTAGTCGCAGGTGAAGTTCTTCCCCTCCTCCTCGCCGACGTAGAAGGAGCGCGGCGGAGTGAGGTGCGAGACGTGCAGGACCGTCTGGTCCCACAGGATCATCACCTCGACGGAGGTCGCGGGCGTCTCCACCTCGTCGGGGCTGACGTCGGGGCCGCTCTTCACGAGCGTGTACGTGTACGAGCCCTCGGGCGCGTCGTGCGGGACCTCGTCGACCGGGGGCGCCGCGGCGAACGGGTTGTTGAAGGCGAACGGGTCGCCGCCGGCGGGCGCACCGAACGGGCTCGCCGCGGGGGCCGCTGCCGCGAACGGATTGGCCGCGGGGGCCGCCGCGAACGGGTTGGCGGCGGGCGCGGCGGCGAACGGGTTCGACGGCGCGGCCTTCGGCTGCGACGGGGCGGCGGCGGCGACGGCCACGGCCTCGGCGCGCTCGAGCACGATCTTGGTCCCGCCGATCTGCACCTGATCGCCGAGCGAGATCTTGCACTTGTTGACCCGAGCCCCATTGACCATCGTGCCGGGCTCGTTACCGAGGTCGATGAGGGTGATGTCGTCGGGCGACGCCACCTCGATGACGGCGTGCATCCGCGAAGCCAGCTCGTCGTCGACGCGCAAGTGGCTCTTGGCGTCCTTGCCGACCTTCACGATGTCCTGCGTCACCGTCTCGCGGCGCACCAGCGCATCGTTCTGGTAGAGCGCGAAAGTGAGAGCGACCTTCTGCTTGCCTTCCATCGTGGTTGAGCCTTCCGTTCGGGTGAAGCGCGGCCTTGGCGCGAGGCCAGTTTAGAGATTCTCGACCGACTTGAGCATCTCGGGCACGAACGAGGTGCGCGGCCTGATCAGCGTCGTCCGGACCGGCCCAGGGCGGACGCGAATGGTCGCGTCGTTCGGCCCGAAGCCGCCGGCGTTGAGAGGGTCATCCGAGAACTCGTAGCCGTAGCCCTCTTCCTTCTTCTTGTCCTGGGCCAGAGCCACCGAGCTCACAAGCAGGACGCTGATCGCCGTCACCACCGCCGTGCCCCAACGCGACCTCTTCATGTCCAGCCTCCTCGAAACTTTGCGCTGCAATTACAGTGACATTGTACCGCCCCTGGGGGCGGCAGGTCAACGACTTCTCGCGGACCGAGGCTGCCAAGAGTGACCGAGAATCTCGAGCACGCTGGTACCTGACAGCCGCACCGCTCGGCGGTTCCCCGCCGCATCACAAAAAGGGCGAGGGGGACCCAAGGCTCCCACCAGGTCCCCCTGCCCACCTTGGGCCCAGGCGCCCTTCACGGGCTCGGCTTGTCCCCGCCCTTCGAGGCGTCGCCCTTGTCGCCGGCGCCCTCCTCGCCGGTCTTCGCCTCGGCCTCGGCCTCCTTCTGGCGCATGTCGGCTTCGGACGCCTTGCGCTCGGCCTCGGTCTGCTTGTTGAACTCGATGATCTGGTCGATCTCGCCCATGCGCTCCTTGGAGCGCTTGACGGCGTCCTCGAACTCCTTGGCGCCGCCCGCCTTCTGCACGAACGTGCTGAACAGAGCCTTGGCGGCGAGGAGCGCGGCCTCGGCGTCCTTGCCGCCCGACTTGGCCTTGTACTCTTGGGTCAGGATCGCCTCGTTGTAGTAGGTCTCGGCCCGATCGGGCGCGACCTTCTTGGCCTCCGCCAGCTCCGCCGTCGACGCCGCGACCATCTTGTCGAAGTTCGAGTCGTCGATCTGGCCGCGGAGCGCGAGCGCCAGCCCGAGGTGCGCGTCGAAGTCCGCCGGCTTCATCTTCAGCGCGGCCCGGTAGGCCTCCTCGGCTTGCTGGAAGCCGCGGAACTGGAGGTTGACGGCGGCGAAGTTCATCTGCGCCTCGAAGAACGTCGGATCGAGGCGTCGGGCGGTGTTGAACTCGGCGACGGCCGTGTTCAGGTTCCCGAGCTCGACCTGGATCATGCCGGCGGTGTTGTGCACCGGGGCATAGTTGGCGTTCTTCCGGATGGCCTGGGAGCACACGAGCGCGGCGAGCTCGAGCGCCTGGGTGTCGACCTTCTTCTCCTTGCCGGCGTTGGTCGCGACGCGCTTGTTCGCGGCGCGCCCCGCCTTCTGCTTCGCCGTCTCCAGGTAGTAGATGGCGAGCTGGTTGAAGGCCGGCATGAAGCCGTCGTCGACGGCGAGCGCGCGCTGCACGTTCCGCTTCGCGCGCTCGTAGTCGTTGGCGCCGTCGCTGTCGCTCGTCGTCGAGCCCCGGCGCATCTGCACCATCGCGAGGTTGACGAGCGCCTCGACGTTCTTGAACTCGGCGTCCTTGACCGCCTGCTGGAGGTCGGTGATCGCGGCGTCGACGTTCTTCTCGCCGGAGTCGGCGAAGTTGTAGAGCGCCATCTGAACCCGAGCCTGGTGGAACTTCGGGTTCTTCTGCAGCGTCTGGCTGAAGTAGTTCTTCGCCTCCGCGTGCTTCTTGCAGCGCTGGTACGAGAGCCCCGCGTTGTAGATCGCCTCGGCGAACGTCTTGTCGCCCTGCTCCTTGGCCGCGTCGAGGAACAGCTGCGCGGTCGAGGTGCAGGTGGCGTCGCTCCAGTCGTTCGCCTTGTCGTGGGCCACCATCGCGTCGAGGCCCTGCTTGAACTTGCTCGCGGCCGCCTGGGAGACGTCCTGGCCGTGCGAGTCCTTGACCGTCTTGCCGTCCGCGCCCTTGGCGGGGGGGCCGCTCGCAGCGCCCCCGCCGCACCCGACCACGAGCGCCAGCGCCACCCCAGCCGTCATCATCGAGAATCGCTTCATGGCAGAGCTCCGTACTACTTCGACTTGGTCGTGGCCTTGTCGAGGGCCGACTTTTCCTTCGACTGGCCAGGCTTGTCTTCCGGCTTGGCCGCCCCCTTGTCACCGCCCTTGTCGTCCTGCTTCTCGGGGATGGGCGGCAGCTCGGCCTGGAACGGCGTGCCGTCGAGGTTGAGCGGGTTGGGCCGCTCGGACAGACCCGAGTTGATGCGCGAGGGCGCGCCTCGGAACTCGTCGATGAGGTGGTACTCGGCGCCGTAGTTCTTGGAGAGCCACACCTCGCAGCTGCGCGAGAACTCGTCGAAGAACTGGTACTTGACCGAGTAGTCGAGGCACTTCTTGTAGGCCGCCTTGGCGCGCTGCTTCTGCGGCTCGCTCGCCCCGTCGAGCGAGGCGTAGTACGCGCCGCGGATCTCGTCCCAGGTGAGCGGCGGGGCGCTCGGATCGTTCGGATCGCCGAAGGGGCTCGTGCCCTTCTGCTTCCACTCCTTGGGGATCGGAGCGGCGCGGAACTCGGCCACGAACCGGCCCCACATCTGACCGACGCGCGCGCCGGAGGCGATGACCCACATCGGCGGCGGCGCCGGCTGCAGGTCGAGCACCTTGAGGAACTCCTTCTCGGCGTCCTCGATCGCGGGCCGCTTCTTCTCGACCCAGCCCTTGACCTTGGTGTCGATGTGCTTCTGGACTTCCTTGCGCTCGCCCGAGCCCTTGTACTCGGGGAACTTGATCTTATCGACGTCCTTGCGCTTCTGCTCCGCGAAGAAGAAGAGCGCCTCGCCGACCGAGGTGAGGACCTTTCCGACGCGCCGGATCTTGGTGCCCTCGTCGCCGCCGATGGCGTCGAGCTTCTTCATCGCCGCGGCGGGATCCTTCCAATAGCCGGCGACCTTCTTGTACTCGGGCGCGGCGTTGGTCGGGTTGTTGATCTTGAGGTAGACGCGGCCGAGCATCGCGTGCGCCTGGATCTGGACGTCCAGGTTGGCGCTGCGGTCGATCTGGCCCATCGCGGTGGTGAGCCGCTTGCGCGCCTGATCCCAGTCCTCGCGGTCGATGTAGTGCGCGCCGATGGCGAAGGCGATCTGCGCCGTCTGCGCGGGCTGCTTGGCGCCGTAGTTCTTGTTGAAGAGGTCGGCGTTCTTGATCGCCTGGTCCTCCTGGCCGAGGCCGAGCCGGAGCACGGTCGCGTCCTGGAGCGCCTCGGGCGCCTTCTCCATCTTGGGGTTGTCGCGGGCGAACTTCTCGTACCAGTTGGCCGCCTCGTCGTAGACCGCGATGGCCTGGTAGTTCCCGCCGATCTCGTACACCGACTTCTTGGCGAGCTCGGTGTTGTTGAGGTTGTAGCGCGGGTCGATGAGGATCCGGCGCACCGCGATCGCCTTGGCGATCAGGCGCGCGGCCTGGAACGCCTTGGCGGCGTTGTAGAGGACCTCCTCGTTGCGCTCGCAGGCGGGGTCCTTCTTCTCGCAGGGGCCCTCGCCGTACTTCTTCCAGAGCTCGAGGTAGGCCTGGGCGCCCTTGGCATACTGGGCCAGCGCGTCGGGTCCGCCCTTGTCGGCGGCCTCGACCGTCTTCTCGGCGCGGAGGCGCTCGATGTCGCGCTGGATGCGGGTCAGGATCCCGCACTGCTCGGCGTTGTCCTTCTCCTTGCCGCCCTTGCAGTAGAGATCGATGAACTTGGGGACGTCCTGCGCCATGTCGTCGTAACAGGCGGGCCGGGGCGGGTCCATGTTGGCGCCGAGGACGTTGAGCGCCTCGAGGTAGAGCTGCGAGGCGTAGATGCCCACGTCCTTGTCGGCGTGGTTGAGCGCGACCTCGCGGAACGCGAGCGCCGCCTCCTCCCAGTGCTGCGCCTCGAAGTAGGTGCGGCCGCGGGCGTACTTGACCTCGACGTACTGCTCGAGCGCCTCTTTGTCACCGGCCGGCGGCTTGATGTAGCAGACGTACCGGTTGAAGGCGGTGATCATGCCCTTCTGGTTCTCGTTGAACTCCTTGGGCTGGAACTTCGCCTTCTCGGCCGCCTTCTTGTCGTCCTTGCCCTTCTTGCCGCTCGCGGCCGCGGGGAGGTTGCCCGAGCCCTTCTTGTCCGAGCCGTCCTTGTGCGTCTCGGTGTAGATGTTCTGGTAGCAGAGCACCGACGCGTACGCGGCCTCGGGCGCCTGCGGGCCGTTCGGGTCCTCGGCGACGACCGAGTCGAAGGCGGGGCCGCACTTGGCCCAGTCCTTCTGGAAGTAGAGCAAGTCCGCCATGGCGTACTTGATCTTGAAGATGTTGGGCCAGTCCTCCTTGACGATGCGGGGGAACTCGAACTTCGCGAACTGGTCCTGCTTGAAGTTCTGGACGACCTTCTCGTAGAGCTGCGCGGCGAGCGCCATCGTCTTCTTGTCGCCGGTGCCGCGCACGCCGCCCGAGCCGACCGCCTCGAGGTGCCACGCCATCGCGGTCTCGGTGAGGAGCCCCGCGGTGATGTTGGAGCACTTGAGCTTGTCGTCGGCCGGGTGGCCCTGCTCCTGGAACTTGTTGTGGACCTCCATCTGCTTGTCGAGCTCGCCCTTGATGAGGTCCTTGTTGCCGGACTTCATCGCGAGCGTCGCCTCGGTGATGTGGCCCTGGTAGACGCAGTACTTCGGCCCCTTGTCGCGCGTCATCAGGTCGGTGTAGAGCGCGATGCCCTCGGGGTAGTGACCGGTGTCGAGGTAGTTCGCCCCGAGGTCATCCATCATCTTGTAGGTCTTCGACTGATCGGCGCCCGAGTCGCCCGAGAGCGGCCGGATGAAGTCGTAGGCCCTCTTCGGATCGCCGGAGAGGGCGTAGACCGGGATGATGTCGCGCCGCGCCGAGACCGCGAGCTGCGCCGCGTTCGGCAGCTGCGAGTACTGGGTGCCGTACTCGATGGTCTTCTTGAACTCGGTGAGCGCCTGGGGGAAGTTGCCCTGGTTCCAGGCGACGTACCCGAGCTTGTAGTGGGCGTAGCCCCAGACCTTGTTGTCCGGCGCCGGGTACTTGATGACTTCCTTGTACGACTGCTCGGCGAACGACCACTTGCTCGGGTCGCCCTGCGCCTCGTTGAAGAAGAGCTCGCCGAACGCGAGGTAGGCGTTGGGGATGTACTTCGACTGGGCCCAGTTCTGGATGAGCTCGAAGTAGACCTTGCGCGCCTGCTCGAGGTTGTTGGCCTGCTCGTACTCGTACGCGAGGTAGTAGAGGACCTCGTCGGTGCAGCCGGTGCTCTTCGTCGGGTCGGCCGCGTTGTTGGTCTGGCACCACTTCGGGTACTGGTTCTTGAGGTTCGTGTAGTACTTGATCGCTGCCTGGCGGGCCGCCTGGAGGATCTTGTCCGCCTTCCCGGCCTCGGCGGTGAACCCGGCCACGGCCTTCGGGTTCTTGCGCTTGGCCTCGTCGGCCTTCATGCCGTTCTCGGTCTTGTCGCGGAAGGCCGCGGACTCGAGCTCGACGTAGCCCTCGGCGAGGCGCCGCATCAGCTTGGGCCGATCGGGGGCGTTCTTCGGGGTCGAGGCGAAGAGGCTCTCGAGGCCCTGGATCTCGGTGACGAGCAGCTGCCTGCTGCGCGCCGCGAGGCGGTTGCGGCGCTCGTCGCGCTGCGCCGCGTTCATCGAGGCCGTCGGGTTGGTCGGCTTGGTCGCGTCGTCCTTCTTCTTGAGGTTCACGCTCTGCGGCGCCGACTTGAAGCTCACCGTCGGCTTCTTGCTGACGTTCGTCTGCAGCTTGCCGCCGGGACACTCGTTGATCGCCTTCTGGGCGGCCGCCGAGATGCACGCCTCCGCCGCGTCGGCGGCCGGAGCGGCCGTCACCGCGCAGGCGGCGATGGCAGCGACGCCGGCAGCGGCTCGCATCAGCACACCCAAGTTCGACTGCTTCATCATCGTCTCCGTGTTCCTGCTTCGACCCGTAAACCCGGTGCCCAGTACCGTCTACTGCTGCGACGCCCCCCGAGCCGCGATCGGCTCACTCGGGCGGTGGAGGCGCGTGCCTCCGGCGTGGGGAGGCCCGTGGGCCTCCCCTCGGGACAGCCCTACTTGCCGCACTTCGAGGTGACGACCTGGCGGTAGAAGCCGAGCTCGTCACGCCAATACTCCCCGTTGAACGGCCAGAGGACGTGCTCCTCGTCCGGCTTCACGACACCGTACGTGAGCGCCTCCTCCTTGGACAGCTGGCCGCTGATGACCTGCTGATCGAGCTTGTTGCGCTCGGCCGCGGTGATGTCGATGAGGATCTTCGACGCGTCGCGGAGATGCTCGTTGAGCTCGTCGAGGTTGCGCTGGTAGCGCTCCTTCGCGAGCGTGCCGGCGTTGCGGATGGCGAGATCGCGCGCGAGGTTCAGCGCGTCGGTGACGTCGCCGCCGAGCGCCGAGTTGCGGAACGTCGCCGGCGCCTTCTTGAAGCGGTTGTCCTCCTCGTCGAGCACGCGGACGTACTCGATGTTGCGGAGGAGCTGGCGGTCCGAGAGGGCGCTCTCGACGATCGGCTTGATCGTCGGCGAGAGGTTGGCCTTGCCGGCGCGCACGTCCTTGAGGAACGTGAAGAACTGGGTCTCGCTCCCCTCGCCCTTGAAGCGGTTGAGCGTGGCCTCGAGCTCCTTCTTGATCGGCTCGTACTTCTTCTTCATCCGCGCGACGATCGTGGTCGCGTCCTCGTACTGGCAGATGGTGAAGGAGATGACGGCCTTGAGGATGTCGGCCTCGGGGTAGAACGAGTTCGGGAAGTAGGGCGCCTCGATCGTGTGGATGTTGCCGAGGGCGTGCGGGTAGTCGCCGGCCATGAAGTAGGCCCACGACTGCTCGAAGAGGCCGTCGATCCAGTACTCGCTCGCGACGTCGACGCGGTTCCAGTACTTGACGGCGGCGCTGAGCTTGGCGCTGTCGATGGTCGGGACGTTGTTGTCGTCGAGGCGGACCGACGCCGAGTAGTAGGTGCGCGCCATCGAGAGGAAGGCGAGGTCGCGCATGCGCGCCTCGTCCTCGACGCCCTCGGCGCCCTCGTCGATGACCTGCACGATGCGCTGGAACGACTTGACCGCCGGCACGCTCTTGCGGAGCTGCACGTACGAGATGCCCGAGAAGAACTGGGCCTGCACGAAGTACTTCGAGCTCTTCTCGACCTTCTCGAAGAGGCTGATGGCCTCCTCGTAGTTGCGGTTCCGGTACTTGTACCGGCCGAGGAGGTAGTTGAGCTGCCAGTAGAGGTCGCGCTGCTGCGGGTTGTTGAAGCGGGCGATCTGCTCCGTCTTGTACTTGCCGACGCGCTCGACGATGTCGGCGGGCTCGGGCAGCTGCGTGGCGAGCTTCGCCAGCCAGAGGAGCGTCTCGTTGAACTTGAGGTGGTTCTGCTTGTCGGCGATCTCGGAGAAGATGCCGTAGCTCGCTTGGTAGAACTGGAGGCGGTAGAGCGCGATCGCGAGGTGGTACTGCGCGATCTGCTTGTTGCCCTCGTCGTCGCCCGTGTCGCCGTCGACGACGCGCTTGAGGACCAGCGCGGCCTCGCTCCAGCGCTCGGCGTCGAAGAGCCGCTTGCCCTGCGCGGCCTCCTCGGTCATCTGGCCGGCGGTGACGGGGCCTGCCTCGGCCGCGTCGTCGTCGAGCTCGATCTCCTTCGGCTGAGCGGCCGCCTTCTTCGCGTCGCCCTTCTCGCCCTTGCCGCCGCCCTTCTGCTCCTGGGGCGGCTTCTTCCCCTGGGCGTAGACCGAGGGGGTCACAAGGAGGGCCGAGGCCACCAGGCAGAGACTCGCCAACCGCTTCCTCATCGTCGTTCCTCGCTTTCGGTGTCGCCGACCTTCGCAGGCGATGGGGGCCGGGGCCCCCTTCGCGTGGGGCGCGCGCCCGAGGCATGTGAGCGTGGGCTCTCTCTCAGCAGGCAAAAACTCCAATGAGAATCAACGGATACTCACCGGAGCGGCGGGATGGTAATAAGCTGGCTCTTCCGTTGTCAATGGCGGCGTGCTCCGAGCATGCAGAATGTTCGCCCGACAAGCCCCTCAGCCTCGCTCGAGCCCACGAGCCCCGTCGTCCAGGGCGGCGACGAGACCACGGCCCTGCCCGCGATCCCAGCCGCCTCCCATCGAGGCTGTCCGGTGGAACACCCGACGCGAGGGCGTCTTGGCTCGGAGGTGGGCCGGCACCCAAGGATGCGCGCCCCTGCCGTTCTAACGCTTCGACGCCGCCCGCTCGGGGCGTCGCCTTGCTTGCCGGGGAGAGAAGCGGCCGTGAGTCGCACCGGAATGCTCATCCGCAGTTGACGGTCGGCGAGCGCATCGATTAGCGTCCCTGCGCTGCTGTTGTGCCTTCGAATTTCCCCCGTTCGCTGCGCGGACGGGTCCACTCTCTCGCGGCCGCCCCGAATCCGAAGGAGCCAAGCTCGATGACCCGCACGATCCCCTCGCGACGCACTCCGGTCCACGCCTTCGGCCTGCTCGGACTGCTCGGCATCGCCGCGTTCTCGACGTTCCCCACCGGCTGCCAGAGCGGCGGCGTCGGGGACCCGTGCATCCCCGAGGACGAGTACAACGCTCAGTTCTCCGGGTTCAAGATGACGGAGGAGAACATCGAGTCGCGCTCCTTCCAGTGCCAGACGCGCATCTGCCTGGTGAACCACTTCCAGGGGCGCGTCAGCTGCCCGCTCGGGCAGACGCCGATCGTCCCCGTGGGAACGGACGGGCGCCACACCTGCAACCAGGGCGACAACAGCACGTGCAACGACGGCGAGGAGTGCGTCGAAGCCGCGTCGCTCGCGCCGGAGTGCGCCGACAACGACGACTGCGCCGGCTTCGGCAACGTGTGCAACAAGGAAGGCAAGTTCTGCGAGTGCACGGCGGCGTCGGTTCCGCCGCCCGGGGGCTTCTTCTGCGACGCCCAGGACCACCACTGGAAGACGTACGTCTGCCACAAGAAGGACAACTGCCAGCGCGCCGACGTCGAGAACCCGGACGACAACAAGGGGAAGGACTGCTGCGTTCCGGGCACGGACACCCCCGTGGTCGCCGAGGTCTGCGGCCAGTGCGACAAGGACAACTCGAAGCGCGACGCGGCCGACTCGGTCTACTGCTCCTGCCGCTGCTGTCCCGAGGGCGAGACCTGCGACGACGGGTTCAACTACTGCGAGTGCCCCACCGGCTTCACCTGCTCCGAGATCCGCAAGGACGTCGGCCTCGGCGATCCCCTCCTCACGGGCAGCTACTGCATCAAGGAGGGGTCCGAGTTCGTCAGCGAGAGCAAGACGCCGTGCGACAAGGTCAAGGGCTACAGGGGCACGTCGTGCGCCGGCATCGCCGCGCAGTGATCTGACCTCTCCCCGCGCTCCGCGCCGTCCCCTCCCCCGTCGCAACGCGCTCGGCGTCCGCGCCGAGCAGGCCGTCTCCGACTACCTCGCGCTCCAGGGTCTCGAGGTGCTCGCGCGCAACGTGCGCGTCGGGCGCCTCGAGATCGACCTCGTCGTCCGCGACGGGCCGGTCGTCGCCGTGCTCGAGGTGCGCACGCGAGGCGCGACCTCGTGGCAGCGCGCCCTCGACAGCATCGACCACAAGAAGCGCGCCCGGGTGCGCAACGCGGGGGCGCGGCTCTGGCACGATCGCTACTCCACGATGCCCGGCGTCGAGAGGATGCGCTTCGACGCCGTCTCGGTCACGTTCGAGCCCGACGGCGCCGTCCGCGTCGAGCACGTCCGCGCGGCGTTCTAGACCGCGCTCACGGGCTCGAACCTGCGATCGCAAGCGTCGATCGGCACTTGCGCCGGCCGATCTCGCCGGACCCAGCCCGGCGGAGCCGGGCTGGCGCCCCGCGATCCTGCACCGGGCTCGCGGCGCTCGGCGCGCTCGAGATCCGGACAGCCCTGCAATGCCCCGGCCTTCAGGCCGGGGAAGAGAGAGGCCTCTCTAGGCCGGCTCCCTCAAGCCTCGAGGTGATCAACCATCTCCCGGCGGAGCTTCTTCAGCAGCGCGACCCCATCCTCGTCGACCTCCTTCATCCCCCGCTGCGAGACCGGGGCGTCCTCGAGGCGCGCGAGGATCTCGTCGACCTTGGCGATCTCGCCCTTCTGCTGGCGGCGCAGGTCCTCGACCATCTTCTCGAACGTCTCGAAGAAGTGCTGGAGCTCGTCGCCCTTGCGGAGCTTCTCGCGCAAGACGAGCTTGCCCTCGCCGATCTGGCGGAGGAGCCGCTTCATCTTGAAGATGGGGCCGGCGATCTTGTGCGTGAAGACGATGCCGGCGACGCCGATGGCTGCGACCAGGAGCGCCAGCATCACCACCAGCCCGAGCAGCAGCGCCTGCTGCTGCGACTTCACGTCGGCCGCCTGCTGCTTCAGCTCCTCGGCGCGCTTCTCGAGCGTCGCCGCGTCCTTCTCGAGGCGCTGCTGCTCGGCGGCGAGCTTGGCCTCGTCCTTCGCCGCCTCTTCGCCGAACGTCTTCGCGAGCTCGGGGTCGTCCTTGTACTCCTTGGCGATGTTCATCGAGACGACCTGGCTCACCTTGCGGCTCTGGACGATGACCTCCTTGCCGCGAGCGATCGTCTCCTGACCTTGCGCCACCGTCTCGCGCCCCTGCTCGACGGCGCGCTGGCTCTGCTCGATGACCTTCGAGCTCGTGTTCCAGAGGACGAGGCCGAGCGCGACCGACAAGAAGAGGGCGATGCCGACGAGGAAGCCCGTGTATTTGAGCTGGAAGTGTCGATCCAGCAGGTAGTTCTTGGCGCTGCGCTGGTGGCGGCCCGTCACCTCGGAGGGCGAGGTGGGCTGCCGCGCGGTGGATGCCTCGCTCATGGATGGCCTCGAGATTCTCTCCTGCCTCGGCCTTCGGCCGCGGGCGGGGAAGTCGCTAGCGTACGGGAGCGGGCCGTTTTGGTCCAACTACTACGGCCGGCCGCGCGCTCGTTCCGGCCGGCGTCGGCGCCCCTACAGCGAGGCCGCGACCTTCTGGAACGTCTCGACCGCGTTCTCGACGCACATCTTCATCAGCAGGTTCTCGCTCTGCGTGTCGCCCTTCGGCGTGCCGCTCTGCGTGAGCTTCGGCGAGAACTCGCCCTGCAGCGCCTTGCCCGGGTAAGTCCACATGCTCACCCGGACGATCTGGGTGAGGTTGCCGCCGTCGTACGAGGGCGCCTCCACCGTGGCGATCAGGAAGAAGCCCTTCAGCTTCCTCCCGTTCACGATCGTCGTGCCCTGGGCCACCGTCTCGCTCTTGGGGGCGACGGCGTAGCCCGGCTTGGAGAGGATCTTCGCCTGCATCGCGGCCCGGACGAGCGCCTCGATCTCGCCGGCCGGGCGGCTCGTCTTGTTGGTGACCTGGATCGCCACGTAGACCTTGGTGCTCGCGTCGACCGCGGGAGGGGCCGCGCCCCCGGACGCGCCCGCGCCGCCGGCCGTCTGGAGGGCGGCGATCGACTTCTGGATCTGCGACTTCACCGACGGGGCCGACTCCTTCGCCTCGGCGGCCTTGAGGCACCCGACGCCCGCCGGCTTGGCCAGCTTCCCGAGCGCGGCGGCGGCGGCCACCTTGACCGAGACGTTGCTGTCGGCGAGCCCGTCGCAGAGGCACTTCACCGCCGCGTCGTCGGCGGAGGCGCCGAGCGCGAGCGCGGCCTGCGTGCGGACGCGGTAGTCGTCGTTCGTCTTGAGCTGATCGCAGAGGTAGCCGGTGCGCGGATCGCACTCGCCGACGCGGGGCGCGAGCAGGACGCCGACGAACGCGAGGAGCGCCGTCACGACGGCGAGGCGCAGCGGAGCGGGCAGGAGCGATGCCGGGCGCATCCGAACGCTCACCATACACGAGCGAGGTGGTTTCGTGGGGCTCGCTCGTGCAGCATCGGGCTCCTTTCGCGGCGGAGGGGTGAGGGTTTTGCGCTGCATGTCGCACCTCCGTGGATGCGGCGTGCGCGCCGAGGAGAGGAACCTCGCCCGCGCGCGGACGTCCCATTGGACGCAGGCGGCACGCGCCGCTTCACGCGGATCTCGCCGAGGTTGATCAAACGCTTCCCGCCTGGAGGGCTTTGCGTCGCCGCGCAGGATCAAGGATGCTCTCGCCAGTGCTCTCCCGACTTACCACCCTCGCCGCCCTGCTGGCGCTGATGCTCGGCTCGAGCACGGCGTTCGCCGTGAAGATCCACGTGCGCGGCGCGGCGCTCGTCGACGGGGCGGTGACCTCGTCGAGCGACGGGTTCATCCTCCGCGGCGAGGTCACCGACGACGCCGGAGCGCCGATCGCGCGCGCCGAGGTGTCGGCGCGGATCGTGGGCGCGGACGGGCGAGCGGCCGCGCTCCCGGCGACGCCGGCGAGCTGCAAGGCGGAGGACGGCGGCCGCTCGGTGCGCCACCCCTCCCCGGACCACTACGTGCTCGAGACGGACGAGCGCGGCGCGTTCTGCGTGAGCGGCGCCTCGGCGCTCCCCAAGGGCAAGCTCAAGCTGCGGTTCGCGCCGACCCGGACGCACGACGCGGCGGAAAAGGAGATCGACGTCGAGCTCGACTCGGCGCGCCTGACGCGGACGCGCCTCGCGTTCGTCCCGGCGCCGGACGCCATCGACCTCGACCGCCCCACGGCCGCGGTGAGCGGCACGCTCACCATCCCCGATCGCGCGCACGCCCAGAAACGGCAGGGGATGCCGATCGTGCTCGAGGACGAGCACGGCAAGCGCCTCGGCGAGGCGCAGACCGGCGGCGACGGTCGCGCGCGCTTCGAGCTCTCGACGGCCGCGCTCGACGGGCCCGGCGCCGGCGAGCTGCGGCTCCGCTTCGAGGGGACGGGGACGCTCGCGAAGGCCGCCGTCACCCAGGCGGTGATCCGACGCGCCGAGGTGTCGCTGGCCCTGGCCCACCCGCTCGAGGCCGCCGATCCGGACGAGGGCCTCGTCATCGACGTCGACGTCACCACCTCGAGGGGCCCGGTGAGCGGGGGGGTGGTCGAGGCGTTGCGCGGCGGCGAGAGCGTCGGGGCGGCGCCCGTCGAGGCGGGCCGCGCCAAGGTGATCGCCGCGTTCGCGGCGCGGGCAGGCATCGCTCCGCTGACGCTGCGCTACGTCCCCGCGGCCCCCTGGTTCCGCGCCGGCCGCGAGCTCGCGGTCGACGCCAAGATCGCCGGCCCCGGGATCCTGCGCCAGCTGCTCCTCGCGGCGGCCGTCGTCGCGGTGGCGGCGTGGGTGGTCGCGGGCTGGCGCCGCGCCCCGAAGCCGCCCACCGTGATCGACGACGGAGGCGTCGCCCCGCCGTCGGGGCGAGCCGGCGTCCAGGTGGTGCGGGCCTCGGCCGGGCTCACGGGCTGGAGCGGCTTCGTCAGCGACGCGCACGACGGGACGCCGGTCGCCGGCGCCCGGCTCCGCATCCTCGTGCCCTCGTTCGAGGGCGAAGCCGTCGGTGGCGTCGCCGCGACCGACGAACGCGGCGCGTTCCAGCTCGAGGGCACCCACCGGAGCGACGCGCGCCTCGTCGTCGAGTCGCCGACCCACAGCACCTACGAGCAGGCGCTGCCGCCGCCGAGCGTGCTCAGCGTCGCGCTGGTGACGCGCCGCCGCGCCCTCGTCGACCGCCTGGTGCGCTGGGCGCGGCGCCAGGGATCCCCGTTCGACGTGGCCCCCGAGCCGACGCCCGGCCACGTCCGTCGCGCGGCGGCCCGGTCGAGCATGGCCGAGGTGGAGTCCTGGGCGAAGCGGCTCGAGCACGCGGCGTTCGGCCCCGAGGCCGTCGACGAGAGCATCGAGGACGAGATCCGCGAGCACGAGCCCAAGGGCCGGGCCCCGAAACCGTGAGGTGTGGGACGGATTCGCCCAACGGGGGGGCGCCGTCAGGCGGCGCGACCGCCGCGCACGTTGACGTGGTTCAGGCGATCCATATAGTCGCCTCCTCCTCCTGAAGAAGGCGCCCCGTGGAGAATATCGTCCTCTTCGTCGTCATCGCTCTGGTCGCGCTCGCGGCCTTCTACTTCGTCTTCCTCCGGAAGAAGGCGGCCCCCGAGATCGAGGCGCCGCCCGCGCCGAAGAAGCTCGAGGAGAAGCCGGCGGCCGCGCCCGCGGCGAGGCCGCCGGCGAAGCCCGCCAAAGCCGAGGCCGCTCCTGCCGCGAAGAAAGCGGAGGAGCGGAAGCCGGAGCCCCGTCCGGCGGCCGAAGAGGAGCCCGAGGTCGAGGAGGCCGAGCCCGCCCCCGCAGCCCCCGCGAAGCCGGCCCCCGCCGCCGCGCCCCGGCGCGAAGCGGCCCAGCCGGTCGCGGCCCGGAAGCGCGACGTCGAAGGTCTCCGCAAGGGGCTGACGAAGGTTCGGGAGAGCGAGGGCTTCTTCGGCAGGCTCAAGGCCCTGTTCACCGGCGCCAAGGAGATCGACCCGGCGATCGTCGAGCAGATGGAGGAGGTCCTCCTCACCTCCGACGTCGGCGTGAAGACGACCGAGACGCTGCTCTCGGGGATCCGCGACGCGCTCGACAAGAAGGAGCTCAAGGACGAGGAGCGGGTCTGGGCGACGCTGCGCGCCGACGCAGCCCGGATCCTGGGCATCGGCGGCGGGGGCATCTCGATGGCCGCCCGCCCGACGGTGGTCATGGTGGTCGGCGTCAACGGCGTGGGCAAGACCACCACCATCGGCAAGCTCGCCACCAAGCTGAAGCAGCAGGGCAAGACGGTGGTGCTCGCGGCGGGCGACACCTTCCGCGCCGCCGCCGTCCAGCAGCTCGTCGTCTGGGGCAAGCGCGTCGGCTGCGAGGTCGTCAGCGGGAAGGACGGCTCCAACCCCGGCGCCGTCATCTTCGACGCCATCCAGCGGGCCAAGGAGATCGGAGCCGACGTGGTCCTCGCCGACACCGCGGGGCGCCTCCACACCAAGTCGAACCTGATGGAGGAGCTCAAGAAGGTCGCCCGCACGATGGCCAAGGCCCTCGACGGCGCTCCTCACGAGACGCTCCTGGTGCTCGACGCCACCACCGGCCAGAACGCCGTGACCCAGACCGCGATGTTCAAGGAGGCGCTGCCGCTCTCGGGCATCGTCCTCACGAAGCTCGACGGGACCGCCAAGGGCGGCGTCATTCTCGGCATCTGCGCCGAGCACGGCGTCCCGGTGCGCTACATCGGAATCGGCGAGCGCGCCGAGGACCTGCGCGATTTCAATGCCGACGAGTTCGTCGAGGCCATGCTCGGCCGCGAGGGCGAGTCGGCGGATGCCGCCGCCTGATGGCGCGGTGGAAAAATCCAAGGCGTCGGCCTGCCCGCGGGTCGGAGCGATCCATGCGTCTGGAGCGCGCCGTCGGGTCTTCCGAGCGTGCCCCTCTTCACGCCCCCGGCTCGAGGACGGATTTGGTAGTTGATCCTCGGATTTTCGGCGTGTTATAGTCCGTCGGGCTTAGCGGAACGCCGATTTGTTCAATTATATCAAGTAGTTGCCTCGGCAGTAGTTACCTGAGCTCTCGATGCTCGCGTCGCACGGACTGCGGAAGGGATGGCGATGAACCAGGCTCGCGTGGGGCTTCTCGTTGCAGCTGCGCTGGTCGCGGTGCCTATCACGGCATCCGCTCAACCGAAGCCGGCCCAACCGAAGGCCGAGCAGAAGAAGGGCGGCGAGAAGGAGATCAACCTCGACGAGCCCGCCGAGGGCGCCGCCAATCCGGAGACGCCCGAAGCGACACCGGAGCCGGTCGCCGGCGAAGGCGAGGGCGAGGGTCTCGGCGACATCTGCAAAATCGATCCCGCGGCTTGCCCGACGATCGACATGGATAAGGCCGCCAAGCGCGACCTCAAGCCGCAGATGTACGCCGTGCAGCAGATCTATGCGCTGCGTGCCCGTCGCTTCGAGGTGAACCCGTATTTCGGCATCACGATGAACGACCAGTTCGTCGCGCACCCGGGGCCGGGCCTCGCGATCAACTACTACCTGACCAACGTCCTCGCCGTCGGCATCAACGGGAACCTCTACGCGGGCCTCAACGGCGTCTCGGACTTCAACTTCCAGACGAGCCGCGCGGCGCGCGTCGGCCAGCCGGTCAGCGAGTACGCCTGGAACGCGAACCTCAACTTCCAGTACGTGCCCGCGTACGGCAAGTTCGCCGGCTTCAGCGACTTCATCTTCCACTACGACTTCTACGTGCTCGGCGGCGTGGGCGCGATCTCCACCCGCCCGATCGCCGTCGTCGATCCCGACAACCGCACGTTCGACTTCAAGCCGAGGGTCGACATCCACGTCGGCGGCGGCCTCCGGATCTTCTTCAACCGGTGGTTCGCCGCGATGCTCGAGGTCAGCGACTACATCTTCTTCGACGAGCTCGAGAACCCCACCATCGCCTCCGGCATCGGGAGCGACGGCAAGCTCAACGCCCAGAACCCCGACACCTGGCTCGCCGACGGGACGAGCTTCACCAACAACGTGCAAGCGCAGGTCGGCTTCTCCGTCTTCTTGCCGTTCAGTTGGGAGTACCGGCTCCCGAAGTGATGAACGCCATGGTGAGGACTCAGCCAGAGACGAGGACAGGCATGATGCGGCGATTCGCAGGGAAGGCTTTGCTCGTGGCGGCGGCGGGGCTCGCGGCGTTGACCGTGGGAAGCGCGGCCGAAGCGCAGGAGATCCAGCTCACCGGCCCGCTCGCCGGCGCCCCCGCGGCGCGCAAGCTGCGGCTCCATCGCGACGGTCGCTTCGAGCTCGCTCCGGGGGTCTCGTTCAGCCTCCTCGACGAGTACCAGCGCACCATCATGCCGGGCGCCAAGCTCACCTACCACCTCACCGACTGGTTCGGCATCGGGGTGTTCGGCGGGTACGGCTTCCAGTACACGACGGCCCTCTCGGACGAGCTCCAGGAGAAGGCGGTCGACGGCCGGCGCTGCGACATCAACCCGGCGTCCACGGCCTGCACGCTCACCGCCGTCAACATCACCCGGCGGGGCGGCGGGCGCGAGGGGACGCTCGCGGGCGACCAGCTCGGGCAGATGACGTGGCTCGTCGCGCCGCAGCTCACGTTCATCCCCTTCCGCGGCAAGCTCGCCTTCCTCTCCGAGCTCTTCGTCGACACCGACGTCAACCTCTTCATCGGTCCCGCGATCGTCGGCCTCAAGGAGCGGACGCCCTGCGGCGTCGATGACGACGGCGGCACCCTCGCTCCGTGCAGCCAGACGTTCCAGAAGGAGAGCCGCATCGCGGTGGCCCCGACGTTCGGCCTCGGCCTCAACTTCTACCCCTCCTCGTTCATCGGCTTCGGCGCGGAGTGGCGCGGGCTGCCGTTCTCCTGGAACACCTCGGGCTTCGACAACCACGGCGGCGGGACCGACGAGAGCTTCCCGGACAACGCCGTCAACGGCGCCGACCGCGAGTTCCACTTCAACAGCATGTTCACGGTGTACGTCACCGTGGCCCTTCCGACCGAGATCAAGACGACGGACTAGCCGCGTGCTATGTGGCGCGTGGGCTGGCTCGCCGAGCCGGCTCACGGCCGGGCATGCGCGTCCGCGGACGCCATCGGCCGCCGCCGAGGCTGATCGGGGGCTCACGTCCGTGGCCCCCCCCGTCGTGCACACGAGGTCGCAGTGGGCATCTTCGATTTCCTGAAGGGCAAGAGCGCTCCGCCGCCTCCTGGCGGCTCGCTCGACAAGAAGGTCGCCGGCCACGCGAAGGTCGCCGGCGACAAGCGCGCGCAGACGTACGATCGCATCGAGGCGCTCCAGGCGCTCGCGGCGATGAAGACGGTCGACGCGGCCCGCGCGCTGCTGAAGCGGTTCACCTTCGCGATCGATCCCTCCATCACCGACCAGGAAGAGAAGGAGGTCGCGTACGAGGGCGTGATCGCCGCGGGCAAGGACGCGGTCCCCGCGCTCCGCGAGTTCTGCGCCAAGGCGGAGGTGCTCACCTGGCCGCTCAAGATCCTGCGCGAGCTGCTCGACGACGACGAGTACCGCGCCGAGGTCATCCAGCTGCTCGAGCGGTTCGACACCGAGTACACGCGCAACATCGAGCCGAAGCTGCAGACGATCATGGCGCTCGAGGAGGTGGTCGCCGAGGACGTGCGCGCCGCCGTCGAGCCCTTCCTCGAAGATCAAAACGAGACCATCCGCTTCCACGCCGCCCACACCACGCTCCTCCAGGAGAACGAGGCCTCGGTCGGACCGATCGCCAAGATGCTCGCCGCCGAGGAGAGCGTGCGCGTGAAGAACAAGGTCGCCGAGGGCCTGGCGCAGCGCGGGTGGAAGATCCCGACCGAACACCGCGAGGCAGTGCGCGAGGCGTTGCGCGATACCGAGGGCTACGCGCTCGGACAGGACGGCAAGGTCGTCAGGCGCTGACCGGCTCCGGGAGCCGGAGAGCTCTGCGCGCCCGCCGGCTTCGAGCCCAGCGCGGTCCGCTTCGCGCCCGCTCGAGCCCAGCGCGGTCCGCTTCGTGGCCGCTCGAGCCCAGCGCGGTCCGCTTCGTGGCCGCTCGAGCCCAGCGCGGTCCGC
>CAYJPW010000070.1:48806-51302 GCA_964372055.1 uncultured Polyangiaceae bacterium
TTCGTGGCCGCTCGAGCCCAGCGCGGGCCGCTTCGTGGCCGCTCGAGCCCAGCGCGGTCCGCTTCGCGGCCGCTCGAATGGTCGCCGGCTGTGGGCCGCAAACGGTGCGTGTCCTGCTTGACGGCATCCTCCTGATTATCCGAGTATCCGCGGATGCCGGAGGCATCCTTCGAGGCGGCGCGCAAGCTGGTCGAGGACACGCTGCGCGGCGTGGGGCTCGATCCGGACCGGGTCCGGGCGAAGAACGAGGAGACCCACGTGGCGTGGTCGCTCAAGCGCGGCAGCGCGAGCGTGCTCGTGTCGCTCCAGGCGCAGCCGGGCGGGGCGCAATCGTCGCTGCGCGTGGCCGCTTCGGTCATGACGGTGCCCGCCGAGGGTGACAAGCGGCTCGCGCTGTTCCAGCGCCTGCTCGAGCTCAATGCGCAGGGCCTCGCGAACGCGGCGTTCGCCCTCGTCGGCGATCGCGTCGTCGCGGTCTCGGAGCGCCCCACGGCCGGCCTCGACGCCGTCGAGGTCGACCAGATGGTCAAGCACCTCTCCGCGGTCGCCGACACCTACGACGACCGGCTGGTCGGCGAGTTCGGCGGCAAGCGAGCAGCGGACGCGTGATGCGCCGCGCGCTCACGCGCCCCGCGGCGATGGCGGGTGGCGCGCTCTGCGCGGTCGCCGTGCTGGCAGCCGCCGGGGGCGCCCGCGCCACCGAGGTGCAGGTCGACGGCGACACCGCCGTCCAGGGCTACGAGGTCGCGAGCCCGTGGGGCGATGTCGTCCTCCAGCGCCGGCGCTTCATGCAGACGCTCGGGCTCGGCGTCTACAACGTGCAGGGCAAGTACCGGCCCGGCGCGCCCGAGATCAACGTGGTGCTCCGGATGCGGCTCAACGTCGACTTCGGCATCAACGCCCACCTCGAGGGGAGCGCCGCCGGCGGCGAGACCGATTTCGGCGTCGCGAGCGGCAGCCGCTACGTGCCCGGCCTCGAGGAGGCCCCGCTCGATCTCATGTACGCCTACGTCGAGGGGAAGAACCTCGGCGGCGGCTGGCTCGGGTTCCGCGCCGGTCGGCAGTACGTGAGCGATGTCCTCGGGTGGTGGTCGTTCGACGGCGGCCTCGTGCGCGTGACGACGCCCTACTTCGTGCAGGCCGAGGTCTACGGCGGGCTCGAGCAGCGCGGGGGCCTGCCGCTGTCGACGTCGCGCTTCGAGCGTCAGGGGGTCTGGCGCGGCAGCCACTCCGCGTTCGGAGGGACCGGCGAGCCCACCGCGACCGACTTCCCGTCCTATCAGTACGCGGCGCCGGCGCCCGCCTTCGGTGCGGCGCTCGAGAGCTCGGGGCCCAGCTGGGTGCACGGGCGCTTCTCGTACCGCCGCGTGTACAACACCGGCACCAGCATCACGCAGCAGTTCCCCGACCCGACCGGCGGCTACCCGACCGCCAAGGGCGCCCGCATCTCGCAGGACCGGCTGGGTTACGCCGCCGATATCGAGAAGAACGACCTCGGCGCGGTCAAGGGCGGCTTCACCTACGATCTGTACGCGCAGGACGTCGGCAACTGGTTCGCCGGGCTCGAGGCGTACCTCGGCAAGCGGGCGACGGTGGGCGCCGACATCGACTACTTCCTCCCGACGTTCGACGCCGATTCGATCTGGAACTGGTTCACCAAGAGCCCGATCACCACCATCACCGGGCGCGCGCACGTCGACCTCACCGAGCGGTTCGACGTCTCGGGCTCGGGCGGCGTGCGCCTCTGGACGACCGGCGGCGATCCCGACACCTTCGGCATCGAGCAGTGCCGCGCCGCCGGCATCACCGATCCCGAGGGTTGCATCGGCCGAGACACGTTCGACCCTTCGACCGATCCGGTGCGCGCGTTCTCGAGGGACGAGGGCAACCGCGGGCTCGAGACGACGCTCGACGTCCTCGCGAACCTCGCCGGCCGGTACCGCTGGCGCACGGCCACCGCCGGGCTCCGCGGGATGCTCGAGACCGGCGAGCGCGGCCGGCGCACCGGCGCGGACCTCAGCGGCGAGAAGAAGCTCGACGGCGGCAAGTACACCCTCGGCGCACGCCTCTCGCTCTACGACTGGCACGATCCGCTCCGCGAGGACCGCGACGCGACCTCGTTCGGGTACGTGCTCGGCGGGGGCTGGCGTCCGGCCGATCTCGCCGATGTGCGCGTGGAGTGGGAGCACGACATGAACCGCCTCGTCGGCCAGCGCTTCCGTGTGGTGGGGCTTCTCAGCGTGTGGAGCCCGCGATGAGCGCGCGCTCCGATCGCCCCGAGCGCCGCGGCCCGGCCGGCAGCCCGAGCGCGGACCTCGTCCCCGGAGCTCGCCCCGCGAGCGCGGCCCTCGCGGGCAGCTCGGCCGCCGGGTGGGCCGCGTTCCTCGCCTGCGTCACGGCGATGGTGCTCGCGCTCCTCAACCCCGACGCGGCGGCGCAGCAGCCGCCGGGCGGGCCCGACGCCGGGACCGATGCCGAAGCGCCCGACGGCGGCGC
>CAYJPW010000071.1:0-51248 GCA_964372055.1 uncultured Polyangiaceae bacterium
GCCTGGGCCGCCGCCCGCGCCGCCCGCGCCGCCGCCTGCGCCGCCGCCGCCGGTGCTGGTCGTGCTGGTCGTGCCGGTCGAGGTCGAGGTCGACGTCGACGTGGTCGAGGTCGACGTGGACGTGGTCGACGATCCCGAGCCGGTCGACGTCGACTCGCCGTCGCCCGAGCACGCCGCCACGACAGCCGCGCCGAACGACGCGGCGATGAGGAGAGAACCAATCGTCTTCATGCCAAGCTCCTCGAAGGAGTTTCGGCCAGGATACGCTCACTCGAGCCGAAGAATCCACGCGCCGGGGACGCGGTCGACGGCGCGCGCCGCGAGGTTGTGCCAGCAGCTCAGCTCGGTGGTCGGCGCCGCGACGGCCGCCCTCGCGCGCCGGGACGCACCAGCAGGATGCCGTCGCGCGCCGGGACGACGATCGCCTCGCCGACCGCGCTCCCGTCGTTGTGCGCGGGATCCTGCGCGCCGCGGAGGCGCGAGAGCCCGGGCGGCACCTGCACCTCGACCGGCGCCTCGGTCGGGTTCGCGATCGCCATGCCGCCGTCGAACTCGCGCACCAGCGCGCCGTCGGCGAGGCGTCGATGCGGGCCGAGCGGCCAGCCGAGCCAGCCCCGGCCGAGGCCGCCGCCGTCGTACTCGTCGTACCGCCAGGCGACGTAATGGCCGAAGACGCCGTTGTCGAACGCGTAATGGCCGTCGCCGAGCAACGCGGTCGCGAGCCCCAGGCGCATCGCGGCGAGATCGGTGCGCCCAGCCTCGTCGCGCCCGGGCCCGATGGGCCCGAAGCCGAGCCGGGGCGAGAACGCGTTCGCGATCGTGAGCGGGCGCCGGCGCGGGCGCCCCGACCAGGCGAGATAGCGCGACAGCCCGACCTCGTCCTCGAGGTACCCGTCCGGCAAACCGACCGGCCAGCCCTCGAGGAGGATGCCGTCGAGGGCGTCATGACCGCAGTTCTGCGCGCCGGGGTTGGCGACGATGGGCGCGTCCGCCCCGAGGCGGCGGCGGAGCTCGCCGACGAGCTCGCCCATGCCGCGCGCCCACCGACGCGACGCCTCGCGCGGATCGTCGGCGGTCCCGTCGCGATCGGTGTCGAAGAGCCCGCCGTTGAGGAAGCCGATGTCGTCGAAGCAGACGTCGAGGAAGACGCCGGTCCACGGGCCTTCGGCGACGAGGCGCGCGGCCTCCTCGGCGAGCAGATCGCGCCAGCGCCCCGCCTCGGGATCGGCCGGCGCCCCCGAGGCCACGTCGAGCATCCACGTGCCCGAGAAGAAGACGACGTGCGCGGCGATCGGCGTCCCCGCCGCGTGCGGCGCGGCGGCGGAGCGGTAGGCGCGCTCCACCACGAGCTCGTCGCCCTCGACGCCGAGGAGGCGCACGTGCTCGCCTCCGAGGAGCAGGTACGTCTGCTCGTCGGACGGGTAGAACGGCGAGCGCGGCCGCGCGACCGAGAAGGCGCGGGGGTCGGCCACCGGGATCCGCGTGGCGCGGGGGCTCACCGGCGCCGCGAGGCGCGAGCCCGGCTCGACCAGCCACATCGCCGGCGCGATGCGGGCGAGTCGGGCTGCGGCGAGCGGCCGCTCCGCGGGATCGGGCGCGTGCGGGACCTCCTCCGACGTGAAGTACGCGAGCAGCTCGAGCGCGGGGCTCTTCGCGCGCATCCGCGCCAACACGCCCGGCTCGAGCGCGCCCGCCTCGGCCTCGACGACGGCGAGATCGCTCGCGCCGATCGCGCGCTCCGCCTCGGGATCGAGCGACGACTCGATCCAGTAGCTCGCGATGCGCGGGAACGGAGGCCCGGTGCGCTCGTCGCGCTCGACGCCGGCGTCGCCTGCGATCGCCCGCGCAGCCGCGTCGGCGGGCTCGTCCGAGCAGCCTCCGCACCCTGCCAGGCCGGCGGCGAGGACGAGCGCGTGCAGAGCCGGCGAGCGCGAGAGCACGCTGACCCGTTAGCGGCCCCGGCGGGTCGCGCCAGCGCGATCGAGGCCCGCGAGCTGCTACCCTCACCTCTCGTGCCTGCTTTCCCGACGCCCGAAGCACTCCGCGCCGCGCTCGCGGCGCACCCGTGCGTCGACGCACCGCCGCTGCCCGGCCGGACCAACCACCTCCAGGCGGGCGTGCTCGTCCCGCTCGTCTGGGCGCCGGATCCTGTCTGCCTCCTCACCGAGCGGGCGCGCGGCCTCCGCCTCCACGCGGGCGAGATCTGCTTCCCCGGCGGCAAGCGCGACCCGGGCGACGCCGATCTGGAGGCGACGGCGCTCCGCGAGGCGCGCGAGGAGCTCGGCATCCAGGGCGCCACGGTGCTCGGCCGCCTCTCCAGCGTGCCGCTCTACACCTCCGACCACCGCCTCGTCCCCACGGTCGCCCGCGTCGAGGACGGTCCGCTCTCGCCCGAGCCCGGCGAGGTCGCCCGCGTGCTTCGCGCCTCGTTGCGCGAGATCCTCGCGCGCGGCTGGACCGACGCGGTCCCGTATGCGCTCGACGGCCGCGAGCGGCTCTCGCCCGTGTTCGAGATCGAGGGGCGCGTCGTCTACGGCGGCACCGCGCACGTTCTCCACGAGCTCTTGGAGCTCGCGGCGCCCATGTTCGGGCTGCCGCGCCTCGAGCTGCGCCCGGGCAAGTACGGCTGGTCCGACGTGCTCGGCCGCGTCGCCGGCTGAACGATCAACGCTCCGCCGCGGGCGACCGCTCACCGCCCGCCGTGAGGATCTCGCAGCCGGCGCGCGTGACGATCACCGTGTGCTCGAACTGGGCGGAGAGGCTGCCGTCGCGCGTGACCACGGTCCAGCCGTCCTCGAGGATCACGACCTCGGGGCCGCCGAGGTTCACCATCGGCTCGATCGTGAGCGCCATGCCGGCGCGGAGCCGCAGCCCGGTGCCCCGCCTCCCCACGTGCGAGACGTGCGGCGGGGCGTGCATCACGCGGCCGATCCCGTGGCCGCCGAATTCGCGGACCACCGAGCAACCCTCGCTGCGCGCGATCTCCTCGACGGCGGCGCCGATGTCGCCGAGGCGCGCGCCGTCGCGGACGACGGCCACGCCGGCGTCCCGGCAGCGCCGCGCGACGCCGACCACGTGGCGCGCCTCGGGGCTCGGCTCGCCCACGAAGAACGTCGCCGAGGTGTCGCCGTGGAAGCCGTCGAGCTCGGTGGTCACGTCGACGTTCACGATGTCGCCCGGCTCGAGCCGATCTTCGGCACGCGGGATGCCGTGGCAGACGACGTGGTTCTTGCTCGTGCACACCGCGGCAGGGAAGCCGCGGTAGCCGAGCTGGCTGGGCGCGCCGCCGCGGCGCGCCGTGTCCTCGCGGACCCAGCGATCGATGGCCGCGGTGCAGATCCCGGGCTCGATGCGCGCGCCGACGGCGGCGAGGGTGGCCGCGGCGGCGCGACCTGCCCGGCGCAGCCGCTCCGCTTCGGCCACCCCGAAGATCTCGACGTGCATGCGCCGACGCTGGCGCCGCCTCCGCGATGGGTCCAATACCGTTTCGATCTGGCGCGGCGGCGCCTGGCCCGAGCGGCCTCGGCCGCGCTATCGTCGTCCCGTGAGCTTGTCGCAGATCCGCTACTTCGTCGCCGTCGCCGACGAGCAGCACGTGGGCCGCGCCGCGGCGAGCCTCCGTGTCGCGCAGCCGGCGCTCAGCCGGCAGATCAAGAACCTCGAGGACGAGCTCGGCGCGCCGCTGTTCGTGCGCACCCCGCGCGGGATGCGCCTCGCGCCGCCGGGCGCCGCGTTTCTGCCGCATGCGCGCGCGATCCTGGCGCGCCTCGACGACGCCGCCGCCGCGGCCCGCGCCGCCGCGGCGCCGCGCCCGCGTCAGACGTAGTGCCGGCGCGGAACGCGGGACGCCGCCGAGGCGGCGAGGCCGCCGGCGAGGTACCACGCGAGCGTCATCGCCTCGGTCGATCGCGCCGGATGCCTGGGCCGACGCGCGAGGCCGAGCCGGGCCGGGAGCCAGACCGCCGCGAGACCCGCGAGCGCCCCGAGCAGCGCGCCGCGCCGCCACGGGTGGGCGCCGCGCCCCGACGCGACCAGCGCGTAATAGAGCGAGTTCGACAGGAGATCGCCGGCGAGCGCCAGCCCATAGAGCTTGCGGCCGCGCGGCGCGCGCAGCCCCAGCCGGCCGAGGCCCGCCGCGAGGGCGCGCTCCCCCAGAACGTCCATGCGCGGCGCGCGCCCGCTGAACCGCCGAGCCAGCTCGTGGATCGCGGTCAGCGCGAGCGCGCCGGCGATCCCCGCACCGATCGCCCTCTTGATAGACATCGCGTGCTCCTCCGCCCGAGGATCGCAACGGGCGTGCCGCGCGAGGCCACTTGGAGTGCGCTCACTGGCGAGGCACGTAGCCCTGGCGGAGCAGGCCGCCGCGCCCGGTGCCCCAGAGGACGCAGCTCGTCGACGAGCCCGGCAGGTCCCAGATCTGGACGCCTCCTTGCCCGCCGCCGACCGTGTCCTTCAGCGAGACGACGAGCTCGAGCTGGCCGTCGCCGTCGAGGTCGGCGACCGAGGGCGCGGCCATCGAGCCGCGCGCGAAGAGCTCGATCCGGTGGAGCTCGCCGCCTCCGGCGTCGAGGACGACGAGGTGCGCGGGCGTGTCCGGTTGGCCGAAGTCGCCGGACGAGTAGGTGGTGAACAGCACCTCGGGCGAGCCGTCGCCGTTGAGATCGACGATGAGCGGCTCGCTCGCGCCGGTGAAGGGCGTGCCGGCGGTGGCGAACGCGTAGCTCCAGAGCTCGCTGCCGTCGGCGGTGAAGCAGTGCATCGCGCCGTCGTAGGTGGGCACCACGATCTCGAGCCCGGGCTCGCCGTCGAGATCGGCCACGGCCGGGCTCGGGCCGGTGGCGACGATGTTGGCGCCGAGGTCGCCGTAGGCGAGCGGCGGCCCGGTGTCCTTCGGCCACTCCCAGCCGGCCGGTCGGCTCATGTCGTGGTTGAGCACCCAGACGGTGACGCCGCGGTTCGTCGTGTCGTCCGAGTGCTCGTGATCGCCGGCGAGGACGATCTCCATGTCGCCGTCGCCGTCGACGTCGGCGACGACGGGCGGCGAGTAGGTGAACTCGGAGCGATCGCCGGTGCCCCAGCCCTGCTTCGAGAGCGCCGGATCGTGGTAGGCCTCGACCGAGGTGATCACCCGGTCGGCGAAGCTCGCCTCGGTGGGGAACGGCGTCCCGTCGCCGTGGAAGACCCCGAACCCGATGGCGTCGTAGCTCGAGACCACGTCGAGCACGCCGTCGCCGTCGACGTCGCCGGCGCCGATGTTCTGGTCGTAGCCGCCGAAGTCCCAGCAGGGCTCGGCGGGCGCGGGCGGATCGCAGATCGCCGCCTGCACCTCGGGCCACCCGCCGTGGAGGGTGCCGTCGAGCTCGTAGACGGCGGTCGCCGGGCCGGCGCTCGTCTTGTTGACCAGGATCTCGATGATGCCGTCGCCGTCGATGTCGGCGCCCGCGATCGAGCGCACCTCGTCGGCGCCGCCGAAGTGCACCGGCCAGCCCGGCTCGAGCTCGCCGCGCGCGTCGTAGAGCGCGACGTTGACGCCGAGGTCCGAGTCGGCGTCGCTGCCCACCGCGATCTCGACCTCGCCGTCACCGTCGAGATCGCCCACGACCGGCGAGGCCCACATGCGGCTCGAGCCGTGCTCGGGGGACTGCGAGGCGCTCGCGCCGAACGCCGTCTGCCAGAGCGGCGTTCCGTCGCCCTTCCACGCGTAGAGCACCGAGTGGCGCGCGGCGACGACGTCGATCGCGCCGTCGCCGTCGACGTCGACGAGGGCCGGCGAGGCGCGCCAGCTCTCGTCCCAGCTCGCGGCGAGCGTGGCGCGGAGCACCGGCGCCTGCACCGGGCCGGACGATCCTCCGGGCGCCGCGTCGCACGAGGCGGCGGTGGGGTGGGTGTCGCGATCGACGCTGGCGTCGTTCTCTCCTCCGGTCGTCGTCCCCGACGTCGCGCGCTCGTCACCGCCGCACGCGTAGAGGAGCGAGGCGGCCGCGCCGAGCGTCGTCACGAGGGGAAGGAGGGCAAGAGCGCGCATGCCCGCCATCGTAGCCGAAGGCTGTCGCGATCGTCCGCGCGCGCGGACCCGCTCGCCGCGTGCCTGCGCAGCGCCTGCGCGCCAGCGCGCCGAGACGCGGCCGCGCGCTTGCATCGCTCTCGGGCAGCGGAGGACGAGCGTGACACCAAGCATCCCCGGGCTCGCTCGGCGCGGCCAACCGCGCCGCGTCATGGCCATTTTCGCGGCAGGCGCGACGGCCGCGCTCGCAGGGCCGGCATGCGCCGAAGGGCCCGCCGATCGCGCCCCGCAGGCGCAACCGCCCGGCGCCGCACCCGAGGAGCGACCGCCGGCCGGCACCTTGGAGCAGCGACCGCGCGAGGGCGTGCCCGAGGAGCAGCCGCGCGGCGAGGCGCCGCGCGCGGTCGAGCCGCCGCTCGCCGGGCTCGACCGGTGGGGCCTCGTGCTCGCGCCGGACGAGCGCGGCGCTCGCATCGACTACGTGGACGTGCGCGGCCCCGCGTCGGACATGCTCCTGCGGGGCGACGTCGTCGTCGCGGCGGATGGCAGGAGCATCGCCGACGGCGACGAGCTCGCCCTCTACCTCGACTCGGTCGAGGTGGGCCAGCCGGTGATGCTCGAGCTGCTCAGGCGCGGGCGCACGCGCTTCGTCGGGATCCAGATCCCGCCCCCGCCGACCGCGCGCCGGGCCGCACCGGCGGGGCCGACGAGCTACGGGGGTGGACCGCCGACGGCTCCCGCCCAGCCGCCGGCGGTCGTCGTCGTGATTCAGCAGGGCGGCGCCGCCATGCAGACGCTGCCGGGAACGCCCTTCGTCGGCGGCGGCGCCGGCGAGGCGATCACCACGCCGGCTCCGCAGCCGCCCTCGTACTCCGCGCCGGGCGGCGCCGTGCCCGGTGCGACGTTCGCGCCCGCGCCCGGCGCCGGCGCGTGGACGTACCCGCAGCTGCCCGGCGTCTCGCAGCCTCCAGGGTGGCAGGAGCGCACGCTGCGTCCCGGCCCGACGACCGGCCCCGCGACCGGTCCGGGCGGTGCCGAAGGAACGATGACCGGCGGCGCCCCAGGCACCATCGCGCCGGGTGGCGCCGGCGCCACGACGGGCGGCGCCCCGGGCGCAAACACGCCAGGTCGCGCCGGCGGCGCGGCCCCACGGGGCGGCCACGGCGGCGCCGTTCGCGCTCCCACGAGGGCGCCTGGACCGCGCTGACGCGACCGCGCGCGCGGGTCGTTTCGTGCACGAATCCGAATGGCACGACCGGTGCTCGTGCGATCGCGTCCTCGCGCGGCCGTGAGCCCCTCGCTGGAGCCGAGCATGATCTCGTTCAGGACCCTTCTCGTCGGTGCCTCGGCCGCGGCGCTCGTCGGCTGCGGCGACGCTTCCATGCCCATGCGCGAGGCGCCGCGCGCTGCTGCAGCGACGCGCACCACCACCCCGATGGCCGTCGACGATCCGGACGAACTCCCGGCCACGCTGCCGGCGAGGACCGCCGTCGGGAACCTCCCCTGCGCCGACGTCGTTCTCTGCCAGGGGTTCTGCTCGCCCGCCGATCGCGCCTGCGCCGCACGGTGCGACAGCCTCGCGTCGACGGCGGCGATCGCCCTCGCGCGCGCTCTCTCGCGCTGCGTGGAGGAGGCCGGCTGCGGCGGCGAGGACGCCTGCGCCCAGGACCGCTGCGCGCCTCAGATCGCCGCGTGCGTCGGCGACGTTCACCGACGATGGTGAGGCGCGCGACGGCGGGCTCGGCGTTCGCGCGTCGCGCCGCCGGGCCTCACAGGAACGCGAGGCAGCCGAGATCGCAGCTCACCGGCCCGGCGCAGTTCAAGAACTGCGTGATCTGCGCGTCGGTGGCCCCGTCGCACGCGTCGTAGCAGCTCTGCAGCTCACCGGGGCCGAAGCACGAGAAGAAGTCGTACGCTTCGCACTCCTGTTTGCACTGCGGCACCTTCGTCTGGCAATCCGTCGGGCAGCTCGCCGGCGTCTCTCCGGGATCGCAGGTCCCGTTGCCGCAGAGGTTCGGAGGACCGCAGTCGGCGGGGCAGGAGGCGGGGGTCTCGTTCGGATCGCAGAAACCGTCGCCGCACGGGTTGGGAGGAGCGCAATCGCTCGGGCAGGTCGCGAACGACTCGCCCGGGCCGCAGACGAGATCCCCGCACGCGCCGGCGCTGCAATCGAGCGGGCAGGTCGTCGCCGACTCGCCCTGATCGCAGACGCCGTTGCCGCAGGGATCCGAGGCGCAGTCGGCGGGGCACGATCCCGGCGTCTCGGTGCCGTTGCAGGCGCCGTCGCCGCACTTGCTCGCCGCGACGCAGGAGCCGCCCTGGCAGGTCTCGCCGCAGCCGCAGTTGACGTTCGACGCGCAGCCGCTGGTGCACTCGGCGAGATCGGGGTTCGAGCAGAACGTGCCCGGCTGGCAGGTCACGGCGATGCCCTGCGGCCCGCACGAGACGAACCCCTGCGTGGCCGCGTCGCACTGGGGCCCGCCCGAGCCGGTCGAGGTGCCGCCGGTCTCTTCGGACGATCCGCCGCAGCCCACCGCCGCGACGAAGAGGCCGACCGCCATCCAGGAAACGAATCGCATCGTGATCATCGGGCATCCCTTTTCCGCACGGCTCCGCACGACGAGCGACGGCGCCGAAGCCGCACGCACGTGCGCGCGCTCGCTCGCGTCCCGGCGCGTCTTCACGCCGGGGGACCATGCTGTGGGGTCAGACGAGCGCCCTGCGCGCGCTTTCACTGAGCTGCGCTGAGGTCCGATTGCGCAGTCATTCCGCGAGGTCGCGCAGCCCTCGCGGGCGAGACCTCCGCGCCGTCAGTCGTCGTCGCCGAGCGGCGCGAACAAATCGCTCACGTCCTCTTCGGAGAGGCCCGAGCCGCTCGGCCCGGCCCCGCCGACGATGGCGTCGGCGAGGAGCTTCTTGCGCTCCTGGAGGCGCAGCATCCGCTCCTCGACGCTGCCGGAGACGATGAGGTTGTGCACGAACACCGGCTTGGTCTGCCCGATGCGGTAGGCGCGATCGGTCGCCTGCGCCTGGGCGGCGGCGTTCCACCACGGATCGTAGTGCACGACGGTGTCGGCGCTGGTGAGGTTCAGGCCGGTGCCGCCCGCCTTGAGGCTGATGAGGAACACCTCGGCCTTGCCCTGCTCGAAGGCGTCGACGCGGCGCTGCCGGTCGGGCGTCTGGCCGGTGAGCGTGAGGTGGCGGATGCCGCGCCGGAGCAGCCCCTCCGAGATCAGCGCCAGCATCCGGGTGAACTGCGAGAAGACGAGCACGCGGCGGCCGTGGGCGATCTGCTGCTCGAGCAGCTCCATCAGCGCCTCGTACTTGGCCGAGCGCCCGACCTCGCGCGCCGCCTCGACCCGCACGAGGCGTGGATCGCAGCAGACCTGGCGCAGCTGCATGAGGGCGTCGAGCACCGCGATCGTCGAGCCGGCAAAGCCCTTCTCGCGGATCGCCTTCCTCACCTCGCCGTGCGCGGCGAGCCGGATGCTCTCGTAGAGCTCGCGCTGCTCGGCCTCGATCTCGACCGGGCGCACCAGGATCGTCTTCGGCGGGAGCTCGGTCGCGACCGTCTCCTTGAGGCGGCGGAGGATGAACGGACCGACTCGCTCGCGGAGCGCCTCGAGGGGCGCGTCCTTGCCGAGGCGCTCGATCGGCGTGCGGTACTGGCGCCGGAAGAACTCGGCGTCGCCGAGCAGCCCCGGCATGAGGAAGTCGAAGAGCGACCAGAGCTCCTCGAGGTTGTTCTCGACCGGCGTTCCGGTGAGGCAGAGGCGATGCCGCGCCCCGAGCCCCCGCGCCGCCTTGGCCGCCTGGCTGCGCGGGTTCTTGATCGCCTGCGCCTCGTCGAGGATGAGGTAATGCAGCTCGAGCGCCTCGAACGTCTCGAGATCGCGGCAGAGGATCGGGTACGTGGTGAGCACCACCTCGGCTCGCTCGAGCTCGGCGCGGCGGCGGTGCCGCGCGCCGCCGTGCCACACCGTGAGCCGCAGGTGCGGCGCGAAGCGCTTGAGCTCGCGCTGCCAGTTGCCGACGAGGCTCGTCGGGACGACGACGAGGCTCGGCCGGTCCATGCGCCGCGCCTCCTTCTCGACGGCGAGGTGCGCGATGGTCTGCAGCGTCTTGCCGAGGCCCATGTCGTCGGCGAGCACGCCGCCGGCATCGTTCTCGCGCAGGTGCTGCATCCAGTTGAGGCCGTCGTGCTGGTAGCCGCGCAGCACCGCCTTGAGGGCGACGGGCTGCGGGCGCCACGGAGGCGCCGCGACCAGGGCGCGGGCGCGCTGCGCCACCTCGGTCTTGCCGCGCCAGACGAGCCCGCCACCATCGCCGGCGGCGAACGCGAGGTCGAGCTCGGCGAGGCGCCCGGCGAAGCCCGCCGGGAAGGCGATGTCGGCGCCCGACGACGAGCCCCCGGCGTAGAGATCGATGAGCACGCGGAGCACGCGCTCGAGCCGCTCCGGCGGGACGGTGAGGTACCGGTTGGTGCCGACCGGCAGGGCGCGCGACCGCGCCGGCACCCGCGCCAGGGTCTCGAGGCTGGACAGGTCGGCGCTCTTGTCGATGAGGTCGAGCAGCGCCGGCATCAGGTTCACGCGCTGGCCGTCGACCTCGATGCCGAGCTCGAGCCCGAACCAGTCGGGGCGCTCGTCCTCGTCGACCTCGGCGTACCAGCCGGCGCCGCCCTCGACGACCTGGTACGGGTAATCGGCGGCGATCTCGACGCGCCAGCCGAGCTCGCGGAGGCGCGGCACCGCGTGCGCCGTGAAGGAGCAGAGGGCGTGCACGTCCTCTTCGACGTGGACGAGGTAATCGGCCTCCGAGTCGAGCCCGCGAACGACGTGCTCGAGGCACTCGATCTCGACGGCGCCGAAGGCCTCGAGGAGGCACTGGGCGCGCGCCTCGCCCGCGCGATCGCGCTCGATCGTCCCGTCCGCCGCGCCGGCGTCGCCGGGCGCTCCGCCCTCGGCGCCCGGGCGGACCTCGACGTCGCCGTAGGCGAACCGGAGCGAGAGCACGGGCGTCGGCTGCTCGCGGAACTCGCCCGACCCGTCGTCGACGAGGAGGCGCTCGGCGGCGAGGCGCAGGCGCGGGACGAAGGCAGCGCGGGATCGATTCGGGGCCGGATCGGCCGGAGCGGTCTCTTGACGCATGGGGTGCCGAGGCGGCGCCTCGGGATGAGAAACTCCGCCACTTCGTTAAGCACAGGCGGCCGCGAATGAGCAAACCTTTTGCGCAACTGCGCTGGGGCCTGGCCCCCGGGCCCCTTGCCGATCCGTTCATTCTGCCCCGATCCGCTGCCGGTGACGGCACTCGGGGTTGGGGCACTGCTCCATGGAGCGGAGCCCGACGATGCGCATCGCGATGCGCCGGAGCCATGCAGCTCGGAACGCCCTGGTCGCAGGACGAGGCCGGCGGGCGGCATCGGCACGCCCAGCGCGATGGGCGTCTTGTGCGCCGCGCGCCCGGCCCAAGGCATCACGGGTGATTCGCCTCGGCTACGCCTGCCTCACGCTCGGCATGCCCGACCCCTCGATGCGCGCGGCGCAGCTCGGTCGCTACGATCGCGGCCTCGTCGATCTCGGCCCGATCTACGAATACAACGTCGAGTACGCTCGCCGCTCCGTCGAGTTCGCCGCCGAGCACGGGCTCTTGGTGTACCGGCTCTCGAGCGACATCTTCCCGCTGCTCGACTACGCGCCCCGCGCGCGGGCGCTCGCGCCGCCGCTCGATCGACTCCGTCGCGCGCTCCGGACGACGGGCGTCCACGCGTCCAACCACCCGAGCCAGTTCGTCGTGCTCTCGAGCCCGAACGAGGGCGTCGTCCGGCGCTCGCTCCGGGTGCTCGACGACGCCGGCTGGGTGATGAGCGGCGCGGGGGCGACCGGCTCGATCACGCTCCACGGCGGGGGCGTCTACGACGACCGCGCCGCCGCGGGCGCGAGGCTGGCGAACAACCTCACGAGGATGACGCCGGCCTCGCGGCGGCGCCTCGCGCTGGAGAACGACGAGAAGTGCTGGACGGTGGGCGATCTGCTCGAGGCGACCTCGGGTCGCGTGCCCATCGTCTTCGACCGCCTCCACTGGGAGGTGAACCCGCGCAGCGACTCGTACGAGGCCGAGCTCGGCGCCGCGCTCGGGAGCTGGCCGGCGCGCCGCATCCCCGAGCTGCACTACAGCGAGCAGGCCCAGGGAAAGGCCCGCGGCACGCACGCCGACTTCGTCTCGGGGCGGCCGCTCCTCGAGTTCCTCGGCGAGGTGGCCGAGGCGGCGCGCGGCCGCGAGGTAGCCGTCGTCGTCGAAGCCAAGAAGAAGGACCTGGCGATCGCGCGCGCCATCGGCGAGCTCGGCGGGCGCGCGTACCAGCGCCTCCTTGGCCTGGTCCCCGATCTCGGGCGGGCGCCGCGCGGCTGGCTGGCCGAGGCGGAGCGGCTCGCGGCGGCGGCGGCCTGATCGGGCCGCGAGTGCTCGTCGACAGCGGCCCTCGCCGGCCGTAGCTTCGGCCCGTGCCCCGCCCCACCGCAGAGTCCGTGACGCTCGGTCGCGATCTCTCCGGCCTCCGCGCCGTCGTCACCGGCGCGAGCTCGGGGCTCGGGATGGAGTGCGCGCGCGTGCTCGCCCTGCGCGGCGCGTCGGTGGTCCTCGCCTGCCGGACGCCGGACAAGGGCGAGGCGGCGAAGGCCGCCTTCGTCGAGCGACACGGCGCGGCCGTCGGCGCGCGGTGCGTGGTCGAGCCGTTCGACGGCGATCGGCTCGGCGGCGTCGACGAGCTCGCCGACCGCCTCGGTCGCGGGGGGCCCGTCGATCGGCTCTTCCTCAACGCAGGCACGTTCGGGCAGCCGTTCCGTCTCACGCCCGAGGGGCACGAGGCGACCTACGCCGCCAACTACCTCGCCCACTTCCTGCTCGTGCACCGGCTCCTCGCCGCGCGCGCGCTGGCCCCCGACGCGCGGGTCCTCGCCACGTTGTCCGAGGGCGTCACCGCGAACCCGTTCGCGAAGGCAGACATCGAGATGCTGTCGCGCCCGGATCGAGCTCGCTACTCGACCACCATGGCGAGCCCGCACACCAAGGTGCTGCTCGCGCTCCTGCTCGTGGAGCTCGCGCGGCGCGTTCGGGGCACCTCGCTCGCCGGGGTCCGCGCCGTGGGCGTGCTGCCGCCGCCGACGCGCACCAACAACGTCAACACCGGCGGGGCGATGACGCGCTTTGCGGCGCGCTTCATCTCGCCCATGTTCCGGCCCGTCGAGGAGGGCGCGGCGTGCATGCTCGCGGCGGCGACGGCGACCGCCGGGGAGAGCTCGCCGCGCGAGGGCGCCATCGATCTCCGCGGTCCCGAGGTCGTCTTCGTGGACGCCGGGCTCAGGATGCGATCGGTCTCGAGGAGGGCGAGCGACCCCGACGCGGCCGCGCGCGCGTGGGCCGCGTCGGAGACGGCGCTGGGCCTCTCCGATGCAGAAGGCGCCTCGAGCGGGTGAGACGCACGCCGCGGGGTGGACGCGGCGGCCTGAAGCGGGCGAGCGGCGGTCTCCCTCTGCGCGCCGGACGCTGGCCGCGCGGCGGCTCCCGGGATAGGTCCCAGGGACGCGATGGCCGACGCCCGATCGACGCGCGATCTCGACGGCATCCCCCGGCTCGGGTGGGTGACCGAGCCCACGCCGGTCACCGCTCTGCCCCGCGTCGCCGAGTCGCTCGGCGTCGAGTACGTGGGGATCAAGCGCGACGATCTCTGCGAGCCGCTCCACGGCGGCTCGAAGCCCCGCAAGCTCGATTACCTCCTGGCGGCGCCGCGCTTCGCGAAGGCGAAGGCGTGGGCGAGCGTCGGCGCCATCGGATCGGGGCACCTCGTCGCCCTCACCGCCGCCGCCGAGCGCCTCGAGCGGCGGCTCGTCGCGCACGTCTTCTGGACGCCGCTCTCGGCCGGGACGCTCGAGAACCTCGCCTTCACCGCGTCGGGGCCGACGCGCATCGTCTATTACGGGTCGCGCAGCTCGCTGGGCCTGCGGCGACCGACGCTCCTCTTCGCCGCGGAGGTCGGCGGCGTGCCCATGGTCCCCGCCGGGGGAACGACGCCCGACGGGATGCTCGGCTCGGTCCGCGGCGGCCTCGAGCTCGCCGAGCAGGTGCGCGCCGGCGAGCTGCCCGCGCCGGCGGCCGTGTACGTGGCGCTCGGGTCCGGCGGCACCGCCGCGGGGCTCTCGGTCGGCCTCGCCATGGGCGGCCTCGCCGCCGAGGTCGTGGCCGTCGCGGTCGTCGAGCGCGCCTTCGCGACGCATGGCCGCCTCGCGTCGCTGCAGCGCGCGGCAATGGCGCGGCTCGAGGCGCTCGGGGTGCGGCCGCCGAGCGAGCCCGCGCGCATCGTCATCGATCACCGGCACGTCGGCCCCGGCTACGCGGTGACGACGCCGGCCGCGGTCGCCGCGTGCGAGGCGCTCGCCGCCGAGGGCATCGCGCTCGAGCACGTCTACACCGGCAAGGCGATGGCGGCGCTCTTCGACCGCGCGCGCGGCAAGGGACCCGTCGTCTTCTGGAACACGTTCCGGCGCGGACCGCTGCCGCACGCCGACGATTGGCGCAAACGGCTCCCGCGCGATCTCGCACGACGCCTCGAGGCGCCCGCCGGCGCGAAGATGACCCGCCGGCGCGCCCTCGTCGCCGGGGGCGTCGCGGCCGCCGCGATCGGGCTCGGCCTGCGCGTCAGCGGGTACCCGACGCGCGCCGGCTGGAAGGGCGCGGTGCTCGCCGCGTGGGAGGCCGACGTCGTCGAGGCGGCGGCCACCGTGATCCTGCCGCCGGACGCGCCGCCGGTCGCCCTCGAGAGGATCCCTTCGCGCATCGATCGCTATCTCACCGGCATGCCGGAGCCGATGCTCCGCGAGGTGCACGGGATGCTCGCGCTGATCGAGCACGCGACCACGCCGCTCGGCAGGCGGCTGCACCGCTTCACCCTCCTCGACCGCGCCGGGCGCGAGGCGTTCCTGCTCGGGCTCGACGCGCGCGGCGGCCTCCTCGCCCAGGCGTACCGAGGCATCCGCGATCTCTGCCTCCTCGCCCATTACCAGGACCCCGAGAGCTGGAGCCTGCTCGGGTACGAGGGCCCGCGCGTCGCGCTCGACTACGATCCGGCCGGCGCGTCGCGCATGAGCTGGCCGGGGTACGACGGCCTCGTCGCGCCCGAAGGCACCTTGCCGCGCGGGGCGAAGCGATGATCTTCGACGCCGCGGTCCTCCCCTCGCCGCTCCGCCTCGAGGCCGACCTCTGCGTCGTCGGCTCGGGCGCCGGCGGCGCGATGGCGGCGATGGTCGCGGCCGAGGCGGGGCTCTCGGTCGTGGTGCTCGAGGCGGGCGAGCGCCTCACGCCCGCCGACATGGTGCAGCGCGAGGAGCAGATGTTCCCGCGCCTCTACTGGGAGGGCGGCGGCCGCACCACCGCCGATCGCGGCGTCCGCATCCACCAGGGCCACGGCGTCGGCGGATCGACGCTGCACAACCTCAACCTCTGCAAGCGCATCCCGCCGACGATCCTCGAGCGCTGGCGGGCCGAGCGCGGCCTCGAGCACCTGCCGGCCGCGACCTGGGACGCGCTCTACCGCGAGGTCGAGGCGCTCCTCGAAGTCTCGGAGGTGGAGCGCGATCGATGGAACCGCCACAACCTCCTCCTCGAGCAGGGCACGAAGGCGCTCGGCTGGGCCGGCGGCGGGCTCCGCCACAACCGGACCGGCTGCATCGGCAGCGGATTCTGCGAGATCGGTTGCGCGTACGACGGCAAGAACAACGCGGCGAAGGTGCTGATCCCTCGCGCCGTGAAAGCCGGCGCCGAGATCGTCGCGCGCTGCCAGGCCGTGCGGGTGCTCCACGCCGCCGGGCGGGTCACCGCGGTCGAGGCCGTCGCGCTCGATCCGACGACGCGCCGTCCGATCGGCCAGGTCACCGTGGCGGCGCCGCGCGTCTGCCTCGCCGGCTCGGCCACGGGCACGCCGGCGCTCCTGCACCGGTCCTCCGTCCCGGATCCCGGCGGCGAGACGGGCGACCACCTGCGGATCCATCCCGCGCTGGTGGCGGCCGGCGAATTCGACGAGCCGGTGAACGCCTGGCGCGGCATCCCCCAGACGTACGAGTGCACCGAGCACCTCGGGTTCGAGCCCGGCCAGCACCGCTCCTGGATCGTCCCCGCGTTCGCCCACCCGATCGGGACGGCGACGCTGCTGCCCGGCCACGGCGCTGCCCACCGCGAGCGCATGGCGCGCTACGCCCACCTCGCGGCGCTCACGGCGATGATCCACGACGGCACGCGCGGCAAGGTCCGGCCCGACGGCGATCTCGGTCTCCGGATCGACTACTGGCCGGACGAGGAGGACCGGAGGGAGCTGCTCTTCGGCCTCCGCGCCTGCGCCGAGCTCCTCCTCGCGGCGGGCGCGCGCCGGGTGCTCGTCCCCGGGCGCGAGCTACGCGTCTTCGAGCGTCGCGAGGAGCTCGACGCCATCCTCTCGTTGCCGCTCGAGCCGGGCTCGATGGACGTCAGCGCCGTGCACCCGATGGGCTCGGTGCCGATGGGCGACGATCGGCGCGTCGCCGCCGTCGACAGCCGGGGCAAGCACCACCACCTCGAGGGGCTGTGGATCGCCGACGGCTCGCTCTTCCCCTCTTCGATCGGCGTGCCGCCGCAGCTCTCGATCTACGCCATGGGGCTCCACGTCGGCCGGGCGATCGCCGAGTCCCGGCGCTGAACATCCGTCGGGGCGCGCCGTCCTCCGCTCGCGCGCGGGTGCCCCCCTTGAAAAGCGGGGGAGGCAGACCCATCCTGCGCGGCTCCGGATCGGCATTGGGGGGCTCACCCCGGAGAACCGATCCACGAGGAGGTCCGCATGTTCGTCGTCGCTGGGGTCACGGGTCACGTCGGGTCGGTCGTCGCCACCAAGCTGCTCGCGAGCAAGAAGCCGGTGAGGGTGATCGTCCGCGACGCCGCGAAGGGCGCCGCGTGGTCGGCGCGCGGCGCCGAGGTCGCGGTCGGACAGCTCGACGATCAGGCCTTCCTGGTCGGGGCGCTCCGCGGCGCGTCCGGGTTCTTCACGCTCCTCCCGCCGGACTTCGCCGCGTCCGACTTCTACGCCGCGCAGCGCGCCAAGGCCGACGCCATCGCCGCCGCCGTGAAGGCCGCCGGCGTGCCGCACGTCGTCATCCTCTCGTCGGTCGGCGCCGATCTGGCGACCGGGAACGGCCCGATCCGCGGACTCCATTACCTCGAAAACGTCCTGCGCGCGGCCGGCACCAAGCTCTCCGCGATCCGCGCCGGGTATTTCCAGGAGAACGTCGAGCAGTCGATCGGGCCCGCCCGGCAGATGGGGATGTTCTTCAACATGGCCGCCTCCGCCGACTACCCGATGCCGATGATCGCGACCGAGGACATCGGCGCGCTCGTCGCCGAGTCGCTGATGAGCCCTCCGGCGAAGAGCGAGACGGTCGACCTGCACGGCCCCGCGTACTCGATCCGTCAGGTCGCCGAGAAGCTCGGCGCCGCCCTCGGCAAGACGCTCCAGGTCGTGGACGTCCCCGCCGCCGGCCGCGTCGACGCCATGGTGCAGGGCGGCCTGCCGCGCCACGTGGCCGAGGTCTTCAGCGAGATGTACGACGGCTTCAACAGCGGCGCGATCCGCCCCTCGGGCGACCGGATGGTGGAGGGCAAGACGACGCTCGACCAGACGATCGCCCGGATCGTCAAGTAGCCCGAGGCGACCCGCTCAGAACTTGATGGTGAGCCCGAACGAGACGCTGCCGCCGAGGCGCCCACCCTCCGACCGCTCGATGCGCGGGATGATCGACAGCGTGGTCGTCGTGCCGTTCATCGTCGTCTCGTAGAGCTTCAGACCGCCCTGGTCGGTGTCGATGTACGGCTTCAGCTTCGAGAAGAGCGAGCTCGTGTCGGGCACGTGCAGCGTCTTGTCGTCGAGCTGGTAGCCGCGCGACAGCTTCTCGTCGGCGATGAAGCGGCGGAGCGCGTCCTGCGTGTCGGGGTCGAGGCGAAGCGGGTCGGGCATGCCTCAGACTACCACGCCCCCGGAGCCGCGCCCCCCATTGCAACGATCGGGGGACGGGCCCGACTTGACCGCGCCCCGGCCGGTCCGTAGCCTCTTTGGACCGGTCAGGATCGGATTCGCCATTCCACCGACCGGCAGTCATGGCGGGCTGCGCCCCCGGGCGCGGCGACGACGAACCCGACACGGCCCGGAGCTCCCGGGCAGAGCGAGGTCGCCATGCGCAAGGCGGAGATCGACGCCCTGGTGCGTGCGCACCAGGGACGTGCCCGTCCCGTGGCCTTCTTCCACGTCCTTCGTCAACCGGCCCTCGAGCCGGACGACCACGCCTTCCTCCTCCAGCACGCCGACGAGCTCGGCGCCTCGGACCTCCTGCGCTGGCGCGCGCGCTGCGAGGAGGGCTTCACCGCGCCGGTGATCCGCCAGCTCGCGCGCCGCGCCATCGAGGAGCCGGCGCGCTTCCAGCACGAGGTCCTCGGCCTGCCGCGGCTCGAGCTCAGCGAGCCCGAATGGATCGAGCTCGCCGATCTCGTGCGCGGCAAGGTCCCGGCTCCGGTCTTCGAGCGCATCCTCGCCCACGGCGGCGAGCGCCCCGGGTTCCCGCCCTCCGACTTCCTCTTCAAGCCGGGCGTCCTGCCCCGCGGCGGCCCCCTCGTCGAGGACAGCGACGTCCCCGACCTCGGCGGTCGCACCTTGAACGAGCTCTCCACGCGCGAGGTCGTCGTCGCGGCGGCCGCCGGCAAGCTGACGCTGGGCGACGACGACATCCGCGGGCTCGCGATGGAGCGCGCCCGCGCCTCGGAGGAGGACTGGAGCTTCGCCGTCGCCGCGTTCCCGCCCGCGCTCGAGGACGCCGTGCTCGAGAAGGCCCGGCGCACGCCCCGCGGCTCCGAGCGCGCGAACCTCCTCGCCTGGCTCGAGACGCGCGGCGTCGCGCGGGCGAAGCTCCTGCCCATCGCGCTCGCGCCCTTGCCCGAGGGCCAGGTGTCGCAAGGGGTCGTGGCCTGGCTGGCCCGCCAGCTCTCGACGCGGGCGGCGTGGGACAAGCACGGACGCGCGGTCCTCTCGGCGCTCCTCGTCCAGGCCGCGTACTCCGACGTGAGCGAGCTCGTGGTGCTCGTCTGGAGCGACGCCCTCCAGGACGGAGGAGATCCGCCGCGGCCGCTCCTCGACGCCATCCAGGTGGCGTTCGCGATGGCGCTCGTCGAGCGGGTGCGCGACGCCCTCGCGCGCGGCGACTCGAGGCGCGCGCTCTCGGCGCTCTCGGCGCTCGCGTGCCTCGACCCTCCGTCGCGGGTGAGCCGCGCCGTGCACGAGCTCCGCGACGCGGCGCCCGCCGGCTCGGACGTCGCCGATCTCATCGCGCTCAACGAGCGCCTCGTGAAGCACGCCGACGCGCGCGACGCCTCGCTCGAAGGCGTGATCGCCGCGCTCCACGCGGTCGCGGACGGCGACTCCGGCGCCGCGACCTGACGGTCGAGGCGCCGGATCGCCGGTCGCGGTCGCGCTCATTCCACGCGCCGGTTCCGGCGGCCCGTGAGCGACCGCAGAGCCGACTGCCGGAGCCTCACGGAAGGCGCGCGCGAGCGGTCTGGGTGGCGCGCGTCACGCCGTGCAGCGGCTGGTGCCCGAGGCGGACGTCGATGTTCGGGTGGCGCTCGACGAGCGCGAGGAGGCGCTCGAGGCTCACCGCGCTGCGGGGCTGGTCGCGCGAGAAGCTCCCGGGCTCGACGCCGTTCTTCCAGCCCCACGCCGTGTGGCACGCGTCGCCGGCGACGAGCACGGGACCCGAAGGGGTTCGAACGAGGTACGCGGTGCTGCCGAGCGTGTGGCCGGGGACGTGGATGGCCCACACCGTCCTGTCGCCGAAGAGATCGAGCACGCCGTCGAAGCGGCCGGCGGGATCGGCCGCGAAGGGGAGCTCCTGCACCGGCGCCTGACCCTCGAGCGCCCGATCGATGCTCGCCTGCACGAACACGTTCACGAACGCCGTCTCCGACGTCTCGCCCGGACCGGCGAAGATGGGCGTGCCCTTCGGGATGTCGCGCATGCCCGACACGTGGTCGAGGTGCAGGTGGGTCATCAGGACGCCCGCGAGCGGCTGGCGCTGGCGCGCGAGCCACGTGGCGGTATCGACGTGGATCTTCATCTTCTCGACGTTCATGACGCCGGCGACCAGGCCCTGGATCGCCGCCTCGTCGGGCGCCGCGTAGAGCGCCCGCTCCACCCCGGTGTCGATGAGGAAGAGCCCGCGCGTGGGGTGGCGGACGGCGTGGAACACGATCTGGATGGGCTCGGGGTCGTCCTCGAGGCCGGCCGCTTCGGCCTTGGGGTGATCGAGGTTCACGAGCCCGCCCCGCCCCACCTCCCAGTCGGCGGCGACGACCGTCTCGAGCGCGACGGGACCCGGCTCGGCGAGGGAGGCCTCGAGCTCGGCGCTCGATCGAGGCACGCCCATGGCGCTCGGCGTGACGGCGTGAGAGGTGGGACGACAGCCGATCGCCGCGAGCACGAGCAGGGCGGCGAGAACGGACAACCACAGGGACCGCGGTTCGCGTTGGTTCATGGCATGTTCTCGTAAGGCATGCCGCGGCGCATGGTAACCGACGAAGATCGCATGGTACCATGCAGGCATGGATATCCCCTGGGAGGACGTGCAGCTCTTCCTCGCGGTCGCCGAGGCAGGGAGCCTGAGCGCGGCGGCGCGCCGGCTCCGCGTCGCCCAGCCGACCGTGAGCCGGCGTCTGGCCGAGCTCGAAGCGCGCGTCGGCGAAGCGCTGTTCTCGAGGAGCGTCGAGGGCGCGCACGTCACGAGCTTCGGGGAGCGGCTGCTCGAGCCGGCGCGCCGCATGGCCGAGTGGGCGGCGGACCTCACCCACGCCGCCGAGCGCGCCGACGCGGCGCCGCGAGGGGTGGTGCGCATCACGGCACCTCCAGGCGTTGCGTTCGATTTCCTCGCGCCCTTCGCCGTCTGGCTCCGGACCAAGCTGCCCGAGGTGCGCCTCGAGGTCGTCTCGACGGTGGCGTACCTCGATCTGTCGCGGCGCGAGGCCGACCTCGCGCTGCGGACGCAGCGGCCGCGGCAGCGCGATCTGACCGTCGTCGCCTCGCTCGAGCACGAGGCCGCCCCGTTCGCCGCCAAGAAATACAAGGAGCGGTTGCCCGAGCGCCCCCGTCCCGCGGACATCGACTGGATCGGATGGGCTCCGCCCCTCGACCACCTCGCGCCCAACCCGCAGCTCGCCGCCCTCATCCCCGGCTTCCGCCCCGCGTTCGCGTCGGACGATTTCCTCGTGCAGCTCCGCGCCGCCGAGGCGGGCGCGGGCGCGATCTTCCTCGGCCGCGTGCGCCACCGGTTCTCGAGCGGCTCCGCGCTCGAGGAGGTGGACGTCGACTTCGGTCGCGTGCAGAGCGAGCTCCACCTCGTCTGCGCCCGCGCCGCGCTCGACATCCCGCGCATCCGCGCCGTGGCCGAGCTGCTCCGAGGCGAGCTCGAGCGCACGGTGGTGCTGCGCAAACCACCGCGCAAGCGCTGACGCCGAGGCGCGCCGCGCGGGAGAGCCACGAATGACTCGGCGCCGGCGCGGCAGCCGGCCTACGCTGCGAGCCAGCGCCCTGCGTGGCGCGGGGAGCCTGCCATGGACGCGTTCAGCCTGTTCCCGTTGATCGGGGTGATCATCACCATCGTCGTCGTCGGCGGCGCGATGTTCACGGTGTTCCGCGTGATCGGCGGCCTGACCCGCGGTCAGGCGGAGCGCGAGCGCCTGCTCCGGACCGGCCTGCCGGCGCGAGCCCGCGTCCTCGGCGTGCAGATGGGCGGGATGACCGTGACGGTGGGCGGCCTGCGCTCGCTCCAGCTCCAAATCGCCGCCGAGATCCACGTCCAGGGACGCCCGCCCTACCCGGCGCAGATCACGAGCCTCGTCTCGGAGCTCCAGATCCCGCAGGTCCAGCCGGGGCTGTGGATGGCGGTCCGGATCGATCCGATGAACCCCCAGAGCATGGCGATCGAGGCGACCGGCGTCGGCGCGCCCGGAACGCCCGGCCCTGGAGCACCCGTCGCCGGAGCGCCGATGGGCGCGAGCCCAGGGTTCGCGGCGGCTCCCGGCTACGGCGGCATGGGCGCGGGCCCCGGGATCCCGGCCGCCCCCGGCGGGGGCTTCGGCGGCGCGCCCGGCGGGGGCTTCGGCGGCGCGCCCGGCGCAGGCTTCGGCGGCGCGCCCGGCGCAGGCTTCGGCGGCGCGCCCGGCGCAGGCTTCGGCGGCGCGCCCGGCGGCTTCGCCCCCATGGGCACGCCGGTGACCGGCTTCAAGTTCCCGCTCGGCGCCAAGATCGGGCTCGGCGTGGGCCTGGCCGGCGCGGTGATCGGCATCGGCGCCGCGGTCATGGCGACCGGCTGGAGCGCGGGGATCGGCGGCCCCAGCGACGAGTGCAAGCGCGCGGCGGCCTGCTGCCGCAAGATGGCCGGCTCGAGCCCGGCCGCCTCGAACTGCGACAACTACCTGAAGACGACGGGCCCGATCGCCGACAAGGTCTGCTCCGAGACCCTCAAGGGCTACGAGCAGTCGAACCTCTGCAAATAGCGGGGCCGGGGCGCGATCCTGCCCGCTTCTTGCGCGGAAACCGCGGTGCCACTAGGTTCCCGAGCCGATGAATGGGACCACCGGCCCGAGCCGTCCGGCCGATCCCGCTCCGGGCCGGCCGCGGCTCCTCCGCAACGGGGAGCAGGCCTTCGCCCGCATCCTCGAGCGGATCGGCGCCGCCCGCCGTTCCATCCGAATGCGCTGCTTCCACTGGCGCGACGATCACGCCGGAGAGCTGGTCGCGCGCGCGCTCCTCGACGCCGCCGAGCGCGGCGTGTCGGTGACCATCGAGAAGGACCGCATCGGCGCCAACTACGAGTACCTCGAGGGCTCGCAGCAGAGCCTTCTCCACAAGCGGATGGACCTGCTCGCCCGCTTGCAGACGCTCTTCCTGATGGCGGTCTACGACCGCTGGGGCCCGCTCCGCCAGCGCCCCAACCCGCTCGCCGAGGCGCTCGCCGGCCACCCCAACGTCACCATCCTCGCCGACGAGAAGCGCTTCGATCACTCCAAGGTCTACATCCTCGACGAGGAGACGATGATCCTCGGCGGGATGGGCATCGGCGACGACTTCCTCCGCGCCAACGTCGATTTCATGGTCGAGGTCGAGGGCGCCGAGCTCGTCCGTCGCTTCGGCGATCTCGAGGCGGGGCGCGCCCGCTTCGACCCGACGCGCCGGCTCGACTTCCTCCTCCGCTCGCCCTACCGCCACGACTGCCCCCTGCTCGACACCCGCCTCGCGCTGCTCGCGAGCGCACGCGAGCGTCTGACGATCGAGATGGCGTACCTCGGGCACCCGCGCCTCACCGAGGCGCTCGTCGCGGCGGTCCGGCGCGGCGTGAGCGTGACGCTGCTCACGTCGCGACGCGCGAGCATCATCGGCGATCTCAACCTCGGAACCTGCGATCGCATCCTCGAGCGCACCGGCGCTCCGGAGAACCTGCGCATCGTGCTCCACCCGCGCATGGTCCACGGCAAGGCCATCGTGGTCGACGGCGCGATCGCCGACATCGGCTCGGCCAACTTCACGCGCCTGTCGCACTCGACGTACGCCGAGGTCGACCTCTACTGCCAGGACGAGGCCTTCGCGCGCACCGTCGAGCGCGCGATCGAAGAGCAGGTCGCCGAGGGCGAGCTCGTCCGCCCGCGGATCCGCTACCGCAAGTCGTACTTCTACGTCGAGACGGCGATCATCGCCTACCAGTCGCGCAAGCGCGCCGCGTCGCGCCCGCGGCGCGCGGCCTGACGCCCCCGCCGCGCGCGGCCTGACGCGCCCGCCGCGCGCGACCTGACACGCGTGCCGCGGTTCGGTGCCTCACCGTCCGGCGACGAGCTCGGCGAGGCTGCGGCCGAGTCGGATCCGGTGGATGGCCTCGCCGAGCAGCGGCGAGAGCTCCACCACCTGATGCTCGAAGGGCAGCCCCGTGGGGACGGGGAGCGTGTCGGTGGTGACCAGGCGGCGGATCGGGATGGCGGCGAGCCGCTCGATCGCGCCGCCCACGAGGAGGCCATGCGTGGCGACGACGGTGATCTCGGGCCGCGCGCCCTCCGCGAGGATCGCCTCGCTCGCGGCGGCGACGGTTCCGCCGGTGGAGATCATGTCGTCGACGATCACCGGCGCGAGATCGCGCACGGGTCCCGCGACCCCGTGCACCTCGACCTCGGTTCCGCTGACGCGCCTCTTGTGGACGATCGCCACCGGCAGCTTGAGCCGGCGCGCGAAGGCGTCGGCGAGGCGGACCGCGCCGAGGTCCGGCGAGACCAGCACCGCGGGCTCCGGGACGTGCGCCCGCACGGCCTGCACGAGCAGCGGCACCGCCGTGAGGTGCTCGAGCGGCGTGGCGAAGAACCCCTCGAGCGCGACGGAGTGGAGATCGACCGCGAGCAGGTGCCGGAACGCGCCCAGGCCGAGCTGGTCGGCGACGACGCGGGCTCCGAGCGGCTCGCCCTCGCGGCAGCGCCGATCGTGTCGCGCGTAGCCGAGGTAGGGGATGACGGCGCTGACGCGCGCGGCGCCCCCGCGGTGGCAAGCGTCGGCGAGCAGCAGGAGCTCGAGCAGGTGCTCGCCGACGGGCGGGCTCAGCGGCTCGACCAGCCAGACGTCGAGCCCGCGCACGTCCTCGCCGATGGCCACGTGGATCTCGCCGTCCGGGAAGCGGTCGACGACGGCGCGGCCGAGCTGCACGCCGAGCTCGCGCGCCAGGCACTCGGCGAGCGTCGGGTGCGCGCTTCCGGAGAAGACCACCAGATTTGCGGGCGCCGGAAGCGGCACGGTGGCCACGGGGCGGAGGAGTGCAGGGCCCGTGCCTCGCGGCGGCCCGGCGGGCGCGGCGGCGCTCGGGCTACGAGGCGCGCTTCTGCGGCTCGGCCGGAGGAGCGGCGGCCGGCCTCGACGGCGCGGTCGCGTCTCCGAGGTAGTGCGCGCGATGCGAGACGAAGCTCGCGGCCGCGAGCGTCGCCGCGACGACCGCCGCCGCGACCACGAGGACGGGCGCGTGCGCCGGCACGAGCAGCGCCGCCCCGAGCAAGAGCGCCTCGGCGAGCATCCGGCCTCCCCACGCCGCCGCGCCGTCGGCGGCGCCGTCGTGGGCGAGGAGGTTGTCGAGGCCGTGGTGCGCGATCTCGATGGCCACCAGCGCGACCACCGCCCACGCGGAGCGCCCGACGTGGGGCAGCGCCGCGATCGCGAGCACGGGCACGACGGCCGCCCCCGCGAGGCGCACCCGATCGAAGGCCCGCGTCTCGCCGGCGAGCACGCGCGCCGCGGCGGCGAAGTACGTGCCCGCGCTCGCCCAGGTGATGATCAGGATCGACGCCATCACCGCCAACATCAAGCTGTCGCGCCCGGCGACGACGTAGACCAGGAGCGGCCCGCTGAACGCGAGCGCGCCCACCAGCCCCCCGCGCCAGATCTTGCGCTTCACGACGCGGAAGACGATCCAGCCGACGTGCAGCGCGACGCTCAGCGTCCCGAGCGTCGCCACGATCCAGAAGCGATCGACGATGGGCCCGAGGATGAGCAGCCCGAACCCGGCCATCTGCACCCAGGTCTTCACCTTGGCGAGGTAGTCGCTCGGCATGGGCTTGCCGCGCGCCTCGAACGACGACCGCAGCGCCGTGACCGCGAGCTCGCGCACGAACACCGCCGCCACGAACCACCACGGCGCCCAGCCGCGGTCGGCGAAGGGGATGTAGCAAACCGCGATGAACACCTTGTCGGCGATGGGGTCCATGAGCCCGCCGAGCACGGTGGGACCGTGCTTGCGCGCCAGGTATCCGTCGAGCAGATCCGTCAGCCCGACGAGCGTGCCCACGACGACGCCGAAGACGCGCAGCGCCTCGTCCGCGTAGACGAGCCCGCAGAGGAGCGGCATGAGCAGGAGCCGCGCGAACGTGACCTGGTTGGCGGTGATGCGCATCCGCGGCCGGCGACAGTAGCAGGGCGCCGGAGACGCGTCGCGCACCGAAGACGCGTCATCGCTGCCACGGGTCGCGCCTCGCGGGACGCCGGCCGGGGCTCCTGGGTCAGAACGAGCCCCCGATCGAGAACTCGAACAGGCTCGGCCTCTCGTACGGCAGCCGCTCGAACGGGAACCCCCACTCGAAGCGGAGCGGGCCGAGCGGCGAGCTCCAGCGGATCCCGAAGCCCCACGAGGCGCGCAGGTCGAGGAGATCGCCGAAAGAGAAGCACGGATCGGTGACCTCGTGCTTCGACGCCGGCGCCGCTCGGCAGTAGCGCGGCTCGAGGTTCCAGGTGTTGCCGAGATCGGTGAAGACGACGCCGCGGATGCCGACCTGCTTCAGGATCGGGAACTCGAGCTCGAGGTTCTGGTAGTACATGAGGTTGCCGCCGATGTTGGCGCCCTCGGGCACCGCCCGCGCGTTGGGGTCGAGGGTCTGGAGCAGCGGCAGGCGCGGCCCCACGCTCCGCAGCGGGAAGCCGCGGACGTCGGCGATGCCGCCGAGGAAGAAGCGCGCGAAGATGGGCACGCCCTCGTCGCTCGGGCTCGTGACGAGGCCGGCCTCGGCGTTCAGCTTCAGCACCACCGATCCGTCGTGGGTGACCGGGTAGTAGAACCGCCCGGTGCCGCGGTAGCGGACGTACTCGTTCTGGGTGCCGAGGAGCGACGACGCGATCTCGACGGAGCCCTGGAGGAACATCCCCGACGAGGCCCCGAGGTGGTTGTTGCGCGTGTCGTAGGTGAGCGTGGGCCGGATGCTCGAGGTCACGCCGTCGTCGAAGAGGTTCGAGAGCGGGAGGCGCTGGAACACCGACGTCGAGCTCGAGGTCCCGAAGCGCGTGCTGGAGCCGCCCTTCGCCACCTGGTCCGATTGGAGCGTGTAGGTGAGCGAGGCGCGCAGGTGCGGCTCGTCCAGCGGGTAGCCCAGCGTGATCGAGCCGCCCTTCGAGGTCTGCGAGAACTGGTCGTAGGTGCGCAGCTGGTTGTGGAGGTCGACCCCGAGCGACAGCTTGGAGTCGAGGAGGTACGGATCGAAGTAGTGCAGGTCGACGAGCTGGCGCACCCCCGAGATCTGCGCCTGGAGCGAGAGCGAGCGGCCGGTCCCCAGCAGGTTGTGCTGCTGGATCTGGGCGTTGAGCATGAAGCTCTCGGCGCTGGAGAAGCCGGCCCCGAGCTGGAAGGTGCCGGTCGGCTTCTCGCTCACCTCGACGTGGAGCTCGAGGCGGCTCGCGTCGTCGCCCTCCTCCACCGAGACGTCGGCCCGCTCGAAGAACCCGAGCGCGGCGATGCGCCGCCGCGAGCGCTCGAGCTTGGTCTCGCTGAAGAGATCGCCCTCGGCGAGCTCCATCTCGCGGCGGATGACCTTGTCGGCGGTCTTGGTGTTGCCGCGGATCTCGATGCGGCCGATGCGGACGAGCTCGCGGCGCCGCACCACGACCGAGAGATCGACCTCGGCCCGATCGGGATCGAGATCGCTCGCCGGCTCCGCCTGCGCGTGCGCGTACCCGGCGTCGCGGTACATCGTCTGCACCGCCTGGAGGTCGTGGACCAGCTCGGCGCGGTTGAACCAATCGCCGATCTTCGCGCGCACCATCTCGCGGAGATGGCGGCGGCCCCCGAGGGGCTCGACCTCGCGCCCGTCGGCGTCCTGCTCGAGCACGCGCAGCGAGCGGATCCGGTAACGCGGGCCTTCGTGGATGGAGAGCGAGAGCTCGACGCCTTCCCGGTCGGGCGTCACCATGATCCTCGGCGTCTCGATCTGCACGCCGAGGTAGCCCTTGTCGTAGTAGAGCGCGCTCAGCGCGAGGACGTCGCGCTCGAGGGCGTCGCTCCGGAACGGCGCGCCGCTGCCGAAGTCGAAGAGGCCCGATTGGCCGGTGATCATCACCGCGCGGAGCTCGTCGTCGCGGAGGCCGGCGTTGCCGACGAAGGTGATGCGCCGGACCCGGAGCTTCTCGTGCTCCACGATGGTGAACCGGATGACGACCTCGTTGCCCTTCTGCGGGACGATGGCCGAGCTCACCTCGGCGAGGGCGAAGCCCTGCTCGGCGTACTTGTCGCGGAGCTTCTGCGCGGCGCGCTCGACCGCGCCGTGGCTCGACGTGGAGCCGACCGTGAGCTCGACCGACGCCGCTTCGCGCAGGTCGTCCTCGCCGATCTCGTGGTTGCCGGCGATCTCGACGGCCTTGATCGCCGCGCGCTCGCGGACGAGCACGCGCAGCGCGACGCCGTCCGGCTCGACCGCGAGATCGATCTCGATGTCCTCGAAGAGCCCCGACGCCCACAGCTCGCGGACGTCGCGCCCGAGCCCTTCGGGCGAGAACGGCCGGCCGACCCGGGTCTCGCCGAAGTACGAGTCGAGGTCGTCCTCGGCGGTGCGGCGGTGGCCGGCGTACGCGATCCTCGCGATGGGCAGGCCGCGGGCGCGCTCGGCCTCGGTCGGGCGCGGCCCCGGCAGCGCCGGCGCGTCGCTCACCGCCGCCGGCACCGGCGACCACGTCGAGGGCGTCTGCGCCCGGGCCGCCCCCGGCGCGATCACCACCGCGAGGGCCAGCCAGACCGCTCGACGACGAACGACCGCGGCGGCGGAGCGAGAGGGGCGCGCGCGACGCAAACGATCCGGCGGTAGCTCGCGGCACCAAGCTGCTCAACACGACGGCGACCCCGCGCGGTGAGCCGGCGCACGCCGTGGGCTGCACCACCTTGGCGAGATCGTCCGGGGCGCGGTGGGCGCGACGCTCGGAGTCGGAACTTCAGGCCCGCGGCCCATTTCCGTCCCTGCCCGTGCTCGGTCTCCGGCGACGTCGATCGAGCGCTGCACGGACACCGACATCGACCGGCTGGCGGGCGTGCACTCGCGATCTGCTGATCCGGCCCGCGCCCGCGAACGACCCCTCAATCCAACGGTCGCGAACCGCAGGTGCGGCCCGGAACTCGAGACCTCCGCCCTCGCTCTGCGGATCCCTTGCAGGGCACGATCAGCTCACGCGGCGCCATCGACGTCGGCGAGCGTGGTTGTTCGTCGGGGACTTGGTGGCGAGCAGCGGTGACCCGTCGGCGTCATCCGTGGACGGCAAGCGGGCGATCGGAGCTGACAAGGCGGCCGCGACGTCGGCGAAGACGCCGCCCCGGTGGTCGGTGGGCAGCGCGCGGATCCACCGCGCACCGGCGACTCCGCTCGGTCGGAAACGCTTCGATCAGTACTGCGCCACCGTGAGCCGCTGATGGAACACCCGGCCATCGTAGAAGTAGTTGTACGTCGCCGGCAGCGAGAAGCTCGAAAAACCCGAGATCGATTGGCCGAACGACATCGACTGCGGATGGAACATCCAGTCCGTATAGTCCAACTTCACGTCGGTGCCGACGCCGACCACGGCCGGACCTACGACGACCGCGTAGTACGAGCCCGCTTCCAGCACGTATTGGATGGGCCCCGTGTTGAAGAACTTGCTGCCCGGTGCTTCATCCCGGTACCACTGCGCCACCTTCGCGTACGGGCCGGACGCGGAGCTCGCCTTGTAGACCGCCCACGCGAGCGTCGTCGGTGTCGCGACGCTCATGTACTGTCCCGCCTCGATCAGCATTCGCGTCGCCGTCACGGCATAGATATTGCCGCCGATCGAGTTTGACGACGCGTCGTTGTCGATCGCCCCCACGACGTCGATCGACACAGTGGCGCAGCCCCATTTCGTGCACGCGAGCCCTTGCGCAGCACAATCGGTGCCGCCGGGCAGATAACCCGAGCCTTGCGCGTTGCAGCTCGTCAGGAGATCACCATTGCACACCGGCGAGCCGGGCGCACACAGCTGCAGCTTGCATGTAGCGTTCTCGCAGTACTCGTTGGCGGCGCAGGCGTCGGACAGCGTCGACGAGACGCCATTGGAGCTATTGCAGAAGTATACGCTATTGTTCTGACAATAAAATGTGAATGGATCGCAGATGACCGGAAGGCACTGACCCCCGGAGCACACGTGGTTCGGCGTGGTGGCGCAGTCGGTGCCTCCCAGCTCGAACCCGGTGCCGTCGGCGTTGCACATCGTCGCGACGTCGCCGTCGCACGAGGGCTGCGAGGCGACGCACACATCGGCGACGCATGCTGCGGCCGCGCCGTTCTGCACGCAATGCTGGGAAGCCACGCAGTCGTCGGAGACACTGGACGCCGTGCCCGTCGCGTCGCAAGCCCAGACATCGCCGTCGATGCCGTCCTTGCAGGTGTGGGCGTTCGGCTCGCAAACGATGGGGAGGCATTGCCCGTCCACGCACGCCGCGTTCGTCGAGGAGCAGTCGATCGGGCCCTGCACGAAGGCGAGGCCGTCCGCCGAGCAGATGGTCGCGATATCGCCCGAGCACTCCTTCGCGCTCGGCACGCAGGCGCGACACCTTTTTCCGTCGCCGGGCGCCCCGATGCAGACGTCGGATTCACACTGCCAATCCTGGCCGCATGGTTCGCCCAAGGGACGCAGACATTCGCCCTGAGCCGCGCATGTCCCGGCCACACCCGGCGCGGCGCCGCAGCAGTTCGAGGATGCGCACCAATGGTCTCCGAAGCAGATCGCACCGAGCGGCGACGGCTCGCAGCTCGGCCGGCATTCGCCGGGCTGGATTGTCCCGTCGGTCCCGCAGCATTGAGCATCGTCGCAGTGCTCGCTCGAGAGGCACAGCGATCCGGTCGGCTGTTTGCACGCCTCGATCCAGCAGGTCGTGGAAAGGACCGGGTGGCCATCCGCCCAGACCACCGAACCGCAGGGGCTGCTCGCCGCTTCGTGCCAGCACGCCTCGTACTCGTGAACGGTGATGTCGCAGTACGAATCGGCCAGGACCAGCGCGGGATCGTCGCATGCGCCGGCGAGCCAGTCGACGCAGGCGAGATCTTCGGTGGCTTGGGTCATGAGGTCGTCGACCCATCCGCACAATGCGTGAGCGTCTGCGGCCGGGAGATCGCGACACTCGGCGTTCGGGTCGAGCCCGGAGCCGTCCCACGAGCAGGACGACGGCGACCCGGTGCAGACGTAGCCCGGCAGCGCGCGACAGTCCTCATCGCAGCCTTCTGTCGGGCTTGGGCCGGGATCGCACTGCTCGTCCATCGTGACGGCGCCGTCGCCGCAAACGGAGGCAATCTGGCAGTACGCGTTGCAACCGTCGCCGGCTATCCGGTTGCCGTCGTCGCACGATTCCATCGGATCGAGCACTCCGTCACCGCAGAATGCATACACGGAAGGAACGCCGTGGTCGGTCGACGGGTCGTCGGAGCTCGACACGCAGGCGGCGAGGAGGGCTGCGAGCGAGGCGATCGAGGGAAACCAAGCGCGTGGCGATGGCAAGCGATGAACTGGCGTCATGGGACCTCGGGACTCGAAGAGTACCGAACCGCGAGGAAGAGCGTCAACAGAGGTGGCGCGTTCGCAGGGCCTTGACACGGCTCGGCGACCGCATGACCGTCGGTGCATGGTCCACAACTACCAAGAACGGTCGGCCGTCGGGGCGCGGTCCAGAGGGCGAACCGTCCGCAGGATCGCGGCCCTCTTCTGGCTCTGCAGCGGCGTAGGGGCGTCGGCGGCCGCGTGCAAGGGGGAGACGTCCGAAGTGGAGTGGGGGTCGAGCGCCTCCGTAGGCGACCCGTGCGCAAGCGGCGGGGATTGCGGGGCGGGGCTCTCGTGTTTGGCTTTGCGCGACAACCGCGGAATGTGCTCACGGCCATGCCAAAGCAACGAGGACTGCGGTGGACGCTACGACGTGGTCTGCGGCATTCGACCCGACGGCGCCCACGCTTGCGTGCCGGATTGCATAGCGACAGATGGATATGCCTGCGTCAACGAAACGTCGGTCGCGTGCGAGCTCACCGGCGAGGATCAGTGCTTCTGGTGTGGCTGCCCCTCCGGCACCTATTGCGCGGCCGATGTGCTCGCCGACCCGCCGGTGCCCGGGTCTTGCGAGGTCATGCGAAAGCTCGGCGAATCGTGCGCGTCGAACGAGCAGTGCGACAGCGGCCATTGCGGGGAGGACAGCTACGTCTGCCGCGTCCCTTACGGCGCGCCGTGCACGGACGACAACTGCGACCTGTGCTTCCAGTTCTCCGAGGGTTACTCCTGGTGCAGCAAGAAGTGCGACTGGCACACCGACTGCGGGGGCAGCGCGTGTTTGGGATTCGACCCGGACTACTGGTGTCAGCCGCCCTGCGAAGGGTGTCCGACGACGTGCTGCAGCGAGTACTACGAATCTGATGTCTGGCGGTATTGTGACTTCAACCCGCCTTGCTGACGACGGACATCGGCGCCGGGGCGACGGCGGCAGCGCGAGCGAACGGATGAGCCGCACGTGGACGCGGCGAGGTCGTGCGCTCGTCAAGCACCCGCGCCGGAGAGGGCGTAGACGCGCTGGGGCTCGGCGACGCCCTTGAGCTCGAAGGTGCCCACGGGCTCGACGCTCTTCGACGCGAGGCGCGCGAACTCCTCGCTCATGAGCAGGCCGCGATCGAGCCGCGAGGTGAGCCCCTCGAGGCGCGAGGCCAGGTTCACCGCCGGGCCGATGCAGGTGAAGTCGAGGCGGCCGGCGCCGCCGATGTTGCCGTACGCCACGTCTCCGAGGTGGAAGGCGAGCCCGAACCGGATCGGCTGCTCGGCCTTGACCGCGCGCGCGGCGTTGAGCTCGTCGAGCGCGCGGAAGGCGTCCGCCGCCGCGTCGAGCGCGGCGTCGCAGAGCGCGCCCAGGGATCGGCCGCCCTCCTCGATCGGGAAGATGGCGAGCAGCCCGTCGCCCATGAACTTGAGCACCTCGCCGCCGTGGCGCTCGATGGCCGTCACCTGGCACTCGAAGAGATCGTTGAGCACCCGGATGAGCGCGTTCGGCTCGACCGCGCCCGCGAGCGAGGTGAACCCGCGCAGGTCCGAGAACCAGATCACGGCGCGGATGGTGTCGGTGTCGCCGCGCTGGATGTGGCCGGCGAGGATGCGCTCGCCCGCGTTGCGCCCGACGTAGGTGTTGAGCAGGTTGGTCGCCGTCCGGCTCAGGGCGAAGATCTCGGCGATGCGCGCGAGGGGCGCCATGATCCTGCGGATCGCCGCGACGTGCTCCGGAGCGAACCCCTCGGCCGCGCGCGTCGCGAAGGCGATCGCGTGCGTCTGGCCGCTCAGGAACACGAGCGGCGCGGCGAGGTAGTCGGTGAAGCCCTCGCGCGCGAGCTCCTCGAGCGACGCGCTCGCGGCGGCGCCGGGCACGCCGAGGCGGCGGTGGACGTACTGCCCGGTGCGGCAGACCTCCGCCGCGGGGCTCGCGGCGAACGCCGGCGAGTTCAGGTACGCGTAGCTGTTCTCGCGGACCTCGACTCCGCTCGCCGGCGTCCAGAGGAAGCTGCGCCCGACGATGTGGGGGTGGAGCGTGCGCACGAACGCCTCGACGCGATCGAGCGGCACGCCGGCCTCGACGAGATCCGGGCCGACGCGCGCCACGACGTGCGCCGGCGTGGGCGCGCCCGCGGCGCCCTCGACCAGCCACTCGAAGAGCTCGCGGACATCGGTCATCGGCCCCGGAGTCTACACCGCCCCGGACGCTCCGGGGCGCGGGCGGCGCGCGCGCTCAGCCGCGAGCGGGGGCTCCGCCCCCGGGTCTCTTCAGCGCGTATCGAGAGCGCAGAGACGCGCCACCAGCTCGAGCACCTCGTCGTGCAGGAGGCCGTTGCTCAACACGGCGTTGCCGCTGCGAATGTCTGCCCGGCCACGTGCGTCGGTGAAGCGGCCGCCCGCCTCGGTGACGATCAGGCTCGTCGCCGCGATGTCCCACACCGCGAGCTTCGGCTCGACGACGACGTCGGCGAGCCCCTCGGCGACGCGCACGTGGCCGTCGGCGTCGTAATGATCTCCGTCAAGTAGACCCTGCGCGGCGAGGTGCGCGTGGAGCTTGCCCCAGCCGAACCGCTCGAACCACTCCTCGGAGTACCAGGGCCAGCGGGAGGCCGCGAGGCGCGCCTCGGGCCGCACGTGGATCGGCACCCCGTCCGCGCGCGCGCCGCCGCCGAGGAACGCGTCGAAGAGGCGGCCGCTCATCGGCTGGAACACCGCCGCCGCGACCACGCGCCGCGGCTCGCCCTCGGCCTCGCACGCGACCAGCGTCGTCCACGTCGGGTGCCCGCGCACGAAGTTCTTGGTGCCGTCGACGGGATCGACGATCCAGACGAGGCCGCTGCGACCGGCCTGCTCTCCCGTCTCCTCGCCGAGCCAGCCGTCGTCGGGGCGCGCTTCGAGAATGAGCGCCCGGATCGCCTGCTCCGCCTCGCGGTCGGCCCGCGTGACCGGGCTCTCGTCGGACTTGCGCTCGATCTCGAGGTCTGGCGAGCCGAAATACCGCGCCGCCGCGGCACCGCCGGCGCGCGCCCCGGCGCGGGCGAGATCGCAGAGGGTCTGGAACAAGCGCGGATCGTCGTGGGCCACCGGTCGTTCTCCTGGGAGCCTGGGATCGTAAGGACCAGCCCGCGATTGTCGAGCAGATCCTCGAGACCCGCCTGGACCGTGCGGCGCGACTGCGCTCTCGCCATGATCGCCCGCGGCGGATCGTGGTACGTGGAGCGCCGACGTGAGCCGGTCCGCCCAGTCCGCCGCCCTGCGCTCGCCCGAAGGCGAGCCGGCGGGCTCTCCGGCGCAAGAGCCCGCACCGCACCCGCCGTCGCTCCTCGCGCGGATCTTCGGTGTCATCCTGGCGCGGCGATGGATCGTCCTCGCGATCTACGCCCTGCTCCTGCCTCCGGCCGCCTGGTTCGCCGCGCGCGTCGAGCAGGACAACTCGATCGACCGGCTCATCGTTCCGACCGATCCCGACGCCATCGCCACGCGCGAGTTCGAGAAGGTCTTCGGCGGCGGCGAGTACGCCGTCCTCGTCGCCGAGGCCGACGATCCGCTGGCGCCGGCGGTGGTCGAGCGCATCGATCGTATCGAGCGGGCGCTCGCCAAGGTCCCCAGGGTGGAGGCGAGCTCGCCGCTGTCGATCTTCCGGCGCGCCAAGGCGGGGTTCGAGGGGACGCCGGCCGAGATGGCGGCGTTCCGGCAGTTCGTCGGCGGGACCCGGATGTTCGACGAGCAGGGGCTGCACGGCGACCGCTTCCTCGCGATCGCGCTCGTTCTCGACGTGCACGACCGCGTGGCGCGCCGCGACACCCTCGCCGCGGTCGATCGCGCGATCGACGAAGCGGGCGGAGGCTCGCCGCCGCTCCTGGCGCTGCGGCGCGTGGGCGCGCCCTACGTCAGCGTCCACCTCGACGAGGCGACGCGGCGCTCCGGGGCGCGTTCGTTCGCGCTCTTCGCCGCGCTCGTCGTCGCCCTGAACCTCGCGCTCTACCGGTCGGCGCGCGCGCTCGCGGCGTTCCTGATCACCCTCGGCGTCTCCACCGCGCTCTCGGTCGGCTACATCGGGCTCACCGGCGGCACCTTCAGCATCGTCTCGCCGATGGTCCCGATGACCATCCTCATCACGGCGACGGCGACCCTCGTCTACCTGCACTCGCGCTTCGTCGATCGCCCCGAGGGGACGTCGCTCCACGCGCACCACCTCTTCGCGCTCGAGAACAAGTTCGTCGCTTGCACGGCGTCCATCTTCGCGACGCTCGTCGGCTTCGCGGCGCTCGCGGTCTCGGACATCCGCCCCATCCGCGAGATGGGCATCTGGGTCGCCGTGGGCCTCCTGATGACGTGGGTGGTCGTCTTCACGCTCTTCCCGGTGCTGCAGCACGTGCTGCGCACGCCGACGTCGGTCGAGCGCCGCGTCGCCGGGGCGTGGTTCCTGCGGCTGACCGAGTGGCTCCCACGCGCGACGTACCGCCTCCGGTGGCCGCTCGTCGTCGGGGCGCTCCTCCTCTGCGTCGCCGGCGCCATCGCGCTCTTCGGTGCGCCCGGCATCGCCGCGCCGATGCGGCCGCTGGTGAACCCGATCGAGTACGTCGACGACCGATCGAACGTCTACGCCGACACGCGCCGGATCGAGGCGCTGCTCCCGGGCGTTGCGGTCACCGAGGTCTGGCTCAAGGGCAACCTCGGCGCCGTCTCCGAGCCCGACGTGCTCGTCGGCCTCGATGCGTTCCAGCACGCGCTCCAGGCGGACCCGGAGGTCGGCGCCGCCGTCGGGCCCACGACGATCCTGCGGATGACACGCTACCTCGCCGGCCAGGGCGACGCCTGGCCCGAGGAGCCCGAGGCGGTCGACGAGCTCGCGGCCGATCTCGAGGGGCTCGTGCCCAAGGAGCCCTTGCTGCAGCGCTTCGTCCAGCGCCACTCGCTCGCGCAGACGCACTTCGCCGTGCTCACCCGCGCCGTCGATCAGGAGGGCTTCGATCGGCTCGACGCCGTCATCCGCCGCCACTGGTCCGAAGCGGTCGCCAAGAGCCCGGCGCTCCGCGTCTTCGAGATGAAGACCGTGGGCCTCTCGCGCCTCCAGGCCCGGATGTCGCAGAGCCTCGTCCCCACGCTGGTCGAGAGCTTCGCCCTCACGGCCGGGGTCATCTTCGTCACGTTCCTGGTGGTGTTCCGCAGCGGCGCGGCGCGCATCATGACCATGCTCCCGTCGCTCTTCGCGATCCTGGTCATGTTCGCGTTCATGCGCGGCACGGGGATGATGCTCAACGTGGCCACGATCCTCATCGCGTCGACGGTGCTCGGCACGAGCGAGAACGACCAGATCCACTTCTTCTACCACTTCCTCGAGAAGCGCCGCGCCGGCACGGTCGAGGAGGCGCTCCGCCACACGCTCCGCGTCTCGGGGCGCGCCATCTTCTTCGCGACGCTCATCAACGCCGGAGGCTTCCTGGCGTTCGCGTTCGCCGATCTGCCGCCGATGCGGCAGTTCGGGATCCTCTCCGCCGTGGCGCTCACGCTCTCGATGCTCGCCGACTTCACGGCGCTGCCCGCCGCGCTCTGGCTCGTGTTCCGGGAGAAGCCCGACGCCTTGCCCCGCGCCGCGGAGCGCTAAGGACAGCGGAGGGGCTGCGCCTCCGCGATCAGCCGCTCCAGCAGGCGCTGATCGTCCTTGCGCAGCGCGGCCTTCTTCGCCTGCGCCGCGCAGAGGTGGGGAGCGGCGGGCGCGGGATCGCCGAGCGCGAGGTACGCCTCGGCGACGCGGAGCCTGTTCTCGGGCACCTCCGGGCTCGAAGCCGCCAGCCCCTCGAGCAGCGTCAGGCCCTCCTCGGAGTCGCCGTGCGCGAGCAGGGCGCCCGGCGCGAGCACGTAGAGCGTGCCCAGCATCCGCGTCGCCGCGCCGTTGCGGAAGCGCGGGTCGAGCGCCTTGCTCTGGCGCGCCCAGCGCTCGACCTCCTTGACGAGGTGCGCCTTGGTGAGCCCGTGCGCCTCGACCAGCCGTCCGGTGACGGCGGCGCGCGCGAAGGCGTACGCGGCCGTGGGCTGCTCCGGCATCGTGACGACGGCCTCGTAGGCCCGCTCGCGATCCGCCGGCGTGTCGCGCCCCTCGGCGATGAGCGCCTCGAGCGCGTCGCTGGTCGCGAGCGCGTCGCGCGCCGCGGCCGCGGTCGCCACGGCCGGGTGGACCGGGCCTCCGCCGCCGCACCCGGCGCCGAGCACCGCCGCCACCGCCGCGAGGAGCGCGGATCGGGCGAGCACGCCGGCTCCTGCTCCGCGCCTCGAGCGCACCGGCCGGCGGCTACTTGTCGTACGCGGCGACGACCGCCGCGTAGTCCGCCGCGCCCGCCGACTTGAGCGAGCTCAGTCCCACCTCGGCGCAGACCGGCTTGCCCTCCGCCTCGCAGAGCTTGCCGAGGCTGCCCTGGAACGCCTTGCGCTCGGCGGGGGGCGCGCTCGGCAGCGCCACGACGACCATGGGCGGGAGCTTGTCGCTCCTCCACACCGACTTGAGCCCGGACGCGCCCTCGAGGTGGCCGAGCTCCTCGAGCTGCGCGTCGTCGATGAGGGCGCAGTCGGCCTCTCCGCCGAGCACCTTCTTGATCGTCTGCAGCGGCCGCGTCGTGGTCACGAGGGTGAAGTCGCCCAGCTTGAACGCGCCGCCGGCGACCACCTTCTCGATGAAGCGAGCGTCGTCGGCGTGATCGCTGGCGAGCCGCTTGCCCTTGCAGCCGGCGAGGTCGCCGGCGCTGCTGCTGACGAGGTGATACTGCTGGCCCCCCGCCCTGGCGACGTTCACCTGGCCGAGCACCTCGAGGCTCTGCTTCGCGCGCAGACCGAGGAACGCTCCGAGCGAGAGGATCCCGAAATGCGGCTTGTCCGACGCGATGTACGCCTCGGCGGCGCTGCGGCTGGTGACGTACTTGCCGCCCGCGGACGCCCACCCGTTCTGCTTCGCGGCGACGGCGACGAGCTTGTCGACGTAGGGCTGCGCCTGCGCCGCGCTCCCGACCCCGTGCTCCTTGAGCACCAGGAGGCCGACGGCCCCATCCGCGCGGGCCGGTCCTGCGGCGACGCCGAGCGCGACGACGGTGCCGAGGGCGACAAGGGTAGAGCGGAGCAGGACGCGCACGGAGGACCTCCTGAGGCCGTTGGACGGAGCCTGGGCATCTTACATTCTCTGGCCGGGGCGGTCGGACCCGGTTTCGAGCCGGTTTTCGAGGGCTCAACCGCCGCGGCGGGCCGCCCGGGGCGGCGGCCGTCGGGGTGGGTCGCTCCAGCCTTTTGGCACGGCGCCAATCCCTCGTCACCGTGGCGCGTCCCCGCCGAGAGCGGTGCTACGGAGGGGCGTGCACGAGGGGCCGGCCGCTCGCCGGCCCGCACGGAGGCTACCTCATGGATCCCAACGTCAGCGCCGGGTTGCAGCTCTTCTTCCGATGGGTCCACGTGGTGGCCGGCATCGCGTGGATCGGCCACCTCTACTTCTTCAACTTCGTGAACGCGCAGGTCGCCAAGACCTACGACGCCGACTCGAAGAAGAAGGTGGTGCCCGAGCTCATGCCTCGCGCCCTCTACTGGTTCCGCTGGGGCGCGGCGTACACCTGGATCACCGGCATCCTGCTGCTCGGCCTCGTCTACTACATGGGCGGCGCGCTCGTGCCGAGCGACGGGTCCCTGAGCGTCAAGGCGGCGACGGGCGTGGGGCTCGGGCTGCTCGTGGTCGGCTTCGGCGTGTACGACGTCCTCTGGAAGGCGATGGCGAAGAGCGAGGCCGCGGCCGTGGCCATCTCGTTCGTGCTCCTCGCCGGCGCGACGTACGGCCTCGCGGGCGTGCTCAGCGGCCGCGCCCTGTACATCCACGTGGGCGCGCTCTTCGGCACCATCATGGCCGCCAACGTGTGGATGCGGATCTGGCCGGCGCAGCGCAAGATCATCGCCGCGATCAAGCGCGGAACGGCGCCCGACGCCGCCCTCGTGGCCACGGCCGGCCTTCGCTCCAAGCACAACACCTACCTCTCGGTGCCGCTCGTGTTCACGATGATCTCGAACCACTACCCCGAGCTCTATGGCAGCCCGCGCGGCTGGATCTGGCTGCTCGGGCTCGTCGCCGTCGGCTGGGCGGTGACCAAGTGGCTCTACAGCAAGTCCGCCGGCCCGGCGCCGGCGCGCTTCGAGCGCGAGGCCGCCGCCAAGACGGAGGCGCAGAGCTCCTGACGGCGCACCGGCGGCTCCCTCCCGCCACCGCCCGGGCGAGAGCCGGGCAAATCGACGCGACCGAAGCGAAGCGGAGGGCGGGTGTCCGCCGGGCGAGAGCCGGGCGCCCCCCTGTTGGGCGACGTTGACACGAGCGCCCGTGGGGCGCTCTAGTGAGCGATCGTCCGACCCTCGTCCGCCGCCGAGGTGACCTCCGTCACCGGGGCGTCGCGATCGCACACGAAGGAGCCCTCGCATGCACCAGAAGCTGTTCGCCGCTCTCGTCATCCTCGCCTCGGCCGCCGCCTTCACCGCCTGCTCCGACGACGGCGGAGGAGGCGGGAGCACGAGCTCGGGCGGCACCACGACCGGCGGCTTCGCGCAGACGGGCACCTGCGAGAGCACCTGCACCAAGTCGATCGCGCTCGGCTGCAGCGGCGGCGAGCACGATCAGGCCGCGTGCGTGGCGAGCTGCGACGGCCAGGAGGCGTCCTGCTCGACGGCCGGTCAGGGCGCCGCGTTCCAGACGTACCTCGACTGCATCGAGTCGACGCCGATGGAGTGCGGCTCCACGACCGACGCCCCGTCGTCTCCGCAGTGCGTGTCGCAGGGGCTCGCGATCTTCGCCTGCGCGCTCAACACCGGCACCGGCGGTGCGGGCGGCGGCACCGGCGGCGCCGGCGGGAACTGACCTCCGGCGCCTCGGAGCGGCCGCCGCGAGCTCCCCCTTCTCCCGGAGGGAGAGGGGGAGCTCGGTGAGGGAAGCGCAGCGGCGACGTATGAGGATGCGCTGACGTTTCTTTCAGCACCCTGCTACGCGCGACGCCGCCGACGAGCCAAGACCAGGGCGAGCGCCGCGGCGAGGAGGCCGCCCGACGTGAACCCACCGACCGGGCGGAGCTCGCACGAGCAGCCGTTCCCCGTGCTGCCGTCGGGGTTCGCGAGCGACGCATCGGCGCCGCCCGCGCCGGCGATCGCGCCGGCTCCGCCTGCCCCGGCGCCCGGCCCCCCGCCCGAGCTCGTGCCCGTGCTCGTGCTGCCACCGCCGCTCGTCGTCGTGTCGCTTCCGCCGCCCGAGCTGCCGCTGGAGCTGCTGCTCGAGCCACCGCCGGCGCCGCCGCCGAGGCGATCATCGGCGACGCCGTTGATGTAGTCCTCGATCGCCGTGTAGCCGGACGCGGTCACGGTCGTGGCGTCGCCGTCGTCGGCCGGATCGAGGCCGTGCGCCGTCTCCCACGCGTCGGGCATGCCGTCGCCGTCGGCGTCGGGCGGCGGCGAGCCGGGCGTGAGCCCCTCCATCAGGTCGTCGGGCACGTGCGCGCCCCAGGATCCTCCGCGCGCGCCGAGCTCGTCGACGACCCGCCGGGTCACCACGTCGCGCGGGAAGGCGCCGGCCTTCTCGAGGACGAGGTCGCGCGCCACGTCGGAAGGCTGCGTCGTCACCGGCACGTAGCCGGGGACCGTCTGGGTGAAGTCGTGCTCGACGGGCGAGCGGTAGCTCTCGTCGCGTCCGATGTCGGCGAAGCTCGAGTGCAGGAGCGGCTCCTGCCAGGGGTTGTCGACCACGCCCACGTAGTCGCCGGGATCGTCGATGGCGTTGTCGGCGAGGTAGTAGGACAGGCCGGGGCCCGCGGCGTCGTCGAAGTAGAAGGGGAAGATCTCGGCGCTCGGCCCCTCGATGTACGAGTTGCCGACGATGTTGAACTTTCCGCTCGCCGGGTTGTGGTGCACGAAGCCGTTGCGCACGTTGTACGCGACGTTGTTCCTCACCTCCGCGGGCCCGTTGGCGATCGCCGGGTTCCGGTTCCGGTGGTGGATGAAGAGGTTGTGGTGCACCGCGATGCGGTGGCCGTCCGGCCCGTTGATGAGGCCATAGTTGTGCTGGCCCTCCGGGTGCCCCACCGTCCCGCTCTCCTCGATCGTCGACCATTGCACGGTGACGTCGTCGGCCTCGTAGAGGTCGAACGTCTCGTCGACGCCCCACGAGACGGAGACGTGATCGAAGATGAGCTTCGAGTTGAGCGAGAACTGCATGCCGTCGAACTGCTCGCCCGCCGAGCCGTCGTAGATGGGGCGCACCCGGAGGAACCGGATGATGGCGTTGCTGACGCCGTCGTCGTACTCGCCGTAGAGGCGGCCCTCGATGGTGATGCCCGCGCCGGGCGCCGTCTGCCCCGCGATGGTGACGTCGCCGTGCGTGACCGTGATGTCGCCGTGGATCACGCCGCTCACGTCGAACACGATGATGCGGGGGCCGGGCTGATCGAGCGCGGCCTGCAGGCTTCCGGGGCCGGTCGCGTTCAAGGTCGTGACCTTGATCACCTGCCCGCCGCGCCCACCGGTCGCGACCGCGCCGAAGCCCTCGGCGCCGGGGAAGGCGGGAAGCGCCTGCGCGGGCGAGGCGGCGGCGGTGACGGCGACCGTCGCGGCCGCGAGCAGAGCAAGGCGTGACGCGAGACTCGATGTACGCATGCGGGCGACCCTAGCCGCGCCGGGGGCGCGCACGGGATCCGTCGCGCCGGAGCGGTCATCTGGCCCAGTTCGGCGAGCCACGCGGGCGCACGGCCCGCGGCGTGGTGCCGGCGCGCGCCGCGCGAGGCAGCGTGGCATCATGCGTGCAACACGCCCTCCGCGCCGCGGCGGCGCGGCTGGAGGCCACGATGAAGACGACGAAGGCGATGGGCCTGGTGGTGGGGCTGCTCTGCGCGGCGCTGATGGGCTGCGGGGAAGACGTCAGCAGCGACACCGGCTCCGGCGGCGGTGGAAACGGCGGTGGCGCCGGTGGTGCCGGCGGCGGCACGGGCGGCGGCGGCGGTGGAACCGGCGGCGCGGGCGGCGGCAACGGCACCTGCACGACCGAGTCCCTCTGCGGCAGCGCAGGGGCGTGCGTCTTCCCCGAGGGCTCCTGCGCACCGGGGAGCCAGGGACTCTGCCAGCCCGGCTTCACCTGCGACGGGCCGCCGTCCGGACCGGTGTGCGGGTGCGACGGGCAGGTCGTCGAGGGCGAGTACGCCGAGTGCACCTTCTGGGGCAACAGCGAGCCTTACAGCGGCCCCGAGCTCTGCGCGCAGGGCACCTTCGCGTGCGGCAACCTCCAGTGCACGCGGCACGTGCAGGTCTGCGTCGCCACGTCGGGTGGCCCCGCGGGGAGCGAGACGACCTACGACTGCGTCGCCGTCGCCGACGTCGCCGGGTGGTGCGCGCACGGCATCGGCGACTGCAGCTGCCTCGATCTCGCGGCGCTCGGCTGCTCGGACGCGTCCTGCTGCGCCTCGGACGCCGATCACCAGGAGACGGTGTCGCTCTTCTTGCCGTGAAGAAGCCGGCGGCGTCCGGAGCCCGCAGATGGTAAGCACTCCTCCGGGGGGAGGAGCGACGCCATGCACATCCTGACCATGATCGTGATCGGCCTGGCGATCGGCGCGGTCGCCAAGATGCTGATGCCGGGCAAGGATCCCGGCGGCATCATCGTGACCATCCTCCTCGGGATCGCCGGATCCCTCGTCGCCGGCTATCTCGCGCCGATGATCGGCTGGTACCCGGCGGGCCTGATGCGGTTCGCGGCCTCCGTGCTCGGCGCGATGCTGCTGCTCTTGGGCTACCGCCTCGTGTTCCGCCGCGGCGGGCGCTGAACGGTGTCGGACGAGCCTCGCGCGGGCGAGGCTCGGGGCCGACGCTGCTTCGACTCAACCGCCGGGGCAGGTGAGCCTGAGCCCGAGATCGCCCTGGCCCTCGCACGACGCGCCGCACGCCTCGTTGGCGAGGCACGCGCAATCGGCGCCGCCGCTGCATCCGGTCGGCAGCGGCTTGCAGGTGTACGTGTCCGGCACCCCACCGACGTCGGACACCTGGCGCTCGCAGTACTGGGTCGCCTTGTCGCAGCTCGCGCTGCCGCAGGGGAAGCTCGTGCAGCTCTCGGCCGGGCCGGTGTCGACGCCGTGGATGCTGGCCTCGCAGTCGATCGGGTAGATCTGGCCGTTGCAGCCGCAGACGGGCTGCCAGGTCTCCGGCGGGTAGATGCAGTCGGGGGGCAGCTCCACGCAGTGCGCGGCCTGGCTGGCTGCGCCGCACTGCTGGTCGTCGTTCACGCAGTACTCCAACGTGCCGCACTGCGCGCCGCCGCAGTCGCCCGCCCCGCCGCCGGTGCCACCTCCGCCCCCGGTCCCGCCGCCGCTCCCCCCGCCGCCTTGGCTCGTCGAGGTGCCGCCGCCGGCGCCGCCGGTCCCGCCTGTTCCGCAGGAAGGGTCGCATGTCTGGTCGTCGCTCCCGCACCCCACGAGCCCGCCGGCCGCGAGCCCGACGAGCGCAATCCAAGCCATCGCCTTCATCCAATGCCTCCGGTCGAGCAGTGTTCGGGACGTCGAGAGCAACCGGCGGGCCAGCGGCCGACGCGCACGACCGGCGCTTTGCCCGGATGAAGCGCCAGGCCGGTCGGCCGAGGCTGCCAGCCTGTGCCACCGGCGCGCTACGGATGCCCTGGGGGCCTCATCCGCCGAGCTGATGGAACACCAGCGTCCGTCGACGCCGCGCATCGCGCGCACGAGCGCAGACGCTCTCGCCCGATCCGGATCCCTCCTCAGAGCTTGGCGAGCGCCGCGCCGTAGTCGGGCTCTTGCGCGATCTCGGGGACCTGCTCGGCGTACAGGACGCGGTTCTGCTCGTCGAGCACGAGGACGGCGCGCGAGCAGAGCCCCTCGAGCGGGCCGTCGGTGATCCGCAGGCCGTAGTCGTCGGCGAACGAGCTCCGGAAGGCGGACAGGTTCTCGACGTTGGCGATGCCCTCGGCGGTGCAGAAGCGCTTGTGCGCGAAGGGCAGGTCCGCCGAGACGTTCAGCACGCGGACCCCGGGCCGCTCGCCCGCGCGCTCGTTGAACGTGCGCACCGACATCGCGCACACGCTCGTGTCCAGGCTCGGGAAGACGTTGAGCACCTTCTTGCCGGGGTACGAGGCGAGCGTCGCCTCCGAGAGATCGGTCTTCACCAAGGTGAAGTCGGGTGCCCTCGAGCCGACGGCGGGGAGGTTGCCGGAGGTGTGGATCGGGTTGCCCTTGAGGGTGATGGTCGCCATGCCCCGCCCTAGGACAGCTCGGCGCGCGCGCCAATCGAGTCGATCTCGAGATGGGAGCCGTCGAGCACCATTTCGCTCAGGGCGTTTGCCTGTACCCTGAGCGCATGCGGGTCGCCCTCGCCGCCCCGTCGAGCGGCTCCGGTCCACCGAGCGCGCGCAGAGCTTCACCCGCGTCGCGACGCTCCTCGACGGCGCGGACGCGGCCGGCGTCGACGTGCCGCGCGTGAACGCGGCCGAGCTCGTCTTCGCCGAGACCAGCGCTTCAGCGAGGCCTGCGCGCGCGCCGAGGGAGCGACCGGGCAGGCTACCTCGTGCCCACCGCGTTCCTCGACGCTCCGCGCATCTTCCGCGTGTTCCGGTCGGCCGTCTCCGCGCCCCGAGGGGTCTCGCCACGCCACGACGGGCGTCGTGGACCGGCGCCGGCCGGCACGGTAGAAGCTCTCGCCGAAAGCGAAGGAGGCGCGCCATGCCAGCGTTCGAGTTCCAGGAGCTTCTGCCGTTGGGCCACGACGAGACGCCCTACCGCCTCGTCACCAAGGACCACGTCTCCACCTTCGAGGCCGCCGGCAAGACGTTCCTCCGGGTCGAGCCCGAGGCGCTGACCCTGCTGACGCGCGAGGCGATGCGCGACATCGCCCACCTGCTCCGGCCGGGGCACCTCGCGCAGCTCCGGCGCATCCTCGACGACCCCGAGGCCTCGCCCAACGACCGCTTCGTCGCGCTCGACCTCCTCAAGAACGCGAACATCTCGGCCGGCGGGGTCTTGCCGATGTGCCAGGACACCGGCACCGCCATCGTCATGGGCAAGAAGGGCCAGTACGTCTTCACCGGCGGCGGCGACGAGGCGGCGATCGCGCGCGGCGTGTTCGACACGTACCTGACCTCGAACCTCCGCTACTCGCAGCTCGCCCCGCTCGACCTCTACCGGGAGAAGAACACCGGGTCGAACCTCCCCGCGCAGATCGAGATCTTCGCGACCGACGGCGACGCCTACAAGCTCCTCTTCATGGCCAAGGGCGGAGGCTCGGCGAACAAGAGCTACCTCTTCCAGGAGACGAAGGCGCTGCTCAACCCCGAGAGCCTGATGGCGTTCCTCGACGCCAAGATCCGCGCCCTCGGCACCGCGGCGTGCCCGCCCTACCACCTCGCGATCGTCGTCGGCGGGACCTCGGCCGAGCTCGCGCTCAAGGTCGCGAAGCTCGCCTCGGCCCGCTACCTCGACACGCTGCCGACGTCGGGCAACGATCTCGGGCGCGGCTTCCGCGATCCCGAGCTCGAGCAGAAGGTCCTCGAGCTCACCCAGAAGACGGGCATCGGCGCGCAGTTCGGCGGCAAGTACTTCTGCCACGACGTCCGCGTGGTGCGCCTGCCGCGCCACGGCGCCAGCTGCCCGGTGGCGATCGCCGTCTCCTGCTCCGCCGACCGGCAGGCGGTCGGCAAGATCACGCGCGACGGCGTCTTCCTCGAGGAGCTCGAGCGCGATCCGGCGAAGTACCTGCCCGACACGGCGGCCTCCGAGCTCGGCGGCGAGGTCGTGCGCATCGATCTCGGCCGCCCGATGAGCGACATCCGCGCCGAGCTCGGTCGCCATCCGATCCGGACGCGCTTGTCGCTCACCGGGCCGATGATCGTGGCGCGCGACATCGCCCACGCCAAGATCAAGGAGCGCCTCGATCGCGGCGAGGGCATGCCGAGCTACCTGAAGGACCACTGCGTCTACTACGCCGGCCCCGCGAAGACGCCGGCCGGCTACGCCTCCGGCAGCTTCGGCCCGACCACGGCGGGGCGCATGGACGCCTACGTGGATCACTTCCAGGCGAACGGCGGGAGCTTGGTGATGCTCGCCAAGGGCAACCGCTCGCGCCAGGTCACCGACGCCTGCAAGAAGCACGGGGGCTTCTATCTCGGCTCCATCGGCGGCCCCGCCGCGCGCCTCGCGCAGGACTGCATCAAGAAGGTCGAGGTGCTCGAGTACCCCGAGCTCGGGATGGAGGCGGTCTGGAAGATCGAGGTCGTCGACTTCCCCGCGTTCATCGTCGTCGACGACAAGGGCAACGACTTCTTCGCCGAGATCCTCGCCGGCAAGAAGGGGCTCCCGGTCGCCGGCTGACGTTCAGGCCGCGCGCGCCTTCTTGGCGAGGCGCTTCGCGATCCGCGCGAGCGCCTCGGGCGACACGCCCCCGAGCCAGACGTGGCCCTGGGCGATTCGGGTCGCGGTGACGAACCGCTTCGGCAGCTTCATCCGGAGCGCGAAGCCGAGGACGACCGCGAAGCCGAGGAGGCCGGCGGCCGCGATCGGCCACGCCGAGAGCGCGAGCCCGAGCAGCACCAGCACGCCGACCCCGGCGAGCCCCCACAGGGTGCGGCGCTGGGCGATCTTCCCCTCGGACCAGCGCACGTCGCACGCGTCGCAGAGCACCAGGTCGACGTCGGCGCTCGGCGTCGAGCGCTGCATGACCGTAGCGACGGCCAGGATGGCGATCACGGCGAAGAGGGCGACCACGGCGGCCATGGCGGGATCGTGGCGAAACGACTGCGCCAGCAGCGCGCCGGCCACGCCGCCGCCGGCGCCGACCCCGCCCGCCGCGCCTGCCTGCGCCATCGTCTCGGTGCGGCTCACCAGCTCCTTCGTCGCCCCGCACTTGAGGCAAACGCGCGGGAGCTTCGCCGTGGCTTCGACGACGAGCAGCTCCCCTTCGATCGAGACGGGCGGCCGAGGGACCGGCGCGGCGGTGCGGTAGGGCGTAGCGGACACGTCGGCGGGGATCCTACGCGACCCGACCGGACGAGCTTCCCGGCTTTTCTGGAGCGGGCGCCCGCTTGACCGGCGTGGAGCGCCCTGGGAAAGTTCGTCCGATGGACCAGCACGGCTTCGAGTCGCGCGTGCTCGCGATGTGGACGAAGACGCGCGTGCCGATGACGCGGGCCAACCTCCTCGCCTACACGGGCGCTCCGCGTCCCAAGATCGAGAAGTGGCTCGACGAGATGGTCCGGGCCTCGCTCCTCGAGGTCGACTCGGACGACGAGGGCGAGATCCTGTGGCGGGTCCGCGGCGCGGCGCGCCCGTCGCGCGGGGCCGAGTCGATCGCCGAGGTCGATCGCATCCAGAAGCTGGAGTCCGACGTGACCGCGCTCACGGCGACGGCCGGGCTCGCCTCCCGCGCAGCGGGGCTCACGGCGCCCGCGAGCGGCAAGCCGACCAAGTCGATCGTCGCGTCGGGCGCGCTCTCCTTCTTCTTCGGCCCGCTCGGCTGGCTCTACGCCGCGCCGCTCGGCGAGGCGGTGCCCGCCGCGATCGGCTACGTGATCCTCTGCGCCATCCTGCCGAGCTTCCTGCTCGGCTACGTCCTCGGCCTGGTCGGCGTCGCCTCCGGGCTCGCGGGCGCGCTCTACGCGTGGAGCTACAACCGCGCCGGCAAGCGCCAGCCGCTCTTCGGCAAGGAGCGCGACCCGCTGCTCTTGCCGCGCAAACGCTGACGCTGCGGGGTCAGCGCGGAGCGGGCGCGAGCGCGGTGGAAGCGGGCGGCGCGCCCGCGGGCGCGACCGGGTGCATCCAGCGCAGCACGAGGAACGCGGCGCCCGCCGAGAGCACCAGCACGACGAACGCGGCTCCCACGACGACCGCCGGCGACGTGCCCTTCGGCGCGGGCGGCGGCGGAGCCTGCCCGCGGGACGCCGCTGCCGCCGGCGCCGCTTGAACGGACGGCGCCGCCGCCGGCCCGCCGCGAGCCTGCTGGTAGGCGGTCACCGGCATCACCATGCGCGACGCCAGCGGGGACGGCATCTCGAGGGGCAGCGTCCGCGAGTTGTCGTCCATCTCGGCCGGGCGTGGAGCGGCCGGAGCCGGCGGAACCGGCGCAGGCGCCGCGAGCGCGGCGGGCAGCGGCTCGGTCGCCACCGTCGCGGCCAGCGGATGCGCCGGCGGCGCGCCCGGCGCGAGGGCCGGCGGGGCGACCGAGATCCGCTTCGCGCCCGGAGCCGGCGCGGGGGGCGCCGTGATCGGCCGCGAGAGCTTGCTCGGATCCGGCGCGATCATGGACCCGTCGGTGATCAGCGCGGACGCACCGAGGAGCTCCGCCTCCGGATCGCGCGCGCTCGCGACCGGGAGCACCGCGGCGAGGTCGGCGCCGGAGAGCACCGGGCGCCCGAAGAGCTGCCGCTGCGCGGCCGCGAGCGCGTCGCGCATCGCCGCCGCCGACGCCCAGCGGTGCTCCTTCTCGAAGGCGATCGCCCCGTCGACGACCGCCGCGAGCGCCGGCGGCACGTCCGGCGCGACGGCCGCGAGCGAGGGCGCGGGCACGGTCGCCGCCTGGATCAGCTGGTCCTGCATGGTCTCGCCCTCGTGCACGTAGCGGCCGCTGAGGAGCGCGAACACGAGCGCGCCCACCGAGTAGACGTCGGACTGCGCGTCGATCGCCTTCGTCCTGCCGAGCGCCTGCTCCGGGGACATGTACGCCGGCGTCCCCATCGTCGTCCCGGTGCGCGTCATCGAGTTGTCGCCCGCGGCCTCGCGGAGCTGCGCGACGCCGAAGTCGAGCAGCTTCACCTCGCCCCGCGTCGTCAGGAACACGTTGTCGGGCTTGATGTCGCGGTGCACCACCGCCCTCGCGTGGGCGGCGGCGAGCACGTCGAGGAGCGGGTGCGCGAGGCCGATGACGATCTCGGGCGCGAGCCGCTTGCCGCGCTCGCGCCACACCGTCCCGAGCGCCGCGCCGAGGAGCAGGTCCATGACGAGGAAGACGGCGCCGTCCTCGGCGGCGTCGTCGTCGAGGACCCGGACGAGGCCGGGGTGGTCGATCTGGTTGGCGACGTAGCCCTCGCGCAGGAACCTGGTGCGGATGCCCTCGTTGCCCGAGAGGCTCGGGTGCAGGAGCTTGATGGCGACGCGGTTCCCGTTCCGGTGGACGGCCGAGTAGACCGCCGCCATCCCGCCCACCCCGAGGAGCCGCTCGAGGCGCCACTTGTCCCGGAGGACCACGCCGACGCGGGCCTCGGGCCGGATCGACGGCTGTTCGTGGGTGGGCGGCGGCACGGCGAGAGAGAGCGCCGGCGAGGGGCGCTCGGCGCGCCGAGGCTAATGACCAGGCGCCGGTTGCGTCAACGCCGCCGGCGCGCCGTCGTGCGATGATGCCGCCATGGTCCGAGCTTCGACAACCCTCTCCCGGACGGCGCGCCCGGCGCTCGGCGGCGCCCGGGCCGCGCTCGCGGCGGCGGCCGTGGTGCTGTTCGCGCTGCTGGTGACGTCGCACGCCGCCGCGCTGACGCCGCCGATCGCGGGAGCCGTGGCGTTTCCGGCCAACGTGAAGCTCTACCTCCCCTTCCCGGCCGGGTCGGTCATCCGCGTGCTCTCGGGCTACAGCCCCTCCGGAGGCTCGAGCCTGCACGCCGACACGAACGCGTGCTGCAAGGCGAACGACTACTACGCCCTCGACCTCGTCTACGACACCGAGCCCAACTCCGGGAAGGGCTTGCCCATCCTCGCGCCGCTGCCCGGCAAAGTGGTGCGGGCCGGCTGGGCGACCTCGGGCTGGGCGAACTACGGCCTGCGGGTCATCCTCGAGCACGACCTCGGCGACGGGCACGTCTACCACAGCCTCTACGCCCACATGAACGCGATCGATCCGGCGGTCGTCGAGGGCGCCACCGTGGCGCCGGGCCAAGCGCTCGGCGAGCTGGGGCAGTCGTGCCAGGGGCAGCTCTCGTGTGGATCCTTCTCCACGCCGCACCTGCACTGGGCCATCCACCGCGACAGCCTCGTCGGGGGCAGCGGGACCGGCGGGTCGTACGGCGGCAACGCGGTCGTGCCCGAGCCGCTCGACGGCGTCGAGGACCTCGTCCAGGGGACCCTCATCGTCTCGACCAACACGGGCACGGTCGCGTGCGGCGACGGCTACTGCAACGGCGACGAGACGCACGCCACGTGCGCGGCCGACTGCCCGATCTGCGAGCCGGTCCCGCCCGCGGGGCGGATCGTGGACGAGACGGACCTGTGCTTCGCCAAGGGCGGCAACCCGCAGTACTGGCACACCGAGTCGGCGGGGTGGGACGGCTCGCGCCTCTGGACGTACGCCACCGACGCCGCAGTCGCCGACAACTTCGGCGTCTGGACGCTCACGTTCGACGAGGCCGGCGACTACGCGCTCGACGTCTACGTCGAGCCCGGGTCGGCGAAGAGCACGCAGGCCTCGTACGCGCTCACGCACGCCGGGGCGACCGAGAGCGTCGTCGTCGATCAGAGCGCCGCCTCGGGCTGGGCGCCGCTCGGCACCTTCGCCTTCGCGGCGGGCCCCGACCAGTCGGTGCGCCTCGAGGACGACACCGGGGAGCCGGTCGCGGCGATGCACGAGCTCGTGTTCGACGCCCTGCGCTTGACCCGGATCGGAGGCACCGGAGGGGCGGGCGGGGCGGGCGCGGGGGCCGGCGGCGGGCAGGCCCAGGGCGGAGGCGGAGGCGCGACCGCGACCACGGGCGGGCCTTCCGGGGACGGCGACGCCACGCCGGCCGCGGGCGCCGGCGCCCGCGCTTTGGCGTGTGGCGCCCCCCCCCCCCCCCCCGCGCGGGGGCCGGGGGGGGCCCGCGCC
>CAYJPW010000072.1:0-558 GCA_964372055.1 uncultured Polyangiaceae bacterium
CGCGCACGACGCGGCAGCCGATCGCGCCGAGGAGGCCATCGCGAGCGGCCTCGACGCGCTGGCCCGCAGGCGAGCCGGCGCCCGCGTGCGCCTCGCCCGCGCGGACGCCGGCGCGAGCGGAGAGCTCGGCGGCGCGCGGCGCGGCTGCGCCGAGCCAAGGCCCGAGCAGGACGGCGTGCACCGCCGCGCCCCGCCGCGTCTCGGCCGCCGCCAGCGCCGCGAGCCGCTCCGCGAGCCAGGCGAGGCGCGCCGGCTCGTCGTGGCGCGCGGCGAGATCGCCGTCCGGGATCCGGTGCTCGTCCTCGAAGCGGAGCACCGGCGCGTCGACGGCGTCGAAGGTGAGGCCGCGCGCGCGCGCGAACGGCTCGGCGGCGAGCGCCCGCGCCAGGAGATCGGCGTCCCAGCCGGGGCGGTCGGCGCGAGGCAGCAGGACGCGGGCGCCCTCGAGGAAGGCGAGGTCGAGCAGGGCGCGGTCGTGCCCGCGCGCCGGGCGCAGCCGCCCGCCGAGCGTGCCGAGGTGCGGCTGGGGCGACGACGCGCCGGGCAGCTCCCAGAGGC
>CAYJPW010000072.1:568-51079 GCA_964372055.1 uncultured Polyangiaceae bacterium
GGGGGGGGGGGGGCTCCGCCGCGCGGGGCCCCCCCACGCGGCCGCGCGCGCGCGAGAGCGCGACGACGTCGGCCTCGAGCTCGCGCATCGGCTCGATCGCGCCGAGCGCGGCCGCGGCGCGGAGCGCCCGCTCCCAGGGGCGATCGTCGACGGCGCCGCCGCCGAGCGCGCTCGCGCCCGTGCCCGACGCGACGACGGTGACCTCGGCGCCGGCGCGCCGGGCCGCCCACGCCGCGGCGAGGCCCGCGACGCCGGCCCCGACGACGGCGACGCGCGTCACACCGCCTCCGGCGCGGCCACGAGATCGGCGTCGACGCCGAGCTCGGCGCGGGCGCTGGCGATCGCGAGGGCCTCCTGCCGCGCCTGCTCGGGCCCGAGCCCGACGCTGCGCGTCCGCGCCTGACGCGTGAGGAAGCGGATCGCCTGGCGAGCGCCCTCCTGCGGCGGCAGCCCGAGCTCGTCGGCGACGAGCTGGCCGCAGCGCGCGGCGCAGCGCATCCCGCCGCAGGCGCCGAGGCCCAGGCGCGTCCGCCGCGCCACGTCGGCGACGCACCTCGCCTCTTCGTGCGCGAGCGCGTACCGGACCTCGGCCTCGGTGACCGGCTCGCAAACGCACACCGCCCGGGCCTCGCGCGGGCGGCGCCGGATGCGCTCGGCGATCCGCTCCGAGCGCGAGCCGTGGCGGTAGACGATGCGGCGCGCCGCGATGGCGTCGATTTCGAGCGAGCGCGCGAGCCCGAAGGGATCGACGGCCGCGTCGCCGCCCGGGAGCGGCGTCGTGTGCGTCGCGCAGGGCTGGCCCAGGCCGAAGCGGCGCGCGAGGACGTCGGTCATCTCGGCGGCGAAGAGGCGGTAGCTCGCGAGCTTGCCGCCGATCATCGAGTAGAGGCCGGGCGCGCCGTGGCGGGTGTGATCGACGACCTGGTGATCGCGCGAGAGCGCGTCCTCGGTCTTGCCGAAGGCGTAGAGGGTGGGGCGCACGCCGGCGTAGGTGCCGATGATCCGCGCGGTGCGGATGGCCGGGAAGATCCGGGCGATGCCCTGGACGAGGTAGCGGACCTCCTCGCTCGTGGCGCGGACCTCGTCGAGGTCGCCGTAGTAGTCGTCGTCGGTGGTGCCGACGACGCTCATGTTCTCCCAGGGCTCGAGGAAGATCTGGCGGCCGTCGATGGCCCGCGCCGTGATCGCGTAGTTCGTGAGCCGGCGGTCGTAGACGACGTGGATGCCCTTGCCGGGGCGGACGCGCGCGCGGTCGGACGCGAGCCCGCCCAGCGACGCGGTGATCGGCGACCAGGCGCCGGTCGCGTTGATCACCGCGGCCGCGGTCATCGAGCCCGCGGCGCCGCTGGCGCGGTCGCGGTAGCGGACGCCGGTGACCTCGCCGGTGTCGTCGCGGCGCTCGATCTTCTCGACCGTGTGCCCGACGAAGAGGCGCGCGCCGCGCTCCTTGGCGTCGACGGCGTTGGCGACGCAGAGACGGGCCCCGTCGATGCCCCACTCGTCGAAGGTGATCCCTCCGAGCATGTCGCCGACGATGCCCGGCTCGAGGCGGCGGAGCTCGTCGGCGGTGAGGCGGGCGTGCTGCTTTCCTCGCTTGAGCGGCTGGTAGTTGTCGTACGCCTCGAAGAAGGCGTCGATGAGGGTGAAGAGCACCTTCGCGTACGAGCCGCGCCGCTCGATCGGCATCAGGAAGGGGATGCGGAAGAGCAGGTGCGGCGCGATCGACTGGATGTAGCCGGAGTCGAGGCACGAGGCGGCGGTGACGGCGGGGTCGTACGTCAGGTAGCGGACGCCGCCGTGGATCATCCCGCTCGAGTTGCCGCTCGCGCCGAAGGCGAGGTCGTTGCGCTCGAACAGCGCGACGCGCAGCCCGCGCATCGTCGCGTCGCGGGCGACGCCGAGCCCGTTCACGCCGCCGCCGATGATCACCACGTCGACGTCGGTGTCGCGTCGCTTCGGCGGGAGCGAGGGGGCGCGGGTCTCGTCCGGTTTGGGCACGCGCGGGGGTCATATCGCGAGGCAGAGCGGAACGCGAGCGGACGGGGCCGTGCCGAAGCGCTCACGGCGGGCGTCCACGTCCATCCGATCCGTCCCCGAGACGTCCATCCCCACATCGCGTGAGGGGCAATTGACCCGCCCGCAGCGAAGCGGAGGGCGGGTGTCCGGGCGGCGAAGCCGACCGGCAACTTGCCCGGGGGTATGGGGGCGGAGCCCCCATGTTGAGGAGGCGGGTGTCCGGGCGGCGAAGCCGACCGGCAACTTGCCCGGGGGTATGGGGGCGGAGCCCCCATGTTGAGGAGGCGGGTGTCCGGGCGGCGAAGCCGACCGGCAATTGCCCCGGGGGTATGGGGGCGGAGCCCCCATGTTGAGAAACTAGCCCTTGATCCGGATGGCCCAGGTGAGCTTCGCCAGGCTCTTCAGCACGTTCGGCACGCGGCTGACGAGGTTGATCGAGGGGCGGCGCTTCTCGATGACGCGCACCGGGATCTCGCGGATGGACAGGCCGGCCCGGTAGGCGCGGATCACGAACTCGCTCGCGAACACGTCCTTCTCGACGACGCAGTCGCGCGCGATCGGCAAGAGGGCTTCGCGCACGAACGCCTTCAGCCCGTGCGTGTCGGTGCCGCGGAAGCCGAGCGTGGCGCGGAGCAGGCCGTTGTAGAGCTGGCTCGCCGCGTGGCGCGCCCAGGGGCGGTCGTCGGTCGCGCCCTGGATGAGCTTGGAGCCGATGACCATGTCGGTGCCGCCGGCCTCGAGCAGATCGACGGCGCGCCGGTGGAAGTCGGTGTCGCAGAGGTCGATCTCGTCGCAGAGCACGTAGCGCCCGCGCGCGAGCTCGATGCCTTGGCGGAGGGCGCCGCCGTAGTTGGGCGCGCCCAGCGAGAAGAAGCGGACCTCGGGGTATTTCGCGGCGAGCTCCTCGGCGATCTTCACCGTCTCGTCGCGCGAGCCGTTCTCGGCGAGGATGACCTCGTAGTCCCACCCGAGCGGTCGGAGACGCTCGCGGAGATCGACGACCGCCGCGTGGAGGATCGCCTGCTCGTTGTAGACGGGGATGACGATCGAGATGCGCGGATCGCTCACGCGGCGCCTCCGACGCGGGCGCTTGCGCTCCCGGCGGCGTCCCTGCCGAAGAGGATCGCGTCCTCCATCGACGAGTAGTTCCAGCCGCCGTACCTGCCGGCCGAGACGATCCCCTCGGCTTCCAGGAACGGGCGGAGCGTCGCGAGCGAGGGGAAGTAGGCGTGGTCGAAGACGACGTAAGCGTGATCGATCCTGCGGAGGCGCGCGAAGCGGACCGCGTGTGCGTGCTCGATGAGCTTCATCTCGACGAGGCCCTCGGCGACCTGGGGCAGGAGCGCCGCGAGATCGGGCTCGGCGCGGTCGGCGAGCTCGACGTAGAGGTTCGCCTTGCCCGGCGGGGCCATCGCCGGCGAGAAGCTCGAGTAGCAGCCGACGCGGTAGAACGGGTACTTCGCCTCCGGGACGTAGACCCAGTTGAACGGCTGCCCCACCGGTCCGTTGAGGGCGACGTCGAGGTAGTAGAGGTGCGTGCAGCGCAGCCTCCGCCCGGCCTCGCGGATCTCGGGGGGAGGGTCCTCGAGCAGCGCGATCAGCGTCGAGAGCGGCGCGGTCGAGACGAGCACGTCGTACGCGACGTCTTCGTCGTCGAAGCGGAGCCTCTTGCGGCGCCAGTCGATCGCGCGCGGCGCCCGTCCGAGCTCGATGTCCGGCAGCGCGCGGGCCATGCCCTCGGTGAGCGCGCCGATCCCGCGGCGCGGATAGAGGAAGCGCGCGTTGTAGCCGAGCTCGCGGTCGTTCAGGCCCACCGCGCCGGCGAGGACGTCCTCCAGCTTGGGGAGCGGCACGAAGCGGCTGCACCAGTCGGCGGTGATCTCGCGCGGCGGCACGCCCCAGAGGCGCGCGTTGTAGGGGATCATGAAGTGGCGGCTGATGCCTTCGCCGAAGTGCATCAGGCAGAACTCCTCGAAGTTCTCGGGCCGAGGCTTGCCCTCCTTCGAGAAATGCGCGGCGACGAAGCCGTGGAGGCACTCGTACGCGACGGCCGGCGGCAGGCCGAAGGTGTTCGCCTGGAAGGGGTAGCGGGTGTACGCGCCGTTCGACCAGATCATCGACCGGCGCTCGATCTCGAGCACGTCGCCCCCCAGCCACCCGAGGACGAGCTCGCGGATCGCCGGATCGCGGAGGTGGAGCAGGTGGCCCGTCCGGTCGAAGCGGTAGCCGCCGTCCTCCACCGTGATCACGTGGCCCCCCGGCTGGGGCAGCCGCTCGAAGATCCGGTTCGGCACGCCCGCTCGTCCGAGGTGGAAGGCTGCCGACATCCCGGTCAGCCCGGCGCCCAGGACGGCCACGGGGATCTTGGACGGACGCTTCATCGCCGAAGGCCGGGGACTCTAGCCCTTCGACGTGCGAACCCCAAGCCGGCGTCGGTCGGCGGAGCGAGCGGCTTCCGGTCCCGGAGGCGCCCTGGGCAAACTCCCCCTTGGTCCGGCGCGCGTTCCTGGCTAGAGGTAGAGTTTCCGACGGCGCGTGCGGCTGCCCGCGCCCGTCGTCCATCTCGGTGGGGGCAGTGAGGTCCCGATGCCTATCCCGCGTCGCAAGTCAGTCAAGGTCACCGGCAAGATCCTCTATTTGACGGAGGATCCCGAGCTGCTCCGTCGCCAGCTCGCCGGCGAGAGCGTCCTTGTCGACCCGGAGAAGGTCCCGCTCGTCAACAACATCTCGACCGACGAGCTGACGCCAGGTTGGGTCTGCTACTACTACGACGAGACGCTCGCCCGGTACTGCCTCGTGGGCCTCCGCGGCGGCGTGGTCGAGCGCGACGCCATCAAGAACGGCGGCTTCGGCGTCATCGTCAGCGGCCGGTCGAAGGGCTGCGGCAGCTCGCGCGAGACGGCGCCCTACTCGGAGCGCGAGGCGGGCATCCAGATCGTCGTCGCCCGGTCCATCGAGAAGATCTACGGGCAGAACTGCCAGAACATCGGCCTCTTCACCACGACCGACTTCGGCGTCCTCGAGCGCGTCGCTCGCGGCGAGGAGATCCCGGTCTCCGAGTTCACCAAGGGCCTCGACCGCATCAGCGCCGACGTCGTCGAGTACGGCGGGCTCTTCACGTACAACAAGGCCCGCCTCGCCGGCGAGGTCTCGCCGCCCGAGATCACCACGGCGCCGCGGCCGATGACGCTCTGCGAGAAGATCATCGCCGCCCACGCGATCGTCGACGCCAAATCGGGCAAGCTCGGCGTCCCCGCGGTCAAGCCCGGCGATGCGCTCTTCGTCCGCACCGACGTGCGCTTCTCGCACGAGTACGTCACGCCGATGGCCGACTCGCTCTTCCGCGCCGGCCTTGGCCCGGACGCGACGGTGACCGAGCCCGAGAGCGTCTTCGCCTTCCGCGACCACCTCACCTTCCTCGACAAGGTGATGCCCGAGGCGCACGTCAAGCTCGGCCTCCGCGAGCAGAGCGAGTCGCTCGCCACGGTGCAGAAGTCGTTCACCGACAAGCACCGGGTCAAGCTCTACGGCGAGGTCGAGCGCGACGGGAAGAAGGTCGGCTCCGAGGCGATCTGCCACAACAAGGTGATCGAGGAGCTCGCCCTGCCCGGCCAGATCGTGGCCGGGACCGACTCGCACACCTGCATGGCCGGCGCCCTCGGCTGCTTCGCCTTCGGCGTGGGCTCGACCGACATGGCCAACGCCTGGTTCACGCGCGACGTGCGCGTGGCGGTGCCCGAGTCGGCGCGCTTCGTCCTCCGCGGCAAGCTGCGCCCCGGCGTCACGGCCAAGGACGTGATGCTCCACCTCCTCTCGCAGCCGTTCTGGAAGAGCGGCGAGGGCATCGGCAAGGTGCTCGAGTTCTCCGGCGACGGTGTCGCCGCGATGAGCCTCGACGAGCGCGCCACCCTGACCAACATGGCGGTCGAGGCCGGCGGCTTCACCGGGATCATCGAGGCCGACGAGGTGATCGTCGACTACCTCGTGAAGCAGCGCGGCCTCTCGGCCGACGCGGTTCGGGCGCGCATCGTCAAGGCGGATCCCGGCGCGACCTACATGGCGACGTTCGAGCTCCAGCTCTCGACGGTGGAGCCGATGGTGGCGCTCCCCGGCGATCCGAGGAACGGCATCCCGCTGCGGACGCTCGACGAGCAGAGCGGCGGCGGCGTGAAGATCGACATCGCGTACGGCGGCTCGTGCACCGGCGGCAAGAAGGCCGACATGGACATGTACGCGGCGGTGCTCGAGCGCGCCGTCGCGCAGGGCAGGCGCGTCGCCGACGGCGTGCACCTCTACATCCAGTTCGGCTCGCAGGACATCCGCCGCTACGCCGAGGACAAGGGCTACCTCGAGATCTTCGCCAAGGCGGGCGCCGAGCTCGTCGACCCGTCGTGCGGCGCCTGCATCAAGGCCGGCCCCGGCGTCTCGTTCACCAAGGACGAGGTCACCGTCTCGGCGATCAACCGGAACTTCCCCGGCCGCAGCGGCCCGGGCAAGGTCTACCTGGCGAGCCCGCTCGTCGTCGCCGCCAGCGCGATCGCGGGGCGGATCGTCTCTCCCGAAATCCTCGGGTAGCGGCCTCGAACCTCACCCCCCTGGCCCTCTCCGCGTCCCAGACCTCACCCCCTGGCCCCCTCTCCCTTGCAGGAGAGGGGGAAGTCGCCGGGAGAGCGGGTGACCTCTCGCCGGGGATGGAGAGGGTGGAGCGTCACTTACCGATGCAGGCGAGGACCTCGGAGCACGGGTAGCGCGAGGCGCAGGTGAGCTTGAAGTTGCTCGGCGCCTTCTGGCACTCGAGGCCGGGGTTACCGGGCGTCGACTGATCGCTCGCGATCATGCAGGCGCTGATCCGCGCGCACTGGCCGATGACGTCCGACTTCGCCGGCAGGCTCGCCTGCGGGCCGCCGGGATCCATCATCGCGATGCGGCGGCCCTCGCCGCTCACGCCGGGCACCGGGCCGCAGAAGAGCTGCGGCGCCGACGAGCGGACGATGGCCTTGTACATGGCGCCGAGCTGGTTGCAGGTGGCGCCGTCGCTGCAGGTCGCGACGACCGCGATCGCGCTGCTGTAGTCGTAGGCCTGGAAGCGCACCTGCATCGGGCCGGCGGGCGGGCCGTCGACGACGCGGAACTGCTGGTTGGCGAGCATCGCCTGGCGCGTCCACGGCCAGTTGTAGTCCTGGCCCACCGTGCCGGGCGCCGTCGCGAGGATGACCGAGGGCTTGGAGCAGTTGTCCGGGATCGTCTTCACCGCGCCGAGCGGGTAGCCCACGGGCCCCGACGGCTTCGCGGGCTGGGCGGTGCCGGCCGGGGCGGCCGCGGCGGTCGTCGCGCCCGTGGCCTTCGGCGGCTCCGGCTGCGCGCTCGCGGCTGCGCCGGCGCCGCCGCCCCCGAGCTTGTCGCAGGCCGCGAGCAGCAGGGGCGAGAGGAGGGCGAAGCCGAGCCGAGCGCGAGCCGAGGTCATCATGCGCGGATGAGAGCGCCACTCTCCGCTCGCCGTCAACTCGCGCGCCACCGGCTCGAGGGCCGGGTCTCAGCGCCGGACGCGCGTGCCCATCTTGAGCGTGGCGCTGTCCTCCTCGGCGCGCGGATCGGGGCGCGCCGAGGGCACGAGCGACTCGACCAGCCGGTGACCCGGCGCGACGACGTGCGGGCGCGGCACGGGAGGCGGCGCCAGCGGTTGCGGCTTGTCGCCGCGCTTCGGCAGCGCGGGAGGCATCTTGTGGCGGGTCCCGGAGGTGGTGCGCTGCGGAAGGGGCGGTCGCGGCGCGGCCGCCGGCGGGGGCCCGCTCGCGCCGACCGGCGACTCGTCGAGGCGGATGCTGGCCATCACCAGCGCGCCGATCGAGTCGGCGTTCGGCGGCGCGGGGACCGTCGGTCCGGGCGTGAACTGGAAGCGCTTGCCCTCCCAGCGGAGCGCCTCGCGCAGCGCGTCGAGCGGGCGGAGCTGCGTGGCGACGAGGCGTCCGCCGATCAGGGCGCCCGACGCCAGCTCGAGGACCAGGCGCCGGCGGCCCGGAGCGCCTCCCGAGAGGACCAGCTCGCCGCTGCGGCGCTCGAGCTCGAGCGCCGAGAGCACCGTCGCCACCGACATCCGCCCGAGGTGGCCGACGATGGCGCGCTCCTGGCCGCTGGTCGAGGCGGGACCGACGGGGAAGAACGAGTCGCGGCGGTTGCGCATCCGGGCCGCCATCGCGATGAGCGCGCGGATCTGCGCCACGAGCTCGACCACGTTGAACGGCTTGGTCACGAAGACGTCGACGCCGCCGCGGAGAGCGCGGACGTGCGTCTGCTCGTCGTCGTCGTTGGAGACGAGGATGAACGGGGTCGACGCGATGGCGGGCGGCTGATCGCGGAGGGCGCCGGCCAACCAGAGCCCGTCGAGATCGGCGAGGTGGAGGTCGGCCACGATGCAGTCCGGCTCGATCGCGCAACAGGCGTTGAGCCCGCCGCGTGCCGTGGTGCACGGAACCACCTCGATCTCTTCCGCCGGGACGCCCGCCGCGATCGCGCGGGGAACCCACGCGTCCCCGTCGACCACCACGATGACACTCTTACCCACGCGCGGAGGATACCACGCACCCCGCCATCCGCCCCCGTCTAGCCCCTGGTTATTTCTTTGGTTTGCGCGTACGCTCAGGTAAGCATTTGTGGCGGAGTGGGTCCCTCGGGGTGCTTATGAGCGACAAGGATCTCGCGAAGAACGAAGCGTCAAAGACCGACAAGCGGAAGCAGAGTCTCTACTTCCCGGAGTCGATGCTGCAGGAGATCAAGGAGGAGGCGGCGAGGCTCGATCGCTCTCTCTCCTGGGTCGTGCAGCGCGCCTGGAAGCTGGCTCGGATCGAGATCAAGAAGCTTCCGAGCGTCAACGACATCAACGGCGACGAGGACGAGGGCGAGGAGTAGCGCCGCCTCGCCGCCCTCGGGGGCGGCAGCCATTCCGTAGCTCGCATGGCACGTGAGCTCTTCGCCCCCGGCGCCGACGGGACGCGCATCTACGTCCGCCGACGCGAGGGCCCCGACCCCTCGGCGCCGACCGCCGTCCTCTGCGACGGCATCGCGTGCGACGGGTTCATCTGGAAGTACCTCTGGGACGATCTGGCGCGCACTCTGGCGGTCGCGCACTGGCACTACCGCGGGCACGGGCGCTCGAGCGCGCCGGCCGATCCGGCGCACATCGAGCTCGACGACCACGTCCGCGATCTCGACGCCGTCCGGTCGGCGATCGGATCGCCGCCGGTCGTCCTGTTCGGGCACTCGATGGGCTGCCAGGTGGCGCTCGAGGGCTACCGGAGGCGCCCCGAGGGCGTGCGCGGTCTCGTGCTCGTCTGCGGCTCGTCCGGGCGCATCACCCACACTTTCCGCGGCACCAACATGCTCGCCCAGGTGCTGCCTCGGCTGATCGAGCGCGTCGACGCCTACCCCGAGGTGGCGCGCGCGATCTGGAGCAGGGTGCCCGCCGACGTCGCGCTCCGGATCGGCAAATTCACCGGCGACTTCGACGCGGTGTCGATGGATGTCGCCGACCTCCTGCCTTACATGAAGCACATGGTCGACATCGATCTGCCCATGTTCCTGCGGATGCTGCGCTCGGCCGGCGAGCACTCGGCGTGGGACGTGCTGAAGCAGATCGAGGTGCCGGCGCTCGTGATCGCCGGGGACAAGGACGCGTTCACGCCGCCGGTCTACGCCGAGCAGATGGCGGCGGCGCTCCCGAAGGGCGAGCTGCTCATGCTCGCCGGCGCGACCCACGTCGCGCCGCTCGAGCGCAAAGAGCAGGTCGGCGAGCGCATCGAGCGCTTCCTGCGCGAGCGCGTGCTCGCATGACGCGGCGCCGGGGGTGGGCCGCGGCGGCGGCGCTCACCTTCGCGGCGGGTTGTCGCGAGGCGCCCACGCGGGAGGCGCACGAGCGCCCGGCGTCGAGCTCCACGGCGAGCGGGGTGGTGGGGGACACGGCGGCGCCGCCGGCGTCGGGGGCAGGGTCACGGTCAGGGGAACGGGAACGGACGGGGGAACGGGCACGGACCGCGGAACGGGCACGGACAAGGGACACGGGCTCGGGCTCGATCGGGCCGCCGGACGATGACCCGACGATCCGGGGCCTGACCGAGGGCGCGATCGTGGCGCTGACTCCCGCGCCGCCCGAAGCTGCAGCGGGGCGGGCCGGGGTGTTCGAGGGGCGCATCGCGCCGGATCAGCCGGTGCGGGTGAGCCTCGCGCTCACGAGCGCGCCCCGCACCCACCGGCGCGCCGTCGCGTACTTCCGGCTGGCGAGCGCGCTGGGCAGCGATCTCGTCCCGCCGGTCGTCGAGCGTCGGCTCGGCGTGGGCGAGGTCGGCGCGCTGCTCGCGGCGCAGCCGGCGGCGCTCGAGCTGGTGCGCGCCCGCGCCGCCGTGCAGAACGACGGGACCGTCGACGCCGCCGTGGCGGTGACCACGCGCTCGGGGACGCCGGCCGGGCGCGAGGTGCTGCTCGACGGGTCGATCCTGCCGCTGACGTGGGCGGAGCAGGCGCGCTCGCCGGCCCCGCTGCCCGGCGAGGACGCGGGCGTGCTCCGGGGTTACGTCGAGATGCTCGTCCTCGACTACCTCGCCGGGCACCTGGCGCGACGCTCGGTGTGGGTGGACGCCGACGCGCACACGCTCGTGCTCCCCGACAACACGGCGGCGTTCCCCCTGCACCCCGACGGCGGTGGGCTCGATCGCATCCTCCGCGAGCTGCGTGTGGTGGCGCGGTTCCCTCGCGGGCTCCGCGAGCGGCTCGCGGCGTTCGACCGCGCCAAGGCCGCTGCGGTCCTCGCGCCCGCCGGCTTCGAGACCTGGCTCTTGCCGCCGCGAACGTTGATCGAGCTCGACGAGCGGCGCACCGGCCTGCTCACGCTCATCGAGGCGCGCGTCGCCGAGCAGGGCGAAGCTGCCGTCCTTTGCCTGTGACCCCGGCCGCGACGCGCCCCCGCGCGAAGCGCCCGAACGCTCGGCGCTCTCATTTGGGCGCGCTCCTGGTACGCTCGAACCCGTGATCGACACGGCGACGCTCGAGCGGTGGCTCCAGAAGATCGGCTTCGACCCCGAGCCGGCCGAGCAGGGCGCGCTCCGGCTCGTGCCGCGCGCCGCGAGCGCCGGCGATCTGCCGCCCTTCTTCCTCCAGCACTCGCAGAACTGGATGCTCCTCTCCATCCTCCCGGTGTTCGCGAGCGACACCCTCTTGCCCGAGGACATCAACCGGCGCCTCTTGTCGGTGAACCGGGACATGCGCATCGCCAAGTTCGCCCTCGGCGCCGACGACGAGGTCGTCCTCTGCGCCGAGCTCCCGACCGAGTCGCTCGACTACTCCGAGCTCGCCGACGCGGTCGAGCGGCTCGTGAAGTACTTCAAGCACTACCGCGAGTACCTGCTCAAGCCCTGACGGGCCGCTACTTCTGGGTGATGACCACCCGGTTGTCCTCGCGGTAGGTCACGTTGCCGGCCTCGCCGGGGCAGTCCCAGCAGGTCGCCCAGAAGAGGCGCCGCCGCACGTAGCCGTTGAACCCCAGCACCACCGGGCCCTTCTCGTCCTTCAGGATGAGCGAGGAGGCGATGCGGTAGCGATCGCCGGGGAGTCGGTAGAACGCGACGATGAACGAATCGCGCTGGGCCCTGCCGGCCACCACGAGCACCTCCTCGCCCGGGACCGGGTTCCAGAGGAGGGGCGAGGTCGTGAGCGTGGTGTTCTGCGGCGGCGTGGTGCCGGCGTCGCCTCGCGCCAGCACCACGTTGGGATCGTCCGGCTCCTTGAAGTAGCCGAGCTCGGAGCCGAGCTCCTGGAGCTGCGGGACCGACGCGAACATCTCGGCCGCCTGCGCGGGCGGCAGCTCGACGCGGCGGAACGTCTGCTGCCACTGCGGCGACGGGATCGAGGCGGCGTTCGGCGCCCCGTGGCAGCAGCGGAAGCCGAGATCGTCGCCGGTGGCCTCGGCGTCGACGGCGGCGCGGTGGGCGCAGCGGTGATCGACCCCGCTCGCGTCGGCGCGCGCGCCCCGGACGCTCGCCGCCTTGGGCTGCTGGTTCTCGATGGGGGCGACGTCGCTCGCGGTCCACTCGCGCACGGCGCCGCCCATGCCGAGCACGCCGAAGCCCGAGGCGCAGCTCGCGGGCGTCGCGGCGCAGCTCGGGTCCCACGCCGGGCCGGCGGCGTAGGCCGTGCCGTCCGGCCCCTTGCAGGCGCGCTCCCACTCGAGCTCGGTGCAGAGGCGCCCGCCCGCCTGCTGGCAGAGGTCGGACGCCCGCGCGCGCGTGACGCCCGTCATCGGCGGCCGGGCGGGATCGTTCGGGTAGAGATAGCGGTCGATCGAGAAGCCGCCGAGCTCGACCTCGAGCATCGCCGGCTCGAGCACCGGATCGCGGCCCTTGTCGCCTGGCGTGCTGCCGGCCACGAAGGAGCCGCGCGGCACGTCGACGCGCTCCTGGGCAGCGGCGGCGCGCGCGGCGGCGCGCGCACCGCTCGCCGCGGGTGCCTCGTTCTCCGCGGCCTCCAGGACCTTGCCCTTCGGCGCGAGCGCCACCGGCGCGCCGCCGTCGTCGTCGCCGGCGCCGGCCGAGGAGTTGCCCTTGCCGCAAGCGACGAGGGCTCCCGCAGCGATCAGGGTCAAGGTCGTGGTCCGCATCGTCCGGTGCTCCGCTCCTTCGTGCCCCATCGCTTACCGCCCGTCAAAACCGACGCTATGATCCGTCGATGTCCCTGCCCTCCGCCGTCGACCCGATGGCCGCCCAGATGGCGCGGCTGCTCGCCGGCAGCGATCTCGACGAGCTCCGCGAGATCGTGCGCCGCTGGGTCGCCGAGGCGCCGCCCGGCGGCAGCCGCCGCCTCTACGAGAGCTTCGGCGCCCGCCTCGTCGAGCTGAAGACCGCGCTCGCCGACGCCCCCGTGGCCCCGACGATCGAGGAGCTCGAGAACGCCCTCACCATCATGCTCCGGCTCGCGGCGCAGGGGGGCGAGCCGCCGCCGGCGCGCTGAATCGCGGCATGATCCTGGGCGACTTCCCGATCTGGTTCCTCCGGATCTTCGCGATCGCCTTCGGGCTCATCTGGGGGAGCTTCCTCAACGTCGTGATCTATCGCGCGCCGCTCGGGATGAGCGTGGTGCGGCCGGCGTCGCACTGCCCCGCCTGCGGCGCGCCGGTCCGCGCCTACGACAACGTGCCGGTGCTCGGCTACCTCGTCCTCGGCGGCCGGGCTCGGTGCTGCAAAGCGCGCCTCTCGCCGCGCTATCCGCTCGTCGAGGCGATCGGCGGCGTCCTCTCCTTCGCGATCCTCGAGGTGATCCTGCTGCGGCTGCCCGCGTCGACGTCGATGGTGCGCGTGCTCGCGATCTACGTCGCGGATCTCGCGCTCGCGCTCGGGCTCGTGGCGGCCGCGTTCATCGATCTCGACCACATGTACCTGCCCGATGCGGTGACGCTCGGCGGGACCGTGCTCGGCGTCGGCACCTCGGCGCTCCGGGGGATGACGTTCACCGACGCCCTCCTGGGCGCGGCGGTCGGCTTCGCGGTCGTGTGGCTGCCGTTCGTGGTCCTCTACAAGCGCCTCCGGGGTCGGGCCGGCATGGGCCTCGGCGACGCCAAGCTGCTCATGCTCGCGGGCGCGTGGTTCGGCTGGCCCGGCGCGCTCTTCGTCCTCGGCTTCGGGGCGGTGCAGGGATCCGTGGTGGCGATCGCGACGCTGCTGGTGCGCGGCAAGATCGAGGAGCCGGAGGCGGTGCGGCGCGAGCGCGAGGAGATCCAGGCCGAGCTCGAGGCGATGTCGCCCGAGGAGCGCGCCGCCGCGGAGAAGGAGCTCGCCGACGATCCGCTCACCGAGGAAGCGGGGGACTCGCCCGGGCAAGCGCGCGTGGCGTTCGGTCCGTTCCTGGTGCTCGCCACGCTCGAGGTCCTGCTCTTCGGGCGCGATCTCTCCACGGCGTACGCGTCGTGGATCGAGCCATGATCCCGCGCTGCGCCGCGCTCGCGGCGCTGCTCGCGGGGCTCGCCGCCTGCAAGAGCACGCTGCCTTCGCCCCCGACGGGGCCGCACGTCGCCGAAGAGCCCGTCCTCGTGCCCTACCCACCGCCGGCGGCGAGGGTCGAGGTGGTGCCGCCGCCGCCCGAGGGCCAGAAGGGCGCGGTCTGGATCGACGGCGAGTGGATGTGGAAGGGCCGGCGCTGGGTGTGGCAGCCGGGGCAGTGGGTCGTGCCTTACCCTGGCTCGTACTACGCGCCGCCCGCGACGGTCCGTCTCTCGGATCACCAGATCGCCTGGTTCGCCGGCTCCTGGCAGAGCCAACCTCGCCCCACGAAGTAGCCCGCGACACGGGCTGGCGGCGCGACGCTCCGGGCGTAGGATTCGAAGCATGTCTCTCCGGAGCGACTCGCAGCCCTCGCACGCGCCGGCGTCGAGGGGCGGGGCCGGCCACGACGATCGCGGCGCGCTCGAGCGATCCCTGTCGCATCTGGCGCAGACGCTCGACGCGGAGCTCGAGTTCATCCCGCTGCTCCGGCGCGTGACCGAGGAGGTCACGGCGGCGATGGCGGCCGACGCGGGGGCGCTGCTCTGTCCCACCGACGGTGCCCAGAGCTTCGCCGCGCTGTCCGTCGCGGGCGCGTCGCGCGCGTCGCTCGAGGCGCTCACGATCCCGCGTGACGACGCCCTCATCGCGGCGGCGCTCCGCGGCGACGGGGCGGCGCGCGTCGACGACGCCATCGCTCACCGTGACGCGGCCGACCCCAGCCCCCTCGCGCGCCTCGAGGCTCCTCTCCGGAGCTACCTCGCCGTCCCGGTCGTGCTCGCCGGCGGCGAGGTGTTCGGGGCGCTCCTCTTCGGCCAGCGCGCGGAGGCCGCGTTCGGCGAGCGCGAGCAGCGGGCGGCCGCCGCCATCGCCCGCCAGGTCGCCGCCTCGGTCGGCAGCGCGCGCCTCTACCACGACGCGCGGCTCGCTCGGCAGAGTGCCGAGCTCGTCGCCCGCCGCATTTCGCGTCTCCAGGCCGTGACGGCGGCGCTCTCGGAGGCGCTCACCCCCGCGCAGGTCGCCGAGGTCATCGTCGAGCACGCGGTCGGCGCCGTCGGCGCCGACCACGGCCGCGTCTACCTCCTCTCCGGCGACGCGCTCGAGCTCCTCCGCGAGCGCGGCAAGTCGCGGCCGCTCCAGGAGCTCTCGGTGCCGATCGATGCGGCCCACCCCGCCGCCGAGGCGCTCCGCACGCAGCAGCCGGTGTGGATCGAGCGCCGCGACGCGCGCGCCAGCGCCGATCCGACGACCACCGTGGCCGGACGCTCGTCGTGCTTCGTGCCGCTCGCGACCAAAGGGCGGGAGATCGGCGTGATCTCGATGGGGTTCTTCGACGTGCACGTCTTCCCGGAGGACGAGCGCGCCTTCATCCTCACGCTCGCGCGGCAGTGCGCGCAGGCCCTCGACCGCGCGCGCCTCTACGAGGTCACCCGCGCTTCGAACGAGCGCCTCCGCCTGCTCGCCGAGGCGGGCAGCAAGCTCTCGTCGTCGCTCGACCACGAGACGACGCTGAACAACGTCGCGCGCCTGTGCATGCCCACGCTCGGCGACTTCGGGTTCTTCGACGTCGTCGAGCAAGACGGGAGCGTGCGGCGCATCGGGTGGGCCGACGCCGACCCGACGGTCCAGGCGCTCCTCGCCGGCACGCGCTGGAAGTGGTCGGAGCGGACCGACATCAACGTCTGCGCGCTCGCCTCGGCGCGCCCCGGGTACCACCCGAACGTCGACGACGCCTGGATGGAAGCGATGGCGGCGGGGCCCGAGGACCTCGCGCTCATGCGGAGGCTCGCCTTCCGCTCGATGATCACGGTGCCGCTGGTCATCCGGCACGAGACGCTCGGGGCGCTCACGCTCTTCTTCGGGAGCTCGGGCCGGCGTCACACCGACGCGGATCTCGAGCTCGCCGAGGAGCTCGCGCGCCGCTCGGCGACCGCGGTGGAGAACGCCCGCCTCTACGCCGCCGCGCAGGCGTCCAAGCGCGAGGCCGAGGCCGCGAGCCGCATGAAGGACGAGTTCCTGAGCGTGGTGTCGCACGAGCTGCGCACTCCGCTCACCGCGATCCTCGGCTGGGCGCGGGTGCTCCAGGGCAAGTCGCAGCCCGCCGACCCGAACCGCGCCCTCCAGGTCATCGAGCGCAACGCCAAGGCGCAGGGGAAGCTCATCGACGACATCCTCGACGTGTCGCGCATCGTCAACGGCAAGCTCCGGCTCGAGCTCCGCCCCATCGATCTGCGCGACGTGGTCACCGCGGCGCTCGACGTGCTCCGCCCGACGGCCGAGGCCAAGACGATCGCCCTCGGCTCGGTCACCGGCGCGCCCGTGATCGCGCTCGGCGACGCCGACCGCCTCCAGCAGGTGGTGTGGAACCTGGTGTCCAACGCGCTCAAGTTCACGCCCGCGGGCGGCTGCGTCACCGTCACCGTAGCGCGCCGCGGGGACAGCGGCGTGATCGAGGTCGCCGACGACGGCGCAGGGATCAGCGACGAGTTCCTGCCGCACGTGTTCGACCGCTTCCGCCAGGCGGACAGCTCGAGCACCCGCGCTCATGGAGGGCTCGGGCTCGGGCTCGCCATCGTCCGGCACCTCGTCGAGCTGCACGGCGGGACGGTCCACGCCGCGAGCGAGGGCCCAGGCCACGGCGCGACGTTCACGCTGGTGCTCCCCGGCTGCAGCGCGCCGGTCGCCGCCGTCCCGGGCGCCGCCGACACGCTCGCCGCCATCGCCGCCTCGGGGGTGCCCGTCCGGCTCGACGGCGTGCGGGTGCTCGTCGTCGACGACGAACCCGATGCGCGCGAGGTGATCGCCGCGCTGCTCACCGAGCACGGCGCCGTCGTCGAGGTCGCCGGGTCGGCCGAGGAGGCGCTCGCGGCGATGGCCGTCCGCGTGCCGCAGGTCCTCCTCAGCGACATCGGCATGCCCGGCCAGGACGGCTACGCTCTCCTCCGCCGGGTGCGCTCGCTGGAAGGCTCGGTCGCGCGCGTGCCCGTCCTGGCGCTGACGGCCTACGCGCGTGCGGAGGATGGCCGCCGCATGCTCGAGGCGGGATTCCAGATGCACCTCCCCAAGCCGGCGGACGCCGCGGCGCTCACGGCGGCGGTCGCGAGGCTGAGCGGTCGCATCGGGCTCTGACCCGCGTCGAGAGTTTGCTACGTTGCGCGGCGTGAGAGCGCGCCTCCTCTGCGTCTTCTGGCTCGCCGCGATCGGGTGCGCCCCGAACGTGGAGTGTACGACCGAGGTCACCTCCGGCAGCGGAACGTGGAAGGGCGTCGCCAAGGGCAAGGAGGCCGACCGCGTGACCAAGCTCGCGTCGGTGCGCGACGCCTGCCGGCAGATGTGCGCCGCGACCAAGGCGGAGTCGATCGACGGCTGCGCCGGTCGCTGCTCCGCCGACGCCGAGGCCGGGAAGATCGGAGCCCGCACGACGTGCGGCGGCGCGCGGTGACGGGGAGGCGCGAGGGGCGATGATGCTGGCGTGGTCGTTCGCGGCGCGCACCGTCGACGAGATCGGTCGCCTGCTTCGCGCTGCCGGCAAGCACCGCTACGTGAAGGAGATCGATCACCGGCTCCACTGGACGGTGGACGCGGCGCTCGCCGAGCTACCCCCGTTTGCCGAGCCCGCGCGGCTCTTCGCCGAGCGGCGCAGGCGCGAGCCCGACCTCGAGATCGCCTCGCGCGATCCCTCCCTCTGGCGCCCCGCCGCCATCGACGAGGTCATCGCGGCGCTGACCGCGTTCTGGACGCCGGGGGATCTCGCCGAGCGGCACCGGGCGCGCCTGCTCGAGGCGCTCGCCGAGACCGGCCTGCCGGCGCCGGAGCACGAGCCGTTCGCGTCGGCGCCCGACGAGCCCCCGCACCCCGAGCTCGTGCTCCTCGACTGGGTGCTCTTCCCGGTCGACGAGCTCGACAGTGAGCGCCACAAGGGCGCGCTCGAGTCGATGGGGCTCGCGGGCGAGGAGGTCAGCCCCTCGGCGCCGCTCCACCAGGAGGGGCCGGTCCTCGCCGCCCCGGAGCTCCTCGCGGGCGCGCCGAACGGCGTGCTCGCCGACGACTTCGTCCTCTGGAGCGAAGAGCCCTACTCGTACGCCGACTACGTCTTCCGCGGCATGAGCAAGGCCGCCAAGCTCGTGGACCCGCCCGTCGGCTATCACGATCTCTGAGGCGCTACGGCGCCGGCGGCGGGTACGGGCGGTAGAGCGGATCGCCCACCCAGACCATCATCCACGCGCCCACGCGCGTCGCCTCGTAGCCGGCCTCGCCGTAGCTCGCGCCGGCGAGCAGGTAGGCGAAGAGCTGATCGTACTCGGGCATCCCGGCGACGTACGGCTCGTTCACCGCGCCGAAGGTGGCGGTGATCCCCTTGCGGAGCGCGCGCGCCGACCAGTCGACGTCGCCGCGGATGTCGCACGCCGAGCATGAGTCGAGGTGGCCGCCGATCGCGCCCGGGTTCCAGGTGAAGACGTCGTTGTAGTGGCCGAACGAGTACCAGCCGGCATAGTAGAGCGCGTCGGGCGCCAGGAGCAGCGCCGGCGCCGTGCCGAATTCTTCGCCGTTGTAGTCGGCGACCACCGGGTAGGTGCCGTCGTCGGTGAAGACCTTCTCGACGCCGATGATGTTCCACTCGCCCGACTCGTACGAGCCGAAGTCGTCGGTCGCCGGGTGCGGCAGCCCCTCGTTCCCGTCCACATACACCGTGCCGGCGAGTTTCCCGGCGGCGGCGAGCGTCTCGGCCGCGGCGGTGCGATCGACGAGCGCCTTCGCGGCGCCGGCGTCGGCGCCGTCGATGCGCGCGACCAGGAAGCGCTCGTCCGACCCGGCGGCGCGGAGCTCGCCGAACGGGACGAACGGCTCGAACACACCGGTCATGCTGTCGCCCGTGCGGTAGAGGCCGTTGAAGACGGCCTCCGACATCGCCTCCGCCGCGGCGCCGTAGACGAGGAGCGCGTCGAGCGAGACCGTGACCTTGGTCGCGGCGTTGGCGAGATCGCCGATCCGGTCGCTGACCTTGTAAGGGACGCCGTACACCGGCACGAGGTAGTGCACGTGCGGTCCCACCGCGGCGGTGCAGGCGCCGACGGCGGCCAGGAACGCGCCGAGGTCAGCGCCCGGGAGCGTGGTCGGGTCCGGCGAGGTCACCGCGCACAGGTGATCGGCGGGGATGCCGCGGGAGGCGGCGTAGTGATCGGCGACATCCGAGGAGCCGGGCACGTTCGGATCGAAGAGCACGACCGTGCGGAGCGGGGCGGGCCAGTCGAGACCCGCCGTCGCCGACGCGTTCACCGGCGGGCAGCTCGAGGCCGTCGCGGTCGCGGTGACGTCGGCCGTCTCGGCGACGTCGCTCGCGACGTCGGCCGGTACGGTCCAGCTCACCACCGCGCCGGTGCTCGCCGAGAGCGTGCCCTTCGAGACGGTCCACGCGATCTCGTACGGCCCGGCGGTGGGAGGATCGAGCACGAGCGAGAGCTCGACCGTCGCGCCCGGGAGGGGCTGGCCCGCGATCTGGATCGATGCCGCCGCGGCGCAGGCCGCACCCCCTGCGCCTCCGCCTCCGCCCGTGCCCGTGCTCGTGCTCGTCGCCGTGCCGCTCGAGGTCGAGCTCGTCGGGACGTCGTCGCCGCCGCACCCGAGAAGGACCGACGCGCCGACCATCCACCAGGCGATCCGCATGAGCCACCTCGCTTGCCGAGGTGGCCGAGGCTATCACGGGGGCCTGCGGCGCCGCCTCACCAGCACCGCCGCGACCGTCCCGGCGACGAGCAGCCCGCCGACGACACCCGCGGTGATCGCCGCCCGTCCGAGCCGCTCCTTCGCCGAGGTGGCGACGCGCAAGACATTCGCCGATGCGCGGCGCAGCTCGCCCGCGACGCGGCGACCCGCCTTGCCCGCGCGCTTGCGACGGCCGTCCACGCCTTCCAGGCTGCAAGGCGCGTGCATGGCGGCGCGCCGCGACTTTTCCCGTTCCGTTCGCGTTTCCGACGTGCGAGATCGCCCCCAGCGGCCCGCGGCGTGCAGCGGCCGCACACCCCCATGAGAGTCCCCCGCAACGTCTTCCGCGAGTACGACATCCGCGGGGTCGCCGATCGCGACCTCGGCGACGAGCTCTGCCACTCGATCGGGCGCGCCTTCGCGGCGACGCTGGGCGAGCGCCCGCGCGTGGCCGTCGGCCGCGACGCGCGGCTGTCGAGCGGCCGTCTCTTCGACGCGCTCTCGCGCGGCCTCGTCGACGGCGGCGCCGAGGTGGTCGCCGTCGGCGTCGGCCCCACGCCGCTGCTCTACTTCGCCGCCCACCACCTCGCGCCGGACGGCGCGATCATGATCACCGGGAGCCACAACCCGGCCCCGGACAACGGCTTCAAGCTGATGCGCGGCAAGGCGTCGTTCTACGGCGCCGAGATCCAGGCGCTCGCCGACCGCATCGAGCGGGGCGACTTCGGCCCGGCGGTCGCGCGGGGCTCGGTCCGTGAAGAGGACGTGCAAGCCGCGTACGTCGAGTCGGTCCGTGCGTCGTCGCGCCTCGCCGAGATCGAGGCCGGCCCCGGCGCCCGCCGCGTGGGCGATCTCCGCTTCGTGGTCGACGCCGGCAACGGCTCGGCGGGGCCGCTCGGCATCCGCACGCTCGAGGCGCTCGGCCTGCGCCCCGATCCGCTCTTCTGCGAGCTCGACGGCCGCTTCCCCAACCACCACCCCGATCCGACGATCCCCGAGAACCTCGAGGCCCTGCGCCGCCGCGTGCTCGAGACCAAGGCGGATCTCGGCATCGCCTGGGACGGCGACGGCGATCGCATCGGCGCGATCGACGACCGGGGCGAGATCGTCTGGGGCGACAAGCTCCTCATCCTCTTCGCGCGCGCCCTCCTCGCCGAGAGGCCGGGCTCGACGGTGCTCGGCGAGGTGAAGTGCTCCGAGACGCTCTACGCCGACATCAAGGACAAGGGCGGCCGCCCCATCGTCTGGAAGACGGGGCACTCGCTCATCAAGACGAAGATGAAGGAGGAGGGCGCGATGCTCGCCGGCGAGATGAGCGGGCACGTCTTCTTCGCCGACCGCTACAAGGGCTACGACGACGCCATCTACGCGGCGGTGCGCCTGCTCGAGATCGTCGCCCGCGAGGGCAAGGGGCTGCGCGAGCTCCTCGCCGACGTCCCCAAGACGTTCGCCACGCCGGAGATCCGGGTCGACTGCCCCGACGACATGAAGTTCGCCGTCGTGCAGCGGGTGCTGGCCCGCTACCGGCCCACGCACCGCGTGCTCGACATCGACGGCGCGCGGATCGACTTCGGCGAGGGCGCGTGGGGGCTGTGCCGCGCGTCGAACACCCAGCCCGTGCTCGTCCTTCGCTTCGAGGCCCGGACCGAGGCGCGCCTCGCCGAGGTGCGCGCCGAGGTCGAGAAGACGGTCGCCGACGCGGTCACGTCGACCGGTCGCGCCGCTCCGAGCTCGGGTGGCTGAGGCCTGGACCATCAAGCGGGTGCTCGCCTGGGCCGCGGACGACCTCCGCGCGCGCGGCGCGGCCTCGCCCCGGCTCGACGCCGAGCTCCTGCTCTCCCAGGTGCTCGGCGTCGATCGCGTCGGCCTCATCGTCGACGCCGAGCGACCGCTCTCGAAGGAGGAGCTCGCCGCCTACCGCGCGCTCCACCAGCGCCGCCGCGCGGGCGAGCCGGTCGCCTACCTCCGCGGCGTGCGCGAGTTCTACGGTCGCCCGTTCCGCGTCGACGCGCGCGTGCTTGTCCCGAGGCCCGAGACCGAGATCCTGGTCGAGGTGGCCCTCGAGCGATCGCGCCACGCCTCGCTCTCGGCCCGCGTGCTCGATCTCTGCACCGGCTCCGGCTGCGTCGCCGTGACCCTGGCGCGCGAGCGCCCGACGACGCAGGTCGTCGGCGCGGATCTGTCGCCCGAGGCGCTCGTGGTCGCGCGCGACAACGCGGTCCGCCTCGGCGCCGCCCACAACACGGCGCTCGTCGTCTCCGATCTGTTCGCGGCGATCGATCCCGCCGTGCGCTTCGACGTCATCACCGCGAACCCTCCGTACATCGCCGAGGACGAGATCGCCGGTTTGCCCGTCGACGTGCGCGGCTTCGAGCCGCGCCTCGCGCTGTCCGGCGGCGCCGACGGGCTGGCGCTGATCCGGCGCATCGTGGCGGAGGCGCCGGCCCACCTCGCTCCGGGCGGCGTGCTGGCGCTCGAGGTGGGCGCGGGGCAGGCGCCGGACGTGGCGGCGCTGCTCGAGGCGGCGGGGTTCGCGGAGGTCGACAGGCGCAAGGACTATGCGGGGCACGAGCGCGTCGTGTCGGCCTCGCTCCCGATCCGGCTTGACCGATGCGCGCTCTGCACGAGCTGATCGTCACGACCGATCCCGCCTGGCCACGGGTCGCGCAGGGGATTCACGACGCCAAGAACCACGTCGAGGTGCTCGCGGCCGACGACGTCCGCCGCCGTGAGTCGCTGCTCCGTCTTCAAATAACGACGCGCTCTCCGATGGGCGCCATCGTGTTCGAGACCGGCGGGCTCCTCGTCGATCACGGCTGGCTGCGCGTGCTCGGGTCCGGGCATCCGCGGCTCCCGCGCTCGCTGCCCGACTGGAACGCCGGCCGGACCTGGATCGACCAAGGCGCGGCGCCGCCGCTCCTGCTCGTCGCCGACGATGTCGTCGGGGGATTCTTCGCGATCAACGGCGGCGGGCTCGCCGGGCGTGCGGGGTCGGTCCAGTACTTCGCGCCCGACACGCTAAACTGGCAGGACCTCGAGCTATCGTACAGCGCATTTCTTTCGTTCGCTCTGTCGGGGGACCTCGAACGTTTCTACGAAGCGTCGCGCTGGGAGGGCTGGCGCGAAGAAATCGATGGACTGCCGGGCGACCAGGGCTTGTCGGTGTATCCCTTCCTCTGGGCGGAAGGTCCGCCCGTCGCGGAGCGATCCCGTCGCCGCGTGCCGATCGCGGAGCTGTGGGCGGTGCAGCTGCAGATGGCTACGCAGATGAGATCCGCGCGCTGAGACCAAGCGCTGGGAGGGCTCGGTCGTCCGCGCAGCATGATCTCACACCGGGCGCGTCGGATCGGTCGTGGCTGCGCTACTCCAGCGGCTGATGCACGAACACCGGCTGCAGCGTCACCTGCTGCGTCACCGGATCGATCACGCCCACGATCGCGATGACTCCGTACTCGGCGTCCATGTCGGCGTCGAGGATCGCGGCCGCCTCGAAACCCTCCGGTCCAGGGTCGACGTTCCCGAGCGCGGGGGAGACGTAGCCGCCCCCCTGCGCGTAGCGGAGCTGCCAGCAAACGGGCGTGTCGAGGCTGAACTCGAGGCAGAGCCAACCCGAGGCGCCGTCGCCGGTGTTGAAATCCACGCCGGGGGCCGAGTCGGGCATGTATCCGAGACCGCTGGCAATCGCCGCTACCGGGACCGCCGCAAGGCAGGCGGCGCCGTTCGTCTGGTAGGCGAGTGCCGCTGCCTGCGCGATGGCCTCGACGTCGGCTTGCGCCGAGCCGGAGCAGGTACACGGTTCCCAAGCGAAGCCGCCCTGCACGATCCCGAGGTCTTCGCACGCGGGCCAGGGTTGGCCCGCATCGACGCCGGCCTCGGTGTCGGGCTCCGCGTCCGGCTCGGCATCGCCGGGCCCCGCGTCCGCGATCATCCCGCCGCCGCTGCCACCGCTGCCCCCGTTGCCGCCGCCGATGCCGCCGTTCCCACCCGTGCCGCTGGGCCCGCCGCCGTTGCCGCCGCTTCCGCCGCCGTCGACCGGCGGCGCCCCGCCTGCATTCGCCCCGCCCTGACCGGCGCTTCCCGCCGAGCCGCCCGCGTTGCTGCTCGCGATCGGGCCCCCGCCGTTCGCGCCGGTCGTGCCGCCGGCAGCGCCTCCCTGCGAGGAGCTCGAAACCGATCCTAGCCCGCTCCCCGAGCTCGAGGCGGACGTGTCATGCGCGACTTGCTCGACCGAGCTCGGGCAAGCCGCCAGCGCGGCGCAAACCAACCACGCGGCTGCCAACCTTCCCCGCCTCATGCCCGAGCGATCCTACTCGAACCGCCGGGCGTACCGCGCCCCTCCGGGCGTCAGGCTCCCTCTCGCCGGACGTGTCTTTCCAGGCGAGAGGTCCCCATGTGGCGAAGATCGGCGCCGCGGGTCGTCGGCGGCCGCGTGCAGCGCAAGCACCGCACGGCCGAGACGCCGTACTTCGGCGCCGAGCTCCTGCCGCTGCCGGCGGTCACCCGCCTCCGGCCGGCGCGGGCTCATCGGCACGTGGCGGAGGCCGACGATGTGCAGAGGTTCGTGCGACTGATCCCCCGCTGGGCCGAGATCTCGCGCGAGCTGCGCGCCATCGTGCTCTCGCCGCGCCTCGACTGCATGGGCTTCTACCGCGACGGGGTCGTCTCGCTCTGCGCCTGGCCGCGCGAGCTCGAGACGCGGTGGGACGAGGCGTTCTGGCGCGAGCACGCCGCCGTCCTCGAGCGGCTCGACGTCCCTGTCGTCCACGATGGCGACGAGGTCGTGTGCGGGTTCGACGCGGCGAGCGCGCGCGGCTTCATGCTGATGCACGTGCTCCTGCACGAGCTCGGTCATCATCACGATCGGATGGCGAGCCGCCGCCGGAGATTCGCGTCGCGCGGCGAGCCGTACGCCGAGGCGTACGCGCATCGGCGGGCCGACGAGCTGTGGGATGCGTACTTCCGCGAGTTCGGCGGTTAGCGCGCCCGCCGGCGTAAGCTCGGGGACCCGTGGCCGTTGGTTGCTTCGTGCTCAGGACCAAGCTCTCGCCGCTCCCGGCGCTTCTCCTCCTCGTCGCTGCGGGTTGCGCCGGCGCCGCGCCCGAACCGAGTGCGCCCGGCCGCGGCCCGGCGGTCGTCGCGCCGCGGCCCAACGTGGGCGGCGCCGAGGCCGAGGGCACGGTCGAGCGCCGCGCCCCAGATGCAGCGCGCGGCACGCACGTCCTGCGAGGCGATCGCGGCGAGATTCTCTACGTGCTCGAGAGCACGCCGCCGCCCAACCAGCCCGAGCTCGCCCTCGGCCCCCACGAAGGGCAGCGCGTCAACGTCACCGGGGTGATCGCCGGCGACATCGGCGGCGTGCCGCTCCTCTCGGTCCGGAGCCTCGTCGTGACTCGCGGCGGCGAATTCGACCGGGTGATCGCCGTCATCGCTCGGCTCCGCTGCGCCGATGCTTCGTTCGCCGAGGCAGACCGCTACCGCCTCGACGCGCTGCACAGCGTCCGCGAGGACCGTTTCCCCGTGCACGTGCAGACGAGCGGAGGCGCGTTCACCGTTTGGGTGAGGCGGCGGCCGGAGCTGCCCGAGGGCTACGTCGTCGACGAGGTGCTTCGCGCGGCCGGAAAGGATCTCACCCGCGTCTGCCAGGGAGCGCCCGCAGGGCCGTGAACGTGGACGCCGCGGGGTGGCGGCCGCCACCCCCCGCCATGGCGCCGCCATGCCCGCGGTGCTCTCGCACCGCGAAATCAGCCGAATCGGAGCGGGTGCGCGCCGGTACGAACTTTGCGAACAGGCGCCGTGTGCACGACGAGCCCCTCGTCCGCGTTGCCTACGATCGGGGCACGCTCCGCGTCGACGGTCCTCCGGGGATCGAGCGTGCGCTGCCGGGGCTCGTCTGGGATCCGCGCACGGGCTGCTTTCGTGCCGCGGCGTGCCGGTACGCCGAAATCGTCACCCGGGCGCAGGACCGCGGCATTCCGCTCGACAACCGGGTCGCGGCGGCGAGGCGCGAGCGGATCGTGGTGCAGGCGCCTCCGCTCCGGCCGTACCAGCGCGACGCGCTGCTCGCGTGGCGGGCGCATGGTCGCCGCGGCGTCGTCGTCCTGCCGACCGGCGCAGGCAAGACGCGCATCGCGATCGCGGCGATGGCGGAGGCAGGTACGCCGACCCTCATTCTCTGCCCCACGCGCGTGCTTCTGGAGCAATGGGAGCGGGAGCTGGGGCGGTGGTACGCGGGGAAGGTCGGCATCGTCGGCGACGGCGCACGCCGGGTCGAGGCCGTCACCGTCATGACGAACGAGAGCGCCTACCGCCACCTCGACGCTCACGCGCACCGCTTCGGCCTCCTCGTCGTGGACGAGGCGCACCACTTCGCCCGCGGCGTGAGGACCGAGGCGCTCGAGATGTGCCCGGCGCCACGCCGGCTCGGCCTGACGGCGACGCCCCCGGCGGGGCCGGGGGGTGTCGAGGCGCTCGAGCTGCTGCTCGGCCCGATCGTCCACGAGCTTCTGGTGGCGGACCTGATCGGGAGCCACCTGGCGGATGTCGAGATGGAGACGCTGCGGGTGCGGCTCTCCCGCGAGGAGCGCGGGCGGTACGACGAGGCGTACTTGCCCTACGCACGCATGGCCAGCGCCTTCCGCGCAGCGAGCCCGGCCGCCGGCCACGCGTCGCTCATCGAGGCGTTCGGGCGAACCCGCGATGGGCGCGCGGCGCTCGCGGGCCTGGAGCGAGCGAGCGCGATCGCGTCGTTCCCGGCGGCGAAGCGCGAGGTGCTCGCCGTCCTCCTCGACCGGCACCGGGCCGACCGCACGCTGGTCTTCACCGCGACCGCGACCGATGCGTACGCCATCGCGCGCGATCGCTTGCTGCCCGTGATCACCGCCGAGATCGGGCGGGCCGAGAGGGAGGACCTCCTCGAGCACTTCCGGGACGGCCGGTGCAAGTGCATCGTCTCGGCCCGCGTCCTCAACGAGGGCGTCGATGTGCCCGACGCACGCGTTGCGATCATCGTCGGCGGGCGCCTTGGTGAGCGCGAGCACGTGCAGCGCATCGGCCGCGTGCTCCGGCCGGGGCCCCTGAAACGTGCGGTCGTCTACGAACTCGTCACGATCGGCACCATCGACGACCGCCGCGCGACGGCGCGGAGGAGGGGCCTTGCGTTCGCCGGCAACCGCTGACCAGCGGGCCGCGCCACCGAGCGCGGCGCCGCGCGGCACCTTCGTGGTGCACGGCGACGCGCTCGTGCCCCGCTACCTCGGCCCACGCGATGAGCCGTGGGTTCGTGTCCTGATGAACGAGCTCGACGGGTTCGTCGGCCGCACCGCCGACGAACGCGAGGCCGGTCTGACTCCGCGCTTCATCGGCCTAGCCCTCGAGCACGGTGTCCCGCCCGCGACGGTGCGGGAAGTGAGCTCCATGCTTTGCGGCCTCTGGCGCGCCCAGATCGCGGCGCCCCGCCGGCCGGTCGAGGTGCGGCGCGCCGTCTTCGAGGCGGCCGCCGCCACGCAGGCCTTCGATCGGGGCGCCGCCCTCGCCCGAGCTTCCGCTGCGCTCGGGCTCACGGTCGCAGAGGTCGAGCACGCCTTGTTCGCGGATCGTCCCGGCGCGCGACGCGTCCGGGCGCCAGACGCGGCTCCGTCGCCGCGGCAGGCTGTAGAACTCTACAACTTGCGCCTGCTCCAGGGCATTCTCCTGCGCGCCGAGGTCGCCCGCGTCGAGGTGCGCGAGCACGTCCGGTCCGTCGTCCGTCAAGCCAAGCTCCTCCGACTCATCTGCGCGTTCGAGCTGAAGGCGGCCTCGACGTCTATCGAGCTCTCGGGCCCGCTCTCCATCCTTCGCCACACGACGAAGTACGGCCGCGCCTTCGCCTCTTTCCTGCCCGCCGTGATCTCCACGCCCGGGTGGGCGCTCGAGGCGACGTGCGCCGTCGACGGCGGGCGCCGCAGTCGGTTCGTAGCCACCTCGGCCGATCCGATCGCCGCGACGCACGCGCTTCCGCGCGAGAACGACAGTATGCTCGAGCGCGCGCTCGCGCGTGACGTCCGCCGCCTCGGGACCGAGTGGGCGCTCGAGCGCGAGTCGGCCGCCGTCCCGCTGCCGGACGGCGGCATCTTCTTCCCCGATTTCAGCCTCCGGCGCGGCGCCGAGCGCGTGCTCGTGGAGGTGGTGGGCTTCTATACCCCGGAGTACCTCGAGCGAAAGGTCCGAGCTCTCGCCGCGGTCACGCAGGCGCCGATCGTGGTCGCGATCGACGAGTCGCTCGCGTGCGGAGAGCTGCCCTTGCCGGCGGGCGCCGTGTTGACGTTCAGGCGGCGCATCGATGCGGCCCGCCTGCTCCAGGTCGTGGAGCACGCAGCGCGCGCCTGGCGAAATCACTGAGGCGTCCCGTGCCCTCCGTCCTGCATCAAGCGTTGATCGAGCTGTTCCGCGTGCGCCCGACGCTCGCGGCCGAGCTGTTGCGTGACGCCCTCCGGGCGCCGGTGCCGACGTTCACGGACGTACGCTTCGAGTCGGCGGTGCTCGACGATGCGGCGCCGTCGGAGTACCGCGCCGACCTCGTCGTGGTGCTCGCCGCCGGTCCGCCGGTCCTCGCGATCATCGTCGAGGTGCAGCTTCGCCGAAAGGACCAGAAGCGCTTCGCGTGGTCGGTGTACGTCGCGGGAGTCCGAGCGAGGTTCGGCTGCCCGGCCGTGCTGCTCGTGGTCGCACCGAGTGCGCCGATGGCGAAATGGTGCTCCGCGCCGATCGAGCTCGGGCACCCGGGATGCGTGCTGCGCCCGCTCGTGCTCGGCCCCGACGGATTACCGGTGGTGACCAACGCGAAGCAGGCGACCCTCAGTCCCGAGCTCGCCCTCCTCTCCGTCGTGGCTCATGGCCGTGGCAAGCACGGCCTTGCCGTGGCGGTCGCGGTCCTCGCGGCTGCGGCCGGCCTCGACGAGGAGCGTGGCAGGTCCTACGCTGATCTCGCGCTCACGTGCGTGCGGGGTGCGACGCGCGCAGCTCTGGAGGAGATGATGGAGAGCGGCAAGTACCAGTACCGGAGCAAATTCGCGAGGAAGTACGTCGCTCAGGGCCAGGCCGAAGGCAAGGCGCAGGGCATCCTCGCCGTGCTGGATACGCGCTCGATCGACGTCTCACCCGAGGTGCGCGCGCGCATCCTGGAATGCACCGATGTTGCCGTGCTCGACGTCTGGCTGCGGCGCGCCGTCACGGTGCGCACCGCCGCCGAGCTGTTCGACGCGTCGTAGCGCCTGTCGCCTCGGATCAGGGCTTCACGTAGATCACGAGGCGCCAGCCGAGCACCCCCTCGCCGCGGCGGATGGTGTCGCTCCAGACGTAGTTGGCGCCGACCGTCGGCCCGGTCGAGAGCTTCCAGAGCCGGAGGCCCTCGTAGAAGATCGCCCCGCCCACGCGTGAAGGAGCGCCGCCGTCGACGAGCGTCGTGTCGCCGTCCTTCACGGTGGCGCCGCCCACGCCGGCCTCGAGCGAGAAGCCGAGATCGCGGTAGACGCCGCCGGCGCGGAAGAGCGGGAACGCGTCGACCTTGAACAGGATCGACGTGTCCTCGACCGCGCCCTCGGACGGCGCGAGCCGGTCGTGGGTCAGCCCCAGCTGGAAGACCAGCCAATCGGCGAGGCCGGCGCCGATCCAGAGCGTCCCGGCGCCGCCGAGCCCGAGGCCCGTCTCGGTGTAGTAGGCGGCCCGACCGATCTTCTTCGAGTCGTTCGGGAAGCCGGAGGCCATGCCGAGCGCGCCGCCGATGCTGAAGCCGGCGGTGAAGCCGCCGCGCCGGACGTACGGAGCCGTCTCCCACGCCGGCTCGGGGCCCTCGGGCATCTGCGCGCCAGCGTCCGCCGCGGCGAGCGCGCCCGCGAGCGCGCCGAGGCCCACGACCACCGTGCGAGCACCGAGCGTCACGCGCGCACCTTGGCAAGGGGGCCGCGCCGGATCAAGCGCCTCGGCCCGCCGCGGGCACGCGGCGCCTGGCGGAGCCGGCGGGATCCGGCGGGAGCGCGCGTCGATCGAGCCGCCGGCGATCGTGATCACCGGTCGCGCCGCTTGCGCTGGAGCTCCACCGACGACGAGCAGGCCGGCGGCGCGGTACCATTGTTGCAGTGCTCGCGGCTCGGCGTCGAGACCCGAGTCCACGCGGCGTGCCTGCCGTCACCACGCGTTCTCTGGAGGCGATCCGAGCATGGGCAAGCGAACCGCGACCAACGAGAGCCGGACGATCTCCACGAAGGGCACGATCGACTGCGCGCAGGCGGTCCTGCACACGTGGCACTGGGTCGAGCCGAAGAAGGCGTTCGAGGGCTTCGACAACAGCATCACCTCCGACCAGCTCGTGAACGGCACGGCCATCACCACCATCGCCGGCCACTCGATCTGGATCCTGCGCGCCGAGCTCGCGGCCCCGTCGGGCCCCGCCCACCCCGGCAACCGCGGACTGCTGAGCGGCAAGCCCCGGCAGGGCGAGGCGGAGGCGATCATGGGGTCGATCACCTGCCGCGCCGAGGGCTCGCCCGTGGTGCGGATGTACGAGCTCACCTTCCAGGACAGCCGCAACACGATTGGACAGGTGGTCCCCGAGGCGAAGCCGCTCCGTCACATCGAGGCGACGAACAAGGGGGACGGGGCCGGTGACGGGGGAGGGAAGGCGAAGGGCAAGGGCGGCAAGGCGAAGGCGCAACCGGCGCGGAGCGGGGTACCGGACTTCCCGCCCACCAGCACCGAGCGCGTGGAGCGCTGCGAGGTGACGGCGATGGTGGCGCGGTGTCGCCACGGTCGCTCGCCGGAGCCGACGAGGAGCTACATCGAGGTCTGCCACATGCCGCCCACGGCGCGGCAGCCGCGCGAGGTGATCACGCTCCGCGCCGGCGTCAACGGCATCTGCGGCAACCCTCACCCGGTCTGGACGGTCCAGGGCCAGGCGCAACCCGCCGGCCCGGAGCCGCTCGAGCTGGCGTTCGAGGTGCCCGCGGTCTTCTCGGGACCGCTCAAGAAGAACGACACCCTCGCCACGCGCCCGTCCACGGACATCGCGATCCGCTGCGACGGCTGCACCTCGCGCGGGCACGTGCTCAACGTCAAGGTGTACGAGAGCCTCTCGGACAAGTGGGTCGTCAAGGTCGAGGAGTGCTCCGAAGCGCAGCGCCTCCGCTACGTCATGGTCGACGTCGTCAACGGCCTGCTCAACGTCCTCGTCGACGACGTCGGGGGCAAGCTGCCTCGCATCACGCCGCCACATGGCGACATCGAGATCGCCAAGGCGGTGCAGGAGGACCCGAGCAACCACCACGTCTTCATGTACTGGAAGGTCCGAGCCGACATCGATCCGCTGCTCGCGGTCCTCGGTCGCATCACGGTGGGGGCGGGCACGGTCGGCAAGCTGCTCGGGAGGGCCACCCGGCTGGCGAAGCTCCTCAAGTTCATGGATCTCATCGAGCGCTCCCCGCAATACAAGCTCGCGGAGCTAGAGGTGAAGCTCGCCGGGGGCACCGTCGAGGGGCTCGGCGAGATCATCGGCTGGGACGGGATGAAGAACGTCGGGACGAAGCTCAAGGCGATGAAGCTCGCCGACATCATCGCGGACCCCCTCGCCCTCGGCGTGTTCGCCGAAATCGACGGCAAGGCGAGCCTGAAGGGCGAGGTGACCCGCGCCAGCTGGAGCTCGAAGGGCGCGCTCACCGACCCGATCGGCCTCACGGCGTCGTACAACCTGACCATGGGCCTCGAGGCAGGGCTCTTGAACGGCTACCTCTACTCGCTCGAGCTCAGCGGCACCGGGAAGATCGTGGGCGGCGCCGCCATCGAGGTCGACGACGTCGGGGTCTGCGTCACCAGGCTGAAGTCCGAGACCACGCACCTCAGCGCGCGGCTGCGCCTCACCCTCGCGGCAGGCTCATGGACCTCGTTCGGCGAGGGCCTCGACAAGGACGACGTGCAGCAGCCGGACACCGTCGATCTCCTGCCGTTCTTGCCCGAGGACGCGAAGAGGAACCCGCCGATCATGACCAACGAGAGGTTCTATCTCCACAAGTTCGCTTCGGGCTGACGAGCGGTCGGCCGACCCCCACGGCGCCGGCGCGCCGCGGGGGCGGCGACCACTCCCTCCCGACGCCTGCCAGCTGCTACGATAAGCCGATGTCGGCCGTCGCGATCGTGTTCCCGCCGATCCGCGTCTCGCGCGACTTCATCGACTACCCCTACTTCGCCGACCTGGGCGCGGTGCAGGCGGCAGCGGTGCTGCGCGCGGCCGGCCACGAGGTGACGCTCGTCGATGCGCTGGCGATGCCGGGCGCGACGCTCACCGATCTCGAGGCGAACGGCGATCCCGGTTACGTGCTCCTCGGTGCGCCGCTCGCGGCGGCGCTGGCGCGCGTGCCCGAGGGTGCCGAGGCGATCGTGATCGCGCTCACCCCCTTCCACCGGCCTCCGGCGCGCGATCCGGTGCTCGCGCGGGCGCTCGAGGCGCTTCGGGCGAGGCACCCGCGCGCGCCCATCGTGCTCGCCGACCTCTACCAGAGCGGCCAGCACGTGGTGGATGTGCCCTCCGCGGCCATCCTTGCCGCCTACCCCGAGGTCGACGCCCTCCTTCGCTACGAGGCCGAGGACGCGCTCGGTCCGCTCGTCGACCGCCTCGTGGCCGCGGGTCGTCCGGCGACCGCCTTCGCGGAGGACGGCGGCGAGCCCTCGCCGCTCGACGCCATCCCCCCGCCGGCGTGGGACCTCGTCGATCTCGAGGCGTACTTCGCCTTCCACGAGGCGGTGGTGCGCGGGCTGGGCCGCCCGACGTGGGCGTTCCCGATCGACGGGCGCTCGGTGCCGGCGCTCACCAGCCGCGGCTGCCCGTACCGCTGCGTGCACTGCTCGTCGAACCCGACCACGCGCAAGGCGGGCGAGCTCGTGGCCCCGAAGACGCAGCGCCGCTACTCGCCCGAGGCGCTCGACCGCCTCTTCGGCGATCTCGCCGCCCGCGGCGCCCGTCGGATCCACCTGCTCGACGAGCTCGTCAACGTGAGCGAGCGCCACTTCGACGCGGTCGTCGACCTCTGCGAGCGCCACGACCTCCGCTTCGAGATCCCCAACGGCGTCCGCGCCGATCACGTCCGCGCCCGCCACCTCGAGCGCATGAAGGGCCGCCTCACCACGCTCAGCGTCAGCGCCGAGAGCGGCGTGCAGCGGGTCGTCACCGAGGTGGTCGACAAGGACCTCGATCTCGGCTCCATCCGCGAGGTCGCGCGCCTCGCGCAGGCCGCCGAGGTGCCGCTCCTCGTCCATTTCATGATCGGCCTCCCCGGCGAGACCCGCGCCGAGATCAACGGCACCCTCGACTTCGCGATGCGCCTCCACGAGGAGACGGGCGCCTGGCCGTCGGTGCAGTTCGCGACGCCGCTGCCGGGCACGCGCCTCGCGCGCATGGCCGAGCCGAAGCGCGTCCTGCCGGTGATCGACGACTACGGCCCGCACTTCCAGCGCGCGCCGTCGATGGAGACCGAGGCCGCGAGCTTCGACGACCTGCGCCGTTTCCGCTGGACGTTCGACCGGCGCATCGAGGCGATGCGGGGCCCGAAGAAGGTCATCATGAACGTGACCTACAAGTGCAACAACCGTTGCACCTTCTGCGCGACGGGCACGCGCACCCAGTTCGACGGCGACCTCGGGCGCCAGCGCGAGCTCTTGGTCAAATACCGGAAGCTCGGCGTCGACCTCCTCGACTTCGACGGCGGCGAGCCCACGCTCAACCCGAACCTGCTCGCGCTCGTCGGCTTCGCCCGCCGCATCGGCTACCGGCAGGTCAACGTCACCACCAACGCGCGCATGTCGAGCTACCCCGAGTTCGCCGAGCGCCTGGTGCGCTCGGGGGTGACCTCGCTGCTCACGTCGATCCACGGGCCCGACGCCCAGACGCACGCGCAGAACGTGGGCGTGGCCGAGGCGTTCGATCAGACGATCGCCGGCGTGAGGAACTTCGTCCGCTTCGCCGCCGAGGCGCCGGCGCCGGTCGAGCTCGGCGCCAACATCACCGTCACCAAGTCGAACCACAAGAAGCTCCGCGACGTGGCGCTCCTCATCGAGGACCTCGGGCTCGCGTGGTTCAACATCCAGTTCCTCACGCCGTTCGGGCGCGCGACGAGCTCGGTCTGCCCCGACACGGCCGAGGCGGCGGGCGAGGTGATGAGGCTCATCGACGCGCTGGGCGCGCGCATGAAGATCCAGGTCATCAACCTGCCGTTCTGCTTCATGCCCGGCTACGAGGACAACCTCATGGGCGACATGCTCAAGCTCGAGCGGCACATGCTCTTCGTGAACAACGACGAGGTGAACCTCTTCGAGTACCTCCGCGAGCGCCGGGTGAAGAAGGAGGTCTGCGCGGGCTGCCCGCACGCGATCTTCTGCGGCGGGTTCTACGAGCTCGACGACGTCCCCGAGCCGACGTGGCTCATCCAGCCCGAGGATCTGGTGCGGCCGATCGCGGCCGAGGTGCCGCGGCCGATCTCCTGAGGCGCGGCACGTTCACTCGGTGTAAACCGCCTGGCTGTTCGCGCCGAACCTCAGGACCGGCTCGGACGCCACCGGCGTCGTGTCGAGGACGCCGGGCTGGTACTCCGGGAGGTCCTGGTCCTGCCACCGGAAGCTCTCGTGCATGTTGACCTCCATGACGATGTCGACGTCGCTGGGGATGTCGGGCGAGACGACGAGCTCTACGGGGAAGTAGTAGGCCCACTCGCCGCCCTCGATCTTCACCGAGAAGCCGCCGCTCCCCAGGTACTCGGGCACCGGGGCGTCGTTGCCGGTCTGGGGATAGTCGTTGCCGAGCGCGTGGAAGACGTACTCGTAGTAGCCGCGGTCGCGGAGCACGCCGTCGAGCAACGTCTCGTCGCTCATGACCTGGAGGTTGTCGAACTCGCCGGGAAGGACGTAGCCGCTCGCGTGCATCGTCGCCGCGACCCGGTAGCGGACGTGGCTGTGGACGACGCGCCCGATCGTGTACGTGCCGGCGACGAGCCCCTGCGGATCGACCTCCGCCACGACGGTGTCGTCGCCGTCGTCGTAGCCGGCCTCGACGAACCCGGTGCCGTAGTCGAAGACGGTGAGCGGGCTCGGGTCGGCCGCGTCCTTGAAGAGCTGGAAGCTGCGCATGCCGCTGGAGTGGGCGATGGGCGTCTGGCCCGCGAGCCCGTCGGAGTGCGCGAACGGTGCCGTGGTCGCGCGCAGGTGGATGCGGACGACCGGGCCGCCTGGAGCCGTGCCGCCCGCGCCGCCCGCGCCGCCCGCGCCCCCGACGCCGCCGCCCCCGCTGCCCCCTGCGCCTGTCCCGGGGCCCTTGCCGCCGTCGCCGTCGCTGCCCCCGCAGCCGGCCAAGGTAGCGGCCGCGAAGAGCGCGACGAGCGCGCGCGCGACGGAGGATCGACGAGACCGGGTTGGCGGAGCGACGGGAGAGCTCATCATGGCGTCTCGGTTGCGCGAGCGAGCCCACCGTTCTGCGCCAGCATGATTCCGGCGCGCGGGCGCGATCAGATCGACGGCTTGGCGAGGTACTTCTGCGGATCGGCCCTGAACTTCTGGTCGCAGCCGGCGCAGCAGAAGTAATACGTCTTGCCCTCGTGCTCGACCTTGGGCGACTCCGCGGAGACGACGAACTCCTCGCCCGAGACCGGGCACTTGGTGCGGTCGCCGACGGCCGCCTCGCCGATCGGCTTCAGCGGCGCGCCGTCGCTCGGCGCGGCGGCGGCGGGGGCGTGGTGGTCGGCCGCGGGCGTGGCGGGCTCGGCGCTCGCTCCGCCGCAGCCGGCCGCGAAGGCGGTGACGAGGATCAACAGGCTCGAGATCTTCACGGGCGCGGAAGCTACCAGGACGACGAGGTCGGCGCTCTTGATCTCGAACAAGCTCTCAGCCCACCCGGACGACCACCGCCATCGCGGTGTCCCCGGCCGCACACCCGGTGAACAGTCCCCATCCGCCGCCCGCCGCGACGAGCTCCTCGATGAGCTCGATGATCAGCCGGCACCCGGTCGGCGCCTGGGGGTGGCCGTAGACCAGCGGGGAGCCATAGCGGTTCATTCGTTCGAGCGGGAAGCCCGTCTCCCTGCTGAAGTAGAGATCGTTCACCGCGAAAGGGTTGTGGGTCTTCACCGCGGCGAGATCGCCGACGCCGATGCCCGCCGCGTCGAGCGCGCGTCGCGCCGCCGGGACGGTGGCCTTGGGCATGCGGCCCTTGTCCGTTCGCGCGTCGCCGATCGCCGCGATGCGGATCGACACGGCCTGATCGCGCGCCAGCGCGCGCGCGCGCTCCTCGGTGCACACGACGATGCCGGCGCTGCCGTCGGCGGGGTGGGTCTGGGTGCCGAACGTCACCGTGCCGCCCTCGACCACCGGGCGGAGCTTGGCGAGGCCCTCGGCGGTCGTCGGGAAGACGCCCTCGTCCGCCGCGATCACCTTCGCCTCGCCCTTGCCGCGCCGGAGCGTCACCGGCGCCATCCAGCGCCGCTGGAAGGCGCGGTCGTTCGCGAGCGCCTCCTCGTACTGGCGGTAGCGGAGCAGCGCCAGCTCGTCTTGCTCGACGCGGCCGATGCCGGCTTCGCGCGCCACCGCCTCGGCGGTCGCGATCATCGCGGTGCCGCCCCAGGGATCGAGATTGAAGTTGTCCCAGACCCAGTCCTCGGCGGCGCCGCGGCCGCCGGGCGCGTCCGGCGTCGGGTAGTAGAGGTGCGGGCCGTTGCTGATGCGGTCGGCGGTGATGCCGAGGACCGACGCCCTCCCTCCGACCTCGATCTCGTAGGCCGCCGTCGCCACGACGCGCGCGGACGTGGCGCACGCCTGCGCCACCATCGGCCCGCCGAGGCCCGGCGCGCCGAGCATCGCCGCGACCCAGGGCGCGCCATAGAAGCCGCTCTTCTGCGGGACCGTGGTGCCGAGGACGAAGCCGTCGAGCGCCGCCGGATCGATCCGCCGCGCGCGCAGCGCCTCGGCCGCGACCTGCGCCGCGAGCTCGAGAGAGTGCGAGCCGGCGAGGCTCCCCTGCCAGCGGCAGAACGGGCTGCTCCAGTAGGCGCCGTAGGGGACGAACGCCCTCGCCAGGCGCGCGCTCACGAGCCCCTCCGCGCGAGCACGGCCGCCACGATCTTTTCGCGGGTGATCGGCAGATCGCGGATGCGCACGCCGATGGCGTCGAAGATGGCGTTCGCGATCGCCGGGGCCGTGGGCACGAGGCCCGGCTCGCCCACGCCCTTGGCGCCGAACGGGCCGGCCGCGTCGGCGGTCTCGACGAGCTCGATCTCCACGGGGAAGTCCATCTCGCCGATCGTCGGGATCTTGTAGTCGGTGAAGCTCGGGTTGAGGATCCGCCCGTCACGCATCTTGACCTCCTCGGTGAGCGCGTAGCCGATCCCCTGCGCGATCCCGCCGTACACCTGGCCGGCGAGCGTCTGCGGGTTCAGCACCTTGCCGACGTCGTGGGCCGACACGAAGCGGAGGATCTTCACCTCGCCGGTATCCTCGTCGACCATGACCTCCGCCCCCTGGGCGCCGAAGGCGTAGGTCGCCGACATGTTGCCCATGCCCTTCGACCAGTCGGGCAGCTCGCTCGCGGGCTCGTAGTACGCCTCTTCGACGATCACGGTCCCGGCGGTCCCCCGGAAGTGCGCGGCGCGCAGCATCCGCCCGAGCTCCACGCGGTAGGCCGGGTGCGCGGGTGCGTCGCGGAGGAAGAGCTCTCCATCGACCAGATCGAACTCCTCCGGGCTGCGCCCGCCGATGCGCTCGAAGCCCGGCGGCTCGCGGCCGTCCTTCTTCGCTCGGGCCAGGTTGCGCGCGACCTCCTCCGGGTAGAGCTCGACCGCGAGGCCGAAGAGCTTCCGGCGCACCTTCTCGGCCGCGCGGATGGCGGCGTTGCAGCCGATGAAGGCGCCGCGGCTCGCGTGCGTGCCGACGTCCCAGGGGCAGGTCGCGGTGTCGGTCGGGTTGACGATCACCTTCTCGGGCCGGACGCCGAGCGCGTCGGCGACGGCGAGCTCGAGGGCCGAGCAGAGGCCCTGGCCCATCTCGACGCCGCCGTAGCTGACGTGGACGTTGCCGTAGTCGTCGAGCTTGAGGATGACGCCGCCGCCGTCGGCGCGGTAGATGCGCCCCGAGCCGCCCACGTGCATGAGCGCCGCCATGCCGACGCCGCGCCGGCGGGCGCGGTGCTTGCCGCGCTTCTTCTTCCAGTCGAGCCGGCGCGCCGTGGCGTCGAGGCACTCGCCGAGGCCGCAGGTCGTGATCACGAGCCCCATCGGCGTCGTCTCGCCCGCCTGGTTGACGTTCCTCTTCCGCAGCTCGAAGGGATCGATCCCCGCCGACTCGGCGAGCTCGTCGAGGCTCGACTCGATGGCCCAGGCGACCTCGGGGTTTCCGTAGCCGCGCATCGCCTGGCAGTAGGTGTTGTTGGTGTAGACGAGCTTCGCGTCGAACTTCACCGCCTGCACGCGGTAGAGCGAGGTCGCGGGCAGCATCATCACCGTCGGGAAGGTCGCGCCCCACGAGGTGTAGGCGCCGTTGTCCTGGAGGACCTCCATCCGCCGGAAGGTGAGGCGCCCCTCGGCGTCGCAGCCCTGCGTGATCCTGGTCGTCGCCGACTGGCGCGGCGACAGGTAGGCGAACTCCTCCTCGCGCGTGTAGAGGATCTTCACCGGCTTGCCGGTCCGGTGCGCGAGCAGGATGGCGATGTACTCGTAGCAGTGGGTGTCGAGCCCGGTCCCGAAGCCGCCGCCGAGCGTCGGGACGATGACGCGGGCGCTCCTGCCGGCGAGCCCCATCGCGTCGAGCGCGCGCTGGAAGTCGCGCTGCGCCAAGAACGGGATCTGCGTCTTGTCCCACATGGTGAGGTTGCCCGCGACGTCGAGCTCGGCGATGCAGCCGGCGGTGCCCATGCAGCTCTGCTGGATGGTCGGCGTCGAGAACACGCCCTCCGCCACGTAGCGCGAGGCGCGCTCGGCGGCGGCGAGATCCCCCGAGAGGTGGTGGTAGTCGAGCGGCACGCGGTTGTCGCGGCGCGGCTTGCCCGAGGCATCGACCTCGTGGACCAGCGGCGCGCCCTCGGCCATCGCCTCTTCTGGGCTGAAGACGCCCCGCAGCGGCTCGTACTCCACGCGGATCAGCTCGATGGCTTCGGCGGCGATATCCGGATCGATCGCGGCGACGGCGGCGACCTCGTCGCGGAGCTGGCGGACTTTGTCGCGCTTGAGGGCGAAGTTGTCGCGGAGGAAGCCGACGCGGACCTCGGGCGTGTCGTACGCGGTGATCACCGCGCGCACGCCGGGCAGGCGCGCGGCGCGCGAGACGTCGATGTGCGCGATGCGGGCGTGGGCGTGATCGCTGAACTTGATCTTGCCGTAGAGCATCCCGGGGCGGGTGAGGTCGTGGATGTAGACGGCGCGTCCGGCGGCCTTGTCGGCGGCGTCGGGGCGGACGCGCTCGCGGCCCACGTGATGGAGCTCGCGGAGCGGAGCGGACGGGGATCCAATCTCGGGGGTGGGCGCCCCCTCTCGATCGCGCGCGCTCATCGCTCGCCTCCCTTCCGGATCTCGGCGGCGGCGTGCCGCACCGCCTCGACGATCTGCACGTAGCCGGTGCAGCGGCAGAGGTTGCCGACGAGCGCGTCGCGGATCTGCGCCTCGTCCGGCTCGGGGTTGTGGCGGAGGAGCGCGGTCGCGGCGATCACCATGCCGGGCGTGCAGAAGCCGCACTGGACGCCGCCCTTCTCCACGAAGGCGCGCTGCACGGGCGAGAGCTGCCCGCCCGGCCCGACCAGGCCCTCGACGGTGGTGACCTCGGCGCCGTCGGCCTCGAGCGCCGGGAAGAGGCAGGCGTTCACGGCGCGGCCGTCGACGAGCACGGTGCAGGCGCCGCACTCGCCGTTGCCGCAGCCCTCCTTGGGGCCGGTGAGGGCGAGCGGGCCGCGCAGCACGTCGAGCAGCCGCGCGCCCGGAGCGACCTCGAGGCGGACGGGCATGCCGTTGACCACGAACGCGATCGCGACGCTCACGGCGCACCTCCTGCGAGATCGCGGACGGCCCGCTCCACGAGCACGCCCGAGACGTGGCGGCGGTAGGCCGCCGTGGTGCGCAGATCGTCGATGGGCGTCACCTCCTCGCGCGCCAACGCGCCGGCCTGCCGCGCGGCGTCGTCGCTCACCGGCCGGCCCTCGAGGAAGCCCTCGACGCCCGCGAGGCGCACCGGGCGCGGCGCGACCGATCCCATCGCCACCCGCGCGCGCGCGTAGCGGCCGCCGACGAGCACGAGGAGCACCGCCGCCGAGACCAGGGCGAGGTCCATGCGCACGCGCGAGATCTTCTCGAAGCGCGCGGCTGCGCCGGGCGGCGGCGCCGGCAGCACGATGGCCGTCAGGATCTCGTCGGGGGCGAGCCGCGTCGTGCCCTTCGACACGAAGAGCTCCGCCATCGCCAGCTCGCGTGCGCCGCGCGGGCTCTCGATCCGCAGGAGCGCGTCGTAGGCGAGGAGCGGCGGCGCGAGATCCGCGCACGGCGACGCATTGCAGAGGTTGCCCCCGACGGTCGCCACGTTGCGGATCTGGACGCTGCCGAGGCGCCGCGCCGCCTGCACCAGCGCCGGGAAGCGGCGCGCGAGCTCGGCGTGGGCGACGACGTCGGCGACGCGGGTGAGCCCGCCGAGGCGCGCCCCCTCGGGCGCGACGGCGATCCCGTCGAGCTCGTGGACGCGCCGCAGCGAGATCAGCGCCGGCGGGCACGTTCCACGCTTGCCGAGGAGCGGCAGGACGTCGGTGCCGCCGGCGACGAAGCGCGCCTCGGGCGCCTCCGCCTTGAGGAGGAACGCCTCCGCGAGGCTCTGGGGTCGGTGGTACTCGAGCGTCGGCATCGTGGACCTCCCGTGGATGGGCGGGCTAGGCGAGCGCGCCCTCGGCGCGCAGAAGTGCGATCTCGGCGTCGGGGACGCCGGCCTCGCGGAGCACGGCGTCGGTGTGCTCGCCGTACGCCGGGGCGAAGGGCAGCTCGCCGCCCCGCTCGGAGAGGAACGGCGTCGCGACCGCGGGCGGCGGCAGGCGGATCGCTCGACCGTCGGGCGCGTGCGTCCGGAGCGCGGCGGCCGCGACCCAGGGCAGCTCCATCACCTGCTCGATCTTGGTGATCGGCGCGTTGGGCACCTGCGCCCGCGCCAGCACCTCGGCGATCGCGGCGGTCGCGTGGCGCGCGGTGATGGCCCCGATGGCCCGGTGCAGCTCGTCGCGGCGCGCGCGGCGCCCCTCGTTCCGGTCGTAGCCGGGATCGCGCAGCGACTCGAACAACGGCTCCGCGACGAGCCGCTGCCACTGCACGTCGCTGCCGACGGCCATGTAGATGAAGCCGTCCGCCGTCGCGTACGCGTTCGTCGGGATGAACTGGCGGTGCTGGTTTCCCGAGCGCCGGATCTCGTCCGGCGCGCTGCCCATGTCGAGCATCGGCAGGAAGGTGAGCAGCCAGCTCACGGCGAGCTGCGCCATCGAGACGTCGATGACCTTGCCGCGGCCGCTCCGGTCGCGCTCCCAGAGGGCGAGCAGCACCTGCGCGAACGCCTCGTCGCCCGCCTTGAGATCGATGATCGGCGGCCCGCACTGGGTGGGCGGCCCCGCGGGATCCCCGGTGAGGTCCATGTAGCCGGAGAGCGCCTGGAGCACCGGATCGTAGCCGGGCACCTCGGGCGCGCCGAGCCCCATGGCCGAGATGCAGCACCACACGAGGTCGGGGCGCGCCGTCGTGAGGGACGCCGCGTCGAGGCCGAGCTCCGCGTGGCGCGCCGGCAGGGTGTTGGTGCAGAACACGTCGACCGGGAGCTCGCGCACGAGGCGCCGGAGCACGTCGCGCGCGCGCGCGTCCTTGAGGTTGAGCGCGATCGCCTCCTTGCCGCAGTTGGGCCCGACGAAGTAGCTCGCGCGCCCGCCGTCGGCCACGGGGCGGCCGATGTGCCGGTTGGGATCCCCGGCGCCGCCGCGGCGGCCTGCGGCCGGCGTCGCCTCGACGCGGATGACGCGCCAGCCGAGGTGGACGAAGCGCAGCGTGGCGTACGACATGCTGAGGGCCTGCTCGACGGCGAGCACGACGGGGCGGTCGGAGCTCATGTTGCTCCTCGCCGCTCCACGCGTTCCCCCTCTCCCTTCAGGGAGAGGGGGCTAGGGGGTGAGGTTCTGAATTCTCGACGACTCATCAGAACCGGCTCGGCTCCTGGTAGGTCCCGAACACCTCGCGGAACACCCCGCAGACCTCGCCGACGGTGGCCCAGGCCTTCACCGCGGCGATCACCGGCGGCATCACGTTGCGGCCTTCGGCCGCGGCGCGGCGGACCTCGGCCAGCGCGGTCGTCACGGCCGACGCGTCGCGCTCGCTCCGGACGCGGCGCAGGCGCGCCAGCTGCTCTTCGCCCTCGGCGGCGCGGTAGGGGTGGAACTCGACGGCGCGCTCGGTCTCCTCCTCCTCGCGGAAGACGTTGACGCCCACCTTCTCGATCTCGCCGCGCTGGAGGCGCCGCTCGTGCTCGTAGGCCTGGCGGCTCACCTCGGCCTGGATGCGGCCCTCGGCGACCGAGCGCACGATGCCGCCCTCGGCGTCGATCCGCCGCATCGCCTCGACGATCGTCTGCTCCATCAGGTTCGTCGTCGACTCGACGAACCAGGATCCGCCGAGCGGGTCGACGGTGTCGCAGAGCCCCATCTCGTGCATCAGGATCTGCATGGTGCGCAGCGAGAGGCGCGCCGCGTGCTCGCTCGGGATGGTGTACGCCTCGTCGTACGAGCAGAGCGCCATCGTCTGCGTGCCCGAGAGGGCGCTGATGAGCGCGTAGTAGGCGCCGCGGACGATGTTGTTCTCGGGCTGCTCGACGGTGAGCCCGCCGCCGCCGCCGCCGGCGATCATCCGGAGCTGCATCGAGCGCGGATCCGCGGCGCCGTAGTCGTCGCGCACGATCTTCGCCCAGAGCCGGCGGCCGGCGCGGAACTTGGCGACCTGCTCCCAGAGGTTGCCGTGGATGTCGAAGTTGAACGAGAGCGTCGGCGCGACCTCGTCGATGCCGAGCCCGCGCGCGAGGGAGTGGTCGAGGTAGGCGCGCGCGATGGCGAGCCCGACGGCCATCTCCTGCGCCGGCGTCGCGCCCGACTCGCGCACGTGGTAGCCGCAGACGCTGACCGGGCTGTAGTGAGGCGCGCTCTTGGCGCAGAACTCGATGGTGTCGCCGACGAGCCGGATCGAGGGCTCGACCGGGTAGATCCAGGTGCCGCGCCCGATGAGCTCCTTGAGGATGTCGTTCTGCGCGGTGCCGCGGAGCTCGGCGAGCGCATAGCCGCGCTTGTCCGCCATCGCGAAGTACATCGCCATGATCGGCACGGCGGCGCCGTTGATGGTCAGCGAGGCGGTGATCTTGCGGAGATCGATCCCGTCGAAGGCCTCCTCCATGTCGGCGAGCGTGTCGACGGCCATGCCCACGCGGCCGACCTCGCCCTCGGCCATGGGATCGTCCGAGTCGAGGCCGCACTGCGTCGGCAGGTCGAAGGCGACGTTGAGGCCCGTCTGCCCGTGGTCGATGAGGTACTGGAAGCGCCGTCGCGTCTCCGCCGCCGTGCCGAAGCCCGAGTACTGGCGCATCGTCCAGGGGCGCTTGCGGTACATGAGCGGGTGGATGCCGCGGGTGAAGGGGAACTCGCCGGGCTTGCCGACGCCGCTCTCGCCCCCGGTCCGCGCCACGTCCTCGGGGCCGTAGACGGGCTGGATCGCGATGCCCGACTCCCACACCCGCGGGGACACGTCGTCCTTCTTCGCGCTCACGAGGGCACCGCCTCTCGGACGTAGTCGACGATCGCGTCGAGGCGGCTGCCGGTCGGGAACACGCGCGCGACGCCGAGCTCCCGCAGCGCCTCGTGATCGCGGCCGGGGACGTTGCCGCCCACGATCCAGAGCACGTCGCCTGCGCCGGCGCGGCGGAGCTCCTCGCCGATCCGCGCGCACAGCGGCAGGTGCGCGCCCGAGAGGATCGAGAGCCCGAGCACGTCGGGCGCCTCCTGCAGCACCGCGCGCGCCACGGCCTCGGGCGACTGGCGGAGGCCGGTGTAGATGACCTCCATCCCCGCATCCATGAGCGCCCGACACACGATCTTGGCGCCGACGTCGTGCCCGTCGAGCCCGGGCTTGGCCACGAGCACCCGGATGCGCCTCTCTCGCCGTCTGGCCGTCATGTCACAGCTCCTTCGCGATGTTCATCCGGAGGATCTCCGACGTCCCGCCGCCGATGAGCACGAAGCGCACGTCGCGCAGGTACCGCTCCACAGGGCTCTCGGCGTCGAAGCCGTGGCTCGCCATCACGCGCGCGGCGCGGTCGCAGACGCGCGCCGCCGCCTCGGAGGCGAAGAGCTTGGCCATCGACGCCTCGGTCGCGTTGGGGAGCTTCTGGTCGCTGCGCCACGCGGCCCAGTGGGTGAGCCGGCGCGCCGCCTCGAGGTCGGTCGCCATCTCGGCGAGGTGCTCGCCCACCGCCTGGAAGGTGCGAATCGGCTTCTTGAACTGCCGGCGCTCGGCGGCGAAGGCGCGCGCCTCATCGAAGGCCGCGCGGGCGACGCCGAGCGAGAGCGCCGCCGTCATCACCCGCACCTCGGCCAGGATCTCGCGCAGGTAGGCGGTGCCCTTCACGGGATCGCCGAGCGCGCAGGTCGCCGGCGTGTCCTCGAGGAAGACCTCGGAGGTGAGCGAGGCGCGCACGCCGGCCTTCTCGATGCTCTTGCCGACGGCGAGCCCCGAAGCGCCCTTCTCGACGAGGAAGGCCCCGAGCGTCTCGTCGCCGGTGCGCGCGAAGACGGTGAAGAAGTCGGCGACGGGCGCCGAGGTGATCCAGGTCTTCGATCCGGTGAGCAGCCAGCGGCCGCCGGTCTCGCGCGCCCGGGTGGTCATCGCGAAGAGATCGCTGCCCGCGCCGGGCTCGGTCATCGCGATGGCGCCGATCTTCTCGCCGCGCATCGCGGCCGGCATGAGTCGCTCGCGCACCTCGGCCGGCGCGCCGCGGTGCACGAAGTACGTGCCCATCAGCGACTGCATCGTGCAGGCGGCCGCGACCCCGAGGCTCCCCCAGGCGAGCTCCTCGACCGCGAGCGCGTAGGTGACCACGTCGAGCCCGGTGCCGGCCGGCTCGGGGTAGCGCATCCCGAAGAAGCCGAGCTCGCCGGCGCGGAGGAAGAGCTCGCGCGGGAAGCGCGGGCAGAGGTCGAGCTGCTTCGCCGCCGGGCGGATCTCGCGCGCCGCGAAGTCGTGGAACGTCGCCTGCACGGCGCGCTGCTCCTCGGTGAGCGCGAAGTCCATCTCAGCGCGCCCCTCGCAGCGCGGCGCGCCGCCGCTCGGTGGCCGCGGCGTCGAGCGCGAAGGTCTCGGGGTCGACGACGACGCCGTAGACCTCCCGGGCCGCCCCGATCGAGATCACGCCGCCCTGCACCTCGCGGCGGACGACGTCGGCGGCGCGCTCGAAGGCAGGGCCGTAGCCGCCGCCGCCTCCGGCCTCCTGCACGTACTCGGTGCCGGGCGGCACCTCGTGGATCATGTCCTTGCTCCGCGGCTTCGTGACGGTGCCGTCCGGGTAGCGGAGCTCGATCCGGTTGAGCGTCCCGCCGGCGCCGCCGGCGAGGCCGAACGAGGCCTCCTCGTCGCCGTCGCCGAAGACGACCACCTTGGTGCCCTCGCCGCCGACGAGGTAGCGGCTCCGCACCCCGAGGCCGCCGCGGAACTTGCCAGGGCCCGCCGAGTCGACGAGCAGCTCGTGCTCGAGCAGCCGGTGCGGCGTCATCTGCTCGAACATCTCGTAGTCCTGATCGAGCACGCCGCCCGAGGCGTCGATCATGCCGATGTGGTCGTAGCCGTCGCCGTCCGAGGTCGCGCCCGAGCCGCCCTTGAGGCCCATGAAGAAGATGTCGACGTAGGTGTCGCTCTTGCGCGGATCGCGCCCCGTCGACAGCGAGCAGAGGAGCTGGTTCCAGCCGGCGGTGACGCGGTCCGGGATCACCGGCGCGAGCGCGCGGATGATGGCGTCGGCGTTGGGCGGGCAGAGGTGGTTGCCGAAGGTCGTCGCCGCCGGGTACGCCGCGTTGAGGAGCGTGCCCTCGGGGATGATGATCTCGATGGGCGCGACCATCCCGTGGTTGTGCGGGATGTCGGGGTTGACCATCTGCAGGAACGTCAGCACCGTCGCCGAGGCGCTCGACGTGTACGTGCCGTTGACGAAGCCGTCGGTCTGCTTGTCGGTCTTCGAGTAGTCGAAGGTGACGCGCTCGTCCTCGACCCGGATCTCGACGCGGATCGTGTACACCGAGCCCGGCGTCTTGCCGTCGTAGTAGACCTTGGCCTCGCCGCGGTAGACGCCGTTGGGGATGGCGCGGATCTCGGCCTCCATCATCCGCCGCGTCGACTCGAAGAGCGCCTCCTTGTGGGCGAGGAAGCGCTCGAGCCCGAGCTTGTCGACGAGGGCGAGCAGGCGCCGCTCGCCGACGGTGCACGCGCCGATCTCGGCGCGCATGTCCTCCTCGACGATCTGGAGCCGGATGTTCGCGAAGATGAGGTCCCAGACGTCCTTGCGGATCTTGCCGCGCTCGATGACCTTCACCGCCGGGATGCGCAGCGCCTCCTGCCACACCTCGGTGGCGCTCGGGTTGTAGCCGCCGCGGACGGCGCCGCCGATGTCGGCCATGTGGCCCTTGGTCGCCGACCAGCCGACCAGCGTCTCGCCGTGGAAGATGGGCTTGAAGGCGGCGACGTCGTTGTTCTGGTTGCCGAGCGAGAAGACGTCGTTGTGGAAGAAGACGTCGCCCGGGTAGACCTCGCCGCGGAAGCGCTCGGCGATGTGCCGGCACACCGGCGAGAGGGAGAAGCTCAGGATCGGCAGGTTCTCGGTCTGCTCGAGCATCCGGCCCTCGGCGTCGTAGAGGCCGGTGACGAAGTCGCGCGCCTCGCAGAGGATGGGCGAGCGCGTGGTCTTCTCCATGCTGATGCTCATCTCGTCGGTGATGGCGCGGAGCGCCCGCCCGAGGATCGAGACCAGGACCGGATCGATCGCGTGAGCGCTCATCGCGCACCTCCGTCCCGCGTGAGGACGCACGTGCCGAGGTCGTCGACCCGCGCCGAGAACGCGGCGGTCACGAGCAGGGTCGTGTCCCTCCGCTCGATCAGCGCCGGTCCGGCGAGCGCGTTGCCCGCCCGGAGCCGGTGACCGTCGTAGACCGGCACGGTCTCGAGCCGCCCGCGCTCGGGCACCCAGGCGCGCCGCTCGCCGGTGAGCGCGTGGCGCGCGTCGGGCCCGCCCGGCTCCAGCCGCGGCAGCGCCGGCGGCGTGACGCGGCCGATCGATCGCACCCGGACGTTGATGAGCTCGAGCCCGGTGCCCTGCTCGGCGAGGTGGTAGCCGTAGAGCCGGTCGTGCTCGGCGTGGAAGGGCGCCGCCGCGGCCGCGAGATCGCCGCGCTCGATGAGGTCGCGCCCGACCGGGATGGTGACCTCGTGGTACTGCTTGAGGTAGCGCAGATCGAGCGCGACCTCGTGGCGCGCGTCGCCCGGCGCGACGCGCTCCTCGGCCAGCAGCGCCTCGCCCTCGGCGATCATCTCGCCCACGAGCCGCGCGAGCCTCGCCGGATCGATCCGCGCGAGCGGTCCCACGAGCGAGCGCACGAAGTCGTGCTGCAGATCGGTGAGGAGCATCCCGGTCGCGCAGAGGATGGACGCGAAGGCCGGCGCCAGCACGGTGCGGAGCTCGAGCTCGGCGGCGATCGCGCAGGCGTGCAGCCCTCCCGCGCCGCCGGCGACGATCATCGGGAACTCGCGCGCGTCGAGGCCGCGCTTGACGGTGATCTCGCGGACGCCGTGCGCCATGTTGGCGTTGATGACGCGGTACATGCCGACCGCGGCGGCTTCGACGTCGAGCCCCAGCGGCCGCGCCACGTGCTCCTCCACGGCGGCGCGCGCGCGCGCGACGTCGAGCGGAAGCGCGCCCCCGGCGAAGCCGGCGGCGTCGAGGTAGCCGAGCACCACGTTGGCGTCGGTGCAGGTCGGCAGCGCGCCGCCGCGCCCGTAGCAGGCGGGCCCGGGCTCGGCGCCGGCCGACTGCGGCCCCATGCGGAGCAGGCCCCCGCCGTCGATCCAGCCGATGCTGCCGCCGCCGGCGCCGATGGTGACGATGTCGAGCATCGGCAGCGCGATGCGGAGGCGCGCGATCTCGCCCTCGGGTTTGAGCTCGACCTTCTCGTCGCGCACGAGCGACGCGTCGAAGCTCGTTCCTCCCATGTCGACGACGAGGCAGCTCTTCATCCCCAGCGGGAGCGCGAAGGCGAGCCCCGCGCGCGGGCCGGCGGCGGGGCCCGAGAGGAGCGTCCACGCCGGCCGCTTGCGCGTCAGCTCGGGGAGCGCCACGCCGCCCGACGACTGCATGATCAAGAGCGCGCCGCCGAAGCCCACCTCGGCGAGGCGCGCGGTGAGACGCCGCAGGTACCGGTCGAGCACCGGCCCGGTGTAGGCGTCGAGCGCGGTCGTCGAGATCCGGTTGTAGAAGCGGATGGTCGGCAGGACCTCGGACGAGACCGAGAGGAAGGCGTCGGGCAGCTCGCTCCGCACCACCTCGGCCGCGGCGCGCTCGTGCGCCGGGTTGGCGAACGAATTCATGAACCCGATGGCGACGGCCTCGACGCCCTCGCGCCGGAAGAGCGCGCAGGCGGCGCGGACGTCGTCGAGCGAGAGCGCCCCGATCTCGGCGCCCTCGGCGTCGAGCCGCCCGCGCACCGGGCGGCGCAGCCAGCGCGGCACCACCGGCTCGACGTTGCGGAAGCGGTTGTCGTACTGCGCCTCGCGGATACCCCGGCGCATCTCGAGCGCGTCGCGCACGCCGTCGGTCGTGATCAGGCCCGTCTTGGCGCCGCGCCGCGTGAGCACCGCGTTGGTGGTCACGGTCGTGCCGTGCACGATGGTGGTCACGCGCGCGGCGAGATCGGCGAGCGGCACCCCCTTGGCGCGCGCGACCGCCTCCAGGCCCTGGGCGACGCCGACCGAGGGATCGGCCGGCGTGGACGGGACCTTGAAGGTCTCCACCGCGCCCGCGGACGAGCTGACGAAGAGATCGGTGAACGTCCCGCCCACGTCGACGCCGATCTTGAAGGTCTCCGCGATCACAAGACGCCCTCCTCGCGGCCGCCCTGGGGCGCCACCGCGTCGCGGCCGAGCAGGAACGCCCGGCGGTTCGCCTCCCTGAAGGTCGGCGCCGTCCGCGCCAGGATGGCGCCGAGCACCGGCGCCTCGCCCAGCGGGAGCATCCCGAGGCCGACCGCGGCGCCGAGGAGCACGGCGTTCAGGGTGCGGTCGGCCCCGGTGCGCCCCACGATCCTCGCGCCGTCGAGGGGCACGACCTGCCGCGCCACCGCCCCGATCGCGGCGAGGATCGACGCGACCTCGGGGTAGTCGCCCCCCGCGCGCACGAGCTCGAAGGGCACGATCGTCCCCACGCTCACGAGCACGCGCGTGCCGTGGTGCATGCGCCCGAGCGCCCGGAGCGCCTCGAGCGGCTCGAACGCGAGGACCGTGTCGGCCTCGCCCTCGCCGATCACGTTGCTCTCGTCGGGGCCGACCTTGACGGTGCACTCGATGCTCCCGCCGCGCTGCGACATCCCGTGGAGTTGCCCGACCACGACCGGCAGGCCGGCGACGTGCGCGGCGGCGCCGAGGACCTGCGCGGCGGTGAGCACGCCCTGCCCGCCGACGCCGACCAGGAGGGTTCGGTGCCGGATCACGCCGAGCCTCCGGCGCGAGGCGGCCCGAGCGCGTCGTCGGGGCAGACGCGGGCGCAGACGCCGCAGGCGATGCAGAGGAGCGCGTCGACCTCGACCCGGCCCCCGTCCAACCCGAACGCCGGGCAGGCGAGGGTGTCGATGCAGGCGCGGCAGTTGCCGCAGGCTCCGCAGAGCAGGCACCGCGCGGCCTCGGCGCGAGCCTGCTCCTCGGTGTAGCCGCGCGCCACCTCGTCGAACGATCGGGTGCGCGAGGCCCGCTCGAGCTCGGGCGCGGCCACGCGCGGCGCCTGCGGAGCCCGGAAGGCGACGGGCGCGTCGGACGCGAGCTCACCCGGGAGCGCCGGCGGCGCGCGCACCGAGGCGGCGTCGGGCCCGCGGAGGGCCAGGTCGACGCCCCACGCCGCCCGCAGCCCGCTCGCGATCGCGCCGGTGACGGTGCGCGGGCCGTGCACCACGTCGCCGGCCGCGAACACGCGCCGGTCGGAGGTGCGGCCGGTCGGGGCGTCGATCGCCAGGAGGCCGTCCCGCCCGAGCCCGAGGGAAGGAGCGCCGGTCTCGAGGAACGCGAGCTCCGGCTCCTGGCCGATGGCGACGATGACCAGGTCGGCGCCGATCGCCTCCTCCCGCGGGCTCCCGCCGACCGGCACCACGACCAGGGCGCCCGGGGCGAAGCGGCCGGGGCGGACGCGGTCGAGGATCACCACCCCCTCGTGCTCGGCGGCGGCGATCTCGTCGGGGAGCGCCGGCATCTCGGCGCGCGCCTCGAGGCAGGCGATCACGACCGACTCGGTCCCGCGCCGGAGCGCGGTGCGCGCGCTGTCGACCGCGGCGTTGCCGCCGCCGATCACGACCACTTGCCGCCCGCGGGGCGCGTCGGCGCCGTCGGCGACCGCGGCGAGGTAGGCGAGCGCGTCGGCGCGCGCCCGCGCGCCGGGCGCGCCCGCGCCTTCGAGCACGCGGCGCGTAGGTCGCCCCGCGCCGACGGCGACCACC
>CAYJPW010000073.1:0-35050 GCA_964372055.1 uncultured Polyangiaceae bacterium
GTGATCGGAATTGCTTTGTTCTTCAGGCGCAGATCGGGAACTGCACCCAAGTCGCATTGCCAAGAGGTTGGACCGAGTGTCGACTCGAGGACTTGGTCGACGAGGATGCACCCATCATCTATGGGATCATCCAACCCGGGCCTAACGTTCCTGGAGGAGTGCCCTACGTTCGTCCGACGGAGCTCACCGAAGACGGTCAGATCGACGAGGAATCGCTTCGGAGGACGACGGCAGCCGTTGCCCGTAGGTACGCGAGGGCCACTCTGGCGCGCGGCGACATCGTCCTAGCAATCGTCGGAACCATCGGGAAGCTCGCGATCACACCAGGTTCGCTCGTTGGGGCGAACATTACGCAGTCGTCTGCCCGAATCAGACCACCCGAGTGGATGCCTTCGGAGTACCTCGCCGCGGCGCTTCGTTCCCCACAGTTGCGGGCGCAGTTCGATGCGGTGGAGTTTGGCGTGGCCGTTCGTCGACTCAACGTTGCGCACGTGCGCGACCTTCGGATCCCAGTCGCGCCAGCAGTGGAGCAGCAGAGGATCGTCGCCAAGCTCGACGCGCTCAGCGCGCGCACCCGTCGCGCGAAGGACGCGATCGACGCCATCCCGCCGCTGCTCGAGCGCTTGCGCCAGTCGGTCCTCGCCGCCGCCTTCCGGGGCGATCTCACCGCCGACTGGCGCGACAAGAACCCCGACGTCGAGCCGGCCTCCGAGCTGCTGAAGCGCATCCGCGCTGAGCGCCGCCGGCGCTGGGAGGAGGCCGAGCTCGCCAAGATGCGGGCGAAGCGCATTGTGCCGGGGGACGACCGGTGGAAGGCGAAGTACGAGGAGCCGGGGGCGGTGGACGGCGAGGAGTTGCCCAACCTTCCGCACGGATGGGGATGGGCAAGCGCAGACGAGGCCACGGATGCCGCGCGGCCGATCTGCTACGGCGTCGTCCAGCCCGGTGACGATCCAGCGGTCGGCGTGCCACTCGTCCGTGTCTGCGATCTCGAGAATGAGACAATTGCAGCTGGCCGACTCCGGCGTATCACGCACGAAATCGACGAGGAGTACGCCAGGTCTCGTCTGGCTGGCGGCGAGGTCCTAGTATCCGTTGTTGGCACGATTGGTCGCACGGCCGTCGTTTCCGACGATCTCGCGGGGGCGAACATCGCGCGAGCAGTCGCGCGCCTCGCGCCGACCGCTGTGCCACCGGCCTGGCTCTGCTTGTGGCTCGCCTCGCCGGAAATGCAGACAAAGCTCACCCTCGAAGCCCGTGAAGTCGCACGGAAGACGCTGAACATCGATACCCTCCGCAGTGCAGCCGTGCCGCTGGCACCAGCGGCGGAGATGCAACTTGCAGCGTCGCGCGCGCACGCTGCACTGGGAAGAATCGCCAAGCTCGCGGACACCGTAGCGGCGGGGGACAGGCGGGTGGCTGAACTCGATCGATCCATCCTCGCCAGGGCCTTCCGCGGCGAGCTCGTCCCACAGGACCCGAACGACGAGCCCGCCTCCGTCCTCCTCGACCGCATCCGCGCCGAGCGCGAGGCCGCAGCAGCCGCCGGCAACGCCCGCGCCGGCAAGAAGCCCCAGCCCAAGCCCGCACGCCGTCGATCACGCACCACGGAGGGTGAGCCCGCATGACCACAGCCCAGGCGCTCGGCGCCCCATCGAAGAGCATCCCAGGCTTTCAGGATTTCATGCGCCCGCTCCTGCAGGTCCTCGCCAAGGCCGGAGCGCCGGTGAGGACGCGCGACGCCTACGAGCTCGTCGCCGACGCGACCAAGCTCAAGCCGGCCGACCGCGAGGCGCTCCTCCCGAGCGGCAAGCAGCCGACGTACAAGAACCGCATCGGCTGGGCCTCGACCTACCTCCGCTTCGCCGGCCTGGTCACCTCGCCGAGCCGCGGGGTCTGGGCGATCACCGACGCCGGCAGGAAGCTCCTCGCCGAGCACGCGGGGCGGATCGATCTCCGGCTCCTCGACACCATCCCGGCGTTCCGCGAGGCGCGCAAGGAGGCCGAGGGCGGGAACGACAAGGACGACGAGGTCCTGAGCGAGGCGCCGGCCGGCGGGGCCACGCCCGAAGAGCAGCTCCTCGCGGCGCACGAGAAGATCCTCGCCTCGGTCGGCGAGGAGCTCGCCAAGCTGCTCGAGAAGTGCGATCCCGGCTTCTTCGAGGAGCTGGTGATCGATCTGCTCGGGCGCATGGGCTACGGCATCTCGCCCGAGTCGCGCCTCCGGGTCGGGCGCTCGGGGGACGGCGGCATCGACGGCATCATCTCGCTCGATCGGCTCGGGCTCGAGAAGATCTACATCCAGGCGAAGCGCTGGGGCCGCGAGCGCAAGGTGAGCCGGCCCGAGATCCAGGGCTTCTTCGGGGCGCTCGCCGGGCAGCGCGCGACCAAGGGGCTGTTCATGACCACGGCCCTGTTCACCCAGGAGGCCGGGCAGTACGCGGCGAACGTCTCGGGCTCGCTGATCCTGGTCGACGGCCGGCGGCTCGTGTCGCTGATGATCGACCACGGGGTCGGCGTCGCAGTGGCGAGCACGCTGAAGGTGCCGAAGGTCGACTACGACTACTTCGAGGGGTGACTCGCGTGGGCGCAGCGGGATGAGCGCTCGGTGACGCTGGACGACGTCCTTCGTGCCCTCGAGGCTCTCGGTCAAGCCCCGGCCGAGCAGTGCCTCCGCGCCGTCCGCGCGCAGGCGGTGTGCCCGTTGTTCCCACCCTTTGGGACCATGAAGGTGCACGAAGCACGCGTCCTGTATGAGCTTCGAGCGCGGACGATGGCTCGTTCGAAGATCGCTTCTCGTGGCCTGGACGAGCTTCTTCGCGAGCTCGCGCGGCGTCCCGAGACCGAGCAACTCTCGATGGCCGGCTTCATGGGCGATCACGAACTGTACTCGGCGCTCATCGATCAGCACGGGAACGCAATCGGATGCGTGTGGGTGGGCAAGGGGAGGAGCGGCTGAGCCGCAGCGCTGGGCCTTTTCGACCGAGGCCGGCGGCTCAGAGCTCGCGCGCGATCAGCCCGCCGACGTCCGCGTGCGCCGCCTGCAAGCGCCTGAGCCCCGCTTCTCCGTCGCTCATGGAGGCGGCGATGAGGATCGGCGCGCGACCCGGCGGCCACGCGATCGCGATATCGTTGACCGCGCAGCGCCCGGCGCTCCCGGTCTTGTCGCCGACGGTCCATCCCTGGGGCAGACGGGCGCGGAGGCGGTCCTTGCCCGTCTCGCACGCGCGCAGCCAGCCGAGGAGGCGCTCGTGGCTCCGCATCGCGGCGCCGCAGTGGGCGCATGGGCGCTCGGCGACGAGGACGTGGCACCGCAAGAGGCGCAGGCGAGCAGGTCCGAGGAGCGCGCATGGCGACGATGCTCGCATGTCCGCGCGAGCGCCAATCGAACCCCGAGGCGCCGGGCACGGCCCCTGCGAGGCTTGCATCCGCGGACCCGCGTACGCTGTTACATTGAGCCATGGCCACGGAGATCGTCCACGTCATCTCGGACCTTCACCTCGGGGGCGCGCCGGCCGGCCCTGCGGCGCTCGGGTTCCAGCTCTGCCCGCCGAACGCCCGCGCGCGTCTCGCCCGCGCGATCCGCGCGATCGCGATCGCGCCCGCCGGCGAGCGGATCGAGCTGGTGATCAACGGCGACTTCGTCGACTTCCTCGCGGAGGAGTCGCCAGTGCAGGCCGACGGCGATCCCACGCCACGGTTCGCCCCGTTCGCCGCGAGCGCCGCCGAGGCGATCCGCAAGCTCGAGAGCGTGATGCGACGAGCGGCCGAGGTGTTCGAGGCCCTTCGGGCCGTCGTCGCTGCGGGCCACAAGCTGACGATCCTCCTCGGCAACCACGACGTCGAGCTCGCGCTCCCCGAGGTGCGGCGCGCGCTCCTCGAGGCCCTGACCGGAGGGACCGCCGCCCGCGTCGAGCTCGTGCTCGACGGCGAGGCCTACGCGCGGCGCGGCGTCGTGATCGAGCACGGAAACCGGTACGACGGGTGGAATGCGATCGACCACGGCGGCCTGCGCGCCTTTCGGTCGGCCGTGAGCCGGGGCGAGGTGGCCTCGTTCGCGCCGCCTCCCGGTTCGATCCTCGTGACCGACATCATGAACCCCCTCAAGTCGCGCTATCGTTTCATCGATCTGCTGAAGCCGGAGAACGAGGCGCTGATCCCGATCCTCGTCGCCATCGAGCCCGACGTGCGTGGGGAGCTGCTGCGCGTCGCGGAGCTCGGCTTTCGATCGCGGCGCGCCGCGCCTCGCGAGGGCCTGCCCCCATCCGACAGGAATTTCGTGGCTGGCGCCTCCGCCGTGGATCCCGCCGAGACGCTCGAGGAGCGAGCGCTGCGAGACGCCGAGGAGCGAACGTACGCGCTGCTGCGCGCCTTCGCCGAGGAGTCGCCGGGCCCTTCCATCGTCAGCGCCGGTGAGGAGCCGGGGTGGAGCAGCTCGCTGCGCAGCCTCTGGCACCTCCTGCGCGCCGGCGCGGTGGACCAGCGCCGCCTGGCGCGGCTCCGGCGGGCGCTGGTGGCGTATCGAACGGCGATCGGCGCCACGTTCGCGCTCGACGCCGAGGAGCCGCGGTACCTGGAGGCCGCGCGGCGGCTATCGGCGACGCACCCGATCGTGGTGTTCGGCCACACCCACCTGCCCAAGCTCATCCGGCTCGACCGCGGCGCCTATCTCAACACCGGGACGTGGTGCCCCACCATCCGCCTCGACGAGCGCCTCTACGACCCGTCCACGCCCGAGCCCGAGGCGCACGCCCTCCTGGAGCGCTTCGTCGCGGACCTCGCCGGCAACCGCACCGACGCCTGGACACGCCTCGACACGTTTTCGGCCCGCGTCGTGCGCGGCGATTCGATGGTCGCCGCCGAGCTGCTCGCCTGGACCGACGAGGGCGCGGCCGACGTGGTGGGATCCGTCGAGATCGGGTCGTCGCGATGAGCCGGTACGATCGCGGTCCCGAGTGGCTGGCGCCGGCGGTCTCCAGGTTGCGCCTGGCGCTCCCCGATGGCCGCGAGCAGACAGGCACGGCGTTCTTGGTCTCGCCCACGCGAGCGCTCACCTGTGCGCACTGCATCCTCGACCTCGGAGGGTCGCGCGCGCCCGTCGCGGAGGCCACCCTCGAGTTCACGCAGGCGCGCGGCGCGCCCACGCGCGCGGCCCGGCTGCTGGCGCACGTGTTCGATCCCGAGGCCGGCGTCGACGCCGCCGTTCTCGAGCTCCCGCCCGTCGAAGACGCGCCCATCCTCCTGCTCGACGGGTCGGGCGCCCATCCGAGCGCGCAGCCGTGGCGTTCGTTCGGCTATCCGCGGCTGGTCCCCGATCCGGTCCGCTTCAACGGGACGATCGCCGGGCCGCTGGCCCGAGCGCGCGGCGAGGTGCTGGAGCTCGACTGCGCCCAAGCCAGAGAGGCGGTGAACGGGATCTCCGGTGCCCCCCTCTGGGTCGAGGGGCGCGTCGTGGGGCTCGTGAGCGAGCAGCTCGCGAAGATCGACCGCGCCGGCACGCGCCAGCCGGCGTTCGACAAGCTCTACGCGACGCCGATCGCGGCGCTCCTGGAACGGGGAGAGCTCCGGTCCGCGCTGTATTCGCCGAAGCGCGTCTTCATCTCCTACAGACGCAACACGCGCGACGCCGAGCTCGCGCGCGAGCTCGACGTCGCGCTCCGCAACGCGGGGCACGACGTGTTCATCGACGTCCACATGCCCGTCGGCACCGAATGGGCCGAGGAGCTCCGGCGCCAGGTCGGCCGCTGCAACTTCTTCATCCCGGTCGTCTCCAGGCAATCGGCCGCCAGCGAGATGATGCTCGAGGAGGTGCGCGGCGCGCACCGGCGGTACCGCAACGAGGGAGTGCCGCACATCTGCCCGATCCGCGTGGGCGACGACCAGACGCCGCTGCCCTTCGAGCTGGCGTACTACCTCGGCTCGCTGCAGTACCTGCTCTGGTCGGGGCCCGACGACACGCGCGCCGTCGTGGACCAGATGCTCCACCGCGTGGGCGCGCACGAGGCGGGTGGCACGACGCCATCGAAGACGCCCACGGCTCCGACGGCCGGTCCGGTCGCCGAGCTGAGCGAGCGTCACCTGGGCGGCGGCACGCTGCCCACCGACGACCCGTTCTACGTGCGACGGTCCGTGGACGCCGTGGCGGAGCAGCTGGCTCGTCGCGGCGACACGGGTCAGACGCTCCTCATTCAGGGCGCGCGGCAGCGGGGCAAGAGCAGCCTGTTGATGCGCTACGTGGAGGCGTGCCTCGCCGCGGGCAAGCAGGCGGTCTACGTCGACTTCCAGGCGCTTCGCGTGCACGCCGAGTACACCCGGTTCCTCAACGACCTCGCCCAGAGCATCGCCGCCGAGTCCGACGGGCCCGAGCCGCCGCCGATCGAGGCCCCGCCCCAGTTCCTGGGCTTCATGAAGGGCGTCCTGAAGCGATCGACGGCCCAGATGGTGCTGGTCTTCGACGAGGTCGATCGCGTCGTTGGGGCACCTTATCAAGAGGATTTCTTCGGAATGCTGAGGAGCTGGCACAACAACCGGGCGAACCCCAACCCGGCCGCGGCCTTCTGGAGGAAACTCGACCTCGCGCTCGTGATCAGCTTCGAGGCCGAGGTCCTGATCACCAACACGAAGCAGTCGCCGTTCAACGTGGGCACGAAGATCACCCTCGGCGGTTTCAACATCGAGGAGTGCGCGAGGCTCAACGCGCTGCTGGGCTCTCCAGTGAAGCATCCCGAGCTGCAGGATCTCTTCGATCTGCTCGCGGGCTCGCCGCACCTGACCCGCGTCGCGCTGTTCCGCATCGCGACCAGGGCGCTCAGCGTCGTTCGGCTCGTGCAGGAGAGCGCGAGGCCGGACGGCCCGTTCGGCGACCACCTCCGGGCGATCACCAGCAAGCTCGCGCAAGCTCCCGAGCTCCTGGCGGGGATGCGCGACATCATCGACGGTTTCCCGGTCCCGGACGGCGTAGGCGACCGCCTCGTCGCCGCCGGCGTCGCCGACAGGGGCGGCGGCGGGTACCGTCCGGCCAACCTGCTCTACGCGCGCTTCCTGCGATCGGTCCACTGAAGCGGCAACTCGTGAACCTCGACCCCTCGGCGGAATCCGCGCATGCTTCGGCTCCTGTCTCGGAGGCCTCCGGACGGGCGCCGCTGCCGGACGGCGCCGCCGGCGCTCGTCGGGCGGCATCCCACACGACGCGGGAGCGGCGCGCCGCCGCGATGAGCGTGATCTCCGGGGGCGGTGCGATGAGGCGTGATCCAGATTCGAGCTCGGTGACCTAGCGATGGGCGAGTTGCAGGTCGGCGGGACGCTCAAGGAGGGCGACTTCTACGTGAAGCGGCCCGAGGACGACCTCGTCCACGACCTGCTCTCGCGCGGCGAGTACTGCAACATCCTCACGTCGCGCCAGATGGGCAAGTCGAGCTTGATGTGGAAGGTGAGCCAGCGCCTGCAGACGGCGGGAGTGCGCACGGCGTCGGTCGACATGGCCGGCGAGCTCGGGACCCCGACCGCCGCCGACGAGTGGTACAGCGGACTGCTCTACAAGATCTGCTTGGACCTCGACGTCGACGTCGACGCATACGCGTGGTGGCGCGCGGCCGCGGGGCCGCCCAACGTCCGGCTGATGAAGTTCTTCCTCACCCACGTCGCCTCGAGCGCCGAGCCCACGGTCGTGTTCCTCGACGAAATCGACGCCACGCTGAAGCTGCAGTTCTCGGACGACCTCTTCACCGCGCTCCGGTCGATGTACAACGCGCGCAGCGAGCAGCCCGCTTACGGCAGGGTCACGTTCTGCCTCGTCGGGACCGCCACGCCGGACGAGCTGATCCAGGACCCGCGAACGACGCCCTACAACGTCGGCCGTACCGTGCAGCTCGGCGATTTCGACCGCGAGCGCGACGCAGGCCAGCTGGCCCGCCTGGAGACGCTCCTGGATTCGAAGGGGCTGCCGGGATCGCGGCTGCTCGACTCGGTGTTCGCGTGGACGGGCGGCCAGCCATTCCTGACGGTCGCCTTCTGCCACCTCGCCATCGACAAGCGCCTCCACGCGATCTCCCCGATCGTCGACGAAGCGCTCGCCGATCAGAAAGCGTCACCGTTTCGCATCCACTTCGAGTGGATGGAGAAGTTCATGAAGTCCCGCGTCGAGGACGTGCACAAGACGCTGGCCCTCTACCGCAAGGTCCTCGCGGGTCGCAAGGTTCGCGATCGCGGCACGCAGGAGCACGGCCGCCTGAAGCTCGCCGGCTTCGTGAAGCGGGACGCGCGCGGGCTGCTGGTCGTCAGGAATCAGCTCTATGGAAAGAGGTTCGGCCCCGATTGGGTGAAGCAGGTCACTCCGCCGCTCTCGCCGCGCGATCGCGCCATCGCCATCGCCGTCTCCGTCATCGCAGGCGCGGTCGGGCTCGCGGTCGCCGTCAACTGGATCAGCCTCGAGTACTTCAGGCGTGAGCAGGAGAGGATCGCGGCGGAGCAAGCCGCAAAGCAGAAACAGATCGACGAGCTCGTCGCGCAGCTCACCAAGGCCACGAGCGAGAGCGACGCGCTCGAGCTGCGGCGCAAGATCGAGCAGCTGGACACCAGGGCCGCCGACGTCGCGATAGGGGCGTTCTGGCGGCAGCGCGCGGAGCAGCTCGAGTACCGGGCCGAGGTGTGGACCCGCGCGGGCTGCGTGGACGAGGCAGCCCTGCTCTATGCCCTCGCCGGCGTGAAGCGAGGCGTCCTCCCCGAGCTGGCCAAGGACCGCCTGCGGAGCAGCGGCTTTCGCCGGTTCGAGCGGACGTACCGCACCACGACGAGCGGCATCGGCATCCAGGAGGAGCAGTGCGCGTCGGCGCCGTCGGCCGCCTGCTCGCGGCTGCTCACCCTCGGCGACCGCGAGGTGCTCGCCGCGTGCGGCGAGACGATCCACCTCTGGAGCGATCGAGGGCACTCCTCGAAGCACGTCGTCGGAATGCAGGACCTCGCCGTCGCGGGGCGGTGGGCCGTCGCGCTGGCGGCGCAGGGCGGGGGCCCGCCGAGCGCGAACGTGATCCGCGTGATCGAGCTCGACGCGCTCCGCGCCGCCGCGGCGGACACCGAGCGCCCCGCGATCGAGATGCCGATCGACGCGTGTCCGTCTCCCACGGCGATGGCCGCGACCGCGGCGGGCGCCGGCGTGCGAATCGCCGTCGGCTGCGGCAAGAGCGGCGAGGTGGTGGTTTGGGACGTGGAGGACCTCGGCGGGACGAAGGCACTCCGCGACCGCGACGCTTCCCGGCTGCGGACCACGCCGCTCGGCCGTGAGATCCCGGCCGTGGACGCGGTCCGTTTCGTCGGGGCGGACCGCATCGCCGCGGCAACTCAGTTCGGCGCGGAGGTCTGGCAGCGCGCATCGAGCCGACGCTGGCGCAGCGTCGCGACGACGCGAGCGGCACAAGTGCTCGACGTCGGCATCGGGCCCACCGGAGCGGAGCTCCTGCTCGGCGGCCCCCAGCAAGCGTCGCTCTGGGAGATTACCGCGAAGGACGCGAGCCCGATCCCCATCCTCTCCGAGCCAGGTCTGTTCATCGGCCACGTCGCCTCGAACCAGGCGTCCGGCGCCGTCTTGCTCGGCGGCTCACAGGGCAAGACGCGCGGCTTCGCGCTCTACCTCGACCGCGGCGGCCGCCGCGAGATCTCGTTCGACGAGCGGCTGGTGGACGACGTGCGCTTTGCCGGCGAGCGCCCCTTGGTCTCGGTCGGCGGCAATGTCCGCTCTTGGTCGCCGTCTCCCGGCGAGGACGCGTGGGACGCCGAGGAGGTCTGGCTCGAGATCCAGACGGCGCTCGGACTCACCGTGAACGCCTCGGAGACGGTCGTCGTGCCCCTCGGTCCGAACGAGCGAGCGCGGACGAGCGAAGGCAACCGTCACGGGAAGACGAGGTAGACGAGCTGCGCGAACGCGACGCCGTTGAACACGCGATCCGCGAGCTTCCTCTCGACGCCGAACGTGCTCACCGTCCTCACGCGCGTGGGCATCGTCTCGCCGATGACGCCGCCCTCGAGGCTGAGGTTGTTGGCGATGGGCGCGCCGAGCGCGCCGAAGACCCCCCATGAGGAGATCAGGTCGTTGAAGTAGCCCGAATAGCGCCCGCCGGCGCGGGCGTAGATCGGCCAGTCGGGGACGACCAAGAGCCCGGCGTCGATACCATAACCGACCCGGAGCACGCGGGCGCTCGCGTGGCTGGCGACGTCGAGCTGATCGAGCGTGCGCTGTCGCAGCGACAGGTGGGCGAACGCGCCGAGGACGTGGCCCAGGACGGACGGTGTGTAACGCACCCCGAGGCCGACGTCGCCATAGACGGGCAGCTCGGGGATCCACCCGACACCGGCGAGCGCGGCGTATTCCAGGGACAGCTCGTAGCTCTGGTCGCCCTCCCCCCGGGCGCCGAACGTGAGCGCGTCCCCCGGGGTGGTGATGTCGAGCGATCCATGCGCGAGCGGATAGAGGCACGCCGCCTCCATGGTGACGTCGAAGCTCGCGCTGCCGTAGTCCATCGTGGCGTCCCCGCCGGGGTCGTCGTCGAGGTGCGCCGCCGCCAGGCCTCCGCGGTCAGCCTCCCCGCGGGTGCGCTTCGACGAGCTCCGCCAAGCGTGGCAGAGCCCGTCGGGCCTGCTCCCGAGCACGCTCCTCACGTCATTCCAGCTCGCCAGCCCGGCCTTCACGAAGTACGCGACCGCGAGGCAGGCCTGGATCGCCGCAGGCTCCATCTCGGCGGGATCGTCCTGGAGCTTGCACTTCGATTTGTAGAGCTTCAGCGCCTGCTCGTCGTCCTGGAGCAATCCCTCCGCGCCGCGATGATAGGCGTACGCGAGCGCGACGCACGCCGCGTCGTCGCGCTTCCGCTCGCAGTCGAAGCGGAGCTGTTCGATGCGGTCCGGTCGCAGCGGAGGCACCGGCGGCGGCTCCGGGAGCCGAACCGTCACCGTCCGCACCTCCTCGGGATCGACCGTGAGAGCCAGGGGCTGGCGCCACCCGGGCGCCTGGAGGACGAGCGTGTGCTCGCCGGCCGCGACGCGGTCGATGACCAGCGGCGTCACGCCCTTGGGCTCGCCGTCGAGGAGCACCTGGACGCCCACGAGATCGCCGGGGAGGCGCTTCTCCCCGACGATCAGCCGCCCGGGCCTGGGCGTGGGGCAGCCCTCGACGGGGACGACGGCGTCGAGCGTCGCGACGACGCGCGTCTCCCAAGGCTCGTGCGCCGGCGCCACCAATCGCACGGTGTACTCGCCTGGCTCGAGGACATGCTCTCCCAGGGGCAGGAGCCGCAGCCCGCCGTCGTCGATCTCCACGGCGGCGTCCCGCCGGGGAAGCGACGCGCAACCTCGCAACGACGCGCGCAGGCGCGGCAAGCGCTTGAGGCGGACCGGAGGGTGCGGCTGGTGTGCACGATGGACGTTGATCTCGATCGCCTCGGCCCGGTATCCCGCCGCCTCCAGCCGAATGACGTGATGGCCGCCCCCGATGGTTTGCGGCGTCGTCCCGAGGATGGCGTCACCCTCGCGGACGAGCGCCCCCGGCGGATCGGATCGGAGCTCCAGCGACGGCGGCGGCGGTAGCGCAAGCGGCGGCGTCGTGCGGCACTCGAGGGTCTTCGGGTCCACCCCCCACTTGCACGCCTGCGCGTCGCTTCGCGAGGCGTGAGCCACGCAGGCGGCAGCGAGAGCGACCGCGCACGCTCGGGCGCCCCACCATGCGGCTCTCGATGCCACGGCCGCGGAGCGTACCACGCGGGCAGTCCGCCCCTGCGGCGCTCGTCGGCCGGGCCCGCCGCCGATGGAGCGACGCGCCCGCCGTCTCCGGACGAGAGCCGCCCGCGGGCCCCAGTGACTCCGCGCGCAGGAGCGCGTCGAGCTGCGTCGCGACGGCCTGGTGCGCCTCTCGCTCGAGCGCGCCTACGTGATGGCGACCGCGACCACGGGGCTGAGCAGGAGCGGCAGCACGAAGCCCTTGGCCAGGACCGCGAAGTGGACGCCGGCGCCGCTGACGAGCGCGGCGCCGATGAGCGCGCCGGTGAGCGCGTGCGTCGTCGAGACCGGGAGGTCGAACCGCGTGGCCGCCAGCACCGTCATCGGCCGACGGTACCCACCGGCGCGCGGCGGCGGAAGGCCCATGCTCCGCCTCGTGCCCGCGCCTGCGGCTCAGAGCTCGCGCGCGATCAGCCTGCCGACGTCCGCGTGCGCTGCCTGCAAGCGCCTGAGCCCCGCCTCTCCGTCGCTCATGTAGGCGGCGATGAGGATCGGCGCGCGACCCGGCGGCCACGCGATCGCGACGTCGTTGACCGCGCAGCGCCCGCCGCTCCCGGTCTTGTCGCCGACGGTCCATCCCTGGGGTAGGCCGCCGCGGAGCCGATCCTTGCCCGTTTCGCACGCGCGCAGCCAGCCCAGCAGGCGCTCGCGGCTCGCGGGCGAGAGGGCGTCCCCGCAGAGGACCCTGCGCATGAGGCCCACCATCGCGCGCGGCGAGGTGGTGTCGCGCGGATCGCCGGGATGGTTCTCGTTGAGGGTCGGCTCGTCGCGGTCGAGGCGCGTCACGGGATCGCCCATCCGACGGGCGAACTGCGTGAGGCCGCCGGGGCCGCCGACCTTCGCGAGCAGCAGGTTGGCCGCGGTGTTGTCGCTGACCGTGACGGCGGCCCGCGCGAGGGCGTCGAGGGTCATCGATCCCTCGGCGACGTGCTCGCGCGTCGCCGGTGCGTGCTCGAGCAGGTCGGTCGAGCCATACGGCACGCGCTCGTCGAGCGAGAGCTCGGCGCGATCGACGCGCGCGAGGACGGCCGCGGCGAGCGCCCACTTGAAGGTGGAGCACATCGCGAAGCGCTCATCCTCCCGGCGGGCGAGCTGCCGCCCGGTGCCGGTGTCGAGGGCGAAGACGCCGACGCGCCCGCCCACCCGCGCCTCGATGGCGGCGAGGGCGCGCGCGGCGGCCGGGACCTCGACCGGCGCTGCGACCGGCGACGGGGCGCACGCGCTCGCCAGCGTGGCGACGGCGCCGAGCAGGAGCTGCCTTCGCGTCCAGGCCTCGGGCATGGTCGGCTCGAACGCTCGCACTCGCACAGGCATTCCCGCAAGGGCCCCGAGGGTCCCCGCTGCTAGGCTTGTCGACCGATGCGGCGGCTTCGACTCGCGCTCACGCTCCTCCCGAGCCTCGTCGCCTCCGCGTGCGCCGACGCGCCGCCGCCTCCGCCGAGCACGCCACCGGTCGCCGAGGTCGTCACGCGCCGTTGGACGATCTCGCCGGCGCAGGAGGCGTTCGCCCGCCTCGAGCCGACGGGATGCTGGATCACGGGGACGCGCGCGGGGACGCCGTCGTCGCTCTCGCTCCGGTTGCCCGCCGCCGCGTGCCGGGGGGACGAGCCGCCGGCGTGGCTCGACGCCGAGGAGCTCCGCAGCGAGTCCGCCAGCCCCGTCGTCCATCTCTACGAGCCGATCCCGTTCCTCCCCGGCGAGCAGGGCCTCGCGCTCGCGCGGCGGTTCCTGGCGCGCGAGCTCGCGCTGCACCCCGAGCTCGCCGAGGACGAGGGCTACCGCGCGGCGCGCTGGAGCCTCGAGCTCTACGGCGACGACGGCGCGATCGACGACGCGCGCGCGCCGGCGCTCTGCGACGCGGGCAACGCGGTCGCGTGCCTCCACGGGGCGGACGCCGCGAGCTGGGCGGCGCGGGCCGAGCGCGCGTGCCTCCTCGGACTCTCGGGCGCGTGCCGCGAGCTCGCGTATCGCCGCTACCTCGGCGTCCTCGAGGCGGCGCGGGAGACGCCCGCGTTCGCGGCGTACTTCGCCGAGTGGTGCTCGACCTGCCGGAACGCCCCGTCGAACGGGCCCGCGATCGCCGCGTGCAGCGCCGACACCCGCGTCTTCGGCGCGCGACCATGCCCGGCCGCGCCCGCGATCGCCCCGCCGCCGCCCGCGCGCGCGGGATCGCGCGCCGCGCTCGTCGCCGGAGCGGGCGCCGAGGAACGCTCGGCCGCGCTCGCGAGCCTCCGCCGCGAGGTCTTCGCGGCGGTGCGGCGCACGCCCGCGTACGCGTCGCTGCTCGCGCTGGTGTGCGCCAAGACGCCGGCGAACGTGTCTTTGGCGACGGGGGCGCTCGGCGTCAACGACGGCGACGTCTTCGAAGGCCAATCGTGCGCCGGTGCCGTCGCCGCACCGGTGCGGTGATCCGCGATCAGTGCTTCGCGACCGGCTCGGGCTCCGCTCCGGCCGCCGCCGGGTGCACCGACGTCGACGCGACGCGGGGGAGCTCGAACCAGAACGTGCTGCCCGCGCCGGAGCGGCTGCGGACGCCCACCCTGCCGCCGTGCGCCTCGGCGAGGCGCTTGACGGTGGCGAGCCCAAGCCCGATCCCCGGCACCGCCGAGCCGCCCGGCGCGCGAACGAACGGCAGGAACACGTGATCGACGAGCGCGGGCGGGAGACCGGGCCCGGTGTCCTCCACCTCGATCCGGACGCAGCCGCCCGCGTCGGCGGCGCGCACGACCACCCGGCGCTCGGGCGCATCGCCCATGTGCTTGATCGCGTTGCGCACCAGGTTGGTGACGAGACTGGTGAGCACGCCCTCGCTGCACGCGCAGGCGAAGGGCGGCACCGGCTCGACCTCGAGCAAGACCCGCGCTTCGGCCGCCGCGAAGGCGAGCTCGCCGACGACGCCGGCGATCACCGGCGCCACCTCCGTGTGGACCTCGGGATCCGGACGGGCGCCCGCGCGGGTGAACTCGAGCAGGTCGTCGACGATGGTCCTCGATCGCTGCAAGCTCGTCAGCGCGCGGCCGGCGAGGCCCGTGGTCCGCGCCTCGCCCGAGGTCCTGCGGATGATCTCGAGCGCGGTGGCGGTCGCGCCGAGCGGGCTCATGACGTCGTGCGCGACGCGCCCGGCGAACAGGTCCAGATCCTCCACGCGCTCCCCGATCAGCCGCGAGCGGTCTGCCGCGAGCGCCCTCTCCCGCTGCAGCGAGCGGCGGAGCAGCACCGCCGCGAGCACGGCGATCGCGGTGGCGAACGCCTGCAGCCCGCCGAGGGCGAGGGTGGTCTGGACCCGGGTCCGCTGGATGTCGCGCGCCAGCGCGGCGGTGTTGCGCCCGTGGAAATCGATGGCGGAGAGCAGCGCGGCGCCGGTGCGATCGGCGGCGGGGTGGACGCCGGCGTCGAGCGTCGCCTCCGCGCGGGCGAAGGCGCCCAGGTCGGCCTCGGCCATGGCGCGGTGGATCGCGCCGAGGAGATCGTCGAGGTCGCCCCGGACCTCGGCCCAGTGCCCCTGCTCGCCGGAGAAGAGCGGCAGGCCGAGGTAGGCGTCGGTCTCGGAGTTGAGGGCGCGGAGCGACGCCTCCACCCGCGCGCGCCCCGGATCGCCGCCGGCGGCGCGCTCCCGCACGTATTGGTCGGCGCGGTACTCGAGCAGCCGGACTTCGGCGCGCGCGGCCGCGAGGTGCTCGATGCTCGGCGCCGAGTCGAACACCAGCCGGTCGGCGGCCGCGTCGATGCGCGACGCGAGCACCTGGCTGAGCACGGCCGCCAGCCAGAACGAGATGATCATGGGAACGAACACCCAGACGAGCGCTCGGTCCTCCGTCGCCGGCAGCTTCATCGCGATACCCCGAGGCCGTGTCTAAGAGAGACGTCGCGACCAGGCAAGGAGCCAGGCTCGGCGCACGCCCCACTCGGCGCGATTAGAGCGGAGGGATCCCCTCGGGCCAGGCCAGCTCGACGCCGTTCGCGACGAGGAGCGCTTGGAAATCCTCGAGCGCGCTCTTCCTCGCCCGGACGGCGCGAGGCGGCAGGCGTCGCTCGAGGCAGAAGGCGCTGAGCAGCCCCGCTGCCTCGCCGACGCTCCACTCGACCGGGTGGACGCGGTAGGCGCCGTTCGTGATGTGGGTGACGCCGAGGTTCTTGCCGCCGGGGAGGAGGTTCTCGACCCGCACCGGGATGAGCGCGCCGAGCGGGATCTGGAAGGGCCAACAGCCGAGATCGAGGTAGCCGGCGCCGCCGACGCGCGGGTGCAGATCGATGCGATAGCAGCCGATCCCGACGCTGTCCTCGAACCTCGCGGGGCCGTCGGGTCGCAGCGGGTGCGCGATGTGCTGCTCGAGCACGGTGAATTCGGCCCTGATGCGGCGCGACTCGCGGATGTACGGCGCCGGCGCGAGCCCGTCGGCGGTGCCGCCCACGACGTCGCCGCGGAGGCGCAGCCCGCGGTAACCGATGCCGCCGTCTGGGCGGGGCGCCTCGGTCTGGAGCCAATGCAGCAGGCTGAGGCTGAGCTGCCGCGCGGCGTCGAGGTTGCGCGCGGCCTCGGCCTCGTCGACGCCGCAAACCGGGCCCAACCAGTAATCGTTCTGCGGCCAGTTGACGACCGTGACGTCGCTCGCCGCGAACCCCTCTTCGAAGACGGTCCGGTCGAGGATGCGGCGGAAGGTCCACCAGGGGTGGCCGTCGTCGGCGGAGAAGAGCCCGCGCGTCAGCGGCTCGTGGGTCTCGGGGCGCACCGTGGTCCAGCCGAGCAGCGGGCCCGGCCATCCCGGCGGGCGCAGCGATCGCCACAGGTCGTAGAGGCGAGGCCGATCGATGGTGTTGTCCTCGTCGGGGAGGTGCTCCATCGCGAAGCACACCGTCGTCGCCTGCTGCGCCTTGGGATCCGCCTCGTCGGCGGCGTGCGGCTCGCCCGTCTCGGCGCGGGACTCGGCGCCGAGCACGTGCTCCACGCCGGCGAAGGCGAGGAGCTCGCCGTGCGGCGTGGCGTCGATGAACATCTCGGCCTCGACGAGGCAATCGCGCCCCGACTCGAGCCCGCGGACCACGACGCCGGTCACGCGGTCGCCGTGCGTCCAGGCCGCGATCGCCCGGTGCGGGTGGAGGACGAAGAGCCTGCCGCCGAGCTGGTGCGGCGCGAACAGCTCGTGGAGGACGGCGACCGCGACGCGCGGATCGTGGCAGAGCCGGCTCACCCAGCCGTTGCCGGGGTTGAGCGCGCGGAGCGATCGCGCGGAGGGCGAGAGCGGGAGATGGCGCCGGTAATACTCGCGGATCCCTTCGCGCAGCGCGCGGTAGCTGCGAGGCGCGCCGAGCTGCTCGATCCACGGGTGCTCGTCGGGGGGGACGGCCTGGTTGGTGAGCTGACCTCCGAGCCAGTGCGTCTCTTCGGTGAGCACGACGCGGCGACCCATCCGCGCCGCCGCCAGGGCGGCCGCGCAGGCGCCGAGGCCCCCGCCGATGATGGCGACGTCGGTGCGGATCACCTGCATGGGTCCCCCGCGCCCGCCCGCCGCGGGGGAGGCGTCATGCGGTCTTGCGCTCGGGCGCGGCCGCGCGCTGCTCGAGCACCTCCAGGACGAGGCGGTTGGTCGCCCTCGCGCGGTCCTGGAGCGCGGGGAGCGCGCGGCGGATCTTGGCGCGGCTCTCGTGGCGCGTGTCCCAGGCGCGGTCGAGCCTGGCGATGAGCTGACCCGAGTTGATGGCGCCGAGCGGCGGCGTGTCCATCTCGAGGTCGGCGATGAAGCCGGTCACCTTGGAGGCGTACGGCAAGGCGAGGAAGGGGACCTCGCGCAGCGCGGAGAAGATGAGGAAGTGGAGACGCATGCCGACCGAGAGCTCGAAGCGCCCCACGAGATCGAGGATCTGCCCCGGCGTGTAGCGCCGCCTCAGGATCTCGGCGCGCTCGGCGTTGTTCATGTGGGCGACGACCGCGTGGCTGTGCATCACGTCGGTCCGCTCCATGGGCACGAAGACGACATCGGCGTCGAGCCGCTCGATCACGTAGTCGGCCGCGTTGGCGAGGAGCGCGTAGTACTCGTCGGGATCGATGTCGGGCGCGGCCGGGCCGGGCTCCCTCACCGAGAAGCCGATGAGGTGCCGATCGAGCTCCACGCCCTCGGAGCGGATGCGCTCGACCGGCAGCGGCTCCGGGCGGAGGAGGAGGGCCGGATCGGCGGTGAGGTGGATCTCGCGATCGACGCCGACGTCCTCGAGCAGCCGCAGGCCCTGCTTGTCGCGCACCGAGACGACGGTCGCGGCGTCGAGCGCCGTCCTCACCGCCTGCCGCGCTCCGGGATCCGTGAGCGGCCCGGCGCTCACGGCGTAGACGACGGTCGGGATGCCGAGCTCCTCGGCGACGAGCACCTCGCGCAGGTACCGCGGTGCGTCGTCGTCGTAGAGGATGCCGCCCCCGCCGAGGATGAAGAGATCGAGGCGCGCGACCTCGGCGCTCGACTCCTTCCGGGTGAGCGAGCGCACGGGCACCGCGCGCGCGACGTCGTGCCGGCTCAGGGTGTCCGCGGGATCCAGCGAGAACACCGTGATCTCCGCGGGCACCGACTCGCGCAGCTGCGTGATGATCCCGGAGAGGATGGCCTCGTCGCCGAGGTTCATCCCGCCGTACGAGCCCGAGATGCCGATCCGGAAGGGCCTGTCGGGTGGGTTCATCGCGAAAACGTCCCGCGCCCGCCGAGGGTGGGCCGCGTGCCTCGGGCAGTCCATGGAGAAGGACATCGCCGGTGGCAACGCGCCGGGCGCTCGAATCGGAGGGACGAGCGCGAGGGAGCGCCGGCGAACGGCGGCGGATCGGGCTACGTCGACGATCGCGGCGCCGCCGCCAACGAGAGCTTGATCCGCGCCCCGGGCGAGAAGTGGTTCACCTTCTTGCCGTTCAGCGTCACCTGCGACTGCTCCTCGCGGATCTCGAGCGTCACCACCTCGCCCTCGACCTTGGTGACGGTGGCGTCGGCGATCACCACCCAGCCGCTCACCGTGCCGCCCACCAATCCGCCGAGGATCCCGAGCGGCGAGGCGTCGCCCGGCTTGCTCTCGAAGTAGCGCTGCACCTCGGCCCGCGCGCCGATCGCGGGCGCGGCGCCCTTGGCGACCTTCACGCGCAGCACCTTGCCGGCGCGGCTGACGAGCGTGCCCTCGAGGGCGACGGGCGGCGGCGGGGCGTTCGCCGCGTCGATCTCGCGACGGACCTCCCGCGCAGCGCTGCACGCCGGCGCGTGTCCGAGGTTGCATCCTCGCTTGAACGCCGCCTCGGCGGCGTCGCGGTCCGTGGGCACGCCCTGGGCGCGCCAGTGGGCCATGCCGAGCGCCATGCAGCTCTTCTTCGCGAACTCGCTGCTCGGATCGTCGCGGCAGCCCGCGTCGAGCAGCCGCACCGCGCGCGGCTTGTCGGTGTCGGCGACCGCCATCGCGGCGCGCATGCAGGCCTCATCGCTCTTCTTCTGGCAGGCCTTGTCGTAGAGCGCGACGACGATCGCCGGCTCGGGTCCGCCCTTCGCGGCGGCGCCGAGGCGATCGGCGAGCTCCATGCACGCCTTCGGGCCCCCGTCGTCGCACGCCTTGTCGCAGATCGTCTCCGCGTCGGGGCGCTTCGCCGCGAGCGCGGACTCGCAGGTCACGGGCGCGGCGGGCGCCGCGGACGCGGGCGCCGCGGCCTCGGGCCGGGCGCTGGGCTCGTTGCCCGAGGGGGGAGCGTCGGCGGGAGAGATCGGCTCGGGCGAGGCGCCGCCGCACGCGGCGGTCGCGGCGAGCAGCGCCGACGCGAGCAGGCGGAGGTCTTTCATCGAGTCGAAGCGAGAGGTCCGAGCCATGGCCGGCGAGCTTACGCCGATCGAGCGCGACCGGGGGATCGGAGCGAGCGGACGCGTGCGCCGGCGGGCGCGCGCCCGCGACGGCACGCCGCTCGCAGCGAGCCGGTCGGGGGGTTCGATGAGCACAATGGCAGGCTGCGTCGGCGTTGCGCTCGCGTCGTGCGCGCTCACGATGGGTCCGGCGGCGTGGGCGCAGGAGCCGCCGCCTGCGCACGCCGGGCCGCTCGCGCAGGCGGGCGCGCGCGACCTCGGGACGCAGAACGACGTCCGGCGCGGGGTGAAGGCCGCCACCATCGGCGCGCTCGGCGCGACCGCGGGCCTCGGCCTCGTGCTGGCGCTGAACAGGCCGACCTGGTTCGGCGAGGGGCGCTGCGAGGAGGGTGACCCGGTGTTGGGCGACTACGGCTGCAACGAGCTCAGCCTTCTCCATGGCGTCGGGGCGATCACGTCGCTGGTCGGGTACACGGCGTCGATGACGCTCGACGCCACGACGCCGCGCCCGCCGCCCAGGAAGCCGGCGCTGCACCGGGCGCTCACCTACGTGCACGTCGGGGGCCTCGTGGCGGCGCCGGTGCTCGGGCTGATCGGGAGCTACCCCACCGTGTTCGGCCTACGTGACTCGGAGGACCTGAAGCGAGGGCTGCGGACCGTGCACATGACCACGGCGGTGCTCTCGTTCGCCGCGTTCACGACGACCGTCGCGCTGGACTGGTGACGCTCGGCCGCGGCGACCCGTCAGTGCACGCCGGTCGGGACCGAATAGGTGACGGCCGTCGCGTTGTTCGACTTCAGCGGCTCGGAGATGTCGAACGCCCACGTCCTCACGCCGGCCGCCTCGCAGGTGTCGTGGGTCACGTCGTCGCATACGTAATAGGGAAGCGGCGATCCCTTCCCGACGACGACGGTGTACCCCGCCCACTTCGGGCAGCCGCCGTGGGGTAGCTCGACGAGGAGCTTGCCCCCGGCGACCGTCGCCTTGTCGGTGGCAGGCCTGACGACGGCGCCGGTCGGGCACTCGCTGCCCACCAGGCCGACGTAGTTGCCACCCTCTTCCTTGAGCGCGAACTTCGGATCACCGCTTCGGTCGACCTTCGCCGAGGACGCCGGACGCGCGGCCGTCGCCGTCGCCGTCGCCTTCGCGGTGGCCGTCGAGGCAGGCGCGGCGCTCGGCCCAGGAGCCGGCGCGGGCGCGTCCGGGGTGCACGCCGCGACGGCGAGGGGGAATGCCAGCGCTACGATTCGGGAGAGCTTCTGTCGCATGAGATCGCCTCGCTCGAGGTTCTGTTGGGTGATGGCGCGCCGCAGTCTGTCGAGTCCATTGGCGCGCGGCAAGTGACCTGCCTGAAGCGACGCGGGGCGCGGCAGTTGCTGGCAGAGAGAGCGGCGGCGCCGCCCAGGCGCTTGACCCCGACAGCGGGCGTGGGTATCCGCTCGCCGATGCTTCGGGCCGCCGTCGTCGCCGCGATCGTGCTCGCCTCTTCGGGCTGCAACCGGCACGACGTGCCCCTCGGCGGCGCCTGCGATCGCGGGGAGGACTGCGACACGAGCGCGCTCACGTGCCTCGTCGCCCCCGGGCAAGCGAAGGGCTACTGCTCCAAGGGTTGCTCGGTGCCGCCGCCCGGGACCGTCGTCGATCCCGGCGGGAAGACGTGTGAGCAAGCGGGCCTCGTGTGCCGCAAGCAGGCGACGCCGCACCCGATCCTGGGCGACGCCTATTGCGTCAAGCCCTGAGGGGCGCGCCGAGCGCAGCGATCGATGCCTCACCTGGCGTTGCCCACCGTCTTCACCATCGCATCGACGCTCTTCTTTCTGATCCTCGAGCGTGTGCGGCCCGGGCGCCCACTCCCCCGGGTGAAGGGCTGGTACGCGCGCGCGCTCCTGTTGAACGGCGTGCAGCTCCTGATCACGGTGGGGCTCAACCCCGTCTGGAACGCGGCGCTCTCGGGCCAATCGCTCGTGGGCCTGCAGCGCTTCGCTCTTCCTCCCGCGCTGGAGGGCTTCGCCGCCTGGTTCGTGGGGACGTTCGTCTTCTACTGGTGGCACCGCCTCCGCCACGCCGACGGCTTCTGGCGCATCTTCCACCAGGTGCACCACTCGCCGGCGCGCATCGAGGTGGCCACCTCGTTCTACAAGCACCCGGTCGAGATCCTCGCCGACGCCGCCATCGCCGCGGCGGTGCTCTATGCCGTGCTCGGCATCTCGCTCGAGGGAGCGTTCTGGAACAACTTCTTCGCCGCGACGGCCGAGTACTTCTACCACGCGAACTTCAAGTCCCCGCGCTGGCTCAAATACTTCATCCAGACGCCGGAGCTCCACGCCGTGCACCACGAGCTCGACGTGCACCGGTACAACTTCGCCGATCTGCCGCTGTGGGATCGCCTGTTCGGGACCTACAAGGACGCCGACGCGTTCGTGCCCGCGTGCGGCTTCCCGCGAGACAACGAGCGGTACCTCGGCGAGATGCTGATCTTCCGGGACGTGTACGAGCGCCGGTAGCGAGGCGCGAGGGCCGGCGCGGGCTTCATCGAGAGCTCCTGCCAACGCATCGCTCCGTCGCCGCTCGGCGAGCGATCCCCTGCCCGGCTGTCTTGGCGCCTCGTGCTCGTCAGGGGCAGACCTTGAAACCGGTGCGGATGGAGGCGAGCGCGCTCTGCACCTCGGCCGCCGAGCTCGCGAGGTACGCGCTGCCGGTCCCGCCGGCCGCGGCGATCTGGTTCCAGTTGGCGAGCGTCACCCCCGAGCCGATCCCGATCACGTAGGTGACCACCGGGGGCGCGCCGCTCGCGTACTGCGAGACGATGGGGAGCAGATCGGTCGGGACGTCGGGGTTGTTGGTGCAGATGTTGGGCAGGCCGTCGGCGATGAGGACCAGACCGACCTTCTGCGTCGGGTTCGAGGCCGCGTACGACTTCGCGTACTGCAGGGCGCCCTGGAGCCCGGGGGGCGGCGTGCTGCCTCCGACCGCGGTCTGCGCGGCGAGCGAGTTGTTGATGGCCGGCTTCACCCCGGGCAGGAGCGCGATGCCCACCGCGGGCGCCGCGTAGTCGGCCACGGTGCACGAGTCGGTGCTGCCGGGGAAGCACGTGCCGCCGAAGCAAAATCCCCCCGGGCCGCAGTCGGCGTCGATGACGCACGTGGTCGCTCCGCCGGCGATGGGCGAGTAGACGACGCCGAGCCCCATGCCCGACGAAGCGGGCTCGTTCATGAACGCGTTGATGCCGCTCCGCGACACGTCGAGCTTGGTGCCGCCGATCGCGGCGTCGGCCATCGAGCCGGAGACGTCCTGGAGGATGTGGAGGTTCGCGACCGGGCACTGCTGGCACGATCCGTTCTGGCACACGCCCGCGCAGAAGCTGTTGCATGCTCCGCAGTGCGCCGGGTTGGTCTTGGTGTCGACGCACTGCCCGCCGCAGAGCGTGAGCCCGACCGGGCACTGGCAGCCGCCGTTCAGGCAGGTCGCGCCCGCGGGACACTTCACGTTGCAGCCGCCGCAGTTCTGCTCGTCGCTCGAGGTGTCGATGCACCCGCCGTTGCACGGCGTCAGGAGGCACGTGCAGTTGCCGCCCGCGCACGAATACCCCGGCGCGCACTGGCTGTTGCACCCGCCGCAGTTCAGCGGATCGACCTGGGTGTCGACGCAGAGCCCATTGCAGATCGTCGCGCTGGCGGAGCAGACGCATTGCCCGCTCTGGCAGGTCGCCGCCGAAGGGCACGCGATGAAGCATCCCCCGCAGTGGCTCTCGTCCGAGCTCTTGTCGACGCACTCCGCTCCGCACGCGTTGGCGGCGGGACAGGCGCAGGCGCCGCTCTGGCAGGTGGTGAGGCCGGGGCACGTGGCGCCTTCGTCCACCTGCTGGTCGCAGTCGTCGTCGTTGCCGTCGCAGGTCTCGGGCGCTCCCGGATAGGCGCCCGCATCGTCGTCGTTGCAGTCGTCGCCGCCGCAGACGGCGGGGGGGTGGCCGTCCTCGTCCTTGTCGAGCTGCTGGTAGGTGCAGAGCGCGAGCACGGGGTCGCACTCGATGCCGGTCTTGCAGTTGTCGCCCGCGTACTCGGCCAGACACTGGGCGGTGTCCGCGCAGGCGACGCCGGGCACGCAGCCCTCGATCACGTCGCAGAACTGGCCCGGCGGGCAGGCGGTGGGGCCCGACGGAGGACCTGGCGCGTGCGCGCAGACGCCCGCCTGGCAGGCGTCGGTCGTGCACGAGATCCCGTCGTCGCAGTCGGTCGCCGCGGAGCAGCCCCCCATCCCTCCGCCGCCGCTCGTGCTGCTGGTGCTCGAACCGGTGCCGGTCGTGGTGCCGCTGGCGCCACCTGCGCCGGATGGGTCGCCGAAGGCGGCGTCGGTGTTGCTGCCGCAGGCGGCAAACGCACCGCACGCCATGAACGACAGCGGCGCAACCCAAGCGTGGATCTTCATGGCTTCCCTTCCTCGCGAAGCAACGCCTTCTTCCAAGCCGTGTGGCCCGTCAGAACGTGCCGCTGAGACCCAGACCTCGCATCCCAGGGGACAGGAGGGGCGTGACGGCGAGCCGCGGCGACGCGGCCGCGGTGGTCGGGGTCTTGTTCGGGAACCAGTCGATCATCGCGTACGCGACGGTCCCGATGAGGCCCGCGCCGGCGACGGCGAAGCCCACGACGGCGAGCGTCGTGTCGGTGTCGGCCGTCGCCTGGTCGTCGCGGAGCTGCTGGCAGACCTGCTCGTACCCGCGCAGGTCTCCCGTACCCGACCGCGCGCAAGGCTTCGTCTCCCCGAAGTTGGTCGCCGGGTCGGTCTCGGCGTGGGCGACGATCTTGTTGGCGAGGTCCGTGGCGGAGGCGTTCGCCGACGCGGCGAAGATCGAGAAGGCCACGCCGCCCGCGATCCCGATGGCCGTGACGCCGGTGCCGACCCACGCGATGGGCTTGCGCGTGTACCAGGAGAAGAACGGCTCGCGGTCGCCGGCGGCCGTGTCGCCCGGCGGCTCCGCCGTCGAGAGCAGCGGCGTCGCGGCGGGAGCCGCCGCCGGCGATGCGCCCTCCGGACCGGCAGGCGCACCGGGGGCCGGAGCGGGCGCCGCACCGGGCGCCGGGGTCGGCGCGGGCGTGCCTCCGCCCGCGAGCGCCAGCGAGGCGGGGGTCGCGGATCCGGCCTTCGCGTCGACCTCGACGGTGACGCTCTTCCCCTGATGCGTCGCGACCACGCTGTGCTTGCCCGGCTTGACGAAGTGCACATCCATCATCGGCGTCTTGCCGACGGCGGTGCCGTCGACGGTGACGTCGGCGTTCAGCACGTCGCAGACGACGATGAGGAAAGCCGTCTTCTTCTTCGCCTCGGCGATCCCTTTCTCCGCGGCCGCCTTCTGTTCGGCCGTCGCCGCGGTGTGCTGGCGCAGGAACTGCTGGAGGTGGTTGCCGCCCTCGTCGGGGCGGTTGGACTTGAGCTCGGCGGTCCCGAGGTTGAGCAGCACGGCGGGGTGCCGCTTGAGCGCGTAAGCCTGCAAGAAGGCAGCGCGCGCGTCGTCGTACCTGCCGGCGTCGAGGAGCTTGACGCCCTCCTCGAAACGCTGGCGCGCGACCTCGGTCGTGGGATCGGCCTGCGCGAGCGCGATCGCCTCGGCGCCCGGCAGAGCGCCGAGCCCCGCTTCGGCGAGGACGGCGGGGGCGACGACGGACAGGACGAGGGCGGTACCGAGGACGCGTGCTCTCATGGCTCCTTTGGAGGCGAAGGAAGCGGGCGCCGATCAGGGGCGGGGACGCTCACTTGGCGATCGTGGACGTCGTGAGGGTACACATCCGGCGTGGCTCGTGGCTGCGGAACGCGTCAATTGCAGTTGCCGATCGTCACCTGGACGTCGTCGATGTTCCACGACCCCACGCTGTAGACGCTGCTGCTGCCGATGCTGAAGCCGAATCGGACCCGCAGCGACGCGTTCTTGTAGGCCGTGATGTCGTGCGTGATGGTCTGCCAGCTCACGTCGTGGATCCCCGACGCCCCGGACTGCCAGATCGCGACCCAGGTCGAGCCGTTGAACACCTCGATGACGTTGGCCATGTACGGCGTGTAGTCCGAGTCGAGCCAGCGCTGGAACTTCAGGTACACGCTCCCCGCCACGGCCGTGTTGATGATCGGGCTCGTGAGATAGTAGTTGCCGTGGACCGTTTTGTTCACCGAGCTCGTCGAGCAGTTGCCGATGATCACGCCGGCGATGCCGTTGTCCGCGGTCGGCGTCGTGTCGGTGGTCGGGTCGCCGCAGGTGGCCGCCGCGAGCGCGGGCCCGATCTGCCACTCGGTGCCGAGCGTCCAGCCCTTGCTGTTGTCGGCGAACGAGTCGGTGAACAGCACCGTCACGGGCGGGTCGACCACGCCGTCGCAGTTGTCGTCGAGGAGGTTGCCGCAGATCTCGGCGACCGGCAGGTTGTTCTGCTTGCAAGAGACCGAGCCCGCGGTGCACGTCATCGTTCCGGCGGCGCAGATGCCCTGAAGCCCCGTCGAGCACGCCGCGCCGCCGCCGGGGTTGCCGTCGTCCACGGCGCCGTCGCAGTCGTTGTCGAGGCCGTCGCAGACCTCGTTCGAAGCCGCGTTGTTCGGCTGGCAGGACATGGATCCGAAAGAGCAGGCCGTCGTCCCCGCGGAGCACACGCCCGGCTGGCCCGTCGCGCACGCGGCGCCCGTGCCGGGCACGTTGTCGTCCACGGCGCCGTCGCAGTCGTTGTCGAGGCCGTCGCAGATCTCGTTGCCGGCGGGCACGTTGGGCGCGCAGGTGAGGCTGCCGCCTTGGCACTTCATCGTGCCCGCGGCGCACACGCCGGGGAGGCCGGTTGCGCAGGCCGCCCCGCCGCCGGGGTTGTTTTCGTCGACGGTGCCGTCGCAGTCGTTGTCGATGTTGTCGCAGGTCTCGGCGGAGGGCGCGAGGTTGGGCTTGCAGGTGAGCACGGCGCCCTGGCACGTCACCGTGCCGTTCGAGCACTGGCCGAGCAGCCCGCTCGTGCAGGCTCCGCCGCCGCCGGGGTTGCCGTCGTCGGGCGTGCCGTCGCAGTCGTTGTCGACGCCGTCGCACGTCTCGGCCCCGGGCGCGACGGTGTCGAGGCAGACGATCTGACCTGCGTCGCAGCTCGTGACCCCGGCCGCGCAGATGCCGAGCTTGCCGGTGTTGCACGCCAGGCCGCCCCCAGGCCCGCCCTCGTCCGCGGTGCCGTCGCAGTCGTTGTCGATGCCGTCGCAGATCTCCGCGCTCGGGTTCTTGGGGACGCACGTGACGGGCTGCCCGCCGGCGCAGAGGTCGGTCGTGACGGCGCACGCACCGAGCCCGCACGTGACCTGGCCGAGCTCGTCGGTCTCGCCGTCGCAATCGTCGTCCTCGCCGTTGCAGACCTCGTCCGCGGGCAGCACCTCGCCTTCGCAGGCCCCGAAGAAACCCTCGGCCGTGCAGGTCTGGACGCCGGCGTGGCACTTGCCGACGTCGGCGGTCGGGGCGGGCCCCGAGTAGCAGGGCTGCTCGTCGCCCGGGGAGCAGGTGCAGCCCTCGTCGACCTCGCCGTCGCAGTCGTTGTCCAGCGTGTCGCACGTCTCGAGGGTGCAGGTGACCGAGCCGCCGTCGCCGCCGTTTCCGCCGCTGCCCGACGTCGTGCCGGTGCCCGGGCCGTCGCCTCCGGCTCCGCCGGCGCCCGAGGCGTTCCCGAAGGGGGCGTCGCTGGAGCCCCCACAGGCTGCGGCGGCGAGGAGCAGAACTGCGCAGGAAGACAGGAGAAGAGAACGCGAGCGAAGCATGGAAGGTCTCCTGGCGGAGCAGCGACGACGGAATTCGCGGGAAGTGCCGCGCAAGATTACCCGCCAACCGCCGGGTTCCTGCCCCGCCAGCGCTCGACAAATTGCGTTTTCTGGCGCCCACGTCGGGAGCGCGGCTCCGTCGGCCGCACATCCGCCAGGTCCGCGGGTGGTCCAGATCACCGTCTCGGGTGGTGGGACGCAAGCTCGGCGCGCGCGAGCGCTCGAGCGCCGCCGCTCAAGCCGCCCACAGCTCGGCGAGATCGGGCGGCAGCTGGCTCTCGGCGTCGTGCACTTCCTTCGGCGGCAGCACGCGGCGCACGGCGCGCACGACGACACGCGCCACGTGCTCGGCCTGCTCGTTGGAAACGCCGAAATGGGCGGCCAACCGATCGAGGAACGCCTGCTTGTCGAACACCGCCGGGCGCTCCTCTCGACCCAGCATGCACTCCGAGACGAGCGCGCGCATGCTCGAGGGCAGCGTGAGGATCAGGTCGCGCACCTCGCCGCCGCTGAGGCGCTCCGCCAGGACGCACATGACCTCTTCGAGCGCGTCGACCGCGCTCACGCCCGGTGGCAGCGCGGCTTGGTCCTCGATCCGCGCGAGGACCTCGCGCCGCACCTGGTCCGGCGGCGAGGTCGGGCCGCCGATCGGCCGCGTGCCGAGCCAGAGCTCCTTGAGCCCCCGCGGGAGCTGGTTGGCGACGTGCGCGATCGTCTTCGCGTCGAGGCGCAGAGCCACGGCCTCGAAGACCTTGCGGCTGAGCGCCTCGGCGTGCACGGGCGTGACGCCGAGATGGTCGGCGACGCGGCGCAGGAACTCGGCGTCGTCGTAGCGGTCGACCGGCCGTCCCACGCGGTGGGCGACGCAGCGATCGAAGAGCGGGCGCGCGGCGTCGGGCAGCCCCGCGAGCAGGTCGTGGGCTTCGCCGGCGGTCAGCCGATCGGCGAGCGTGCACATCACGGCGCGCGCGACGTCCTCCGCCGAGGAGGAGGACGGAATCGAGGCGCCGCGCTCGAGCTCGCGGACGAGGCCGCCGAACGGGTCCGAGGAGAGGTCGTCGATCATGTCGTTCGTGGGTGCACGGAGCGTGGTCACCGTCGGAGGCTTCCGCAATCGGTGCGAACGAGCGTCAGCCGGCCCGAGTCAACGCCTGCGGCGCGAGGTGGTGGACGAACCACTCGGCGGCGGCGCGCGCGACCTCGTCGAGCGCGCCCGGCTCCTCGAAGAGGTGCGTCGCGCCGGGCACGACGGCCAGCTGACGCGGCGCCTGCATCTGCTGGAAGGCCTCCTCGTTCAACGCGAGCACGTCGATGTCGGCGCTTCCCACGATGAAGAGGGTCGGCGCGCGCACCTCCCCGAGGTAGGGGCCGGCGAGATCGGCGCGGCCGCCGCGCGAGACGACGGCCTCGACGAGATCGGGGCGCCTGGCCGCGGCGATCAGCGCGGCGGCGGCGCCGGTGCTCGCGCCGAAGTAGCCCAGGTAGAGACGCGCCGTCTCCCCACGAGCGCGCGCCCAACGCGCCGCGCCGAGCAGCCGGTCGGCGAGCAGGTTGACGTCGAACCGGAACCGCCCCCCTGCTTCGTCGAGCTCCTCCTCCTCCGGCGTCAGCAGATCCATGAGCAGCGTCCCGAGCCCGGCGCGCTGCAACACGCGGGCGACGAAGCGGTTGCGTGGGCTGAACCGGCCGCTGCCGCTGCCGTGCGCGAACAGGACGAGCCCGGCGGCGCCCTCGGGCACGCGGAGGTCGCCCTGCAGGCGCGCGCCGTCGACCTCGATCTCGACGGGCAGCTCTTGCTCGCGCTCGCCCGCGCCGCCGCTCTCCTCGGCGTAGCCCCGGCGCGCGCTCTCGAGCAGCGCGAGGACCTCGTCGTCGCTCGTCTGCCCGAAGTCCACGTAGTACTCGCCGATCGACGAGAGGTAGGGATCGACGTCGAGGCAGAGCACCTCGTCGGCCTCCGTTCGCAACGACTGCAGCGTTCTACCGGCCGCGACGGGGACGGCGAGCACCAGGCGCGCCGGTCCGTGCTGGCGGATCGCCCGGAGCGCGGCGCGCACGGTGCCACCGGTGGCGATGCCGTCGTCGACGACGATGACCGTGCGCCCCTCGAGCTCGGGCGCCGGCCGGTCGCCCCGGAACATCCGCACGCGCTCGTCCACTTCGGCGGCTTTCCTGTCGACGATCGCGCCGACCTCCTCGTCCGAGGCGCCGACCGCGGCCATGATCTCGCGGTCGAGGTACGCTTCGCCGCCTTCGGCGACGGCGCCGAGGCCGAGCTCCTCGTGCCCGGGCGCGCCGACCTTGCGCACGACCCACACGTCGAGCGGCGCGTCGAGCGCTCGCGCGACCTCGTACGCGACCGGGACTCCGCCTCTGGGCAGCCCGAGGACGATCGGCGACTGGCCGCGGTAGCGGATGGCGGCGCGCGCCAGCTGCCGCCCCGCATCGACACGATCTCGGAAGAGCATCGCCCCGCTCCTCGGCGCGTCCGCTGCGGCGCGCCTCTTCGATGGTGGACCGGTCTCTGTATGGCGCCGGAGGGCGCGCCGCGGCAGCGGCCGCGCACCGCGCGAGGTCCGCGCTCGGCGGCGCGCCGCGGAGGGGTCTGCCCGGTCATGCCGCACCGGCCCGAGAGGGCGGGCGGCCGGGACACCCGCTGGCAAACGAGCCGGCATGCGACTTGATGGCGGACCGATAGCGGCTCGTCTCCGCGCGCCGCGAGGAGCGAGACCATGAACGGACTGCCGATCGTGTCCAGCTGCGAAGAGACCGGCTGCTTCTACAACCGCGCGACCGCCTGCCATGCGCCCGCGATCAACGTCGGCGGCAGCCACCCGCGGTGCGACACGTTCGCTCCGAGCGCGGCCCACATCGGCCGGCAGCCCGTCGGGCTGGTGGGCGCGTGCCACGTCGCGGAGTGCAAGCACAACGCCGAGCTGATGTGCGTCGCCAAGGCGATCTCGGTGGGCCGGCACGACGATCATCCCGACTGCGTGACGTTCGAGCCGGCCAAGTAGCGCGCGCCCGGCGGCCGGCACCCCGCATGATCCGACTCCGCGACATCATGAGCACGTCGGTCCAGACGACGACCGTCACCGAGTCGGCCGAGGCGGCGTACGAGCGGCTCAAGCGACGGAAGATCCACCACCTCGTGGTGGTCGACCAAGGCCGGGTGGTCGGCGTCCTGTCGGAGCGCGACCTCGGCGGCGCGCGCGGGGCGGCGGTCCGTCGCGACCGGACCGTGGTCGATCTCATGAGCGCGAACACGATCACGGCCCCGCCGGACGCGACGTTGCTCCAGGCCGCGAGCGCCATGCGCGGCCGCAGCATCGGGTGCCTCCCCATCGTCGACGACGGGAAGCTGGTCGGCATCGTGACGCTCACCGATCTCCTCGAGACCGTGGGGCGGGGCGCGGAGCGGCCCATCTCGCGCCGGACGCGCTGGTCGCTGCGCACCGAGCCGCAGCGCTGGACGAGAGGGCCCTCCCGCACGACGCGCGGCGTGCGCTGAGCTCGTCGCCGAGCGCGTGCACCGGCGCCGCGTCGGGAAGGGCGCTCGTCGAGCGGATGGGCGCCGAGCGCGCACGGGATCGGCGGCGCGGACACGACGGTGACGAGATGAGCGGCCGCGGCGCCAGGCGACCATTGCCGCACGCGGCCGGCGCTGCTACCCGCCGGCTCCTCCGGAGCTTCGGCCATGCATACCCACCTTCGCCTCACGTTCGCCCTCTCGCTCATCACCGTCGCGGGGACCGTCGGCTGCTCCGGGGACTCTGACGAGGGGACCGGGGCGGCCGGAGCCACGGGCTCCACGACCTCGGCCGCGACCGGCGCCGGCGGGGCCGGTGGCGCGACCGGCGCCGGCGGGAGCGGCGGGGGCACCTCGACCACGTCGGCCTCGTCGACCTCGTCGAGCGGCCAGGGAGGCGCGGGCGGCGCGCCCGTCGTCTACGAGCTCACCGAAGGCACCGCCGCCTGCCTCCTCTATGGGTCCCCCGGCTTCAACATCATCGACGGCAGCGCGAGCTCGTCGGGTGACTACGGATATGCCGAGCTCCCCGCCGGCTTCGGCTTCGCCATGGCGGGGGAGCCGATTCGAGGCGTGATCGCCTCGCAGGCCGGCGTCGCCCGGCTCGTCGCCGAGTCCGAGCCGTTCTCGGCGAACCAAGCCTCGTTCAGCCTCAGCGGCACGCCGTCGGCGCTTCCGTCGAGCCCCCTCGGCGATCTGGTGATCGCTCCCCTCTGGTCCGATCTCCAGGGCAGCGGCACCGCCGCGGTCGAGATGTCGGAGGCCGGCGGCCGGGTCGTGATCCTCTGGAAGGGCTGGCGCCTCGTCTCGGGGCAGAGCCTCCTCACCGTGGCGTTCGAGGTGCAGCTCGGGACCGACGGAGGCGTCGAGCTCCACTACTGCGACGGCTTCGATCTCGCGGACGCGGACGCGTCGCTCTCGTACACCATCGGCGTGCAGGCGAAGTCCGCGGCCGTGACCGCGGCCGAGGTGCAGCACGTGCCGCTCGCGGGGCGATCGTTCCGGATCGCGCCGAATTGACGTAGATCTCGGGCGAGAGCTCGGCGAGGAAGCGGGAGATCTCCGACCTCCTCGATCAGCGGGCATCACGCGCGCGAGCCGGCCGGATGGGGACTGTCGCGGCGACGCGTGCTCGCCGCCTCGGCTTCAACCACCTGTGCCACGGTGACGCGCGGCTGGGCCATCGGCGGCGCGTCCGCCGCGGCGGGCGCCGATTTCGGCCCCGAAACTCGCGATGTTCCCGCGGGCACGCCCCCTGCTAGGCAGCCTCGCCATGAACACGCTCTCGCTTCGTGCAGCGCTCGGCGTCGGGATCTTCGCTTCGTGTGCCCTCGTCGTCGCGTGCTCGAGCTCCGTGAAGGGAGGCGGGGCGTCCGACATGGGCGAAGGCGGCGGCGAGCCCACGGGCACGAGCTCGGGGGGCGGCGACTGGAGCGTCGGCCCCTGCACCAGCGGCGGCCCGAGCGATGTCACCTCGACGTCGACGGGGGTGCCGAGCGGAGGCGGCGGCGGCGCCGGCCCCGGCAGCGGGGCGGCCATCGCGATGCTCCACTCCGAGATCCCGGCGCCGGATCCGACGGGCACGTCCGTCTCGACGACGACCGGATCGTCGGGCGGGCCCGATCCGGACAGCGTCGTTCTCTTCGTCGGCAACCCCAGCCCGGCCTGCGATGATCCCTTCGGCAGCGGCTGCGAGGTCTCGAGCTTCTTCGTGAGCGTGAGCATCCCGCCAGCCCTCCAGACGCCGGGCGTCTACACGCTCGAGGAGCTGAACGGATTCGTCTCGGTGAGCGAGCCCGGAGGATCGCCGGGCCTGTGCAGCGGCGGGGGCGGCACCTATTGGGACGGGACGTTCGAGATCACCGAGATCGACGACGGGCACGTCGCCGGCATCTTCGCGGGCACGAGCACGAGCTGGGGCTTCGGCATCGACGGCGCGGTGAACGCCCCGCGCTGCTTCTGAGCGCGAGCGTCGAGCGCCACCTCGGCGGACGCAGGGGCCAGGCTGCGCGCGGCGGCGAACGTCGTCGACAGCCATTCGCGTCGGTCGGCCACCTTCGCGATGGCAGGGGCAGAGCTTGCCGTAGCATCGCTCCATGAGCACGCCGGTCCGGATCGTGACGAGCCTCGCGGGCGCAATCCTCGCGGGAGCCTTCATTGCCTCGTGCGGCTGCGATCGAGAGGAGTGCGACCGGCTGACGATGCAAATCAAGGAGCAAGCGAAGGAGGATCCCGTGACCAACTACGGTGAGCTGCCGCCGTGTGGATCGTCGCAGAGTGGCGGAAGCGACTTGCCGGGCTACGAGGGCGCGTGCGACGAGCTACGCGACTGCATCGATCATTGCGGTGGTCCTTGATGGCCCACCTCAGCCAGGGGGCCGCGCCTGCGCTACCGAACCGCGCGGCCGACCGACCATCCTTCGCGATGACGCATTGGCACCGAGCTCAGGGAACCGTGAAGCTCGCGAGGTCGCCGATCCCGAGCGCCGTCTCGAGCCGCGCCACGTCGGCGACGGTGCTCTCGAAGCCGCGCTCGCCGAAGCGCTCGTGCTCTTCGTCCTCGAACTGCTCGCCGAGCTCGCGGTAGGCGGCCCGTCCGACGACGGCGCGGAACGCCGGGAAGAGGACCGTCTCCTCGCGGGCGGCGTGAGGCCGGTACATCCGCTCGAAGCCGAGGAGCGCTCGCGCGAGCTCGGGCGTGGCAGCCGCGGCGCTCGAGAGCCGAACCACCTCGTCCGTGACCTCGCGCCCGCGCCGATGTTGGCGTTTGAGGACGGACACGAGGTCGACCTCGCGCTGCGCCGACACGAGCCTCGGGAACACGAACTGCTCCTCGAGCTTCTCGTGGTAGTCCTCGACGAAGCGGCGGACGATGCCCGCGGCGCTCGTGATCACCCCGAGATCGAGCGGCTCGCCGCGCTCGATGCGCCGCCCGGCCTCGTCGTAGACGAGCAGGATGCGCTCGAGCACGCCGTGCTCCTGCATGAGGTCTTCGCCGGGAGTGACCTCCGCTTCTTCGTGCCCGTCGCCGTTCGTCGCCGCGTGAGCTCCGCGCGCGGCCCCGGCCGCCGCGCAGCCGGCGAGCGCGAGGCCCGCGGCGGAGCCGATGCTTCGGAGGAACGTCCTGCGCTCGCCGGCGCCCGGTCGGATCGGCTCTGAGCTCATCGTGGTCTCCTGATGTTTTCTTACGCCGCCAGCCGCCCCACGTCCCGCCGCGCGGCGTCGCGCGCACCGGACGTCGGGAGCACCCCGACGGCCTGTCGAGCACGGGCTCGCCGCCCCTCGAGCTCGCCCGCTGGCCGCGCGCCCGAGGTAGCATGCACGCCCATGTACTACGAGATCTTCGGTCAGATGAAGAAGCAGCTCGGTCAGATGGACAAGTGGTTCGACGCCGCCACGGCGCAAGCGCAGGCGAAGTCGTTCGAGCCGAGCATCCTGCTCGGGATGCGGCTCGCGCCGGATCAGTTCCCGCTCGTGCGCCAGGTGCAGATCGCGTGCGACACCGCGAAGCTCGCCGCCTCGCGGCTCACCGGCAAAGAAGCCCCCTCGCACCCCGACACCGAGCAGACGTTCGACGAGCTCCGCGCCCGGGTCCGCTCGGTGATCGCGTACCTCGACGGCTTCTCGGAGAAGGACTTCGCGGGCGGCGCGACGCGGACGATCTCGCAGCCGCGCTGGGAGGGGAAGGTGATGACCGGCGCCGACTACTTCCTCGAGCACGCCGTGCCGAACTTCTTCTTCCACGTCTCGCACGCGTACGCGATCCTCCGCCACAGCGGCGTCAGCCTCGGCAAGCGCGACTACCTGGGGACGCTCAGCCTGCGCGCCCCCTGACGGCGACCCGCGCCGGATTCGTACCGGGCGAGCTCGGACGCCCCGATGCTGGACGCGTTGGCGTAGCCTGGACCGATGAGGCCGGTTCGGAAGGAGCTGATCTTCGCGGTCTGCGCGACGCTGTCGGTCGGTGGGTGCGAGGGCCCGAGCGGGCCGTCGGCAGCTCCCACGGCGTCTGCGTCTGCTGCCGCCTCCGCCGCTGCGTCGCCGGCGACCGTGACGCGCGCGCGGATCACGATGGATGACGCCCACGACGCGACGAGGAAGGACGGCCTCGCGTACACCATCACCCCGTCGGGCGCGCGGGGGGTGGAGGGAGGGCCGCGGCCCCCCCCCCCCCCGCCCCCCCCGGGCCCC
>CAYJPW010000073.1:35060-50225 GCA_964372055.1 uncultured Polyangiaceae bacterium
CGCTACGTGTATGGCCGGCCTCGCTAACACCACCACCCGGGCGGCCTTGCTGGTTATCGCGCTGGGTCCGCTGCCGCGCCCAAGCGCGGCCGCGGCGGTCCCCGCGGATCCCAACGCGGTCCATGTCGTCCACGGCGCCGCGGCGTATTACCGCGCGACCGTCGCGGGCAAGGGCCCGGTGACGCTGAACGCGGCCTCGCTCGACGCGGTGAAGGGCGGAGCGTTCCCGGGCTTCGAAGCCGGCGAGCAGTACCTCGTCGCCGTCGGGACAGAGATGCCCTCCGCGGACGGCGCGATGCGCTTCGCACCCGTGTGGACCACGAAGGTGATGGTCAGCGCTCGATGAGCGCCGCCCCGATCGCCGTGCGGGAGCTCGCCGACCCGAGGAGAACCCGCCGCGAGCACGTCGGTCCGCGCCGCAGGCATGCAGAGACGGTTGACGGAACGCTCTCCTTCGCTGACGCTGCAGAGCCATGTCGAGCGCACCCCGAACTTCGAGAGCATGGATCGCCGCTGCCGCCGCCACGACGATCCTCGGCTGTTCCAACGAGCCCGCCACGTCGGGCGCGCCCTCGGCGAGCGCGCCGACGCCGCCGGCCGCCTCCGCCCCGGCTCCGACCGCGACCGCTCCCGCCGCCACCGCATCGGCGAGCCCCCCGGTGCAGTGCCCCACCGGCTCGGCGGGCGAGGGCAGCATGAACAAGCCGTGCGACGCGAAGGGGAACGCGCGGATGATGGAGGTCACCTGGACGGGGAAGATGAGCGACACCGGACCGTCGTTCCGGGTCGTCAACAAGTCCCCGCTGCCGATCCTCTACGGCAAGATCGTCGCGTACTTCTACGACAAGGCCGGCAAGCAGCTCGAGGTCAAGGACTCCGCCGGCAAGGCCCGCCCGAACCAGGTGTGCTCGGGGAACGTGTTCGGCGGCGTGATGAAGCCCGCCGAGAAGGCGGTCATCACGTTCTCCTGCGTCACGAAGGACAACGTGCCCGAGGGCACCGCGCAGATCGAGGCGGAGGCGCAGATGGTCGGCATCGCCGACGCGAGCGAGAAGCGCAGCGAGGCCATCTGGAGGAACAGCGAGCTGACGCCCGACGCCCGCCCCAAGGGCGGCGTGAAGTAGCTCGCCGGCGTCGCACGAACGCCCGCGCTACGCGGTGGTGTTCATCCAGGGATCGTCGACGAGCCCGAGGTGCCGCTCGATCGCGCGCTCGACGTACGCGGCGTGGTGGCTGTCGGGCAGCGTCTGCACCAGAGGCCGGCTGGTGCCGTCGGCGAGGTGGGCGATCACGCTGTAGGTGCGGGAGCCCTTCGCGCCCGCCGTCTCGAGCACCGAGAGCTGCCGCAGATCGGCCGTGGCGACCGACACGGGCTGCTTCCACGGCCACCGGATCGGTCCGGTCTTCACCTCGAGGCGGTCGCCGTCGAGAGCGAAGGTCGTCCGGTTGAGCAGCCCCTCGAGGGCGCTCTTGGCGACGGCGCTCCCGACCGCCACGTGCGCGATCGGGAAGACGAACATGATCCAAGGCCCGTTCGCGACGATCGCGGTCGAGTACCAGAACAGGAGGAAGCTGTTCCACGCGAGCGCGAAGAACAGAAGGAAGAACGCGCCCGAGTTGAACCAGCGGTACCGGAGCACGAGCGGCGCGATCCGCCGGCGGCCATGGGACCGGTAGTCGGTCGGGAGCGGCGAGTCGTCGATCGTGCCCACGACGGTGATGCGCTCGGGCACCGGCGGAAGCGGGCGATCCTGCGGCGGCGCCGGCGAAGGCGCGCCGACGAGATCGGCGAAGCGGAAGACCTTGCCGCAGGGGGTGCACTTGGCGACGAGCGCCGCCACGTTGACGTCGGCCGCGTCGGCCGTCCTCCCGCAGCTCGGGCAATTGATGTCGAGATCGGTCACGCTCGATACCCCGTCGCGGAAAGGCCCCTCGAACGCATCGTAACAGAGCGTCCCGCGCATGGACCAACCCGCCCAGCTCGGGGTTCGGCGGTTGACCGAGCCCCCCGCCGCGGAAAGGGCGCGGGTGTAGCATTCCCTCGTCGGCGAGCGGAAGGAGCGTTGCGATGAGAAGCTGGAGCTCTCTTGGATGGGCCGTCGTGGCTCTCGGATGCGCGCCGACGCCGGCACCGAAGAGCGAGGCGAACGCGCCGGCCCCGCCCCGCGCGGCGAGCCCAGCGCCGCAGGCGAAGCAAGTCGACGTGGCCGCCCTGTTCGCGCGGGAGCTCGAGTCACTGCCGTCGGGGGCCGCCGTCTCGGGGGCCGGCTGGAAGGCGGAGGTCATGGGCGTCGCGCCGAAGGTGGCAGCCGCGAGGGCCGAGATCGAGGAGATCACGATCCCGATGGGCACGGAGGCGGCCGTGTCGTGCCTCGTGTTCGCGGAGGCGCTCGATCCGGCCACGACCGTCGCCCGCATCCTCAATGGCATGGGCGAGCACATTCAGCGCGTCTCGGTGGCGCCGTGGGCGCTCGCCGTCGAGCAGGAGACGCCGGTCTACTTCATCGAGGCGAAGTACGTCGTCGATCGCCCGGACGGGCGCGCCGCCGGTCAATACAAGATCGGCGTGGTCGCGCGCCGCGAGCGCCCGATCGTGTGCACGCACGACGAGCCCGGCTACGTGAAGACGTTCGAGCGCGTGGTGCGCGGGGTCGCGAGCAACATGCGCGTGCAGGACGAGCAGCGGCCCGTTGCCGTCTCCATCGGGGTCCTGCGAATCGGAGACCTGCCTGTCGGGTTCGACAGCGGATGGCGGGAGCGCACGGCGGCGGGCGAGCCGGTGAGCGTCTCGATGATGTCCACCTTCGTCCCGCGCTCGGCGACGGAGGTCATGGTGACCGACGAGGCCTCGCGCGTGGTCACCTCCGGCGATCGGATCAAGGAGGGGCTCTGGATCAAGGCCGACCCGGACGGCATCAACCTCCAGATCACGTTGAAGCGGGTGAAGCCGAGCAGGTACGAGGTCTCGGGCACGTCGCACGGAAAGCCGATCTCGGGCGTGGTCGACCCGCCGCAGGGCATCCCGAGCGACAAGACGACGGCGACTCGGATAGCCCGAGAGCTCGCGGCGGGAGGCCCCTTCCGCTTCACCCAGAAGGAGTACAGCCCATCGTCGGACCCGCTCCACCTGGTGGAGCATTCTTATCGGCATGAGGCGTCGGACGAGCCGCGGATCGTCGTCATGACCACGGGTCAGCTGCAGATCAAGGGCGAGGTGGACCTCGAGGGCGAGCTCGTGCGCGGCGAGGCGGACATCGGCTCGCAGAAGGTCACGATGGAGCTCGTCTACCACCGCGACGACGAGAGGAAGGCGCGTTGACGCCGGCGCGCGGGGGCGCTTGGGCTGCGCTCGTCGCCCTCTCGACCGCGGCGTGCGGCGGCGGGTACGCGGAGCGGGCGGCTGGCCCGGCGGCGCCGCCGAGCGCGGCCGCCGCGCCCGTCACCCACGGACCGGTGGACGCGAAGACGGCGGTCGCGGCACCCGCTGCGCGATCGCCGCTGTCGGGGCTCGACGAGCGCATGTTCCTGGGCAGCATCGACGTGGTCGACGATCCCGAGCTTCACGGCCGGGCGCTGATCCTCGAGGTGCGCCAGGGCGAGGCCGGCCCGTTCGGCGAGTTGTCGCGGCGCGGCGTCGCCACGAGCCTGGGCGAGGGCCGCTTTCGCGTCGACCTGCCTGACCGCTACATCGCGGCCAAGGATGCTCCTCGCGCCGCCGAGCGCGCGTGCAGCTTCGTGATCGACTGCGACGAGCCGGTGTTCTCGACGCTGGCACAGGCTCTGCGGGGCAAGGAGGGCACAACGGTGGCGGCGCGCGTCGCTGCGCTCGTGAAGCTCACGCGCGACCACATCTCGAAGAAGACGTTGCAGCGAGGCTTCGACATCGCCAGCGTGGTCGCGCGCCGTCGCGAGGGAGACTGCACCGAGCACGCGACCCTGCTCGCCGCGCTCGCGCGCCGTGAGGGGCTCGCGGCGCGTGTCGTGCTCGGGTTCGTGCTGCTGGAATGGTCCGAGAAGACGCCGAGCCTGCTCGGTCACGCATGGGTCGAGGTCCACGACGGGCGCGAATGGATCACGGCGGACGCGGCGCTCGACCCCGAGAGCGTCGCGCAGATCGGTGGTCTCGAGCGCATGACGTACTTGCCCGTGCAGCTGTTGTCGCGCGAGGACGCCGGCTTCCACGTGGGTCTGACGGCCCAGACGGGGATCGCGCATGTGATGCGCGCCCGCGTGGGATCGCGCTGACTCACGTCTTCGCGAAGGGGCTCTTCCGAGCGACTTCAGACCGCCGGCGCCACGCCTCACTCGCGCCGGGGCCTCGCGCCGCTCGTCACTTCGCCCACTCCGCGGGAAACCGGTACGAGAACGCGCCGATGGTGATCGGCTCGCTCGTCCCGTCCTGCGGCTCGGCGGGCGAGGCGCAGCTCCCGGTGCCTGCGACCTGGTAGCCCTTCGAGAACGAGTCCTCTTTGCCCGTGACGGCGTGCTCGTCGACCGTGACGGTGCACGCGCCCGACCCGGTTCGCCACACGCGGTCGCCCTGGAGATAGACCCCCGCGGTGGCCGGAAACGAGCCGGTTTGGCCCTCGGTGATGCCTTCGATCGTCACCTCGAGCTGATCCACCTCGCCGCCGACGGGCATGAACACCATCCAGATGTCGGTGTCGCCGCCGAAGGGGACGGCGCAGCTCGGGGGATCGGCGCCGGAGAGCGCGCCGTCGTACCCGCCGGAGAAGGTGACATCGACGAGGCAGCTCGGCGGCGGCTCCGCGCCGGCGCCGGTCTGCGAGCCGCCGCCGCAGCCGGCGTGCCCGGCGAGCGCCGCCCCGAGGACCGCGGCGAGCACGCGCGGGTGTGGCGCGCGCGCGCACGTCGGCGCGCTCATGTCGGGGGCCATCGTCTTCGTCGGGAGCACGCATCGTTCAGGGGGCATGGGCACCTCGTCTCGTGGAAACGAGGGGAAGTGGCACGCGGGCGGCTGGACGGCTCACCCCCGCCGCGGGACGGGGGCCGCGCGCGCGCCGGAATGCTGCTCGAAGAACCGACCGACGCCTGCTCAGCCGCGCGCCGCGACCGCTCGGGCACGCGCCGCGCGCCCGCGGCTCAGGCCGTACCAGCTCGCCCCGAGCCGTGCGCCCGCGCCGGCGGCGCGCGCGACCCAGGGCTCGGCGTTTGCGAGGTTCTCGTCGACCGCGCCGTTCTTCGACTCGACCTGCACGGCGGCGACACGCACCGTCCTCGCGCCCATGGCGAGAGAATACGCGACCTGCATCCGCGGGGCGTGATGCTGGCGTAGGATCCAGGCGTGAAGAGGGCGAGGCTGCTCGCGATCGGCGTGATGGCGGCCGCCGGCTGCTCGCGGACGCACCTGCTCGCCGGCGCCGCCGGCGATCGCTCGGGTGGCGGCGGCGGGACGTCGACGTCGAGCGGCGGGGGCACGGGCGGCGCCGGCGGTGAGCCGATCACGCCCTGCGTCGTCGCGCTCGCCGGGCTCCCGACCGAGGTGCTCGCCTTCGTCGAGGGCGATCTCGGCGCACCGGCGCTCGTCGCGTTGCCCGGCGCCGCCGAGGGGGCAGGCGCGCGCGTGGCGCTGCACGCCATCAGCGAGGACGCGAACTTCTGGCACCCGGAGCTGCGCGTCGCCGAGCTCGCGATCGGCGGCGGCTGGCCGGACGTGTCGCTGGCGCATGCGCCGGTGCTGTGGGGCGTCGACGCGCACGCCCTCGGGGCGGCCACTCCCGAGGCCGGGGGCGGACCTGGGCTCGCGCTCGCGTGGTTCTACGGCGCCGAAGCGATCCCGCAGAACCCGGGCGGCGTGAAGTTCCGTCGCTTCGACACCGCCTCGTGGACGCCGGGTCCGGACGTGTTCGTCGACAAGGCGGGCGAGACGGTCTTCGCGCTGGCGGCGGGAGCGGGCTCCGACGGCGTGAGCTGGTCGGGAGCCGGATACGCCGTCGCCTACCGCGGGACGAGCGCCGATCCCGCCGTCGTCGAGGCGCGCGTCGCGGTGCTCGACCAAGGCGGCGGCGTGACCGCGGGGCCGTTCGCGCTCACCGGCCCGATGCCGTACCCGGGTCGCAGCGCGGACGCCGCGTGGACGGGCACGACCTACCTGGGTGCGGTCTCGTTCGACGAGTGCCCGGCCGCCGACGCGCTGTGCACGCCTCGGTCGGTCGTCGTCGCGCGCCTGCGTCCGGACGGCGGCGCGCCGGAGCTCGCCGCCACGATCCCGGTGCTCGACGGCGGCGATGCTCCCCGGCGACCGGCGATCGCCGCGCGTGGGGGCTCGGTCTGGCTCGCGTGGTCGGAAGGGCCGGCCGAGGACGACGCGGCGCCGCGAACGATCCGCGTGCTCGCGCTCGCGCCGGACGGCACTCCGCTCGGCGCGCCGATCGTGGTGAACGCGTCCGGGGTCGTCCTCACGCGAGTTCACCTCGCGGTCACGCCGCTCGGTGTCTTCGTGATCTACGGACAGCCCGCGGACGGAACCCTCGGCGAGGGACAGCTCGGGCACCGACAGCTCGTCGTCGCGCAGTACGCGGCCGATGGCGCGCCGGTGCAGCCGCTCCTCAGCATCCCCTCGACGGCGTTCGCGCTCTCGTCGAGCCCCACCGCCGTCGCGATCGCGCCGGGCTCGAAGCGGGCCCTCGCCGTCGCCTGGGCCGCGGCCCCGGCGACGCCGCCGCCGCAGACGCCTGGGGCATCGGTCGCGTACCTCGCGCGCCTCGACTGCCCATAGCGAGGGCCCTGCCCGCGCCGCGCGACGGTCATCGAATCAGTTGCCGATGGCGACCCATTCGATGTGCCAGCCGTTGGCGTTGGCCGCCGCCGGGGTGAGGCCCGCGCCGCTCGGGTAGCGCACGTAGATCTGGAAGGAGGTCGCGGTCCGGCCGTACGCGCTGGTGCCGCCGGTGGTCTCCCAGTTGCCGCCGTCGCCGTGCATGTTGACGAGGTAGATCGGCGTGCTGGTGAAGCCGCACGCCGACGTGTCGACCACGACGGTGATGCCCGTCGCGCTGTAGACCTGCCACGCGGTCGCGCCGTACGGCGTGCTGCCGCTGCAGATCCGCTGCGCATTGCCGGCGGTATCCATCGCGGCGCCGAGCAGTCGGCCGACGACGTGCAGCTTGGCATTGGCCGCCGGGGTCGTCGTGCCGATTCCGACGCCGCCGGCATTGGTCGTGTAGATGTCGCCGCCATTGGCGGCCCAGCCCGGAGCGGCGGGGCCGGCCGGGCCGGTGGCGCCCGTGGGGCCTTGCGGGCCGACGGGCCCTTGCGGGCCGGCTGGGCCCTGGGGGCCCGTGGCGCCGGTCGCGCCCTGCGGTCCGATCGGGCCTTGCGGTCCCACGGGACCCTGCGGCCCTACCGGGCCTTGCGCGCCGGTGGCTCCGGTCGCTCCCGTCGCGCCTTGCGGTCCGACCGGTCCTTGCGGCCCGACCGGGCCTTGAGCGCCGGTCGCGCCGGTCGCGCCGATCGGACCCTGCGGCCCGACGGCGCCTTGCGCACCCGTCGCTCCGGTCGCGCCGATCGGACCTTGCGCGCCCGTCGCGCCGGTCGGCCCTGCCGGTCCGTCCGGTCCGACAGGGCCCTGCGCTCCCACTGCGCCTTGCGGTCCGGTGGCGCCGATCGGTCCTTGCGGTCCCGTGGCGCCGGTCGCGCCGGCGGGCCCCGCCGGTCCGGGCGCGCCGTCTGCGCCGGCGGGACCCGTCGGGCCCATCGCACCGTCCGCGCCGGCGGGACCCGTCGCTCCGGTTGCCCCGTCGACTCCGGCGGGACCCGTCGGCCCCACGAGGCCCGTGGGATCGCCGACCCATTGTCCGTTCGCGTCGATGACCTCGGTGCCGCCGATCGACACGGACGTCGGATGGATGTCGCCCGTGACGTCGCCGGCGAGGATCGCGTAGGGCACGCTCCCCACCACGGCGCGCGGCGCCATCTCCGGATCCGCGCCCACCGTGATCCCGAGGTACCGCTCCGATCCATCGAAGACCGTCGCATCGAACGGGAGGGTCGTCCCGAGGCCGACCGAGAAGTAGCCGTCGTCGAAGGTGATCGAGTGCACCTCGCTCCAGATGGGCACCGCCGCGTCGGGCGCGTCGTAGACGGCGAAGAGCACGTCGAGCGTGTCGCTGATCGGCTGCGCGTTCGCATCGTAGAGGCGACCCTGATGGGTGATCGTGGTCGGCACGGCGGCGACGGCGCGCGGCGCGGCCGACGCCGCGGCGATCGCGGACAACGCTGCGGGCAGCCAACGATGCATGACGCGGTTCCTCATTCGGGCCCTCCGCGACGGATGGTATCGAGAGCTGCGGTCGGCGGGAACGACCCTCCGCCGCCGGAAAACAGCCGTCGCCTTGACCCACGATCGGAGGGCCTGGATCCTGTAGGCATGCTGCTTTTTCGCTTTGCCCACCTCTTCTTGGGCACGATCCTCGGCATCACGCTCGCGGGCTGCTCCTCCGACGACGAGGAAACGGCCGCGGCGGGGAGCGGCGGCGCCGGCGGTGCTCCGTCGGTGCACCACGTCCACGAGATCGCGACCAACGACAGCTTCGTCTCGTTCCTCGCGGTCGACGACGCGCGCCTCTACTTCCAGGTCGGCGGCACGGGGATCGTCGCCATGCCCCTCGGCGGCGGCGCTGTCGAGGAGCTCGCGAGCAACACGGGCGAGGCGCTCGCGGCCGACGCCGACGCGGTCTGGCTCGCGGGCGGCGCCGCCGGATCGATCGTGCGCGTGGCGAAGAGCGGCGGCGCCGCGACGGTGATCTCGGGCGAGCTCCAGCCCACGTCGATCGCGCTGGACGCCGAGTACGTCTACTGGTCGAACCGCAGCACGTACATGGTCGATCCGCCGGACGGTTCGATCGTGCGCGCGCGCAAGGACGGCAGCGAGCGCCTCGAGCTCGCGACCGGCCTCTCGGAGCCCAACTACGTTGCGGTCGATGACGCGTACGTCTACTTTACGGCCGGCTTCCCCGACGGCGCGGTGATGCGCGTCGACAAGGGCGGCGGGGGCGCCGTCACGCTCGCGGCGAACCGCGTCTGGCCGAAGGACCTGACCGTGGGCGCTGACCGCATCTACTGGTTCGACGACGTCGACGGCGCGGGCCAGGGCGCGGAGAGCCCGATCCTCGGCCTCGACAAAGCCGGCGGCGAGCCCGAGGTGCTCGTCGCGAGCCCGGATCGCCCGGCCCATCTCACCATCGACGGCGAGTCGCTCTACTGGACGACGGCGGGATCGGGCGACTGCACCACCAACCCGGACTACGTGAAGGGCGACGTGCGCCGGATCGCGCTCGCCGGCGGAGCCGTCGAGACCTTGGCGTCGAAGCTCGCTGGACCGAGCTACATCGCGGTCGACGCGACGACCGTCTACTGGACGCGCTCGCTCGCGGGTTGCAGCGGGGTGCTCTCGACGGAGAAGTGACTTCAGGCGTCGGGCAGGTCGACGCCAATCCCCACGAGCCGCATGAGCCGGAGCGCGTTCGCGGTGCGCACCACGCCGGGCTTGAGCTTGTAGTCGAACGTCATCTTCCCGTCGGCCACGAGCTCCTCGAAGTGGACGTTCCTGACGCGGGCGTTGCTCTCCTCCTCGAGCGGCGCGAGGCCGAGATCGTGCGACGAGACGAGCCCCACCGCGCCGCGGTCGACGAGGTGCAAGAGGATCGCCTTGGCCCCGAGGATGCGCTCGCGCGAGTTGGTCCCGTGGAGGATCTCGTCGAGCAGGAAGAGCACGTCGGGGCTCTTGTCCACCGCGTCGACCACGCCCTTGAGGCGCTCGAGCTCGGCGTAGAAGTGCGAGACGCCCTGCTCGAGCGAGTCCTTGACGCGCATGCTGGTCATCACCTGCGTGGGTGCCACGGCGAGGCGGCGGGCGCACACCGGCGCGCCGGCGAGGGCGAGCGCGACGTTGACGCCGACCGAGCGGAGCAGCGTGCTCTTCCCCGACATGTTCGACCCGGTGACGAGGAGCGCGGTGCCGCGCTCGGTCAGGGCGAGATCGTTGTCGACGCGGCGCGCGGCGGGCAGGAGCGGGTGGCCCAGCGACTCGGCCGAGAAGCGCGGGCCCGAGGCCGAGACCTCGGGCCAGGCCCACGCCGGGTGCTCGCGGGCGAGGGCGCCGAGGCTCGCGAGCGCCTCGATCTCGCCGAGCGCCTCGAGCCAGCCGCGCGCGCTCTTTCCGTGCCGGTCGCGCCAGCGCTCGAGCGCGAGGGCGCACCACACGTCCCAGAGCACGAAGAGGTTCACGACGACGTGCACGATCGGGTTGTGGCGGAGATCGGCCCAGCCGAGGATCGTCTGGAGCGAGCGCATCGCGCGCGAGGCGTCGGCCCCCGACGGGCCGCCGATGCGACGCCGCAGGTCGGCGAGCAGCTGCGCCTCGAGGGGCTCCGCCTCGATGCGCGCGAGGGCGCCGCGGTACCTGCCGAAGGGCGCCTCGCGCGAGGCGGCGGTGGCGAGCGAGCGCTCGGTGAAGGAGCGCAGCGCGAGCAGCACCAGCGCCTGGGCGGTGAGGGTGACGAGCCAGGCGTGCCGCGCCAGGCCGAGGCGCTCGGGACCGAGCACCTGGTTCGAGACGAAGAGCGTCACCGTGATCGGCACGAGCACGCGCGCCGCGGCCGCGAGGGCGCGGGCGCGCGCGTCGAGGGCGGGCGGCGCCTCGGCCCACGCGAGCATCGGATCGCCGTCCTGCGGCGCGACGCCCGAGGCCTTGCTCGCGCCGGCGCGCGCCGCCAAGAGGGCGAGGTCCTCGCGGAACGCGCCGCGGCCGGCGAGCTCGCGCGCCGCCTCCTGCCTGCGCGCGACCACGTCGGCCGGCGCCGGCGCGAGCAACCACGAGGCGAGGCGTCCGGCGCCGATCCACGTCTCGGCCGTGCTCACGAGCTGGAAGACCGAGCGCGCGGCGCCCTTCTTCGGCGGCGCCGCGCCGGGCTCGTCGACGATGTCGAGATCGCCGGCGTAAGGGTGGTCGGGCGCGGGCGCCGCGGGGGGAGGGCAGGGCGCCGGACCGTGCTCGCCGTCGAGGCGGCCGAGGCCGCGATCGATCCAGGCGAGGCGCTGCTCGAGCTCCGTCTTCTTCGCGTGGAGGAGGGCGTGGCGCACGACGAGGCCGAGGAACGCCGCGGCGACCACGGCGAACGCGGCCCACCCGGCGGGCGGGAGCGAGCGAAGACCGCCGTAGCCGCCGAGCCCGATCGCGACGAGCACGGCGAGCAAGCGGAGCGTCGAGAGCCGGCCGCTCCGCGCGTCGAGCGCGCGCACCGCGAGGTCGAGCTCGGCGCGGCGCGCCTCGTAGGCGCCGCGGACGTTGCCGTCGGCGCCGGCGCTGGCGTCGGCGGCGCTCACGTGGAGCGGAGGTGGGGCACGTGGACGCCCTTGTCACGGGCGACGGCGATCGCCGTCTCGTAGCCGGCGTCGGCGTGGCGGATGATGCCCATCCCGGGATCGATGGTGAGCACGCGCTCGAGCCGGCGCGCGGCCGCGTCGGTGCCGTCGGCGACGATGACCTGGCCGGCGTGGAGCGAGTTGCCGATCCCGACGCCGCCGCCGTGGTGGAAGCTGACCCACGAGGCGCCGCCGGCGGTGTTGGCGAGCGCGTTGAGGATCGCCCAGTCGGCGATGGCGTCGGAGCCGTCCTTCATCGCCTCGGTCTCGCGGAACGGCGAGGCGACCGAGCCGCAGTCGAGGTGATCGCGCCCGATGACGATGGGCGCCTTGACGACGCCCTTCCTCACGAGCTCGTTGAAGGCGAGGCCGACCTTGGCGCGATCGCCGTAGCCGAGCCAGCAGATGCGCGCCGGCAGGCCCTGGAAGGCGATCCGCTCGCGCGCGAGCTCGAGCCAGCGCGCGAGGTCGGCGTCGCCGGGCACGGCCTCGAGGACGGCGCGGTCGGTCGCGTGGATGTCGGCGGGATCGCCCGAGAGCGCGACCCAGCGGAACGGGCCCTTGCCCTGGCAGAAGAGCTCGCGGATGTACGCCGGCACGAAGCCGGGGATCGCGAAGGCGTTCTCGCAGCCGGCCTCCTTGGCGCAGGTGCGGACGTTGTTGCCGTAGTCGAACGCCTCGGCGCCGCGGGCCTGCATCTCGAGCATGGCCTCGACCTCGAGGCGCATCGACGCCTTCGCTTCGGCGATGTAGCGCTGCGGGTCTTTGGCGCGCGCGGCCGCTGCCTCGGCGAGCGTCATGCCCTTCACCACGTAGCCGTTGAGCGGATCGTGCGCCGCGGTCTGCTCGGTCACGAGGTCGGGCGTGACGCCGCGGCGGACGAGCTCGGGGTAGACGTCGGCGGCGTTGGCGCACATCGCGATCGAGCGCGGCTTACCGCTCGCGAGCGAGGCGCGGACGGCGGCGAGGGCGCGATCGAGATCGTCGATGCGCTCGTCGACGTAGCGCGTCTGCAGGCGCTTCTCGATGCGCGACGGGTCGACCTCGACGCCGAGGCAGGCGACGCCGGCCATCGTGGCGGCGAGCGGTTGGGCTCCGCCCATGCCGCCGAGGCCGGCGGTGAGCACCCACTTCGGACCGTCGTCGCCGGTGCGCGCCGCGTGCGCCTTGCGCGCGGCGACGAACGTCTCGAACGTGCCCTGCACGATGCCCTGCGAGCCGATGTAGATCCACGAGCCCGCGGTCATCTGGCCGTACATCGTCAGCCCGAGCTGCTCGAGCCGGCGGAACTCGTCGAAGGTGGCCCAGCGGCCGACGAGGTTCGAGTTGGCGATGAGCACGCGCGGCGCGTCCGGGTGGGTGCGGAAGCGCCCCACCGCTTTGCCGGACTGCACGAGGAGCGTCTCGTCGTCGCCGAGCGTCTCGAGCTCGCGCGCGATGACGTCGAACGCCTCCCACGAGCGCGCCGCCTTGCCGGTCCCGCCGTACACGACGAGGTCGTCGGGCCGCTCGGCCACCTCGGGGTCGAGGTTGTTGTGGAGCATCCGCAGCGCGGCCTCCTGGATCCAGCCCTTGCAGCGGAGTGTGGTGCCGCGCGGCGCGCGGACGCGCGGGTGGGGCTTGTGCGCCTCGTTCGACATGCGACGCGGTGTATCGCAGCCGAGGTCGCGCGACTACCGGGGCTGGGCTCCGCGCCGCGGGGACGGACGCGACCGTGCCCGCGGCTTGACCTCGGGGGTGGCCTTCGGACAGCCTGGACCGGTGATGCCGCCCCGCGCGCTCGTCCTCTTGGTGGCCGCGGCCTCGTGCCTCGCGGGCTGCGGTGATCGCGCCTGCTTCCGCTGGGAGGCGCACGAGGGCACGTGCCCGTCGCAGGAGGAGGCGCTCCCGTTCATGACGCCGCCGCCGGGCCCGTTCGGCGGGACCCCGTGCCGCGAGGTCCAGTCGGTCGAGAGCGACGGCGAGTTCGACGAGGACGCCGGGATGTGCTGCTACGACGTCGTCCTGATGAACCAGGACAACGACTACAGCTGCTGCAACGGCATCTGCGAGTGATGGCGTCGAGCTGATTAGCCCAGCCTCGCCAGCGCCTCGCGATCCCGCGCCGCGCCCTCGTCGACCGGGCCCGGCGCGGCGCGCGGCCACGCGAGCACCAGCTCGCCGTCGTGCCGGTAGAGGTGGGCCGCGTCGATGGACCCATGCGCGCCGGTCGCCGCGTGTAGCGCGGTCACGGCCTCGCCCAGCCGCGCGAGCTCTGCGGGGCCCACGGCGCGCGCCTCGTCGGCGAGCGCCTTGCCGCGCGGGGGCGCGATCCAGATCTGCTGCGCCGCCGCGTCGACGCGCAGCACGGTGGGGAGCGCAGGATGGCCGGCCTGGGCGAAGGCGCGGGCGCGCGCGAGGCTCGCGTCGTCGATCGGCACCACGAGCACGTCGCGCTCGAGCCAGGTGTCGCGCCAGCGGAGGGGCGCGTCGCGCCCGTCGCCGACCTCGAAGCTCACCGTGAGGCGCGCGCGCTGGCTCGTCGCCGGCCGATCGCTGACGCGCGTCGGCGGGGCGTGCGCGTCGCGGTCGGGGAGGCGCGTCGACCAGCGCAGGGCGAGCAGGGCGCGCCGAGCCTCGAAGGCGTCCTCGGGCCGGTTCCTCGGATCCTGATCGAGGAGGGAGGCGAAGAGCGCGTCGTGGCTCGCGTCGAGATCGGGGTGGCAGACGCTGGGCGGGAGCTCGAGCTGGCCGCCGACCGCGGGCTCGGCGGGCTCGCCGGTGCAGAGCTCGTAGAGGAGCGCGCCGGCGCCGTAGAGATCGGTCGCGACGCTGGCGGGTTTGCCGAGCCGCTGCTCGGGCGCCATGTACGCGAAGGTGCCGATGGCGCCCGCGGTCGCGGTGTTCGAGAGATCGCCGAGGTGGGCCGCGCCGAAGTCGCCGAGGCGCGCCGTGCCGATGTCGTCGAACATCACGTTCGCCGGCTTGATGTCGCGGTGGAGGATGCCGAGGCGGTGCGCCTCGCCGAGCGCGAGCAGCACGGCCCCGACGATCTCGACCGCGCGCGCCGGCGCGACGGGCTCGCGGCGCATCAGATCCGCGAGCGAGCCGCCCGACATCCAGGCCAGCACCATCGCCGGGCCCTCGGGCAGGTAGGCGCGCAGCGGGACGACGTGCGGGTGGCGGAGCTGGGCGAGGGCGCGCGCCTCGCGCTCGAACCGCTGGAGCGCGTCGCGGCCGGTGCCCTCGAGCGACGCGGCCAGCACCTTGAGCGCGACGCGCTCGGAGGTGATCCGATCGATCGCTTCGACCACGCGCGCGTGCGGCGTCATCGCCACCTCGCGCACGATCTCGTAGCGCCCGAAGAGCACCGCGGCCGGCGGACGCGCGCTCGCCCGCGCCGGCGCGGCCGGCTCCGCCGCCGGCTCGGGCGCGTTGGCCTCGTCCTCGACGCCGAGCTTCGCCATCTCGGCGCGGACCTCGGCCGCCGCGTCCTCGAGGCCGAGCCCCGTGAGGCAGCGCGCCAGGAGAGGCAGCGCCTGGGCGCGCTCCGGCGCCGAGGGATCGAGCTGCTGGAGCGCCTTCACCGCCGCCTCGGTCCGCCCGTGCCGCGCGAGGAGCCTGCCGAGCTCGAGGCGCGCCGCGCCGTCGGCCGGCTGCGCACGGATCGCCGCCTCGAGGACGCGCGCGCCTTCGGCGGGCCGCCCCGCGCGCTCGAAGCACGCGGCGGCGCGGCAGGCGTCGCGCGCGTCGGCGAAGGCGCGCGCCGCGTCGAGGTGCTCGCCGAGCGCGGCGTAGAGC
>CAYJPW010000074.1:0-32832 GCA_964372055.1 uncultured Polyangiaceae bacterium
GGTCGGCGTCGTCGGGCCCGCCGCGGTCGGCGCGGTCGCCGCCGTCGCGGCGGCCTCGGCCGCGGCCCCGGCGGGAGCCGCGAGCTCGGCGGGCGCCGCCGTCACCTGGATCGGCGCCGTCGCCGCCGCGTCGCTCGCGGCGCCGCGGCTCTGCAGACCCCAGACGACGACGGCGCCGAGGCCGATCACCGCGCCGAGGCCGATCGGGATCGCGAACCAGCTCCAGGGCACGCCGCGGCCGCCGGGCGCGGGCGTGGCCGGCGTGGACATCGGCGGCGGCGTGCCGGCGAGGTGCTCGGCCGCGCCGGGCGGCTGCGAAGGCGAGTGGCCCAGCGCCGCGCCCGCGCTCGCCGAGAACGCCGCCATCTCCTCGGGCGAGAGCGCCACGGTGTTCGGCGCGGCGCGCGGCGGCACGGCGGTCATCGCGGCGGTCACCGGCGTGCGGCTCATCGCGGCGGTCACCGGCGACATCGGGACGGTCGGCGGCGGGGTGGGGCGGGCGGCCGATCCGCGCGCGCCGAGCCCCGGCGTGCTCGGTCCGCCGGTCTGGGGCGACAGCTCCTGCGTCGGCGCGAGCCCCGGGTCCGTCTCGCGCATGGGACCGGAGAGCGGCGCCACCACCTGACCGCCGGGCTCCATGCGCATGGTGCGGAAGCGCTTCTCGCGCGACTCCTGCGGCGGCGGGCTCGCCGCGTCGGACCCGAGCGTCTCCGGCTCCTTGTAGAGCGCGAGGTTGCCCTGGGCCTCGGCCTCGGCGAGGAAACGCTTGCGCGCGGCGCGGAGGGCGGCGCCGAGCTCCGCCATCGTCTGCCAGCGCTCCTCGCGCATCTTCGCCATCCCGCGGAAGACGACCTCCTCCGCGTACTCGGGGAACCCCTGGATGCGGCGGGTGAGCGGCGCAGGCGTGGCGTGGATCTGGAGATCGCCGATCTGCTGGCCCGAGGGCAGGCCGTCGTTGTCCTTGCCGTGCGCGAAGGCGTGGTGGCCGACGAGCAGCTCGTAGACCATCAGCGCGAGCGCGTAGATGTCGGTCCGCCCGTCGACCTTCTCGCCGAGGAGGTGCTCGGGGCTCATGTAATAAGGAGTGCCGAGCAGGCGCATGGCGTCGGTCGTCTTGACGCCGCGATCGGTGAACTTGGCGGTGCCGAGATCGAGGATCTTCACCTCGCGCTTGGTGGTGATGAAGACGTTCTCGGGCTTGAGGTCGCGGTGCCAGACCTTGATCTGGTGGGCGGCGCCGACGCCGTCGGCGATCTCGGCGGCGATGCGGAAGGCGTGCGGGAGCGGGAGCGGGCCGCGCCGGCCGAAGTCGCGGAGCGTCAGCCCGACGAGGCGCTCCATCGCGATCCAGACGACGCCCGTCGAGGTCATGTCGGCGTCGTAGACCTGGACGATGTTCGGGTGGCGGAGCTCGCAGAGGACCTCGGCCTCGGCCTGCATCCGGTCGCGGAAGTCCTCCTTCCCGGCGCGGCTGAGGCGGAGCACCTTGAGCGCGACCTGGCGCTTGGTGAAGCGGTGCGACGCCAGGTAGACCTCGCCCATTCCGCCGGCCGCGAGGAGCTCGACGATGGTGTACTTGTCGAGCTGCTCGCCCGGCTTGAGCTGCCCCTCACCCATGACGGGACCCCATGGCGAGGGCCAGCGTACCGAGGTCCTTCGGCGGGCGCGAGCCCGAGACGGGTTCGGTGGACCTCGCGGGATCCATGTCTCGTCGCGGCGATCTCACACCCCTGTATCGGCGGGGCCGCGGCGGAGCGCTCAACTTTTTTCTGAGCGCTCGCGCGGCGAGCGCCCGATACTGAAGGAGAGCCATGGCGAAGCCCCCGCCCCCTCCGGTCGAACCCTACCCGCCGGACCCGATCCTCGAGGCGGAGCTCGACCGCGCCACCGCTCCTTATAGAGATCTGCTGTCGGCCGAGGCGCTCCAGGACATGCGCGACGCGCTCGAGGCGGCGCTGCTCACGAGCCCCGTGGGGATGCGGCTGATGGCGGCGGTGCGGCCGCCGCCGGTGGTGCTCTCGAGCGACGAGCTCGAGCGCGACGGCGCCCAGGTGAAGCCGAAGGCCGCCGCGCGGGCGAAGAAGACGCGAGGCGGATCGAAGTGAGGAGCGCGGGCGGGCGCGTCAGGCTGACCGAGGCGCAGCAGGCGCTGGTCGAGGGCGGGCACAAGCTCGTCGAGCGGCTGGCGCGGTTCTGGGTGTTCAAGCGCCGGGCCGCGCTCAGCTACGAGGATTTCGTCTCGCTCGGCAACGTCGGCCTCGTCGAGGCGGCGCTGTCCTTCGACCCGAACGCCGGCACCGCGTTCGAGACCTTCGCCTGGGGCCGGGTCTTCGGGGCCATGCGCGACGGCATCAAGAAGGAGATGAGGGCCGTCCGCCCGCCCACCGAGGAGCGCGCCGAGACGAGCTACCTCGGGGCGCCGCACCCCGAGGGCGACGTGTTCACCGACTCGGACGAGGACTGCGAGGCGCGGGTCCACAAGTTCGCCGACGGCTTCGCGACCGGCTGGTGCTTCGGCGTGGGCGCCGCGACGCGCCGGGCCAGCGAGACGACCGAGGAGGCGCGGGCCGAGGAGGCGGCCTATGCCCGCGCGGTCGCCGTGCTCGCGCAGGCCACGGCGACGATGCCCGAGCGCGATCAGACCATCCTGCGCATGCACTACGTGGAGGAGCGGGAGCTCACACACGTCGCCGAGGCGATCGGCACGAGCTACGGGTCGATCCGCCGCTTCCACCGCGACGCCATCGACCGGCTCGCCTCGCGGATGCGTGCGCGCGGCGTCACGGCGTCCGTCCTCGAGCACGCGTAGCCCGGCGCCGCCGCGGCCCGGCGGGCGGCGTCGAACGAAGTCGAGCGCCCTGGTCCGGCGCCGCCGGCGGGCGGCGGCGAAAAAGTTGAGCGCCCGTCCTTCGAGCTGTCGATACAGGGGTGTGGGTCGCGGCGGCGGCGCGTAGGCGCGGGCCGCGACCCCCTCCAACGACACCGAGCCGGACGGCCTCCGCCGTCCAGAGGACACGTCCATGCGAAATCGACGATATGCAATGGGTTTGCTGCTGACCTCGGCCCTCCTCCCCGCCTGCGGCGGCGACGAGTTCGAGACGGAGACGCAGGGCGCGGGCGGCGGCGGCGGCGGCGCGACGACCTCGAGCAGCAGCTCGAGCGGCACCACGACGAGCGGCACCACCGGGAGCGGCGGCCTCGCCTGCGAGCCGGGCGTGACCGCGAGCTGCTACGCGGGGCCCGCCGGCACCGAGGGCGTCGGCGCCTGCGCGGCAGGCATGCACAAGTGCAAGCCCGACGGCAGCGGCTTCGGGGCTTGCGAGGGCGAGGTGCTCCCCGCGACCGAGGACTGCGCGACGCCGGAGGATGACGACTGCGACGGCGTCGCCAACCAGCCCGAGGCGGGCTGCGTCTGCGTCCCCGCGGCGGTCGAGCCCTGCTACGAGGGGCCGGCGGGCACCGAGGGCGTGGGGCTCTGCGCGGCCGGCACGCACACCTGCGACGCGCTCGGCACCTCGTGGGGCGCGTGCGAGGCCCAGGTCCTGCCGACCGCCGAGGACTGCGCCCAGCCGGGCGACGAGGACTGCGACGGCAGCGGCTGCTCCGATCCGCTCTGGAGCAAGATCTTCGGCGACGCGTCTCCCCAGGCGGCGTACGCGACGGGCTCCGACGCGCAGGGCAACGTCTACGTCGCCGGCGCCTTCGACGGGGCGATGGCCGTCGAGGGCCAGCAGCTCATCAGCGGCGGGAGCTACGACGTGTTCGTCGCCAAGCTCGATCCGACGGGCGCGCTCCTCTGGGCCAAGCAGTTCGGCGGTACGGGCGATCAGTCGGCGTACGGCCTCGCCGTCGACGCGTCGGGCAACGTGCTCGTGACCGGCGCGTTCCAGGGCGACATCTCCTTCGGCGGCGCCACGCTCTCGGCCTCGAGCGCCAAGGACGCGTTCGTCGCCAAGCTGGCCTCCGACGGCTCGCAGCTCTGGGCCGTGAAGTTCGGCGGCATCGGCGACCAGGTCCCGAGCGGGATCGCGGTGGACGGCGCCGGCAACGCGATCGTCACCGGCTCGTACGACGGCTCGCTCGCCTTCTTCTGCAACATGCCGTGCGCGTACGACAGCAAGGGCGGCAAGGACATCTTCGTCCGCAAGCTCGCGGCGGCCGACGGCGCGATGCTCTGGAACGGGAACTACGGCGATGCCTCGGATCAGCTCGCCACCTCGGTGACAGTCGATCCGCTCGGCAACGTCTCGATCACCGGGCGGATCTCGGGCAGCCCCTCGCTCGGCGGCGCGGTGCTCGCCGGCAACCCCGACGACCTGTTCGTCGCCCACTACGACGCGATGGGCAACCACGCCTGGAGCAAGCGCATGGGCATGGACGCGCTCGTCCAGGAGGGCAACGCGATCGCGGCCGACTCCGCGGGCAACCTCGTCATCGTCGGCCAGTTCGCGGGCGCGCTCGGCTTCGGCGGAGCGCCGCTCACCACGGCGGGGCAGAGCGACATGTTCGTCGCCAAGCTCAACGCCGCCGGCGTCCACCTCTGGAGCAAGGCCTTCGGCGACGCGGGGCCGCAGAGCATGACGGCGGTGACGATCGACGGCAACGACGACATCATCGTCGGCGGCCTCTTCGCAGGCACCGTCGATCTCGGCGGCGGAGCGCTCGCCAGCCCGGCGCAATCGGGCCTGCTGCTCGCCAAGCTCGACGGCGCGGGCAACCACGTCTGGAGCAAGGCCGCGGGCGTGACCGGCTCGCAGGCGGCGCTCGGTCTGGCGACGACCTCGGCGTTCGAGATCCTCGTCGCGGGCGCGAGCAACGGCTCGCTCGACTTCGGCGACGGCGTGCTCACCAGCGCCGGCAACCTCGACGCGATCCTCGCCAAGATCGCGCCGTGAGCCCGCGCGGTGCCCCGCCGCGGCGCGTGCCTCGATGCGCGCCGCGGCGGCCGCGGCGAGCTCTTGCTCGACCGCTCCGGAAGGCGTCGCTCTTCTACGGCTCGGGCTTGGCCGGCTCGGCCGGCGGTGCGGCAGCGGAGTCTTCGGGTGCGGCGGAGGCTTGGTGCGCCGCGGAGGCGGCTTCGAGGGCGGGCCCCGGAGCAGCCGCGATGGGCGCCTCCACGGCGGCGGTGGGCGCCGGGGCGGCGGCGAGGGGCGTCTCCCCGATCGCGGTGGGCGCCGGAGCGGCGGTCGCCGCCGGAGCGGCTGGGGTCGGCGCGCCGGCGTGCGCGGCGTCCTCCTCGGCGAGCAGCCGGTCGGCGTTGGCGAGCGCGGCCTCGTGGCGGCCGATGACGTCGTTGCAGCGCCGCCGCGCGAGCGTGAAGAGCAGCGCGCCCAGGAGCGCCCATCCGGTCGACGCGGCGAGCGAGGCGATCACCGCCGATCCAGGGCCCGTCTTGTGCACCTCGTCGACGGCGAAGAAGGCGTAGAAGGGGGAGGCGCAGGCGACGACGTGCGCGTCGGACTCGGTGATGACGCCCGCGATCGCCATCACCATCCACGGTCCGGCGGCGATCGCGAACAGCCCGGTGAAGAGGAGGATGCGGGCGGCGCCGGCGCTCTGCGAGCGCGCGCGCAGCCAGGCCCCCGCGCCCACGACGAGCACGTGGAACGCCGCGGCGTAGATCGTGAAGACGAGGAGCTCCTGGACCTGCACCTCGGGCGATGGCGCCCTCACCGCGATCAGCACCGTGCCCGCGCCCGTGAGCGCCGCGATCGCCGCGAGACCGGCGACGAGCAGGAGGACGGCGGAGCGGACCACGCCCGGGCCGAGGAAGCGGCGGAAGCGCGAGGCGCGGGCGCGATCCCAGGCGGCGGTCACGCGGCGCGACGGGCCGATGGGATCCCCGGCGAAGAGGAAGACCGCGTACGAGAGGAGGCCGACGAGCACGCAGGCCCCGCCGATCAACGTCCGCGAGAGGCCCGACGCCGAGGCCGTGATCGCCGGGATCCCCGACGCGACCGTCACCGCCGGCACCGCGACCAGGAACCACCGCTTCAGGCCGGTCGAGCGATCGTCGGTGACGCTGCTCAGGTTCGCGATCGTCACCTCGTAGAGGAACCAGGCCGGCAGGGTGACCCCGACGAGCGGGAGCGCGATCAGGAAGACGGCGTAGGTGAGGTCGAACGGCGCCCGCGCGTACGCCGTGGGGAGCCACACCGGCGGGCCCTCGGGGACGCCCGGCCACGCAGCGTGCGCGCCGTACGAGAGGCCCACCCCGAAGCCGAGGAAGGCGGTGAGCGCGAACGGGAAGGCGAGCAGGAGGGTGACCAGGATGGCGGCGCGCGTGCTCGCCATCTTCGAGCTCATCGCCAGGCCGAAGGCGACGCTGAGCAGCGCGATGAGGAAGAGGAACACGAAGGCGACGATCACCTCGGTCGCGGTGACGCCGCCGAACAGGAAGGGCAGGGCGCCGACGGGCGCGAGCATCACCACGTACATCGCGATCGCCGTGTAGGCGGCGAGGAACTTGCCGCGCGCGATCACGCCGGGGCGCAGGCCGGTGAGCAGCACCGCCTCCCAGGTGCGGCCCTCGCGCTCCGAGGCGATCGAGTTGGCGGCGATGGCGGGGCCGAAGAGGGTGACCACGAAGTAGGCCGCCGAGAAGAACGACTGGAAGAGGGCGACGCCGGTGTCCGCCGGGCTGTAGCTCGATCCCGCCGACATGATGCCGCCGATCGAGGCGAGCACCAGCGTGAGCACCACGGTGACGGTGGCGAGCGCGATGGGCGTGCGCGTCACGCGCGCCGCCTGCTTGAGCTCGCGGATCCAGATCGGGTTGGGCTCGTCCTTGAGCCGCACCGCGCGGAAGCGGGCGCGATCGACGAGCCGTTGGGAGGCGGGGCCGTCGGGCGCGGCGACGCCGGTCTGGGCGCTCACTGGACGTCCCCCCGCGTCACCTCGAGGAAGATGCGCTCGAGCTCGCTGCGCTCCTGCTCGATGCCGACGACGCCGACGCCGTTTCGGACGAGGTGCTGCACCATCTCGGCGATGGTGACGTCGTTGCCGACGAAGCCGACGTGGACGGCGCCGCCGATGACGTTCACCTCGGCGATGCCGGGCCCGCCGCGCACGAGGTACGCCGCCATCTGCGGATCGCCGAGGACCCGGAGCTTCACCTTGCGCCGGCCGCCGGCCGTGGCGTCGGCGGGAGCACCGGGGGCGGGACCGGCTGCGGGCGGCGCGGGCGCAGGCGGCTGCGCCGCCGGCGCGAACGGCTGCGGGGGCACGTAGGCCGGCGCGGGCCCCTGCGCTTGCTGCGGTCCGGGCGGCTGCGGCGACGCATAGGGTGGGTGTGCGTACGGCTGCTGCGCGTGGGGATGCTGCGCGTGGGGATGCTGCGCCAACGCCGGCGGCGCGTACGCTTGCTGCGTGTAAGGGGCTTGCGGCGGGAAGGGCCCCTGCGGCGGGTACGCCGGGCCCGGCCCGTACGGCGCCTGCTGCGGGAACGGCCCGCGCGGCGGTTGCATCGGCGCCGGCGCATGCGGCGGCTGGGGAAACGGCCCGCGCCCGTAGGCCGAGCGGTGCGGCGGCGCCGGCTGCGGACCGTAGCCCGCCGCCATCGCCGCCGCGCGCTGGCGCTCGAGGCGCGCGCCGATCTCGGAGATCGGCCCGGCGACCACGAGGCGCCCGCGCTCGAGGATCCCGACCGACGTACAGACGTCGGCGAGCTCGGTGAGGATGTGCGACGAGAGGAAGATCGTCTTGCCGAGGCCGCGGAGCTCGAGCAACAGATCGCGGATCTCGATGCGGGCGCGCGGATCGAGATCGCTCGCCGGCTCGTCGAGGATGAGCACCTTCGGATCGTGGAGCAGGATGCGCGCGAGCTGGAGGCGCTGCTTCATGCCCTTCGACATGGTGGCGACGAGGCGGTCCTGGAGCTTGCCGAGATCGGTCAGCTCGAGGACCGCGTCGACCACCCCGAGCGAGGGCACGCGGAACGCGTCGGCGAAGAACTCGAGGTACTCGCGGACGGTGATGCGGTCGTAGACGCCGGCGTGGTCGGGCATGTAGCCGATGGAGCGGCGCACCGCCTCGGGATCGATCGAGACGTCGACGCCATCGATCTCGACGCGCCCGGCCATGGGCTCGAGCAGCGTCGCCATGACGCGGATGGTCGTGGTCTTGCCGGCGCCGTTGGGGCCGATGAAGCCGAAGATCTCGCCCGGCCCCACGTCGAAGGTGACGTCGCGGAGGACGTCGAAGTTGCCGAAGCGGTGCCAGAGGTGGCGCACGCGGATCGTCGGCGCGGGGTGCGCCGCGGGCGCGACGGGCGGCGCGCCGATCCCCGCGGCCGTCACCGGGGGCGGAGCGGCCGCGCCCACCTCGACGGCCGCGGTCACGGCCTGCCTCCGTAGCCGACGACGCGGACGAGGAGGCGATCGCTCTCGAGGCGGAGGCCGGCGTCGGCGCGCTTGCCCTCGCCGCCGTCGAGCTGCCCGACGAGCACCGGGACGGCGTCGGGGAGCCAGTCGACGCTCGGGCCCGCCGTCTGCTCGAGCGCGGCCCAGGCCTCGCCGAGCCCGGGCGCGTCGCCCTCGAGGATCGGGCGGAGATCGCCGCCGGCGAGCGGGTGCACGTCGAGGCGTCCGGCGCGGCGTCCGGCGGCGATGGAGGCGACCCAGCGGCGCTCGTCGCGGGTGCTCCCGAGCGTGCGCGCCGCGCTCGCGGCGGCGCGCTCGCCGTCCTTGATGCGGGGGAAGTACTTCGCCTCGCCGCCGGGGAGCTTGAGGATGGCGGCGCGGAGATCGCGGCCGCTGCGGTTGATCACGGCGACGTCGTCGGCGTCGGTGTGTACGAGGGCGATGCCCTCGCCGAGCTCGGCGGGGCCGTCCTCGCGCACGACCACCACCTGCCAGGGCAGGGCCGAGACGTCGACGAGCCGCGCGCCGTCGCGATCGACGAGGAGGCGGTCGCGCGCGTCGTCGGCCGTGTTGGTCGCGGCGGAGGAGAGGGCGCTGACCGGGTCCGAGGTGCGGACGGTGAGCTCCTTCGTGCGCGAGGCGAAGAAGCCTCGCCAGCGGCGGGCGACGCCCTTGGTCATCCCGCCGCCCGCCTCGACCAGCGTGAGGTGGCGCGCCCGGCCGAAGACGCCCTTGGTGGCGACGCCGATCCCCACGATGACGCCGAAGGTCGCGGCCGAGAACGCGAGCATCCACCCGAGCGCGGCCAGCGGGCGCCCGCGGCGGCTCGCGACGCTGAACGTGATCGGGCCGGCGACGAGCGCGTAGAGGCAGAGGAGGATGGCGGCGACGCCGATGGCCCAGCGCGAGCCCTCGTTCGGGTCGAGGAGCTTGCGGACCGGGGCGAGCTCGTGCGCGTCGACGAGCGGCGCGCCCATCGGGAAGATCACGGTCGAGCGGCGATCGTGGGCGCGCCGGGCGAGGTCCACCATCCGCGAGAGGACCCAGGGATCGTCGACCGCCGGCTTCTTCGTCGGATCGAACGCGAGCAGGTGGACCTCGCCGAGGCCGTACGGCGCCGAGGTGCCGTAGACGCTGCCGCGGAGGTTGCCGCCGACGTAGCCGGCGAGATCCTTGCCGGTCTCCTCGCCGGGCGCGGCGGCCGAGGCGATGGCGCGCCCGCCGGACGAGCCCGGGCTCGGCGTCGGCAGGACGAGCTCCTTGAGCGTCTCGGAGCGGACCGCGGTGCGCGTGAGCTCGCCGCCGGCGAACGCCGCGACCGCGGGCTGGCGCAGGTCCTCGGGGCGCGCCACCACGAGCGCGAGGGTGCCGCCGCCGAGGACCCAGCCGGCGAGCGCGTCGAGCTCGGTGCCCGAGAGGCGGCCGAGGCGATCGGTGTGCACGAGCACCGCCGCCGCGCTCCCGTAGGCGGCGGCGCGCTCGGGAAGGATGGGATCGCCGGTCGCCGGATCGAAGCGCGGCGAGCCGAGGGTGAGTAGCGGCCCGGCGCCGCCGGGGCCGGGCGCGGCGGCGAACGAGGGGAAGATCGCGGCCTCGTTGAGCGCGCCGCGCAGGTGCGAGGGCTCGTCGACGTCGACGAGGAGGACGCTCGGCTGGAGCACGGTCGGCGAGAGGCGCCGCGCCTCGAGCTCGGCGCCCGCCTCGTCGAGGACGCGCGCGATCACCTCGGCGTGCGAGAGCGTCTGCACCGGGAGGCGCACGGCGATCGACGAGCCGGCGCCGACGGCGTAGGGCGCCTCGGCCTGGAACGAGTAGCGGTCGCCGAACGCGGCGCTGGACGCGATCTCGATCCGGCCGCGCTTGGGCTCGCGCCCGCGGTTCTGGAGGCGGACGACGAACTCGTTGTACCCGGCGCCGAACGTGCCGGCGGCGCTGAGGATGGGGGTGACGTCGGCCTCGAGCTCCTTCGGGTGCTCGGCCGGCTCCTGCGCGGCGGCTGCGCGCACCAGCGAGAGCGCGAGGAGCGCGGCGAGCGCCGGCAGCGTGCGGCGCGCGGGGCGACCGCTCATCGCTGGATCGCCTGCTCGACCGGCTCGGAGCGGGTCGCGACCTCCTTGATGAGGGCGGCGACGACCTGGTCGGTGGTGATGCCGTCGGCCTCGCCCTCGAACGAGCGGATCATCCGGTGACGGAGCACCGGCGGGGCGACGCGCTGCACGTCGGCGAAGGAGACGTGGGCGCGCCCCTCGAGCAGGGCGACGGCCTTGGCGGCGAGGACGAGCGACTGCGCCCCGCGCACGCCGGCGCCGAAGCGGAGGGCCTGCTTCACGACCGCGGGCGCGCCGGGCGTCGTCGGATCGCTGGCGCGGACGAGGCGCGAGGCGTAGCGCATCACCGGCTCGGCGACGGCGACGTCGCGGCAGAGCTTGCGGAGCGAGAGGACCTCGTCGCGCGAGAGCACGCGCGGCGGCGGGGCGTGCTCCTGGCCGGTGGTGCGCGCGAGGATCTCGGTGAGCTCGTCCTCGGTCGGGCTCGGGACGAGCACCTTGAGGAGGAAGCGATCGAGCTGCGCCTCGGGCAAGGGGTAGGTGCCCTCCATCTCGATGGGGTTCTCGGTCGCGAGGACGAAGAAGGGCTCCTCCATCGCGTGGCGGGTGCCGGCGATGGTGCAGGCGTGCTCCTGCATCGCCTCGAGCAGCGCGCTCTGCGTCTTGGGCGTGGCGCGGTTGATCTCGTCGGCGAGGATCACCTGGCCGAAGATCGGGCCCTTGTGGAGGGTGAAGTGGCGCGCGCCGTCGGTGCCCGAGACGAGGATGTTGGTGCCGGTCACGTCGCTCGGCATCAGGTCGGGCGTGAACTGGATGCGCGAGAACTTGAGGTCGAGGCAGGCGGCGATGGTGCGGACCAGGAGCGTCTTGCCGAGCCCCGGCGCGCCCTCGAGCAGCGCGTGACCACCGGCGATGATGCCCCAGAGCGTCTGGTCGACCACCTCGGCCTGGCCGACGATCACCTGCCCGATCGCGTCCTTGAGCTTCGCGCTCGCCTGCCGCGCGAGCGCGAGCCTCTCCTCGAACGACCCGACCTCGGCCATGTCCACCTTCTACCGCTAGTTGGAGGGGGCGGCCAGCTGAGGCGGGGCAAGGGGCCGGTGGTCGGTCAGGGAGCGCAGCAGCGGAACCCGAGGTTCTCCCCGTCTCTTGGCCTTCGGCCTTGGGCGTCGTGGATCTTCGCGCGAGCCGTCGACCTTGGGGCGAGCAGCTGACTGAGACGGGCGGTTCGGGGCGCGATCTCGGCGGCAGAACACGAAGAGCCCTTGGGTGCGGCGACGGCGGCCGGGTCTCCGAGCTCGGCGCCGCCTCGCGTCGATGCCGAGCTGAGGCACGGCGCGCGAAGACGGCGGGGTCGGCGCGTTGTCTCCGGCCGAACTACGGGGCGCTCTTTTCGGCATCGGCCGCTGCGCGCTGGGCAGCGGCACCCGCGCCCGTCAACTGCCACAAAGGCCAGAGCTGACAACGCTTGACAATCGTAGCGCAGCCATGGCTTCTTGCTCACGGAGGCAAGCTATGACGCGGATGCAGCGTGAAGCGAGGCTTGAGCATCACCGGGCTTTCAGGGGAGCGCTTCTTTTCCTTTTCGTTCTCGCATCGTCAATATTGTTGCCCGGGCCTTTGCACGCGGACAACGACCCACCTGGCGGAGTCACACCAGATCCCGACGATTGGATCATCCCACCTCCGCCGACCCCGCCTGAGCCACTCGTCCCGCCGTTGAATCCGATCGTCGGAACGGACGAAGCGTCGGCGTACTTGCCTGGGCGTGGCACCGTCACACCGACCGGCGAGTACCGATACGACGTTCCCATCGCGGTCCCGCCCGGCCGCGCCGGCCTGCAGCCCCACCTCGGGATCTCGTACTCGAGCCGTGGTGGAGACGGTCGGCTCGGTCTGGGGTGGTCGCTGTCGGGCCTCTCCGAAATCCATCGGTGCGCGAAGACCTTCGCGAGCGATGGGCGCTCCGATGGTGTCGACTTCGACGAGACGGACGCGCTCTGCATCGACGGCAACAGGCTCATCTTCACGGACAACGCCGACGGCAAGGACCACTACGTCACCGAGAAAGAGGTGTTCGCTCGCATCGAGTCGACGCCGACGGTCTCCGGCCACACGGTCTTGACGCGGAGCTTCCGCGTGTACGCGAAGGACGGGAGGATCCTCGACTACGCTCCACTCGGGATCTATGGGACACCCGAGTCCACTCTGAGCATCGACGTCGTCTGGCCGCTGACGCGAGAACGAGACCGTGCTGGCAACGAGATCCACTATACCTACGATCTCGAAACGGCGTTCAAGAGCACCGGCCCCTCGTCGGGCTACCATACGTTCGACTACCGACTGACTCGCATCGACTACGGCGGCCCGCCGGGATCATCGGACGTCGGGCCCTGCACGATCGAGTTCGCATACATGGAGCGGGAGTGGCCGGTTCTCGCGTTCGCGAAGGGAATCCGCTTCGACCAGCACCATGTGCTCGAATCGATCCGGACCTCGGTCGCGGGAAGCCAGCACCACAACAACTACCGTCTGAAGTACGCCGCGGGTCCGGGCTTGGACGCACCTTTCACGGTGCGCAGGCGCTACCGCCTCGCCGGGATCGAGCTGGAGACCTGGATCGGGGATCCCCCCACTCCGACCGGGCGAACCCTCCGGAAGGAGTTCGAGTACGACACGCCGCAACCCAACGAGTACCAGCCGACCGAGCGTTACGTCAAAACCCTGACCACGACCATCCCAGAGCCCTCGGATCCGGACAGCCTCATCGTGCTGGACGCCGACGGCGACGGTCTCGACGACCTGCTCTATTCCGCCGACTTCACTCACCTGCGGCTGTCGAGCCCGAACGCTCCGCTCCAAAACGACCTCACGTTCGATCTCGCGGGTCAGGTCGTGGACGACGCTCATCCCATTGCCGTCGATCTGGACGGCGACGGCCGCGTGGAGGTCGTCGCGTTCGACCTCGGAGATCATCGCTGGCATCTCTACAGGTTCGACGGGTCCACATTCATCGACGACCCGTTCTTCCCGAACGACGTCGCGCTCTCCGCCGATCTTGGCGGCATTCTCACGGGGAACGCGGTTCTAGGCGAGGCGCCGTCCTTCGCCGACCTGAACGGGGACGGGCTCCCCGAGATGGTGAAGATGTTCGATGCGACGCAGGGCGACGGGTACGCAGTCGACGTCCGCGTCTGGTTGAACCACGGCGTTGCGTTCGATCCACCATCGGACATGTCGAACTCCGCGTGGCACGGCGTGCCGTTCGGCAAAGACGCGGTCAGCGTTAGCGATCTTTTCGGTGAGCTCCGCGGCCAATTGGAAAGCCTCCAGAACCCCGTGTACCAGTGGCAGTCGCCGTATGTGTCGGCTCTGCTGATGGACGACTCCGGCCAACTCGTTATCACCCCCTCCGCGCCGCTTTCCGGCCTTGTCCGCGGGGTTCGCTTCGACGTGAACGGGGATGGGCTCGCGGACCCGGAGGGCTTCGTCAGCAAGGGCGATGGAAGCTTCGAGTTCGTGAACGGGGGGGGAGCGGGGCTGGGTACGGTGCCCCTCGTCGCCCAGGTCGATCGTCAAGGTCCGGAGGAGGTCATCGAGATCGATGCTGGCGACGAGTTGCCCCAGGGCTGGCTCTCGTGGTTTGCATCCTACGAGGATGTATGGATCACGGCGCTGCAGGACGTGCAGCCCATCGATTTGGGAGAGTTCTATCCCAGCACACGCACCAAAGGAGCGCGTATCGGTGACTTCAACGGCGACGGCCGGCCTGACATCGCGCTGGTCACCGTCCGCTGTATCGACAATGTGCTCGGCGGTACGCTTCTGTTCGACCTTGATGACCAAACCTTCACGGGTGACTGTGTTGCCGACGGCGTGGTCCTGCCGACCGTAGCGGAGCTCCACGTCTACCTGCATCGGCCCGACACGTACGACGACTTGCTCATCGGTGTTCGCGAGTCCGGGAACCTGCGTGAGAGCGAGACGATCGAGTATGCGCCGTGGGCGCCGCCGCCTGGGAGCCCCGCCGCAACCTGTGGATACCCGCAGCACTGCGCCCGCCGAGGAGAAATCACGGTCGTCCGTTCCCATGGCGTCATCAATCCCGCGATTCCGAACGCCGATCTGCCCTCCGTCGCGGACTACTACCGGACCTACTACTCGTACGAGGACCCTCGGTCGGATGCCCGCGGGGGCGGCTTCCTCGGCTTCGGCACGACGCGCGTCTGGGATCCCCAGCGGCCGATGCAGGTGACTACGAGGTACCGCAACGACATCGGCGAGATCGGTCCTGAGCTCGGGGAGAAGATCATCTATCCATTTGCCGGCGTGCCGTCCCGGGTCACGACGGTCATTCCGATCTTGGACGTGCCCAAAACGGGTCGGCTGCTGCCTTCCGACATGCCGGCCACGGCCAATGCCCGCGTCGTCGACGTCGAGACGCAGTATGAAACGGAGTGGACGCCGCAGGACCGCGGCCACTGGGTGCATCCGACGGCCTGGGAATCTCGGGAATGGGAAGAGCCCGTATGCATCACCTGGGATCCGATCGGCGACGGTCGCATCGACTGCATCGACGGTTTCGACCGGCGGCAACCCGCGCTGCGCGCAAGCACCGGCGCGTACTACCACGACGACTACGGCAACGTTATCCGAGAGACGGAACAGACGGTCGGCGGGACCAAGAGCGAGGTCGAGTTCACGTACGAGAATCGCGTAGACGACTGGCTGCTTGGACTGCCACGGACACAGAGCGAACGGTCCGCGAAGACGCAGAACGATCCTTGGCAGACGCGGACCACCAGCTACGACCATGACACGCGGGGCCTCGTGACCAGGGTGCTCATCGAGCCCCAGGCGCCCGACCCGGATCTACGCCAAGCGATCACCTACAAAAGAGATGTCGCGGGGCAGGTCGTCTCGGTCCGGCGAACGGCTCCCGGAGAGTCGGCGCGGTTCGTTTATGTCCAGTACGACGGTACGGGCATTTTCCCCGCCATCGTCTGGAACCCTCTCGGGCACGCCCAGTGGGCACAGTACGAGCCGAGCCTCGGCGTACCGATCGTCGCCCTCGACAACCTGGCGCTCACCCAGTGGGTGTACGACGGGCTCGGGCGGGTGCTCGAGGTCACGCCCGAAGGCTCCTCGACGCTGACTAGAGGTTACGCCCTGCGCGAGGACCCGCCGGGCTACTTCTCGGGGCTCGTCGTCGGCACGTCGACATCCGCGGGCGATGAGGCCGAAGTCGTGACGGATGAGCTGGGCCGCTCCATCGAGAGGGGCCACATCGGCTTCGATTCGCACTGGATCCGCGAGGCCGTCGCGTACGACGTGCTCGGCAGGCTCTACTCGGTATCCAGGCCTGGCGTGGACGCGCCGGCCTCGAAGCAGACCGTGGTCCACCAGGACACGTTGAACCGGGTGACCAGCGAGGTGCGCCCTGATGGCACCACCACGACCCACCACCACGAATTCTTCAGCGTCGAGACGTTCGATGCGGAGGGCCACCACGGCACGATCACGCGGGACGTGGATGGCAGGGTCGTGAAGACGGTCTCTTACGCGGGCTATGGAAATGCTCCGCCCCTCGAGACGACGTTCCAATACGCCCCGTTCGGCCTGCTCGAGCAAGTGCTGGACGCGAACCAGAATCCCCCGGTCTTGATGGGGTATGACGAGCGCGGTCGCAAGAAGTGGATCTCGGACCCGGACGCCGGCGTCTCGCTCCTGAGCTACAACGGCTTCGGCGAGGTGCGCGAAATGTCTGATGTCCAGAATGGGCCCCGGACCTTCGAGCGGGACAGCGCAGGACGCCTCGTCAAGGTAGTTGCCGACGGCCCAGGCGGGAATGGCGGCGATGGCACGACGACGTTCACTTGGGACCAGGCCGTGAACGGCATCGGCCAACTCAGCTCCACGCTGGCGCCGGACGGCACCACGACGACCCGCCAATACGACGCGGCGGGCCGGCTGAAGGCGACGACGTGGGAGGTGGATCCGGCCCACGCGCCGTTTTCGCTGAGCTTCGGTTATGACTCGGAGGGACGCGTCGACACGGTCGAATACCCTGCAGTCGCGGGGCTGCCGCCCTTCAAGGTGACGAGAGCCTTCACGCACAACTACGTGCGCGAGGTGAGCGACACAGGGAACCCGGGAGGTGCCAGCGCTCCCGTCTGGACCGTCAAGGCCCGCAATGCCGACGACGCGTTGACGGCGGGGATGTTCGGCGTTGATATTCTGAGCACCGAGCGCGCGTATGACGCCACGGGCGGGCAGCTGACTGGGATCGCGGCCCACGCCGTCGCAGCGCCCGACAAGCCGCTGTTGTCCCTCGCCTATCACTACGATGACGACGGCTTCGTCGATCAGCGCACCGATCAAGTGCTCGAACAGTTCGAGAGCTTCGGGTACGACGGCGCGCACCGCGTCCAGACTTGGACGCTCCAGAAGCAGATCGAGCCCCAGGGCCGTATCACCGAGTATGGATACGACGAGATCGGCAACCTGACGGACGTCCATGTCGATGGGCTGCTGAGCGAGTCGAACTTCTACAGCGTCACCCGGCCTCATGCGCTCGAGACGGCGGTCGTCGGCGGCGTCGCCTTCAACTACGGATACGACGACCGGGGCCGCCAGGACCAGAGTCCGGATAGGACCGTCGACTACACGACGTTCGACCTCCCGAAAAGCATTACCACGGCCGGCGTCCCGACGACGTTCGGCTACGATGCCCATCGGGCCCGGGTGAAGAAGACGGGGCCGGCCGGCACGATCATCTCGATCGGCGGCCTGTATGAGCTCCACGAGGGCCCCAATGGCACCGAGCACGTGTTCCGCGTCCCCGGCACGGATGGCTCGGTCGCCGAGGTGGTCTACGATCCCGCTTCCGGGTCGCTCGAACGCCGCTTCGTCTTGGCCGATGGGCTCGGGAGCTCGAGCGTGGTCGCGGACGAATCCGGAACCGTAATCGAGCGACTCTTCTTCGATCCCTTCGGCCGGCGCATCGATTCCGACGGCGAGCCCGTGGACGCGGCGAAGACGACGCAGCACGGCTTCACCGGGCATCGACATGACGACGAGCTCGGCCTCATCGACATGCGTGGCCGGATCTACGATCCCCACATTCGGCGGTTCCTGACGCCGGACCCGCTCGTCTCGGATCCGCTGTTCGGGCAGGCGTACAATCGCTACAGCTATGTGCTCAACAACCCGGTCAACCTGACCGATCCCACGGGCTTCATCGACGACGGCGGTGGCGGCGGCAAGTCCCGGCCCGACTCCGGGCCCGATGTTCATACGTATGGCCCGTGCGGCGCGGGCGGCTGCGGCGTTTACGGCAACGGCAGGACGGCGGGCGGCGGATCCACGCGGCACCATTCCGGCGGTGATCAAGGAACGGTGGCCGTCAGGTCGGACCAGGGAGGCTACAGCAACGGCGGCTGCCCGCGGTCTACCGGAGGCACGGCGCTCGGTCCCTGTCCTCCCGGACAGGTTGGCAGCGGTTGCGGGGGGGCCCCGGGCCGATTTGACGCGGCACAAGCGTTTGCCATCGGGCGCGTGAAGGCGACGGCCGCCTTGAACTGGGGGGTCGCCAAGACCGTGCTCGGCATGGCGGTCAGCCTCGATCCGATGGCCACGGGGCTTCTGACGGCGAAACAGATCTTTCGACCGGACCCTGACGAGGTTATCGCGGGGGCATACAGGGAGGACGGCATCCTCGGTGCAACGGCGATGGGGTTGAACAAGATCAATCCCGCATACCAAATTGCGAGGCCTATCGCGGGCGCGGTCTTCAAGGCGGGCCAAGGGGACGAGCTCGGCGCGAATGAGGAACTGGGAGAGGGCGCCACTGTAGCCGGTGCTATGTTTCTGGGCGCCAGAGGCGGAGGAAGCGTTCGCGGTTTCCACGGCACGGTCGGCGACAACGTGCTTGGTATCATGGACAAGGGCGGTTTCATTCCGAAGAACGGCAAGGTCTTCCTGTCGGAGATCGCTGGAGACACTTTCGTTCACGGCGCCGACATGGTTCGAGGTGCCGCATTCGCGATCGAAGTCGAGATCGAGGGCGCCGGTGCTGTGAGTCGGACGTCGGTGCCGGGCAACGCGAGAACGATTGTGATAGAGTCGAGTACGACTGTGCGGGCCACTGTTCGCCGTCTTCTGGTGAGGACCAAGAATTCTGAAGGAGAGTTCGGCGTGCAGTCGATCGAGGGTGAAGCGGCGATCCGCGCGTTCCTGGCGCAATAACAAAGAGGGGCACGTGCGAGAACCCGATCTGTCTTCAACGGTAGAGATCATCAAGCGAATGGCTGCTCGCGAGTTCGGAGCCGAGGTGGAGAACCGCCAAGTCGAAGACATCTTGCGCGAGGTCCTTCACGAGCCGCGTAATCTACTGCGCGCCGCCGAGTCGGGCCTCGTGACCGAGTCTGAGGTGGCTGCCGCCGTTGCCGCCCACGTTCACCGGTGGTTGATGGATGCCTCTGGCCGATCTTGGCAAGAGCAAAGCACGCGAAATTGGGACGACTTCATCAGCAAGCTGGAGGCGTCGCTGTTCTCCCCGAAGTAGCGGTCCTCACAGGTCTCTGCTGTCAACGAGCGTCCGTTCTGATGTCGGAGCCAAGGCACACCCTTCATCCGGACGTGAGCTCACAGGGAGTTCTCGTGGAACCATGAATCAAGATGGGCTACCTCGAGCAATGATCATTCCACGCTGGCCGAGTAGGGCGCTCATATCCCCGGCGGCCGATGCCGTAACTCGTATCAGCCGGTTCGAGGTCGCCGCGTCGCGAGCCGTGCTCCTAGGGTGCCTCACGCTCGTCACGGCATGCGGAGAGGTCGTCTCGTACCAGCCATCTGCCGGCTCAGCGGGCAGCGGCGGAGGCTCAGATTCATCGGAATGCGTTGACTACGCCGGGCCGTGCGCGCCGGGCAATTTCTACGACGCTGTTCTCGACGACGAGCGCAACCAGCTCTTCCTGAGCCGAGGCATCGACGGCCGAGTCGACATCCTGTCGCTCGTGGACGGCTCGATCGCCGAGGTCTCGACGGGCTTTCGGGCCGAGGCCATGACCTTCGATCCCGTGCTCGACAAGGTCCTCGTCGCGCTCCCCGTCAAGGAGCACTCCACGGGTTGGTGGGAGGAGAACCAGGAAGGGCGCCTCGGCGTGCTGGATGCAGCTCAGCCAGGCGCCTTGGCGATCATCACCCTCCCGCTCGATCCCTGGCAGGTGGTCACGAACGGCAATGGATACGCCTACGTCAGCGGAGGATCGGGGCAGTTCGTCAGCTTTCAGTCGGTGGACCTCGCGACGGGCATCGTGGCGGTGGGTCCGGGCGACACCGCGGATCGCATCAATATCCGCATGCATCCGTCGGGTGATCGCTTCTATGGTGTCGACCATACCAGCCACTGGCCAGGGGACGCGTACCGCTGGTACGTCGACGGCGGGAACGTCAGCTCCGCGAGCTGGGGGCCTTACCACAACGACTACGAGCTATGTGCCGATCTGCGCATCGACCCGGCTGGAGCCGCCGTGTATACGCGGTGCGGCAACGTTTTCAGCACGAGCACCGATCCGGAGCTCAGTCTCACCTGGCTCGGCGACATCGGCTACACCTGGCTCGATCTGACGTTCCGCCCGGCCGGCGACCTGGCGTATGTGCTGGTCGAGGGCGATTCCACGCTGCACGTGGTCGACACGACGACGTTCGCCGATGTCGGCGGGATCCCGTTGAGCTCCCCGGCGCGGCGCGTCTTCGCCGCCGCAGGTGATCTGGTCGTGGTGCGGGAGGTCGACGCGCACACCGAGGTCGAGCGCGTCCCTTATGGGCTCAACCCGTGACCGGAGCGCAAGCGCATGCACCGCCTGCGCGTCCTCCCCGACAGCCACAGCGCCGAACGCCACGCCGCCATCGCGCGTGCCGTCGGGCGCATGAGCCGCAGCTACCGCCCCGATGAGCTGGCGTTCTTCTTCTCGCGCAGAGTCGACGCGCTCGGCGCGGCGCGACGGCTCGCCGCGCTCGGGCTCGAGCCGGAGCGCGTTGCCATCGACCTTCCGCTCGAATCGGCGGAGCTCGGTTGGCGGGGCTCGGGCGCGGTCCGCAGGACCGCCTCAGCCGAGTGAAAGCGCCACGCCGACCCGGTCACGCGCTGTCACGCCCGCGAAGATCGTGCGATCCCTATGGCTTCCGCCAGCCGGGATCGGCAAACTGTCGGTCGGTGCTCGATGACGACGGCGTATCACGCGAAGCTCTGGGCAGAGACCCTCGCGCTCGAGCCTCCCGAAGACGAGCTGGCCGGCGTCGTGCGCTCCCTCGGGGACGCGCGGGTGGACCTGCAGCCCCACCAGGTCGAGGCCGCGCTCTTCGCGATGCGGTCTCCGTATACGAAGGGCGTCCTGCTCGCCGACGAGGTCGGCCTCGGATCGAGCGGCATCGAAGGCATCTACATCTGCGCATACGTGGGTGGCGCCGGCTGCGTGCGTGAAGGAGAAGTAGCTCCCTGCGGGTGCGGTGCATTACTGCGCGGATGCTCGCGGCCTTGTGCGCCGGGCCGACGTCGCCGGAGGAGGTGGACACCCTGCCTAGCGAACTCAAGCGGCAGGGGTACGCCCGCTCCCTCCATCGCTTTCGTTCGGCCGGGAGACGTGGTCGTGCCGAGGCCGAGTGCGCCGGGTCTCGGACGCCCAGCTCCGCGGTGCAGACTTTACGGCGCTACACGAACCCAGCCGTTCTCGCGCTCGAGATGGCGCGGAGCGGACCGCCGACACGTGGGAGCTCTGCGGACATCGAGCACGTGGGCATGCGGGCGTTGACGCGATAGAGTGATCCGGTCGGGGCGGTTCCCAGTCTAGTGCTAGGCTGACGGGATGGGCGATGTCACCGACGTCGCGAACATGTTCCTTCCGGACGGCCGGGTCGATCCCAGCCCCGCCCTATCTCTCCCGCTGAAGCAGCAATACATCGGCGAGTTTCGCGACTGGTTGGGCGAGAAGTGGCTTGACGGGGCGGACGAGCACCCGGTGCGTTCGCTCTGGCGACGCCGTGACAGAGTAGCGACAACGGAGCTGCTCACGATCGGTCACGCGATCTCTCGGATCAAGGCAAACGCTTCGGCCTGGATGCAGGCAGCAGCCAAGACCGTCAGGGGGGCCGATACAAACAACGCGTACGGGGCGATCTTTGAACTGTTCGCGGCGTCAATGTTCGACCACCCGAAGCACCCGGTGACGCTCGGCCGTAAGAGCGAGCCAGGCTTCGACTTTGCTGTGCGGGTGCCCGGCGGCGTGCTGCGCGTGTCATGCAAGGCCTTGCAACCGTCAGATGTTGAGCGGCGATTCGTCGCGACGGCCACGGAGATACATGACCAATTGGTGCCGCACATCAGGAGCCACACCACCACCGTGATGTTCTTGGAGGAGAAGGACCCATATGCGCAAGACCCGTCGATGGTGGCATACCACGCGAGTCTGGTGCACGGGTCGGTGAATGATAGTGCGCTCCCGCTAAGCGTGTTCAAGGTGGGGTGGGAGATAGGGATTACCGCTATTCGTCCGCCCCGCGGTGCCAGGTTCTGGAGAGGCAAGCCCTCATACACGTTTATCGCGGTGAGCGAGTTCTTGACCGACGAACAACGGCGGTTTGACGCGAAGGTGCGCGAGGCCGCTGACGGTTTCCGCAAGGCGGTGGCGCCCGATGGGATCGCTGTTGCCAACGTGGCGCTAATCAAGGTGCCCGCGTCGATATCGATGAAGCAGGCCGAGGTCTATGTGAACCAGCTGTTCACCGATCCATCGATGGCCCATCTCGGTTCGGTCATGGTGTCCCGCACCAGGTTCGGCAAGGTGCTGGGCGATGACGATCTGCACTTGCTTCGCGAGCTTCGCCAGTTCATCAATCCACTCGCTTCCGCGCCAGCGTTCGCGATGACACCTTCGTTTCAGTTCGAATATACGGAGCTGCTCGGAACGATGGCGGGGACCGAGGTGCAGAACGCGATGTTCGTCGGAAGCAGGATGATACCAGCTCCAACGTCCTACATGTATAGTCGTGGCCGTCGTTACTATGAGGTCAAGGCCGGCGCCGACAAGCGGACGTTCACGGGGCCGCAAGTGCCATTCGTCGAGACGACGCTGGCCGTCGTTGGCCCGAATGTTACTCGGCTAATTCGAATTCCGGCAGTGGTGGATCATGACCCGATGTTCATCTAACTCCTGAAGCCTACCGCCGTCGCCTCGTTGCCCGGACACCCAGCTCCCTCTCCAGCGAGCTGATGGAGTTCAAGCCTCGCATCTTCCGCGGGGGCTTCGGCGGTCGCTGCCTTACCAGCTCGCGGGCACGCTCCGCGATGGCCTGCGGGACGGGGACTCGACCTATCCGGTAGGACCATACGCTGTGATGGCGATGCCGAGCAATAGACCGACGTTCTTTACGCCGTGGAGGGCGAGGGCGACTTCATGCCACTCCTCGGGCATCCTCCGCGGCTCCTTGCGCGGCGCGCAGTCGTGCTGCCATCTCCGGAGAGATCCCGTCGCGGCCCGTGATCCACCCGAGCGCCTTGGCGGCCTTGAGGAGCTGCTCGGAGGCGAAGCAGCTGTCCGGGAGATCGGGCCGCCCATCCGCGGTGGGAGACCCGAGCGGATGCGCAAGGGCAGAGCTGTGGTTGAAGGTCGTTCCGAGGAGGCGAGAGAGCCATGCCGCGAAGAGGGCGGGGCGGTAGAGGGTGAGGGCGAGCGGGACATCGAGGGCCACGCATGGCGGGGCTCACAAGACCATCCGCACCGAGGCCGACTTGTTGTAGACGGTGGCCATGGCCACGCCCTACGAGCAGAAGTTCTCCGAGTTCATCAAGCTGTGCAGCGAGGCCAAGGAGGACGAGGTGGTCCTGATCCACCATCCCGCCGTGCTTGGCGACAGCTACGAGGAGATCATCGAGAGTCTCCGCCGTCTCGCGCGCTCGGGTGCCACGCTCAAGATCCTCACCGGGGAGTAGAGGGAGCAAGCACGTGACGCTATCGGACGGCATTGCGCTCGGCACCCTTGTGGCCGCTCTTCTCACGTGGCTCGTTCCGGCCCCGACTGCGCACCGATTCATCCGCGGGGTCTGGCGCTGGCTTCTCCTTGCGGGCGCACTCGCTTGGATCGTCTGGAAGATGTCCGGGTGGGGATGGTTCGCGTGCCTGGCGCGCGAGGTGAGATGGCCCGTGTGGGCCTTCGTCCTGCTCGGCACGGGCTGGGTGATCCTGATCGGCATTGTCATCGTGGCGGGCATCGTCGAATCTGCCGACAAGACGCTGCCCCAGCCGTGGTGGCTGAGCTTCACGTCGGCTGACATCCTCGGAGTCCACTGGATCTGGCGCTACTCGGAGGAGCGGCAGATCAAGAATCTCGAAGCGCTGTGTCCACGGCCCGAGTGCCGCGGTGCCATCGACCTGAGGATGGGCGGCATGTACGACCACGCCTTCAACTGCGAAGCATGCGGCCGTTCTGTCACGACCGACTGCGACCACATGGGCGAGGCGCACCGGCGCGCGGTGAACGAGATCCTCAGGCTCACCCGTGTTGGCCCACCGAGGACCGACCGGCCCCGGGTGCCTGCCAAGAAGGCGCGCGGAACGTGACTTACGCCCGCCGCCAACCCGATCACGGAGGACGCTGGCAGTGCGCGGGGCGGCCGCAAGGTTGCGTGGTGGACCGACCTCGTGGGGTCAGTCAGGCCCGACGCCACTGGCGCGTGAGGGACACGACATGGACGACCATGAGCTAAGAGCCATCTACGATGGTGCGGTTGGGAACCGCATCGCCTGGCTGTTCTCCGCTCACCGCTTGAAGGAGGCGGCTGCTCTCGTGTTCGCCGCGATCTCGGAGCACGATCGGGATCCGCCGAATGAAATGTACGTCGAGGGGTTCGGAGTCTTTGACCTTCGGCCGCCTGAGGGGTCGGTGCCTCTAAGCTCGAACCCTGACCTTCGCGGCGTCTACTTGTACCTGGCGTCCTTAGCGATCGAGAACCTCCTCAAGGGGCTCTGGATGCGCGCCAACGTTGTTGCCGGGGGCAAGCTTCCCCGGGAAATCGCCCATCACGATCTCGACGCTCTCGCGACGGCAGTGGGGGTCACCTTCGATGCCGACGAGCGGACGTTCGTCGACCTGGCGGAGACGGCTCTCAACCTCGGACGCTTCCCCGGCCCGCGAAGTTGGGACGACCCGCTCTGTCTCCCTGACGACCTGAACCTGAACAAGGTGACGGACGCGTTCCAGCGGCTCTACGAACGCCTGATCGACCTGCTGATGGATGGCGTGAACTTCTAGTCGTCCCTCCCCAGCCGCTCCCACAGGCTCGGCGGCCGACAAAAAGAAGCGCGACCTAGCAGCTCCCGCCCGCGTCGATCCGACCTACGGGCATGAGCACCCTTCGCGATCGTCTCTCGGCCGGCGTCACCGTCTTCTTCGCCTCCGGCCTCAGCCTCTCCGTGCTCAGCGACGGCGGGCTGCGCGTCGCCCTGTGGGCCTACCGCGGCGTCGAGCTGGGGGTCACGAGGATGGGGGTGGGGTAGACTCCCCGATCCCGTGCTCGGCCGCCGCGACGACCCGTTCCCCTTCGAGGCCGTGCGCGACCTCCTGGGGGTGGTCCGTGCGATGTACGGCGCCGCGAAGGGGGGAGAGGTGGGCCGCGCGCAACTCGCCCGCATCGCCAAGATCGGCACCGACCTGCGGGCGGCGCTCGCCCTCGCGGCGGAGTCGAGCCCGGGGACGGTCGGTCACCGAGCTGCGTGGGCGAGGGCCGAGGACGCCACACCGCGGGTGGGGGATCTCGTGGACGCGCTCAGCTCGGCCGAGCCGATCGTGCAGGCCGCGAGGGCGAGGGTCAGCGGGACGAGGGTCGCGCTGCGCAAGAAGGCGCCGGAGCGGTAGGTCCGGTCTACGATGAGGCCCATGTCCATCGGTATCGAGGAGTGTCTGCTGTTCTGCTCGCGCTTCGATCGTGCGGCGACCGTTCTCGGCAAGCGACCGCATGGCAGGCGGCCCTTTGAACTCAAGACCGAGTACGACGTGCAGGATCTCGTGTACGCCGCCCTCAAGCCTCTGGTGGATGATCTCGACCTGGAGGACCCCACGCGCAAGGTGAGCGGACGATCCGGCCGCCTCGACATTGTCAGCCACGAACTCGGGCTCGTCATCGAGGCGAAGGCCGCGTTCACCCCGGCGCGTGCGCGAGCGATCCCTGGCGAGTGCTTCGAGCGCATCAAGCTCTACTCCACGGTGCCGAACCTCAACGTCCTAGCGTTCTTCATCTACGACCCGAATCACCGCATCAGGGACCTGGACAACCTCCGCAGGGGCCTCGAAGGAGATCAGCTCGGTCCCGACGGAGAGCGGAGGTTCAAAGTCCGGGTTGTCGGACCGGGGCTCCATCACGCGCGCGTTATGGGCCCAGCGTTGCCGGTGCGCCGCTCCCATGTCTCTGACGCGGACGCGCTGAACGAACTGGCTTCCTGGTTCCACGCTCTCAGCGATGCGGAGAGGTTGGGGATGATCAGGTTCACCGACGTGGACGCGAAGCTCGGAGTCCCAGACGGCACCGCCAAACGCCTGTTGGAGCGCGCCCTCCCCCGCTACGAAGTCTCCGGTAGGGGTGACGAGACCATCATCTTGAAGCGGAAGCCCGAGGACTTGAGTGCGGTCCTTGCGCTGTACAACGCGCCCGATAACCGTCGCCTCCCCTAGCCTAAAGAAGGGTAGCACTAGACTCCGCGAGCTCGCGGGCCCAGTGCCGGCCGCTCATCGTCAGCTCACGCAGGCGTGGGCACCGGCACGGGCGCCGCGGGCGTCGCCGCCACCGATCGGCTCCGGTACAGCTTCGAGAGCTGGAAGTCGGCCGCCAGCGCCGGGTTTCCCGTCGCCCTCGCCGCCGACCGAGCCGCCGCCCGCGCCCTCCGGCAGAGCTGCACGATGAGGCCGTCGATCAGGTCGAGCCGCTCCGTCTCCGCAGGCGTCCCCGGCACGCGCGTGCGGCTCTGCGACGCCGCCCGCAGCGCCGTGGCGCTCGCGCCGAGATCGGCGACCACCGCCGGCCCGCCGCGGTCCGCCGCCGCCGGCGCGATCGCCGCGTCCTCGAGCACGCCGCGGAGCTGATCGAGCTGGTTCGCGAGCGCCTCGGCGCTCTCTCCCGACGCCACCGTCTGCGCCAGGGCCGCGTTGACCTTGGCGACCGCGTCGCCGTTGCCGGCCATCCGCAGCGCGGCGCTCACGCCGCCAAGCACCGAGCGCGCCTGCTGGCGCCGCGTCTTGCCGGTCGCGAGCGCGCTCACGTACTGCTGGTTCGTCTCCTTCTTCGACGCGCGCGCCTGCTCGCGATCGACCCCGGCCTGCTGCAGCAAGCCGCGCATCTCGCCGAGCTGCTCGCCGTCGGCCGTGGTGAATCCGTGCGAAAGCAGCGCCGCCACCGACGCGTACTTGGTGATCGCCGTCAGCGTCAGCTCCGCCTGCGCCAGCGTGTCGCGCGAGCCGTACTGTCGCCCCACGGCGAGGAGCTCCTCGCGCGCCTCCTTCGGGATTGCGTTGAGATCGGTGGCCACGTGGTCCTCCTTTTCGGCTGCCCTTAGGCGAGCTTCAATGGAACACCCCGGCCGGTGGGCTGCGCAACCATTTTCCCCCCTGGAGGGCCTGCGCCCACGTCCGCGGATTGTCCGGCGCTCCTCCGGGCGACTGGCGCTGGGCCCTAAAGGGTCGCGCCCGCCCGCGGGGCGACCCAAGCGCGCCCTGGAGCGCAGCAAGCCTCTCCGGGATCGACCCGCTGGAGCTCCTGAGCGCCGATCGGCTCTGCCCGCCCGACCGCCGGCGTGTCACGAAGCGTCCGAAAGGCGCGCCTGGGAGCGCATCGCCTCTTCCTGCACGCGCTCCGCGCGCGCCTGCACGACGCCTTCGATGTCGCGAGCTCTCGTTGCCGTGTTGCTGCGTGAGGATCGGCGTCCACTGCAGCGCGATCGGACGCCCCTGCAGCGGCCACCCGGCCCCGAGCCAAACCGAACGGCTCCGCCTGCAACGCTGCCGGCCCGCCCTGGGAGACCCCGGCGCGATTCTGCAAAGCTCGAGCGGCGATCCTGCGAGCCGCGCGGCCCTTCATGCAAACCGATCATGGGCCCCTGGAGCGCGCGCGCGCGGCCCTGCAAGCCGATCGCGGCGCCCTGGAGCCCGCGCGGGCGCTCCTGCATGTCGATCGGGCGCGCCTGCAAGCCGAAGAGGCGCCCTTGTAGCCCGAACGGCCGCCCCTGCAAGCCGATCGGGCGTCCCTGCAACCGCATCCATCGTGTCTGCGGGCACTTGCCGCGTTCCGCCAGGGCTGGACGGCACCCGGCGACGACCCGGTATCACACGGCGTAACAGGTCCTGGTGAGATCCCCCTCCGGGGACTCTTCGCATTCGCATCCGGGGGGCAGGCAGGTGCAGCTCGGAGCTGGCTGACAGCCCGCCGGAAGAGGCTCGCACTGGTAGTGCACGTACGCCTGGCCATCCGGCAGCGGGATCCCCGACACGCTGACGATACAGACCTCGTCGCCTCGCTGGCACTCGAGCTCGTCGCCGCAAGCAAACGTTCCAGCGCCCGCTCCCCCGGTCCCTCCGGCGCCCGAGCCCCCAGTTCCCTGCGCGGGCCCACCCGCGGATCCCCCGGTCGACGCAGCGCCGCTCGTGGTCGCGCTCTGATCCGATGTCGTTCCGCCACCCGATGACGCGCTGCTGGTCTCGCCCGAGACCACTGTCACGTCGCCGCCGCAAGCGGCGCACGCCATCAGCGCCGCAGCCAGCCAACTCGTGCGCATGGGCGGATTGTCGCACGTCGCGGCCTTCGAGTTCGACGCGTCGCGGCCGGATCGGCGGCAGGGGAGCATCGGCGTCGCGCCCGGGTCGCGTGATTTCGCCCCGCGCTTCGGCCTATACTCGACGCTGTGAATCTCCGTTCGACTTGGGCTTTCGGTGCAGCGCTCCTCGGCGGTCCCCTCGCGCTCGCCGCGTGCGGCAACATCCTCGGGCTCGGCGACTTCGCCGACCAGGAGACGACGACCTCGTCGACGACGACCACGTCGACGACGACCACGGGCGACACCACGTCGACCGGCACCGGGGGCACGGGAGGCGGGGGCACCGGCGGCGGCGGCGGCACCGGCGGCGCCGCGCAGACGTTCGCCTGCGAGCAGGACGGCCCGATCTTCGACGTGTTCAGCGGCACCGATCTCTCGGGGATCACGCTCAACGACGAGTCGCTCGTCGTCGTGGGCAACGAGCTCAACGGCTGGGTGTACGTGGCCGTCTCCGACGAGGGCAACCGCCAGGTGCTCGTGCGCTCGTTCAAGGACGGGACCGACGCCAGCCCGGTGATCAAATACCCGCCGGCCCCCGCCGCGAACGACACGCGCGCGGTCGGCGGCTTCGTGCGGCCGGGCAACTTCACCGTCTTCGGAACCGTCGACGGGGAGATCGGGCAGGTCGTCATTCCTCAGAACGGCGAGCTCCAGCCGAGCCCCGCCCCCGGAGCCCAGACGTACGCCCAACCCGCGCAGTGCACCGGCGGCGGCTTCTGGGCGCTGGATGCGGTCTTCGATGGCATGAACGTCCGCTACGTCTCGACCTGCGAGGTGGCCGGCACCTCGAGGACGCTCTTCGGCGGCAAGGCCAACGGCGGCACCCCGGACTTCGTGCTCCAAGGCGCGAGCGGCGACGACGCGCTCCTCGCGCACGGCTACGGGTTCGTCGGAAACCAGCACTTCATCGTCGTCGGCTCCGACAGCCCTTCGCCCGCCGGGACCACGGCGTACCGCTACGGGACCACCGAGGCCGATCTGGGGGCGGTCCACCCCCTCCTCATCGAGCCGACCACCACGACGTTCGCGCTCTTCAACACGACCACGCCCCAGAACGACGCGTTCATCCTGTTCGCCGCGACGTTCGACTTCCCCGCGAACGGCGGGCTGTTCCCGGCGAAGTTCTGGTCGGCGAGGCTCGGTGCCGCCGACTTCCCGACGCTCAGCAGCAACCCGATGGGCTACTTCGATCTGAACGCGACCATCAACGGCCCCGCCGAGCTCGGCGTGCCGACCCCGCCGGCCTGGTCGCTCGGCGGGCTCGTCAGCGCCGGCGCCACCGTCCTCGACTCGATCGCGAGCCGCGTGCTCATCAACTGGTGGACGGGCGCCGGCGTTCCGCGCGTGATCGGCGCCATCGTCGACGAGCACCTCGCTCCGATGGCGGAGGGTCGCCACACCAAGGCGGCCGCGGTCCAGGGCCACCTGGGCCGAACGGCCGTCGTCTGGATCCTGAGGTCGCCCGCCGACACGTTCACCGTCAAGGGGCGCTTCGTGAACTGTCACATCGTCGCCCCGTAAGCCCGGAGGCTCGCTTCGAGGACGCGCGCCGGCCGCGCCGGCCGGACGCTTCGCCGCCGGCTCGCCTACTTCGCGAGCGGGTGCCCGATCGCGAGCACGTAGAGCGGCGCTTCGCCGGGCCGGAGGCGCAGCACGGCGGTGAGGGCCGCGTCGTCGAACGCCCCGATGGGCACGGCGCCCAGTCCGAGCGCGTGCGCCTGGAGCAAGACGTTCTGCGCGGCGTGGCCCGCCTCCATCGCCACGTAGCGCGCGGCGCGATCGCCGTACTTGGCGTGCGTCCGCGCTTCGACCCCGACGAGGACGAGATCGACCGACGCCTCGCGCACCGACTCCTGATCGTGCGCGGCGCGCGCGAGCGCCGGGCGCGCGTCGCCGTCGAGGACCCGCGTGAGACGGTGGCCCCGCGGCTCGTACCGAAAGACCCCGTCCGGCAGCACGAGCAGCATCTCGAGCGGGTAGAGCGCGCCGGCCGAGGGCGCCGCGCGCAGGCCCTGCACGGGATCGGTGATCCCCTGCGCGGCCCACGCGAGCTGTCCGATCTGCTCGAGCGCCAGCGGCTGGCCGTCGAGGTCGCGGACCGAGCGGCGCTCGCGCAGGACCTGCTCGAGCGGCATCGCGCCGCTCGTCCGTGGCGCGGGGAGCTCGATCGCGGTCGGCGCGGCGGCCGACGGGCGCTCCGGCGCGCTCGCCGTCGCCAGCGCGACCGCGGCGACCGCGGTCTCCAGCCTCGCCCGTCCCGCCCGCCTCTTGCGCGCCATCGCTCCGTGCCTCTCTCCACGGGGAGAGCACGAGGCGTGCCGCCGTGGCGCACGCGACGGCGGCGGCGAGGACCCGGCGCCGTCGACCCTCGTGCGTTCACTTCGGCTGGAAGTAGCGCCCGACCTGCTCGCGGTACTCTTCGGGGACGTCGCTGCGCTCGATGCCGCCGACCTCCTCGGGGCCGACGTCGCCGAGCGCGCCGGAGCCGCGGAGGTTCGCCGTCTCGCCGGGCTTGCCCGTCGTCCGGCCCATCACCACGCCGGGCATGGGGCGGCCCTTGCCGATCGCCGTGTCGGCGCGCGCGCGGACGCCGTCGCCGCCGATGACGCCGGTCTGGCCCGCGTGGTCGCCCTTGCCGCCGCCCTCGCTGTGGCCGGCCTGCGGCTTGCCGTCGCCCTTGCCGTCCTTGCCGTCTTTGCCGCCGCCCTTGTTGCCGTTCTGGCCCGGATCGCTACCCGGCTGCCCGCCCGCGCCCGGCGTCGGGATGGGCGCGCCGAGCTGGCGCTCCGCTTCGCCGGCCCCTTCCTGCGCGTCGTCGAGCGCGCGTTGCCGCTCGGACTCTTCGCTCTCGGGGCCGCGCTCCTTCGCCATCTCGCGCAGCTGATCCTCGAGCTGCTTCTGGCCCTCGGGCGTCGCCAGCTGCTCGGCGAGCTCGCGGAGCTCCTGCTTGGACGGCGGCTCGGCGCCGCCCTCGTTGGGCATGCCCGCGGCCTGCTTCTTGAGGTTCTCGGCGAGGCGCTTGCGCTCCTCGGGGCTGAGCTTCTCGAGCGCGTCCTCGAGGCGATCCGCGAGCTCCTGCTGGGACTTGCCGCCGCCTCCGTTGTTCATCTCCTCGAGCGACTTCTTCGCGTCCTCGGGCAGGCCCTCGCCGAGCGCCTTGCCGAGCTCGCGGAGCTTGTCGGCGCGCTTGCCGCGCTCCTCCAGGAGGCGCTTCTGCTCCTCGAGCGCCTTGGCGACGCCGGGAGCGCCCGCTTTGCGCGCGGCCTCGGCCGCCTCCTCGAGCGTCTTCTTGGCCTCCTCGCGGTCCTTCTTCTCGAGCTTGTCGGCGAGCTTCTCCATCTGCTCGTCGAGCTCGGTGAGGTCGCGATCCCCGAGCGCCTTGGCGGCGTCCTTCATCTCGGGGTTCTGGCCGAGCTTGCCGAGCGCCGACTCGAGGCCCTGCCGCTGCTCGCCCTCGCCGAGCGAGAGGCGCTCGGCGGTGATGCTGTCGCGCAGCCGCGCGATGTCGGCCTGCGCCTCGCGCTTCTCCACGCCGGCGCGGAGCTTGTCGCGGATCTTCTTGGCCTCGTCGGCGAGCTTCTTGAGGCGCTCGCGCTGGGCGTCGTCGCGCGCGTCGAGATCGGCGAGCTCGATCACCTTCTCGAGCCCGGCGATCTCGGCGACCTGCACCTTGTCGGCGCCGGGGGGCGGCGCGCTCCCGGGCGGGACCGGCGGCAGCGGCATGAGGCTCAGGTAGGCGATGGCGCCGCCGGCGAGGGGCGCGCCGAGGTGGCGCACGCGCCAGAGCGGCGCGCGGACCTTGGCCGGCGTCGCCTTCGCCAGCGCGCTCGCGGCGTGCGAGACGACCACCGCGCGCGCCGAGCCCTCGTCCTTGGCTTCCGATGCGGCGTCGAGCTCGATCGCCGTGGCGATGGCCTCGTCGGCGCCGAGCTTGCCGTCCAGGTAGAGGGCGACGTCCTCGTCGTCCCAGCGGCGCCGCCGCGCGACGAGCGCGCCCACGGCCGCGCCGATCACCCCGCCGGCGGCGCCGAGCGGCCGAAGCTGCCCGTGCCGCGTGTACCAGAGCGCCCCCGTCGCCAGCGCGCCGACCACGAGCCCCGCCGCGGCGCCGGTGAGCACCCGCTCGGCCGCGAGGCGCGCGCGGACGCGGCGTGCCCAGCGGTCGAAGCTCGCGCGGAAGGCGGGGTCCATGCCTCTCCTACCTTTACCTTCGATGGCGACCGCCGGCCAGCCCGCGCGCCTCGTCGCCGGGGAGATCGAGCGGGACGAGCGCGGGGCAACCGGCGCGAAGGCGCGGGCCCTCGCGTACCCGACCGCCGCCCTCCACGACGCGATGGCGCGCGCGTTCACGGCCTGCGACAAGCCCGCGCTCGCCGCCGAGGCGAAGCGGGCGATGGAGGCGGCCGCACGCGACTGAAGAGGTGTCGGACAATCGTCCGACCAACGCCCCTCGAAACCCGTAGGTCCGACGCCTCTTCAGTCCGGGGGCGGGGGGGGGGGGCCCCCCCCCCCCGCCGGGGGGGGGGCGGGGGGGCCCCCGCCCCCCCCCCGCCCCCGCCCGGCCCC
>CAYJPW010000074.1:32842-49537 GCA_964372055.1 uncultured Polyangiaceae bacterium
AAACCCCCCCCCCACCCGCTTGCCGCCGCGGGTTTTTGGGGGGGGGGGGGGGGGGCCCCCCCCCCCCCTCGCGACTGAGGTTTCCGCGTGGCCTCAGCGGCCGAGCACGATCCGCTCAGTCGCCGAGGCGTCGACGTCGGCGCGCCGGAACGGGAGCGGCACGTGACCGGCGGCCGCCCAGGTCTCCTCTTGATCGGCGAAGTGCGGGCTCGCCGGGTCCTCGCTCGTGCCGCGGGCGAAGTCGATCGTCGCCTCGGCGGTGCCGTCCTCGCCGAAGCCGACCACCATGCGGTAGAGCGACATCTCGGTGGAGCGGAACTCGTCGCGCGGCTCGCTCCCGTCGAAGAAGGGCGCCGGCGAGACGTTGATGGTGTCGAGGCCGCCGTCGACCACGACGGGCGCGACCTCGAGCTCGCCCCCGAAGCTCGTCTCGAACTGGGCCGCGTGGACGTCGCCCAGCGCGAAGCTCGACGGATCGGTCGAGCCGAAGCGCGCCGTGAGCCAGGTGGCGGCGTCGTCGAGCGCGGCGAGCAGCAGCACGCGCTCGCCCTCGGGGACGAAGAAGCTCCAGTCGGCGAAGCGGTGCTCGAGGATGTTGTGCAGCGCGCCGATCAAGAACGGCGGCGAGATCTCGGCGATCGCCTCGAAGAGCGGCGCCGAGAGCGGCTCGCGGAGCGCGCGTTTCGCGGCGAACCACTGGAGCGCGAGGAAGGCGATGGGCTCGCCGGCCTCGCGGCTCATCCGCCGGTCCCAGGCGCCGAGCCGGGCGGCGAGATCGAGGAGGTCCTGCCGGCCGGCGTACGCGGCGAGCGCCGGATCGGCGCCGACGGCGGCCACGGCGTCGGCGAGGTGGGGCAGGAGCGAGTCGGCGACCGGGCTGTGGACGTCGCGCTGCAGCGCCTCCATGTCGGCGCGCGACACCTTGGCGCCTCCGGCGGTGAGCTCGGTCAGCGCCTCGTCGATGCGGTAGGCGCGGAACGCGGTGGCGTAGAAGCCGCCGTAGTAGAACGGATCGTTGGTGATGTCGCCGTCGGCGGTGAAGCCGAAGGGATCGTTGTTGGCGGTGGAGACGAAGCCGCGCCCGGGATCGCGCAGGCTCGGCAGGCGGTCCGGCCCGAGCTCGGCGCCCGTCCACACGCCCGCCGGATCGGCGCCGGGCATGACCTTCCACGGCTCCGGGAGCGAGGCCGGATCGCCGCGGTCGGGCACCCGCGCGTGCACCCGATAGTCGATCCCCGTCGCGTCGGCGGCGACGAAGTTCACCGCGCCCACCTCGAGGCGATCCACGGCGCGCTCGAACGCGTCGAGATCCGCCGCGCGATCGATCTCGAGGTAGGCGAGCGACTCGGGCGTCGGCGCGAAGCCGGTCCAGCCGAAGAGGAGCCGGCCCTGGGCGAGGAAGCTCCGCGGCAGCGGCAGGAGCTCGTCGGGGAGCAGCACGCCCCGGCCGGGCACCTCGAGCACCTCGTGGGTGACCTCGTCGGCCTCGCCGAAGGGGGCGCCCTCGCGGCGCACCCGGATGATCTCGTCGCGCGCGTCGATGGGGTGGGCCTCGCCGCCGAGGAGGAGGCTGGCGAACGACGGATCGACCTCGACGTCCCAGAGGTCCATCACGTCGGCGTAGTTGGTGGTCGCGGTCCAACCGACGTGCGCGTTGTGCCCGAGCTCGACCGTGGGCGTGCCGACGAAGCCGAAGCCGATGACGTCGAGGGTGCCGCCGCCGGCGACGCTGCTCATGTGGACGGGCCAGAGCCGCGTCGGGCTGGTGAGCGACTGGTGGGGATCGCCGCAGACGAACGGGCGCCCGTTGGCGGAGTGCTCGGCGGCGACCGCCCAGTTGTTCGAGGCGAGCGGGCGCTCGATGCGCCGGTACCGCCACCCCGCGGGGAGCTCCGGCCGAGCGCGCGGCCCGACGAAGGCGCCGCGCTGGCTGGCCGCGCTCGCGCGCGGTGCGGCGGACGAGGCGTGCGCCATCGCCTGCGCCTCGGGAAGGATGAAGGTGTCGAACGCGGGCTGCGCCAGCGGCAGGTGCGCCATCACGTCGGGCGCGAGCGCGCCGATCGCGGTCGCGAGGATCTCCGGATCGAGCGTGTTCGACAGCCCGAAGGCGAGCAGCTTGCCCACCGCGTAGGCGTGGCCCGGCGTCCACGGCGCCGGGACGAAGTCGAGCTCGCCGGGCCCGAGCCCGTACGGCCGCGGCGCCTCGCCGCGCTCGACCTCGAGGATGCGGAGGTTCACCCCGTCGACCCACCTCTCGAGCACCGCGGCGTCCTCCGGGTGCTCGGCGCGGACGCGGGCGGCGTCGGCCTCGCCCAGCCGGCCGAAGCCGATGGTGCGCGCCGAGATGTCGTCGGTCAGCGAGGCCTCGCCGAACACCTCGGCGAGGCTGCCGAGGGCGCGCCGGCGCGAGAGCTCCATCTGGAAGAGACGATCGCGCGCCATGGCGTAGCCGGCGCCGAAGAAGGCGTCGCCGTCGTTCCGCGCGTAGACGTGCGTGATCCCGAGCCCGTCGACGACGAGCTCGACCTCGTCCGAGGGGCGCGGCGCCGCGTCGAGCTCGGCGACCGACTCGTCGACGCCCCCGCAGGCGGTCGCGCCCAGGCTCGCGAAGACGAGCGCGCTGGCGACGCCCGCGAGCGGGCGGCTCGCGAGCCGCCGGGGGTCGTTGGAGGCCGAGGGGCCGCGCCGGCCGCGTCGATGCGCCATGGTGTCGGTCGCGTCAGTTCGGCGGCTCGACCGGCGCGCAGGTGGAGACGCCGGCTCCGACGATGTTGGACCCGAGGTTGTACTTCACGGTGGTGGTGGTCCCGTCCGAGGGGCGGTAGCGATCGATCTGCGAGTCGCCGAGCGGCGAGGTGAACAGCCAGAAGTCGCCGCCCCAGAACGCGAAGGCCCAGCCGCTGCCGATGCTCACGCTCGGCTGCGGAGCCTGCGAGAGGATGTGGGCGTTCGACTTGTCGATCTCGGCGATGATGATCGGCGAGCCCTGGTAGAAGCCGAAGAGGCGCGCGTCGCCGGTGCCGGTGAGCTCGGCGGCCTGGTTGGGCAGCTGATCGTAGGCGCCGATGAACGAGAGCGAGAGCGACTGCGTGTCGATCTTGGCGAGCCCCGAGCCGAAGTAGTCGGCGACGTAGAGCGTCTCGGCGTCGCTGCCCGAGGTGTCCGAGACGAAGCCCATCCCGAACGTCGAGAAGCCCTGCTGCCCGGGCACGTAGCTCGTCGCGCTGCAGGCCGCGGTGGTGGTGTCGACGTGGTAGAGCTTGCCGTCGCTGAAGAGCACCCAGGCGATGCCCTTGCGATCGACCGCCATCGAGAAGGGCGTGCCGAAGCCGCCGTTCTGCGGGCAGTTGATGATCCCGACGCTCTTGATCTCGAGCGTGGGCGGGTAGAACGAGTAGAGCGCGTTGTCCTCGCCGATGATGTAGACGAGCTTCGCGGCCTCGGAGCAGCCGTCGCCCCCCGAGCCGGTGCTGCCGCCGCCGCCGGCGTCGAAGAGCGTGCCGGTGCCGGTGCTCGTCGCGCCGGTGCCGGTCCCGGCGCCGCCGCCCGCGCCGTTGAAGGCGTTGTCCCCGGCCGTGGCGGAGCAAGCCACGAGGAGGAGCGCCGCGCCCGAGCCCAGCAGTCGAAGCATGGGCCGATGATAGACCGCTCGCCGGGGCGCCGCGAGGGGGCGCTATGCTGCCGGCATGAGGCTCGCTTGGCTCTCTCCTCTTCTCTCCGCGGCGTGGCTGCTCACCGGCTGCGGCGGCGGCGGTGACACCGCGTCGTCGTCTGCCGCGACGGGATCGACAGGGTCGAGCTCGGGAACGGCGAGCTCCTCGAGCGGCGGCGGGGCCGGCGGCGCGGGCGGGGCCGGCTCGAGCACCGGCGCGGGCGGCGGATCGACGGCGACGAGCACCGGCACCGGGACCACGACGGGCACCGGCACGACGACGGGCACCGGCGCCGGCGGCGGCCCCGGCTGCGCGACCGACGTCTCGGCGGGCCACCACAGCTTCCCGTGCGAGGGCGGCATCACCTACGAGGTCGAGATCCCCGCCGCCTGCAGCGCTCCCTCTGCCTGCGGGCTCATCCTCGACATCCACGGCTTCACCATGAGCGCCGACGCCGAGGAGAAGAACACGCTGATGCAGTCGCTCGGCCAGCAGCACGGCTACGTCATCGTGCAGCCCACCGCGCCGGGCGTGCCGCCGAGCTGGGACCAGGGGACGCACGCGCCGATGGTGTACGCGTTCGCCGCCGAGCTCGCGGCCGCCGTCGGGACCGATCCGGCGCGCGCGCACGTGATGGGCTTCTCGCAGGGAGGAGGGATGACCTGGCGCCTCGTCTGCGACCACGCCGACTTCTTCGCGTCGGGCTCGCCCATCGGCGCGCTCGCCGGCTGCCCGTTCGACGCGGCCTCGTCCCCGAGCGAGGAGGTCGACATGCTCGTGGTCCACGGGCGCAACGACGCCGTCGTCAACTTCGGGCAGATCGCGATCCCGCAGCGCGACGCCGCGCTCGCCGCCTGGCCCTTCGACGCCGGCGTGGTGCTCGAGGACGACGGCGCCCACAAGGCGACGCGCTACATGACCGCGAGCGGCACGCGCCTCGAGTTCTGGGAGCACGACTACGCGGCGGGGAGCTTCATCCTCGGAGGCCACTGCTTCCCCGGGAGCCCCGACCTGGGCGGCTTCGCCAGCTTCGGCTGCGAGGACGCCGGGACGTTCGTCTACGCCGAGCTGGCGATGCAGTTCTTCCTCGATCACCCGAAGTGACGGCGGAGCGCGAGGCGACCGAACGCGTTCACGGTCCCACGCTGGAGGGTGGAAGCCCTCGCGTTTCAGGCGAGGCTTCCAGCACCCTGTTCGTGTCGATCCCGCCGCAGCTGACGATGAGCCGGCTTGCGCAGCGTCCCAAGGGAAGGTCGTCGCACAAGCTGATGATGGAGTTCGCCCACCTGCGCAAGCTGTTCTGGGGGCGCCACATCCGGGCGCGCGGGTGCTTCTGCTGCAGCAGCGGCAAGGTTACCGACGAAGTTATCAAGGCTCACATCGAGCACTGGGACCATGAGCAGCAGGACGGCGACTTCGTGTGAGGGCGAGCCCGCCGCGGGAGGGCGGGCGACGCCCTCGACTTCAGCGGGCTTCAGCAGGGGACCTCTAGGCCGGCTTCAGCCGGAATCGCGACTTCCACTCGCAAACCGAAGCCACCGCTTCGAGGCGGCGGTCCGAGCGCGGTCTCACTCCGGGCAAGGGTTCGTCGTCTCGCCCGGATCGCACCCCGAGAGCTCGGGGAAGCTGCACACCCCGCCGGGGCAGTCGTTCACGATCTGGCCGGTGCGCAGGAACGTGTCGAGCTGTGAGCCCGCGGCCTCGAGCTCGCGCACCTCGCCGTGCGGATCGGCGCAGGCGACCATGGGGATGTTGCAGAGCGGATCGGGGGGCAGGCCGAAGTCGTACTCGACGTACCCGGACCCGGAGACCGGCCCCGCCGCCGCCTCGAGCCCGAAGACGTCGCGGACCCCGGTGTCGACGTGCGTCGCGCCCACGGCGCGGGCCATGATGTGGGCGCCGAGCGTCGTGACCTGGTGATCGCCGAGGGCGGCGCGCATCAGCACCTCGTGCGGCGGCGTGCCGGGCAGCGTGTTCTGGCGGATGTACGCGCTGTAGCCGCTCGGCTCCACGCGGTCCCAGAGCATCTGGACGAGGGCGAGCACGAGCTGCTGGTCGCGCGCGTCGCGGTACGCGATCCGCGCCACCGTGAAGAACGGGCCGAAGTCCGAGCTCCGATTGAGGAGGAGGTTGTAGGGCTGGCCCATGACCTCGAGGACGCCGCGCTCGACGTCGGTGGACACGCTCATGTACACGCCGCCGAAGATCCCGCCCTGGCTGATCCCGTGGTAGTAGCGCTGCCCCGGGTCGAGGTAGGCGCCGAACGCCGGGTCCGCCGCGAAGCCGCGGCTCATCATCCGCATCGCGAGCAGGTGGTTGAGCGCCCCCTGGTGCATGCGGTCGAACATCGTCGTCATCTTGTCGAGGTGGCCGTCGACGAGGACGTCGGCGATGTGGAGCGAGTCGTCGTGGGACATGCCCACGAGATCGACGCCGAAGATCGCGTAGTCGTACGCGTTGGTCAGCTCGATGAAGTTCGACGCCTCGATCTGCCCGCGCGTCCCGAAGAGCCCGTGGCCGTACTGGAGGAGGGCGGCGGGCTTGGTGAGGGCCGCCTTGGGGATCAAGAGCTCGAAGGGCACCTCGTAGGTGGGACGATCCGGGTTCGGCTCCGGCATCCCGTCGGCGCCATAGACGAGATTCCCGCCCGGCTCGGGATCGTCGAGGTAGAGGGGCACGGTCATGGTGCCGTCGATGCGGTAGGCGATGTCGGGATGCCAGGCGTCGTCGACCGAGTCGATGGTGAAGGCGGGCCCCTGGTCGCCCACGAGCGCGAGCGCCTCGTCGCGCATGTGGAGGAGGCGTCCGGTGTTGCTCTCGCGGCTCGCCGTGGTGAAGTCCCAGGCGAGCTGGAGGGAGGCGCGAGGCACGCCCGCCGCTTCGAGGCGCTGGAAGATGTCTTCGTAGAGGCCGCGCCGCGCATCGACCGACGGATCGTCGCGGAAGACGCGCTTGTCGCGGAGGGCCGCGAACGCGGGCGAGGGCTCGAGGGGCCCGGCCTCGCCCGCGACGTCTCTGACCGCGACGATGTAGCGCCTCGCGTCCTCGAGCCGGAGCACCGGGCGGATCATGAACGTCCGCTCTTCGGCGACGGTGGTGCTCTTGTCGAGCTCGGCGAAGTGGGGGATCCGCGCGCCCGTCTCGGCGTCGATGATCACCGTCGGCGAGCCCTCCTCGAGCGAGCGCTCGATCGACTCGGGCGTGGGGAGACCCGCCTCCGTCGCGCCGGGCAGCTGGCACAACAGGGCGTGGCCGGCCGAGAAGCCGTCGCTCGCGCTCCACGGATCCGGCGAGGTCTTGGCGCCGTTGCCGGCGCGCGGCAGCGTGCCCGGCGAGAGCTCGACGCGGCGGCCGGTCGGCGTGCTCGCGTCGTCGACCGTGAAGACGTTCGAGGGGAACGGGAAGCCGCAGTAGCTCGGCACGAGCGGATCGCACTCGAGGTGGGGCCAAGCGACCTCGGCGGGAGGGACCTCCACGAACCCGTCGCCTGGCGAGGGGACGCCCTGGTCGCCGCAGCCGGAGAGGGCGACGGCGACGGAGAGAGACAAGAAAAGCGAGGCGGGCGCGCGCACGACCATGCCCCAGACGTTAGCGCAACGCGGCGGCTTTTTACGAACACGCTCGTCGCGTGTCCATGCCACGTGCACGGCAAGCTCTGGCCGGCGATCGCGCTCGCCGCCGCCGCGGGGATCGGCGTCGGTTGCTCGGTCCCATCCGAGGATCTCCGGGTGAGCACCCCCGGAGGACGCGAGCGCGAACCGGCCGTGCCAACCGGCGGCCCGAAGGGCCGACGGATGGCGCGAAGGTCTACGACGCCCGAGGCCGAAGGCCGAGGCAGGAGAGAATACCGCGTCCATGTCCCGGCCACGCTGCCCCCGGGCCCGCGCCCGCTCGTGGTCGCGCTGCACGGCCGCGGCGGGACCGGCCGCCAGATGGAGCGCTTCACCGGCTTCGACGCCCTCGCCGACCAGCACGGCTTCCTGGTCGCGTATCCGAGCGGCGTCGGCCGCGGCTGGAACGACGGCCGGGGCGCCCTGGGCGTGGAGGCGCAGGCCGAGGGCATCGACGACGGGGCGTTCATCGCCGCGATGCTCGACGAGATCGCCGCGCGTCACGCGGTCGACCCGAAGCGCGTCTACGCGGTGGGCGTCTCCAACGGCGGGTTCTTCGCCCACTACCTCGGCGACCGCTTCCCCGATCGCTTCGCCGCGATCGCGGCCGTGATCGGCGGCATCGCGGTGCCCGTCGCGAATCGGTTCGGCAGGGGCGCCGTCGCCGTGCTCATCCTGCAAGGGACCGAGGACCCGCTCGTCCCGTTCGCGGGCGGCGCCCTCGGAGACGATCGCGGAGCGATGATCGACACCGTCGCGGCGGCGAAGCTCTGGGCGGCGCGCAACGGCGACACCGCCGACTCGGGCGACCGCGACGAGCCCGACGTGGATCCGGACGACGACTGCCGGGTCAGGCGGCGCACCTGGACCGGCGGCGAGGCCCCGGTCGTGCTGCGCACGCTGGTCGGCGCCGGCCACACCTGGCCGGGCGGCAGCCAGTACCTGCCCTCGGCCCTCATCGGACCGGTCTGCCGGGACCTCGACGCCACCCGGGAGGTCTGGGCGTTCTTCGCGGCCAACCCGAAGAAGTGAGCGCGCCGCTTGCCGTGAAGCTCGGCGCGCTCGGTTCGCCGCCGTCGCGCTGTCACCCCCCGCGGTTCTCGCTTAGCCTCTGCGCCATGCACCGACGCGACGCGCTCCTCCTCCTCGCTGCTGCCCTGCCGATGTCGCTCGCCCTCGGGGCCTGCGGGAAGAAGGAGCCGCTCGCCGCCGCCCAGCAACCGTACGCGGGACGCTGGGAGGCGGCCGACGGGACCTTCGTCCAGATCTACATGGACGGCGGCGGCGACTTCAAAATGTCGAACTCCAACGTGACCGGCGGGAGCGCCAAGATCGACGGCAGCACGCTGCACATCGGCCTCGGGCCGATCGGCAAGGACTTCAAGATCGACCAGGCGCCGACCCAGAGCGGCAGCGCCTGGACGATGAAGCTCGACGGCATCGTGTACACGAAGAAGTGACGCGAGCGTGTCACCGCCCGCCGGGCGGCCCGAGCCCCGCCTCGCGCAACGCGGCCTCGTAGTCCTCGGGCGTGTTGACGTTCACCAGCGAGCGCAGCGCCGGATCGGCGGCCGCGACGGCGGGATCCGCGAGCAGCACCGGCTCGTCGGCGAGGAGCGTGCGCACCACGTCGAGCAGCGAAAGCAGACGGAGCGTGCCCGCCGCGAGCATGCCCTCGATCGCCGACGAGACCGTGAGCGTGTAGACGGCGCAGAGCGGGTGGAGGTGGCCGCCGGCGCGCGGAACGGCCGCGTCGTAGGCGACGCCCGCGGCCCCGCGTCGCAGCGCCGCGAGCCGGCGGACGAGCGCGGGCGCGACGAACGGCGCGTCGGTCGACGCGGCGAAGGCGTCGTCGCACGTGCCGGCCAGCCCCTCGAGCCCAGCCGCGATGCCCTGGAGCGGGCCGCGGTCGGCGACGGGATCGCGGACCACCCGCACCGCGGGCGGGAGATCCGGCAGCGCCTGCCCCGGCGAGGCGACGACGACGATCGGAGCGGCGGCCTCGGCGAGGCGGCGCACGACGCGCTGGAGCAGCACCTCGTCGCCGAACGGCAGCCATGCCTTGGGCCGCCCCATCCGGCGGCTGTGCCCGCCGCAGAGCACCACGGCGCCGAGCCGCGGGACGACGCCGCTCACGACCTCGTCATGGAGCTCGGAGCCGGTCACGCCGGGACGATACCCGAAGCCCGAGGTCAGCGCCGCGGCGCGACGGCTCGGCGGCGCCGCCGGAGCGCGCGCCGGACCGGGGCGACCACGAACAGCGCCGCGAGCGTCAGCGCCGACATCCGCGGGGAGCGCTTCTTGCCGCGCGCCATCGAGCAGTCGGCGTCGGTCGATCCGCTCGAGCTGCTGCAGCCGTCGCCCGCCGACGAGCCGGTGTCGCCGCCGCACGCGTCCGAGCTGCCGCTCGATCCGGTGTCGCCGGAGCAGCTGTCGTCGTTCTGGTAGTCGTAGCCCTCCGAGCTGTCGCCGCCGCAGTCGTCGCCGCTCGAGGCGGCGCTGTCGGTGGTGTCGCCGCTGCAGTCGTCGCCGCCGTCGGTGCTCGCGGTGTCGGTCGTGTCGCTGGCGCAGCCGTCGCTCGCCGGATCGCTCTCGTAGCCGCTCTCGGCGTAGCTGTCGCCGCCGCCGTCGTCGGCCGGGATCCAGATCTCCTCGTCGTAGCCGACGGTGTCGCCGCTGCACGAGCAGCCCGTCTGCGCGTAAGGGTCCTCGTAGATGACGACGCCGCTCGAGCTGCCCGGGCCGGGGGTGCCGCTGCTTCCGGGCTGCCCGCTCGAGGTGCTGCTCCCGGGCGAGCCGCTCCCCGTGCTCCCGCTGCCGCTGCTGCTGCTCGTCCCGCCCCCGGCGCCGCCGCAGCCGCCGAGGTCGACGCTCGCAGCGTCGAGCACCGGCAGCTTCGCCGGCGCGCCGGCGAACGCCACCGGCGAGACGGCTCCTCCGGATCCGGCCGCGATGACGAGGGTGTAGCGCGACAGCCAGGCGGCCGCCGGGATCAGCCCCGAGAGCGCGACGGCGAGATCGTCGGCGTCGCCGGTGCAGCGCAGCTTGTCGGGATCGGTCTCGCCGTCGACCGGGCTCTCGGCGCAGCTGGGGACGCCGTCGACGACGCCGAGATCGGCGCGCGGGCAGCTCGCCGCGACGGGCGAGGTCGACGCGAGCGCGGCGGCGGCCTGGGCGATGCACGCCGCCGGATCCCCTCCGCCCGCCTGGTAGGCGAGCGCGCGCTCGAAGTAGGTGGTGACCACGCCGTCGATGGACGCGGTGCCCCCGGCGATGGCGACGTTGTAGGCGAGCGCGTCGTGCCCCGCCGCCTCGAGCAGCGCCGCGCCGGCGCCCGCGGTCGCGAGCGATCCGGCGCGGACCTCGACGTAGTTCGACTGCGCCGCCGCGGCGTCCCACGAGAGCTCCTCCGCCGCGAGCGACGCCGGGGGCGCGGCGGCGAGGTCGCCTCGGCCGTGGCCGACGAGCCACGCGGTCACGCGGAGATCCGCGCCGGCGGCGCGCGTCAGCGCGAGCGGCAGCACCGGCGCGGCGCCCGGCGCGACCACGCGCAACGTCGGCGTGACCGACGCGCCGGCTGCGGTCGTGAAGCGCGCCACGAAGAAGCGCGCGCCGGCCTGCGCCGCCATGGCGTCGGCGAGGGCGGGGGAGACCGAGAGCCCGTGCGCCGCCGCCCAGGCCGCGACCGCGCCGGCGTCGGCGAGGACGAGCGCCTCCTCCGGCGCCAGGCTCTTGTCGTGGTCCGCCGATCCGGCGAGGTGGAACGCGCCCTTGTCCTCGGGCTCGCCGGGGCAGGTGGCCGACACGCCGGCGGGAGGGAAGACGCGCGGCGCGGTCGCGATCTCGAGCGCCTCGAGCCACGCGTCCGAGCTCCAGTCGAGCGTCGCGCCCGGCGGCACCGCGACCACCATCCCCGCCGGCCCGGCCGCGCCCTGGAAGCGGAGGCTCGTCCACGAGGTCGTTCGATCCGGGCCGGCCGCCACGGCGACCCTCGCCTCGATCGGCACGAGCGAGCCGCTGCCGAGCCAGCCCTGGGCGGCGGCGTCGCCCGCGGGCGACAGCAGGATTCCGCCGAGGATCAAGGCAAGCGAGGATCGGCGAAGCACGCGAGGCCGCGTCGCAAGGCGCGTGCCTGCCATTTTGTCGAAGACTGGGCGGGACCACAACCGAAGTGAGAACGCCGGGCTACAACGTGTGAACTGAGGCCACGCGTGCGCTCGGCAGCCACGGCCCGAGGGCGATGGCCGAGGAAGGAGCGCTGGAGACCCCCAGCGCGTCGCACCCGCCCTCCCCGCCGCGCTCGACCGCGACGCCCGACGCGCGCGCTGGACGGGTTCCCACGGTTCGCCGCGCGAACGTGCGCTCGGCCGGGGCCCGATCTATCGTCATGCGCGATGCCACCGATCTCGCCCGAAGAAGCCCGAGCGTTCCGTGAGAGGTGGCGTCTCGTCGCCGAGGCCGAGCGGGAGGAGCTCCGGCGAACGCCGCTCGAGGTGAAAGCGGCCCAGCTCGCCTCGCTGATGGCCTCGGTGCGGGATCTCGGGTGGGACGAGGCGCTCGCGGCCGAGGACGAGGCAGTCTGGCGCCGTTGGCAGGCGCTTCGCGCGAAGTGGCGTGCCTAGGAGGAGCCCGCTGGCCCCGTTGCTCGCGACGCTCCGCGACCTCGTCAGGTGGCTGGCCGCCGCCGGCGCCCGAGGGGCGATCATCGGCGGCGTCGGGGCCTCGCTCCTCGGCCGCCCGCGCGTGACGCGAGACATCGATGCCGTCGTCCTTGTCCCCGAGCGCGAATGGGAGAATTTCGTCCGCCTCGGGGCGCGCTTCGGCTTCGCGCCGCGCCGCCCGGACGCGCTCGAGTTCGCTCGCGCGACGCGCATGCTCCTGATGCGTCATCAGGACACCGAGATCGATCTGGATCTCTCGTTCGGACTCCTGCCTTTCGAGGAAGAGACGGTCGCGCGAGCCGTTCTGCTCGCGATTGGCGGTGTGCGTGCGCCCGTCGCGACCGCCGAGGACCTCATCGTGATGAAGGCCGTGGCCGGGCGCGCGCGCGACATCGCGGACATCGAGGGCCTGATCGCCGTCGCCGGGGAGATCGACCTCGAGCGCGTCCGGCGATGGGTGAAGGAGTTCGCGGCTGCGATGGAGATGCCCGAGATCGCGTTGCGGCTCGAGAGTATCCTCGCCGCCTCGGGTGAGCGCCCGAAGCGCAAGGCACCTGCGCGCCGCCGCCCGAAGCGCTGACGCCGCCCGCCGCCTTTGCGGCATCCCCGCCTCGGGGCTAGCGTCGCGCCTCGATGAACGGCGCACGCCCGGAACGCCCGGTCCTCGTCACGGGAGCGACGGGGTTCCTCGGCAGCCGCCTCGCGCACGGGCTCGTCGGCCGCGGCGAGCGCGTCCGGGTGCTCGTGCGCAGGACCAGCGATCGCCGCCGCATCGCCGCGCTTCCCGTCGAGATCGCCGAGGGCGACATCACCGACCGCCGCTCGGTCGAGGCCGCGCTCGACGGCGTCTCGGCGGTGTACCACTCGGCGGCGCTCTACGAGATCGGCACGCCGGATCCCGCGCGGATGGAGCGCGTCAACGTCGGCGGCACGGCGGCGGTGCTGGAGACGGCTGCCGCGCGCGGGATCCCGGCGGTGCACGTGAGCTCGGTGGTCGCGCTCGGGCCCACGGGGCGCGAGGCGGCCGACGAGCGTCACTGGAGCTCTGGACCGCCGCGCTCGGCGTACGAGGCGACGAAGAGGAGCGCCCACCAGCTGGCGCGGCGTCTGGCCGCCGCCGGCGCGCCGCTCCGGATCGCGCTGCCGGTGACCATCTACGGGCCCGACGATCCCAGCCTCGTCGGCCGCTTTCACCTCGCGTACGCGCGCGGCCTCGTGCCGGTGGGCGCGTTCGCCGATCTCGTCATGTCGCTCGTCCACGTCGACGACTGCGCCGAGGGCCTCGTCCGGATCGCGACCTCGGGCGAGGACGGCGGCGAGTACATCCTCGCGGGCCAGTCGGTGACGTTCCGGCATTGGCTGGAGGCGCTGGCCCGCGCCGCCGGCCGCCGCCCGCCCCTCGCGTTCCTGCCGACGTCGCTGCTGCGGCGTCTCGGCCCGGTGGCCGCGCTGGCGGCGCCGATCGCCGGCTTCGATCCGGCGCTCGTGCGCGAGGGGCTGGCGATGTCGGACGGCGTCGACTGGGCGTTCACCTCGGCCAAGGCGCGGCGCGAGCTCGGCTGGGCGCCGCGCGAGCTCGGCGCCGGCCTCGAGGAGGTGCTCGCCTACTACCGGCGCCGCGAAGCTTGATGCCGCGCTCGAGCGCGCGTGTAAGCTCGGCGCCCACCCATCGTTCGAGGACCCATGACACGTCTCCCGATCCCATCGAGCTGGCCCGTCGCGATCGCGTCGCTGTTGGTGATGGCCGCGTGCTCGGCCTCCCCCGCGCCGGCGTCGACGCCGTCCGCGCCCGAGGCACCGACCAGTGCACCGGCGGGTACCGCCGCACCCGGCGCCGACGAGTGCAGCGGGTGCGAGCCTCGCGGCCCCGGCGGTTGCAGCAAGCACGTGGCTCCCAGCCCGGCGCCGGTCGAGAGCGGCAAGCCCATCCAGCCGACCGAAGAGCGCGACTTCACCTGTCCGCCGAGCTGCTGCCCGCCGAAGCCTTGAGGGAAGTGCTCCTGTTCTGAGGGCCGCCCGCCCCTCTCCATGAGGAGAGGGGCGTCCTCGGCATCACCGATGCCTCCTCTCCCGGTCGGTTCGGCCGGAGAGGGCAGCGGGGCTGAGGTTACTGGCAGGACGAGGGCATGTTCGCGCCGCGGAGCGCGGCGCGCACGGTGCCGAGCATCGCGCGGCCGTTCGGATCGTTCTTTGCGGCGTCGCACAGGCCTGCCGCGATGTCGTACGCCTGCTTTTGTTCGGGAGGAGCGACCTTGGCGTTGCCGTGCAAGGCCGCGCAGCACGCCGCGATGCCGGTGGAGTCGCCGCCGCCTGCCGCCTTGGCGACCGTCCGCATGGCGCCGAAGACGCTGGCCGCGTCGCCGCCCTCGTCCCACGTGCCGAGCACGAGCATCGACTCGGCCGAAGGCGAGACGTACGCGGCGCGCACCGGCGCCTGGCCGCGCAGGCACACGCCGTCCGCGGCCGAGGCGGGGAGCTTGCCCTTGCCGACGGTGAGCGACTCGGTCGGCCCCCACTCGCAGCTCGCCAGCCCGAGCGCCGAAGCGGCCGCCGTCAGCTTCGTGGTCGCGCTCTCGGTCGCGCCCAGGCCGGAGACGGCGAGCTGCGCTTTCTTGTCGGGCGACGCGGCGACGGTGGGATCGCCCTTGGTCGTGGTCCAGCCCGTGGGCGTCTGGAGCGAGGCCCTCGCCCCGGCCTGCGACAGCGCCGCGCCGGTGATCCCGTCGGCGCGGCCGTCGATCTCGGCGCGGACGCGAGGCTCGATGGCCATCTTCGCCGGGCCCTCGACCTTGAGCTCGGTCGTGCTCGCGGCCGGCGGCGGCGCGGGCGGCGGCGGCGCCGCGCTCGGCGCGGTGGGCTTGTCGTCGTCGTTGTTGGGACACGCGGCCAGCCCCAGCACCGCGGCGGCAAGGATGACGGCTCGGCGGACGTACATGATGGGATCCTCCTGGGTGAAAGGCGGGGGATTCTACTCCGAGTCGGGCCCGTCAGGGCTTCACCTCGTCCGCACCGATCTGGACGAGCTGATCCTCGGCCGCGAGGACCTCGGCGGCGATCCACGTGGGCGATCGCACCGCCGAGGCGACGCGGACCTCGTCGAGGCGGCCCGCGAAGTCGCGATCGAGGCCGTTGCAGCGCCCGCCGAGCCTCGGCGCGATGCTCGAGGCGACCGCGGGCACGCCCGACGGGGCCGAGTCGACGACGACGCCCGTGGCCGCGCCGTCGAGGTAGAGGACGGGCGCCGCGTCGCCCTCGGTGAACGAGGCGGCGGCGTGGTGCCAGGCCCCGAGCGTCACGCTGTCCGCCGGCGTCGTCCAGAGCCCGAACTGGTTCGAGAAAGCGTACCCGAACCCGAACGAGCCGGGCACGAGGGCGTCCGTCATCCCCATCGCCCAGCCGCTGCCGATGCTGGAGTCGAGCGTCCGATCGAGGATGCGCCCGCGCCCGTTGTCGCCGGGGGTGTCGGCGAGGAAGAACGCGCTCAGGGTCCCGCCGGAGGCGAAGAGCGCGTCGAAGGCCGCGCTCGCGCCGACGTCGACGTAGTCCTCGGTCCCGTCGAGCTGCCGGCCCTCGCCGATCTTTCCGGTCGCCGGAGCCACCGTGCCCGTCGCGGAGCCGTCGTGCGCGCCGCCGCTCGCGTCGAGGAGATCCGCCCCGAGGTGCCACACCGCGACGAAGCCGTTCGACCACGTCTCGGCGGGGTCGAGCGCCGGGGCGGCCGGCGCGCCGCCGTAGTACATCCACACCGTCGACGGCGCCGGCGCGAGCGCGGGGGCCTCGACCCAGACGAGCGACTCGCCGCCGGGCTGCCAGCGCTCGATCTCGTGGGCGAGCAGCGTGACGTGATCGTCGGCGACGAAGCGGAGATCGGCTCCGCCGGGCGAGGTCGCGGCGTAGTCGATTCGCGCCGGATCGAGCCGCACCAGGACCGGGAAGTCGGCGAGCGAGTCGCTGCCGGGCGGCAGCGCGATCGAGAGCGCCCGCCGCCGCGAGAGGCCGTCGTCGTACCACGGCCCCGATCCGCCGGCGCCTCCCGCGCCGCCGCCGCTCCCGGTGGTCCCGCCGCCGTTCCCTCCCATGCCGCCGGTGGTGGTGCCCGTCCCGCCCGTGGGACCGGTCGACGCCGAGGCGCTGGCGCCGAGCCGAGGATCGTAGCGGTCCCAGTCCGCGTTGCACGCGGCGATCGCCGCGGCGGCGCCGGTCATCGCCAGGAGCGCTCGCGTCCTTGCCATGCGGCGAGGCTAGCAGCCGCGCGGGGAGGCGTGTCAGGGCGACGTGGCGAGGTCCGCGGCCCGGTGCGGCCCGCGCATGAGCGTCCGCCGCGTCGGCCGCGGATCGCCTGGGCGCGCGCGTCACACGAGCGTCACGCGCCGGAGCGCCAGGTTCGGGTAGGATGCGCCCACGCGATCCGCGGTGGTTCGCTGACTGTGCGCACGGAGACCGCTCCTCGCACCGGAGACGTTCATGGACTCGTCGCGTCACGAGGGGGCCGGAGCCCCCAAAGCCCAGCGGACCTTCGACGCCTCCACGGCTCGGGCTCGCTCCCTCCTTCCCCTCCTCGGCGCTTTGGCGATCGCGGCCGCCGCGTGCGGAGGCGACGACACGACGGGCGGCAGCACCACGTCGACCACCGGAGGCACGACGACCGGGAGCTCGAGCGGCGGAGGGCAGGGCGGCTCCGGCGCGTCCGGCGGCGGCGGCGGTACGGGCGCCACCGGCGGCGGCGGCGGCGCGGGCGGCGTCGGCGGCGCCGGCGGAGCAGGCACCGGC
>CAYJPW010000075.1:0-48322 GCA_964372055.1 uncultured Polyangiaceae bacterium
GCGCCGACCCCGAGACCTAGCTGCCCCGCGCCCGGCTGCGCGGCCGCCACCCCCACGTGGGCCGCGGGGGGGCGCGCACGCGCCGCGAGCACGCGACCGGGCGCGACGCCGCCGCCCGATCGCGCGGCGCGGGCGGCGCGCCGGGCTGACGAGCCGCCGGCCCCGGCCGACGCGCGCCCGCCCGCCGCGCCCGCGCCTGCCTCCCGACGCGCGCCGGCGGAAGGCTTGCGGCCGCCCCACAAACTTGCTTGAGTGCGCGCCGAGGCGCCGCGACGCTGCCCGACGGCCGAGCTTCGGCTGTCGACCGTCGACCGCCGCCGTCATCCATGACCGAGCTCGGGCTCATCTTCGGAATCAGCGTGCTGGGGCTCGCGTTCGCGGGCTACCTGGCCCGCTGGATCCTGCAGCGGCCCGCGGGCGACGCCGAGATGGCGCGGGTCGCGCTCCGGATCCGCGCCGCCGCCGAGGGCTTCATCCGCCGCCAGAGCGGCACCATCGGCGCGGTCTCGGCGGTGCTCGGCGGCGCCATCTTCCTCGCCTACGGCCTGCTGCGCCGCCACGGCGAGGCCGAGCCGGTGTCGGCGCTGGAGCTCGGCGTCTGGCTGACGCTCTCCTTCGCGCTCGGCGCGGCGTCGGCCGTGGCCGTGGCGCACGTCGCCACCTGGATCGCGACGCGCGCCAACGTGCGCGCCGCCATCGGCGCGCGGCGCTCGCTCGATCTCGCTCTCCAGATCGCGATCCGCGGCGGCGCGGTGGTGGGCCTGTTCATCGTCGCGCAGAGCCTGCTCGCCATGGCGGGGCTGTTCGCCGCGATCTTCGCGTACAAGGGCGGCTTCGGCCCCGATCCGGCCGCCGCGCTCGAGCTCGCGCCCACCATCCCGGCGATGATCGCCGGCTACGCGCTCGGCGCCTCGTTCGCGGCGCTCCTCGCCCAGCTCGGGGGCGGCGCCTTCGGCAAGGCGGCGGACCTCGCCGCCGACATCGCCGGGCACGAGGCGGGCCTCGCCGAGGACGACGCCCAGAACCCCGCCACGATCGCCGATCTCGCCGGCGACGACGTCGGCGACTGCGCCGGCCGCGGCGCCGGCCTCTTCGCCTCCACGGTCGCCGAGACGCTCGGCGCCATGATCCTCGGGGCCGCGCTCTGGCGCGAGAACCACGGCCTGCCGAGCGTCACCGCGGTCGTCCTCTTTCCCCTGGTGACGCGCGCCTTCGGCGTCCTCGGGGCGATGTTCGGCGTGATGGTCGTCAAGACCGACGACCGCGAGGACCCGCTGAGCGCGCTCGGGCGCGGCCTCTACGTGACGGCGCTCCTGCACGCGGTGGGGCTGGCGGGCGCCGCGAAGTGGCTGCTCGGCGCGCACTGGCTCGCGTTCTTCGCCTGCGGCGCCGTCGGGATCGCCGTCGGCGTCTCGTTCCTGCACCTGACGCAGTACTACACCGACTCGCGCTTTCGCCCCGTTCGCGAGCTCGCCGAGGTCTCGCGCGGCGGGCCGACGCTCACCGTGCTCGGCGGCCTGGCGACCGGTCTCGAGAGCGCCGTGGCGCCGCTCGTGCTCGTCGTCGCGGCGAGCCTCGGCGCCTACGAGATCGGCGCCCGGACGGGCCTCGTCGGCGGCGGCCTCTTCGGCGCGGCGGTCGCCACCATGGGGATGCTCGGCGTCGCCGGCTACGTGCTCGCGATGGACGCGTTCGGCCCCATCGTCGACAACGCCGGCGGCATCGTCGAGATGACGGTCGCCCGCGATCGCCCGGACGTCCGCGGCCGGACCATCGTGCTCGACGCCGTGGGCAACACCACCAAGGCCCTCACCAAGGCCTACGCCGCCGGGGCGGCCGCGCTCGGTTCGTTGCTGCTCGTGGCCGCCTACCTCGCCGAGGTCGAGCGGCGGACGGCAGGCATGGAGCGGCCCGCCGGCGCTCCTCGAGCGGCGGGGCTCGAGGTCCAGAGCCCCCTCGTCTTCCTGGCGGCGCTCGTGGGGCTGGCGCTCGTCTTCTGGTTCATGGCCACCTGCATCGGAAACGTGACCCGATCGGCGCGGCGCCTGATCGACGAGGTCCGCCGCCAGCTCCGCGATCGCCCGCGGCCGGCGCACGAGCCGTCGGACCCGGCCGACCGAACGTCCCCGCTCGATCCGCTCGCGGCGTCCGGGCGCGCTTCGGCAGCGGGCGCCTCGCGGCGGTCGGGCGACCAGGGCTCCGTCCCGCCGGGCGATCCCGCCGGCCGTACCCCCCCGTTCGTCCCGGATCACGAGGCCTGCGTCGAGATGGTCGCCCGCTCGGCGCTGCGGCAGATGATCGCACCCGCGCTCGTGGCCGCCGGAGTGCCCGTCGCGGTTGGGCTTGCGCTTCGCTTCGCCAGGACCGAAGATAACCCCCTGATTGCGGCGAGCTCGGTCGCGGCCTTGCTCATGGCCGCGACGATCGCCGGAGTCCTCGGGACGCTCTTCCTCGGCAACGCAGGGGGCGCCTGGGACAACGCCAAGAAGTACATCGAGACCGGGGCGCACGGCGGGCGCTACCTCGTCGACGAGACGGGAGCGCGGGCGGACAGCCCGACGTACAGCGCCGCGCTCGTCGGCGACACGGTCGGCGATCCGCTGAAGGACACGGCCGGCCCCGCGATCCACGTCCTCGTGAAAATGCTCCCGATCATCACCCTGGTCTTCTTGCCCTTCTTCCTCTGAGCCGCCCCGCTCCCGAATCCACGAGCCCCGACCCAACGTGCCTTCCCCGATCTCCGACGCCCTCTCCACCTTGAGTGATCGCCAGCTGCGCCGGCTCCTCGGCGCGCGCACCTTTCTGCGCGGGCTCGAGTACTTCCGCCGCCGCGCCGTCGACGACGTGTCGGTCGGCGAGATGAGCGCCGGAGGCACCGTGCGCACGGCCGACTCCGAGCCGTACCCGGTGACGGTCGAGCTCACCCCCGACGGCATCAAGTCGCAGTGCTCGTGCCCCGCGTACGCGAAGGGCGGCCAGCACTGCAAGCACGTGGCGGCGCTGCTCATCACCGTCCGCGATCAGGCGCGCGGCGCCCAGCCCCGCCGCGAGCCGCCCCCGCCGGCGCTCCTCCCCCAGACGGCGCACGCCGGCGGCGACTCGCTCAAGCGCGTCCGGCGGCGCGACCGCCGAGGCCGGATCTCCACGATGCCGTCGATGCCCGGGGGGAACGGGTCGATGGGCATGAGCATGGGCATGGGCATGGGAGGCCCGCCGGGCTCGTCCGTGAGCCTGGTGACCCCGCAGCACGACGCCACCGCGCGCCAGACCGGCATCGGCGCCTGGCTGCCGCCCGAGGGCGTCACCGGTCCGCGCCGCGTCGAGTTCCGGCTCCACGTGCGGCAGGGCGCGATCACGGTCACCGTGCTCGACGCCGAGGCGCGCGTCCCGGTGCTGCCGTCCGCCGCGCTCTCCTGGCAGTCGCTCTACCCCACGCCCGACCGCGACGCCCTGCGGCTGCTCTCGCGCTTCGAGAGCGGCAACCCGCGCCACCCCGCCGTCGACGTCCGCGGCGAGGACGTCGCCGAGCTCTTGCCGCTGCTCGAGGGGCAGAAGGTGCTGCTCGAGCCGGCGCTGATGCAGCTCCGCTTCGGCGACGACGCGCTCCGCCCCCGCTTCGACCTCGAGACGATCGGCGGCGACACGGTCATCGTCAAGGCGAGCTTCGAGCGCGTCGGCGACCGGCGCCGCTTCACGCTGCTGCAGGGCGGCTGGTTCGAGGGCTGGCCCGGCTGGCACATCGACACCCAGGAGGGCATCGCCCGCCGCGTCGACAAGCGGGTCTCGCCGGCGGCGATGCGGCGCCTCTTGCGCTCGCCCACCATCGGCGAGCCGATGAGCGAGCTTCCGCGGGTGATCATGCAGGGCCTGCCCAAGGTGGCCCTCGAGGTCGGCGCCGAGCTGCCCGATCTCGGCCAGATCGCCGACGTCGTCGACCTCACGCCGACCTTCCGCATGCGCGCCGGCGGCTCGCTCGTCGAGGCCAACGTCACCCTCTACGCCGCGTACGGCGACGTCGAGGTCGCGGTCCGCGCCGATGGCATCACCCTGCCGGTGATCGTCCAGCCGCCGGAGGAGGGGATGAAGCGCGCGCGCTGCATTCGCGTCGACATCGCCGCCCAGCAGGAGGCGGCCAGCAAGCTCGAGTCGCTCGGGCTCCGCGCCGACCCCACCGGCCAGGCGTTCGTCGCCAGCGGCGACAAGGCGCTCCAGTTCTGGACCGAGGGCCTGGCGGAGCTCCCCGAGGACTGGGACCTCTTCGTCCCCGAGGACCTCGTCGACACCCAGGTCCGCGCCAAGCCACTCGGCGTCTTCGCCAAGGTGACGAGCGGGATGGACTGGCTCAACGTCAAGCTCAGCTTCGAGACCGAGGGCGTGGGCGTCGACCGCGACGAGCTGCGCCGCTGCCTCGCCGAGGGCAAGAAGTACGTCCGCCTCGAGGACGGCTCCTTCGCGACCTTCAACCCCGACGCGGTCAAGGCGATGCTCGACCGCGAGATCGAGCTCCTCACCGCCGCCGGCAAGAACGGCAAGATCCCGCTCGCCCAGGCCGGCCGCGTCCAGGAGCTGCTGCAGCACGCGAACGGCGCCAGCGTCGCCCAGAGCGCCAAGGATCTCTTCCAGAAGCTCTCGTCGATCGACGAGATCGAGGCGACGAAGAAGCCCCGCGCCCTCAAGGCGACGCTCCGCCCCTACCAGGAGGCGGGCCTCTCCTGGCTCAAGTTCATCCACGACATCGGCTCCGGCGGCGTGCTCGCCGACGACATGGGTCTCGGCAAGACGGTGCAGACCATCGCGCTCCTCCTCGCCGTGAAGCAGGAGGAAAAGCACGTCCGCGCCCTCATCGTCGCGCCCACCAGCGTCGTCACCAACTGGGAGCGCGAGATCCAGCGCTTCGCGCCCACGCTCTCGGTCGCCCTCTGGCACGGCCAGGGCCGCAAGGATCAGGTCGACGCGGTCAAGGACGCCGAGGTGGTGATCACCAGCTACGCGCTCCTCCGCCGCGACGAGGAGTTCCTCACCAGCCTCGATCTCACCTACGCCATCCTCGACGAGGCGCAGCACATCAAGAACCCGATGAGCGCCACCGCCGCCGCGGCCAAGCGGATGCGCGCCAAGCGGCGCCTCGCGCTCACCGGCACGCCCATCGAGAACCGCCTCTCCGAGATCTGGTCGATCTTCGACTTCGTCTCGCCGGGCCTGCTCGGCTCGCTCGACAAGTTCGAGTCGCGCTTCTCGCGGCCCATCGAGGCCGGCGACTACAAGACCGCCCAGCGCCTCCGCCAGACGATCCACCCCTTCATCCTCCGCCGCACCAAGCAGGAGGTCGCCAAGGACCTGCCCGAGAAGATCGAGACCGATCAGATCTGCGATCTCACCGGCGATCAGCGCTCGATGTACCTCCAGGTCGCGCGCGAGGTCCGCGCCCAGGTGCTGGGCGAGGTCGAGCGCGTCGGCCTGGCCAAGAGCCAGATCCAGATCCTCGCCGGCCTCACCAAGCTCCGCCAGGCCGCCTGCGATCCGCGCCTCCTCGGCCTGCCGCGCGAGTTCACCGACGAGGACTCGGGCAAGCTGGTGGCCCTCCGCGAGCTCATCTCCAACGCCGTCGAAGGCGGCCACAAGGTCCTCGTCTTCAGCCAGTTCGTGATGATGCTGAAGATCATCGAGCGGGCCATGAAGGAGGACGGCGTCACCTACGAGTACCTCGACGGCTCCACCAAGGACCGCAAGGAGCGCGTCGACCGCTTCCAGGCCGATCCCTCGGTCCCGGTCTTCCTCATCAGCCTCAAGGCCGGCGGCACCGGCCTCAACCTCACCGCCGCCGACACCGTGATCCACTTCGACCCGTGGTGGAACCCGGCCGTCGAGCAGCAGGCCACCGACCGCGCCCACCGCATCGGCCAGACCAAGGTCGTCACCGCCTACCGCCTCGTCGCCGCCGGAACGATCGAGGAGAAGATCCTCCAGCTCAAGGCGAAGAAACGCGAGCTCGTCGCCTCGGTCCTGAGCGAGGACGCCGGCGGCGCCAAGAAGCTCACCAAGGGCGACCTCGAAGAGCTGTTCGCCGTCGATTGAGGGCGGCGTTCGATTTCACAGGGAGACGGGGAGAAGAAGAAATTCTTCTTCGGTCGATTCGCGCCCACGCCAGGCTTCGCGTGCACCCGAATCGACCGAATGAAATCCTCCCTGTCTCCCCGTCTCCCTCTGAAAATTCCGGGGATCAGCGCCGATGCGTCGAACGCCGGGGCTACTTCTTCTTCCCGGAGAGGACCATCAGGTGGTACTTGCCGAACTCGCTCTGGCCGAGGGTGTAGAGCACCTCGATGAGCAGGCGGTAGGGCGTGGTCGCGTCGGCGACGATGATCGCCTCCGACGTCGCCGGGTCGAGGCCCTTGGCGGCGCGGATGGCCTTGTCGGTCTCGCGCGCGTGCGAGAGCGCGTTCGCCAGCGGCACGATGTAGAGATCGGTCGGGCCGCTGCGCTTGTACTTGGCGTCGACGCCCGACTGGGCGAGCGACTCGCGCCCGGGGAGCAGGACGATCGGGTTCGGGTCCTCGCCGACGAGGATCTGCGACTTGGAGATGATCACGACCACGCCCTCCTGGGCGGGCTCGCTGGTCATCACCGAGGTGGGGAGGGTGAGATCGCGGGACTGCGGGATCGACGCGGAGGACGACGACATGCTCTTGAGCAAGAAGACGAGGATGATCGTCATCAGGTCGAGCATCGCGGTGATGTTGAGGAAGTCGATCTCGGGCTCGCGCTTGTTGAGCCGGATCGACTTCCTCAGCGCCGCCTTGTAGCGGACGATGCTCGCCTTCTTCGCCGGCGCGGCCGCGGGCGGACGCACCGAGCTCATCGCGCCACCCCGAAGTGCACCTCGGGGAAGAGCTCCTCTTCGCCGTCGCTGCGGAGGGCGTCCATCACGTCGATCACGACCTTGTAGTCGATGCCGGGGTTGGCCGTGATGGTCACCTGCGTCTCCTCCTTGAACTCGGGCCGCGCGTTCTTGAGCTGCTTCGCGCACGCGGTGATGCCCTTGAGGTCGTAGTCCTCGCCCGACTTCGGCACCGTGACGCCGCTGCCCACCGACTGGCAGCCGGTCGCGATGTTGCCGCCGCTCGTCTTCAGCGAGACGCCCTGCGTGGTGACGAAGGCCGAGAGGTTGAGCGCCTTCGACGAGACGTCCGCGCGGACCTTGCCGCTCCCGATCGACGGGGGCGTGGTGTCGATCGACGCGACGAAGGTGACCGCCACCGAGGCCAGCACGAACATCAGGATGTTCGTGATGATGTCGAGGTAGGGCACGACGTTGAGCTCACCCGCCTCTTCGCCGGGCTCCGGCTCCTTCGGAGCGCTGAGGCGGCGGATCTTCGAGCGCTGCGCCGGGCTGAGCGGGACTTCTTGGGTGTCGGCCATGGGACGCGGGGTGGATCAGTAGCCGGGCTTCGCGCTGATGGTGAGCAGGTTGAAGACCCGCTCGGTCGTGGCCTCGAGGTCGTGCTGGATGTTCTTCGACCGCGTGTGCAGGAGGACGTGCGCGATCATGCAGCACACGGCGATGCCGAGGCCGAAGGCCGTGTTGTACATGGCCTCGGCGATGCCGTTCGAGAGGATGCGCTGCTTGTCGGCCTGCGAGAGGCCCTGCGCGGCGACGGCGCCGAAGGTGTGGATGAGGCCCGACACCGTGCCGATGAGGCCGACGAGGGTCGCGATGTTCGCGAGCGACCAGAGCGCGCCGATGCGCTTCTCGACCGCCGGCTTGAGCTCGGAGAGCTTCTCGCTCAGCGCGGCGTCGATCTCGTCGGCGCCCTTGTTCGCGTGGGTGAGCCCGGATTTCACGAGCTGCAGGATCGGGTAGTCGCTGGCATCGCAGAGCTTGATGGCGCGGTCGATGTTGCCCGCCGCCACGAGCTTCTTGATCTGCGCGAAGAACTCCTTCGAGTTCACGCGGTAGCGCCCGAGCTGGAACGCAGTGCGCTCGATGATGATGGTCAGCACGACCGCCGAGACGACCAGGTTCAACATCAGGAAGGTGGGGTTTTCCTTGATGGCGTGCCACATCCCGCCTTCGCCACCTTCGGCCGCCAACATCAGGAGATGACGCATCCTCGAGGTCCCTTTCTCCGCGTCGCCAAGCGCCTATCGATCAGCCCGCGCTCGTGTGCGCGCGAGCTCTCTCAATCGTCGAAAGCGCGACTGTTTTCGCGCGTCCGGCGGCGACTATAGCTGCCGCGCGATCCGGTGCGCAAGCTCGGCGAGCGGGGCCGACCTCCCGTGTCGGCGCGTCGGTGTCGCCCTGCCGCGAGCCCCGCGACGCCCAGCTCGGCGCCCACCTCCACGCGTGGTCCCGGCAGGCGCGTCGGCGTCGCCTCCTCGCTCCGACGGCGGAGGGGATGTCGCCGCGGTGACGGCGACCCTCCGCCGGGCACGCTCCTCCAGGATCGCGTTCGCGACGGTGCGACGAGCCCGCGATCGAGGAGGAGGGGGCGTCCGCGTTGCGCCACATCCGCTCCGAGGCGCTGTCTGCGCGGCCCAACGCACACGTTTCAGCCGTCGAGGACAGCCCTGTTGAATACTTCCATAAGTGCAGGAGATCGGAAACTTTTTAGGGCCAAATGTCTCTTGACGCGTCGTGGTCTCACTCGCGAAGATGGGCTCCCACGCGAGCGACGCACGTCGCACGCGAGCGTGACGGCGCCCAACGGAACACTCAACGCAGCACGGGCGCGATGGCGATGCCGACCGACGAACGACGAGCCAACCGGAAGACGATCACCGCCCTTGCGTCGGGGCGCCGCGGTCGGTTAGCGTCGCCCCGCTTTCGATTGCCTTGGTCGCGCGACGACTGCGCGACCGCGGCGATGCAAGGACAGAGACGTAGGCTGGTCGTTCGAAGTCGGTGAGCGTCTTCTCGAGCGAGACGGCGCAGGCAACGGGTTTCGGCACCCCCTCGGGGGCGCTGGCAGCAAGGCGGCACCTTTCATAGAGGGACGCGAGGGGAACTGGAGGAATCGATGAGCGGAGCATGGGAACACTTCAAGGAAGGCGGATGGGGCATGTGGCCCATCCTGTTCTGGTCGATCATCACGATCGGCATCATTGTCGAGCGCGCCCTCTACCTGTTCGGCTCGTCGATCAACAAGGACGTGTTCCTGGCGACGATGCAGAAGTGCATCCTCGCCGGTGACGTCGCCAAGGCGGTCAAGATGTGCTCGGCGGCGAACGCGCCGCTCGCGCGCATCGTGCAGGCCGGCCTCGTCAAGGTGAACCGCCCCGACGAGGAGGTGCAGGCGGCGATGGACGAGGCTGCGCTCCGCGAGATCCCCAAGATCTCGGCGCGCACGAGCTACCTCGCCCTCCTCGCGAACCTCGCGATGCTCTCGGGCCTCCTCGGCACCGTGACGGGCCTCATCAAGTCCTTCGGCTCCGTCGCCGGTGAGTCCGTCGACCCGAGCCAGAAGGCGCGCGTGCTCGCGCAGGGCATCTCGGAGGCCATGAACTGCACCGCGTTCGGCCTCGGCGTCGCCATCGTCGGCCTCATCGGCTTCGCCATCCTCAACGGCAAGACGCAGGGCATCGAGGACGACATCAACGAGGCGTCGGTGCAGATCCTGAACCTCGTCGTCGCGAACCGCCAGAAGGTGAACGTCGCCAACGTGCAGGCGGCGTAATTCCCTCCGCCGCTGGGAACCTTCGCCGCAGACCGGACCCCAACTGTGGGGCCGTCTGCGGCGGGGGAGCGGCGGCGCGGCGCAGAAGGTCGGCGGAGGCAACACGAGGTCGGCTCGGCGAGCCGGGTAGAGCGAGGCAACGATGGGTGGCGTAGACGTAGGCGAGGGCGGCAAAGGCAAGCGGTCGACGAACAGCGAGATCAACATGATCCCGTTCATCGACCTGTTGATGGTCACGATCGCCTTCCTGCTGATCACGGCCGTCTGGGTGACGAACTCGCGCATCAATGCCGACGCGCAGGTCCCCGGCCCGCCCGACCCGCAGAAGCAGCTCGAGCCGCAGACCCCGGAGAAGGTGCTGAACCTCCACATCGGCGAGAACGAGTTCGGCCTGGTGTGGAAGGCGGGCGCCACGGTGGTCAGCGAGGTCAAGGTCCCGAAGACCCCCGTCGAGAGCGGCGAGGGCGGGATGAAGGTCGTGCGCTACCCCGAGCTCGCGAAGAAGATCGAGAGCGAGTGGCAGCAGCAGGGCGGCCACAAGGACCCGAGCGACAAGAAGCTCGACCAGTGCATCATGCACACCGACAACAAGGCGCCGTTCAAGGAGATCATCGCCGTGCTCGACGCCCTCTACGGGCCGAAGCGCGAGATGAAGTTCCCCGACGGCACCACCAAGAAGGTCCCCGTCTTCAACATGACCTTCTCGGTCCGCTAGTCTGCCAGGAGCCGCGCCATGGACCACTTCACGGGCAACAAGCACCACAACCCGCACGCTCACGTGATCCACAAGCCGGGACCCCGGCTCATGCACCACGTCAAGCTGAAGTTCGTGTGGAAGCGCGTCACCGGCCACGGCGGCCGGAGCCCCAACGCGGGGCTCAACCTGGTGAGCTTCATCGACTTCCTCGTCGTGACCGTCATCTTCCTCCTGATGTCCTTCTCGGCGTCGGGCGAGATCGCGGTCGACAAGAACGTCAAGCTCCCCAAGGCCGAGAACGTGGAAGACGTCATCGACGCGCCCATGGTCGCCGTGAACGGCAACCAGATCCTCGTCGACGGCGCGCTCGCCGGCTCGACCCGCTCCATCGAGGAGCTGGGCCGCCTCCAGAAGATCGACGAGCTCTTCAACATCCTCAAGGCGAAGCGCGAGCTCTGGAAGAGCGTGCAGCCGAACAAGCCGTTCCCCGGCGTCTGCATCCTCCAGGTCGATCAGGAGGTCCCGGCGCTGGTCGTGAAGAGCGTCTTCCAGACGGCGGCGTTCGCGGGCTACCCGAACGTCAGCTTCATGGTCGGCAAGCTCCCGAAGGCGCAGTGACCCGTGCGCGATAGGGCGAGCGCCCCGCTCGCCCGGCGCCGGGGCTCCGGCAATCGCCGGCGGGGGTTTGGGGGCGGAGCCACCGAACGGGGAGCCAATGTCCTCTGAAGAGCCGCGCCGGCGGGGTCTGCCCGCGATCGAGAAGGCGCGCGAAGCCCGCAAGAAGATCAGCTGGCCGTCGCCGAAGTTCTGGGCGTGGACCGGCCTCATCCTCGCGGTCACCTTCATCCTCCACTGGAAGCGCTCGCAGGGCGAGGTCGAGAGCGAGCGCCAGAAGCTGATGGCGCGACAGCGCGCCGTGGCCGCCGAGCTCGGGCCGCGCTGGCTCCCCCTGCGCGAGAAGGTCGAGGCCTGGACGCTCGAGCTGGCGAAGGACGCGGGCCCCGAGATCGCCGACAAGGACGCGCTGGCCGCCTGGGACTTCCGCGACAAGCCCGGGCTCTACCTGCGCATGCCGGTCGATCAGGCGACGAGCCCCGAGTCGATCCGCAAGGCCGCGAAGGACTCGCTCCGCGACGGCTTCACGGCCTGCCTCCTGAGGGCGCCCAACCAGAACCCGCTCGCCGGTGCCGAGTGCAAGCGCACGCGCGACTGCCCGCAGGGCGAGTTCTGCAACGAGGTCGATCGCTGCGCCCGGCCGGCCCAGCCGTACAACCTCCGCGTCGCCTACCGCACGCTGCACGTGCTCTCGGACGACTGGGTGCGCGACGCGCAGGAGGCCTCGAGCGACCTGCGCCTGCGGGTGCTCAGCGGCAGCTTCGACGAGACGGTGCAGGACGATCTCCCGATGGCCGTCGATCTGCTCACGCGCGCGCAGTACTTCCTCCTGGTCCTCGACGAGAAGCCCGCCGGCGCCCTCGAGGTGCCGGACGGCGGCTCGGTGGCCGATGCCGTCCTGGGCTCGCCGCACTCGGCCCGCGTCGGCGTGTGGCGCCTCGACGACGGCAAGCCCGTGCTCCGCGTCCGCCGCGAGGCCGCAGGCGAGCTCCTCGGCCTCGGCGGCGAGGTCGACGCGAAGGTGCTCGAGGCCCGCCAGCGCCAGGCCAACAGCTGCGCCCTCGCGATCGCGGTGCGCCAGGCGATGGGCGACACCAAGGCTGCCGCCGTCCCCCCGCCGCCCTGACCCGGGCGCGCGTCTGCTCTCCGACCTGCGCCGAGCGCGGCGTCCCACGCCGCTCGGCGGAACGAGAGCTCAAACGGCGCGCGCGAGGGCGTGGACGTCGGTGAGGTTCGTGCCCGTAGGCCCCCCCGGGAGCGCCGTGCCCAGGAGCGCGTGGGCCGTGGCGTCGTCGTAGGCGGCGAGGGCGGCGTCGATCGCGGCTTCGTGCCCGTTGGCGGCGGCGAGGGTGACGGCGGCGCCGGCGGTCCCGGAGCTGCCGTCGAGGCCGTCGGAGGCGCCGCAGAGGAGCGCCACGTCCGGCGGCAAGCCGCGCATCGCGGAGAGGGCGATCCAGCCGGCGCGGCCGCCGCGTCCGCGCTGCGCCGGCACGGCCAGGGTCGGCTCGCAGGGGATGACCACGGCCTCGCCCGGCGCGAGGGCGCGCGCCTGCTCGAGGCGTCGCGCCACGAGGTCGCGCGCGTCGCCCTCTTCGGCGCCGAGCGCGCGCGCCGCGAGACCGGCGCGCTCGAGACGGCGCGCCACCTCGGCGGCGAGCGCGCCGGGGTCCGCGAGGACCTGCCAGCGGGCGCGCAGCCCGAGCGACGGCTTCACCGACTCGGCGAGGTACGGCGCGACCCGCGTGGCCCATGGGATCGCGCGCGCCGGCGCCTGCGGCTCTTCGCCGGCGCTCGCCGCCGGCGGCTCGGAGACGCTCGGCGCGGGCAGCCAGCGCTCCAGCGCCGCGCGCGCGTCGGCGACCGTCGTGGGGTCGAACACGGTGGGGCCCGAGCCCACGTCGTGCGCCGCGCCGCCGACCACGTCCGAGAGGATCAGCGTGAGGACCCGCGCCGGCGCGGCCGCGGCGAGCAGACGTCCGCCCTTCACCCGCGAGAGGTGCCGCCGGACCGTGTTGACGTCGGTCACGGGCGCGCCGCCGTCGAGCAGCGCCGCGGTGAGCCGGCGCTTCTCGGCGAGCGACAGCCCCTCGGGCGGAGCGGCGAGGAGCGCCGACGCGCCGCCCGAGACGAGCGCGAGCAGCAGATCGCGCTCGCCGAGCTCGGCCGCCCGGGCCAGCGCCTCGCCGGCCGCCTCGACGCTGCGCTCGTCGGGGAGCGGGTGCCCCGCGCGTCGCGTCGTCACCCGCCCGTCCGGGACCTGCTCCGGCGCGCCGTCGACCGTCACGACGAGGACGTCGTCGATGCGATCGGGCCAGCGGGAGAGCGCGCCTCGCGCCATCGCCAGCGCGGCCTTGCCCACGGCGATGACGCGCACCCGCGAGGGCTTGGGCGGGCGGGATGGCAGCGCCCGGGCGACGAGGTCCGCCGGGTCGAGCGCCGCGACGGCCTCGGCGAACGCGGAGCGGAGGACCGCGCGCACGCCCTCCGCTCCCGGAGCGCCGCTCATCGGGCGAGCCCGTCGCCCGCGTCGACGACGCGCGCCGCGATCACCTGGTGCCACGCCAGGGTGAGCGTGATCAGCGCCCCGCGCTCGGTGAAGCCGCCCGCTCGTCCCCCGAGGTCGGCGTCGCGCCAGCGCAGGGCGGTGCGCACGCCGACGAACGGCCCGGTCGCCGACGGGAGGATGGGCACGGCGAACGAGAGCGCGAGCTCGAGGCCCGGCTCGGCGCCGAGGCCGCGCCCGCGGACGCTGTCCCAGAAGGCGCCGACGCCGAAGGTGATCGAGTCGACGAGCAGATCGAGGTGCGCGGGGCCGTGCTCGAGATCCGACGCGTAGCGCGCGAGGAAGAGCGGGCGCACGGAGGCGCCGGTCGCGATCGAGCGCTCCACCGTGGGATCGTCGGAGCCGAGGGCGTCGGTGTAGTGCCCGTAGATCCCCGCGGTGCCGAGGTAGAGCACGCCCGCGTTCACCGCGAGCGCCGGCCCGCCGTCGGCGAACGCCGCGCCCGCGCCTAGCTCGAGGTGGAGGTCGCCCTCGAGCCGCCCGGCCGCGCCGTCCTCGCCGGCACGAGCCGACGAGCCGTACGCGAGCACGGCGGCGAGCGCGCCTGCGGCAAACCGCGCGCGCCTCACCGGATGAGCGCCTGCTGCATCGGCTCGCGCAGCTCGGGCGCGAAGATGATCCGCACGCGTGTCATCGTCTGATCGCGGAGCCGCTCGAGCACGAACGACACGTCGGCGGGGGGCCGGGGGCGGCCCCGCGGGAACACGACGGCGAGCGAGGCGTCCTCCGGGAACGGCGTCACCGAGGCGACGTCGAGGCCGACGTACACGTCGGGGTCGAGCCCGGCGGCGCCGGCGATGTCGCGCGCGGTGCCGAGGGCAACGCTCCGCTCCTCGGGCGTCGTGGTCCCGTGGAGCTCGATCGTCTTGAAGAGGTTGCGTGCCCGGAGACGCCGGCACAGATCCGCCAGCACCGGGTCCTTGGCCTCCTCCCAGGCGTGGATCGCGCAGAGGAGCTCCTGGTCGTCGAGATCGAGGTACTCGCCGAGCGTCGGGGTGCCGCCCGCGGCGACCGACGCGATCGCCGGCAGCATCGAGGGCAGGCGCGTGCCGCCCTGCGCGAGCGCCACGGCGCGACGGAGGATCGCGCCGATCATCCACTCCGCGGCGCGCGTCGACTTGTGGAAGTAGACCTGCTGGAACATGAACAGGCGCGCGAGCAGGAAGTCCTCGATGGCGGCGAGCCCCTTGGCGCCGTCGATCGCGAGGCCGGGCGCGCGCCCGCTCGCGGCCGCGTCGTCGAACCGGAGGCTGCGCAGGAGCCAGGGGAGATCGTACTCGCCGTAACGCACGCCGGTCGCGTGGGCGTCGCGGAGCAGGTAGTCGCAGCGGTCGACGTCGAACGTGCCGCTCACCGCCTTCGCGAGGTAGGGCAGCTCGTGCGCGCCGCCGACGAGCCCCGCGACCCGCGCCGGCAGGTTGGCGTCGTCGCTCGCCAGGATCTTGTGCACCGCCGTCGCGGGATCGAGCACGATGCGGGTGGTCCAGTCCTCGTGCCGCATCGCCCCCGGCATCGCCTCCTCGAAGAGGTGCGACAGCGGGCCGTGTCCGAGATCGTGCAGGAACGCGGCCGCGATGGCGTCGCGGGCGCGCTCGCTGGTCACCCGTTGCCAGAAGGGCAGCTCGCGGTCGATCTGGCGCAGCCGCGCGAGCAAGAGTTGCATGACATGCGCGGCGCCCAGCGCGTGCGCGAAGCGGGTGTGCTCCGCTCCCGGGAACGCGAACGAGGTGAGCCCGAGCTGCCGGATCCGCCGCAGGCGCTGGACCTCGCTCGCCTGGAGCAGCCGCTCGACGATGGCCGCCTCCTCGCTCTCGAACGCGATGAGGCCGTGCACCGGATCGCGGAGGATCATCGGCCATGAGCCCTACCACAGGGGCGGCCAGCTGGCTGGACAGGCGTCTCTCGAGGCAGACTCGAACCGCCAAGGCGTCCAGAGCGCCGAAAGCGAACCGGCCCACGACGCCCGAGCCAGAAGGCCGAGGAAGGTCTACGACGCCCGAGAGGCAGGAGAGAACCGGCCGCGAAGGTCTACGACGCGCGAGGCCGCAGGCGGAGGCAGGAGAGAGCCTGCCGTGCCAACCGGCGGCCCGGAGGGGCGACGGCTGGCGCGAAGGTCTACGCCCGACAGGGAGGAGAAGAGGTTCGGGTGCGCGGCGGCTCGGCTTGGCTGGGCGCCCCCCCCGAGCGTGGCCGTTCCGAGCCGGCTGGACCGGCTCACCGTGGCCGATGACGCGACGCGTAGACACCGTCCGTCCGCCTTATTTCGGCGTCAGGCGAGCCCCGACGGGCCGGGCGGTCGGAGCGGCGGGCCCTGGAGGACTCTTCCGACATCCCCACTTCAGCAGGAAATTCATGCTTCTACCTGCTGGATCGTCATCGCTGGGGAGCGCCGATGAGAGGTTCCTCCCACGGCGGAGGTGCGTGTGTGCCTAGGTGAGCCGCGCCACTTTCTGCTGCGCGTGCCGGGGCGCCCGTGTACGTTAGAGCAATCTGCGCGCGGAGCGCCCTGCTGCTCCGCCCGACCCAGAAAGCCATGACCACGCGACGTGGAACCAGCGGACCGGAAACGGGGGGCGGGAGCCCCGAGCCGCCCGTCGGAGACGGCGAGCTGTCGGTCGCCGCCCTGCGCCGCCTGGACGTCATCCTTCGGTCGCTCCCCCCGCGCGAGCTCCAGGGGCTCATCGGCCGGATGGGCATCCGGATCGATCCGGCCAAGCGGATCGACGCGCCCTCCCAGGCGGCCCGCGCCCTCGTCGGGTTGCCCGACGTGCGCGACCCATCCCGGCTGCCCACCGCGAGCCGTGAGCTCCTGCACCGGATCGCCGAGGCCGGGGGCTCGCTGCTCGTGTCCGCTCTCCCGGCCGGGCTCGAGCCGCTCGTGGGGCGGGGCGTCGTCTATGGCCGCAAGGCCGACGATGGAATCGAGCTCGTCCTCCCCACCGCCTTCCTCGTCCAGCTGCGGAGCTGGGAGAGCGAGGACCCGCGCGCGCTCCGCGCGCTCCTGGCGCAGGCTCCCTTCGAGACCGTGAGCGCCATCGCGTCGCACTACCTCGGCCGGCCGGCCACGCCGCCGATCGCGCTCTCGCTCGAGCTCGCGTGGGAGGTGCTGAGCGATCCCACCCGCCTCCACGAGGAGATCGCCAAGCTCGCGCCGGTGGAGCGAAAGCTGCTCGAGGCCATCGAGGGCGTGGGCGGCGAGGTCGAGACGCAAGAGCTGCTCGATCTCGAGCGCGAGCCCATGCGTCTCCGCGGGGCGAGCGGCGTCACGGCCAGCCGGCGCGGGGCCGGCTTCGCCCTGGAGCGCCGCGCCTTCCTCATCCCGATCCACCCGAACCGGCACGTCGTGCCGACCGAGGTGGCGATGATCGTCGGCGCCGAGCGGCGCGCCCAGCGCGAGTCGCGCCGCGCCGAGATCCGGTCGTTCGTCCTGGCCGAGGATCACGCGCCGCGGCGGGCCCGCTTCGCGCAGGACCCGTCGGTGCTCGCGCTGGCGTTGGCCTTCGGCGCCCGCGACCAGTCCTCCGACGTGAGGAGCGGCGTCGGCACGCCGCGCTCGCTCGTGCTCCGCCTCGGGCAGCGGTTCGGCCGCGACACCGAGGCCATCGGCCTCTTGTCCGCGCTCTCGCGCGCGGTGGGCCTCTGGGATGCGTCGGCCTCGTCGCCGGCCGCGCCGCCCGGCGCCCACCCGGTCCACGAGCTGGCCCGCCTGCTCTTCACGACGTGGCGGCGCGGCGGCGCCTGGGACGAGGCCAGGCCCGAGCGCGAGGTGCTCCGGCTCGCGGCCGACAGCCGCGATCACAGCCCCATCGGCGCGCTCCGCGAGATGGTGATCGAGGCGCTCGGTGATCTCGGCGAGGGCCGCTGGATCCCGTGGCAGGCGCTCGAGGGCTACCTCGCGGCCGACGAGCGGATGGCGGGCGTCGAGCGGCTCCTGCGCCGATGGGCCGAGCGCGCCGCCGTCGAGCCGCCCGAGCTGATGGAGGTGGCGCGGCGCATCGCGCTCGAGACGCTGCCCGCCCTCGGCATCATCGACCTCGGCGGCGAGCCCGCCGAGACGGCGCTGCGCCTGACCCCGCGCGGGCGCGCCCTGTTGGCCGGCGTCGAGCCGAGCTTCGATCCCGCGCCGAGCAAATTCCTCGACACGCAGGTGCTGCGCGTCGGCGCCACGGCGAAGGTCGGGGCCGTTCTCGCCCTCGGGGCCTTCGCCGAGGTCGGGCGCGTCGGCGCCGAGCTCGAGCTCCTCCTGACGCCGCAGGCGCTCGCGCGCGCCCTCTCCGCCGGCATCGAGAGCGACTCGCTCCGCACCCGGATCGAGGCGGTCGCGCCGCTGCCGGACACGCTCTCGAGGTTGCTCATCCAGGCGAGCGTGGTCATCGGCCGCGCGTCGCTGGCGTCGTGCTCTGGCTTCCTCTGGATCGAAGATCCCGAGATCCGCGAGCTGCTCCGCACCCGACGCCCGGCGGCGGAGCTCTTCTGCGATCCCTCGCCGCCGGGGGGCCTCTTGGTCCAGCCGGACGTCGACACCGAGCGGCTCGTGCGGCGGTGCCGCGCGCTCGGCGTCGAGGTCGAGGCCGAGGGCGGGGTCCTCAAGGCGCGGTCGGCGTCGCCGATGCCGGGCGAGGTCCCGGCGCGGGCGTCGGTGATGCGCCCGCGCTCGAAGACACCGCTTCCGAAGGCCGGCCTCCCGAAGACGCGCTAGGTCCCTTCGTCAGAAGGGACCTGCGGACCTCCGACGTGCGTCACCCGCGCGCCGCCGGGCGACATGCTCGGTGCGAGTGCTCCGGCCGGTCACCTCACGAGCAGCAGCCACGCGAGCGCGACGCCGGTCGAGGCGAGGGTGACCGGCACGCCGGTGCGCAGGTAGCGGCGGAAGCCGAGCTCCTGCTCGGCGCCGGTCGCCTCGACGACGATGACGTTCGCGACCGAGCCGATCAACGTCAGGTTGCCGGCGAGCGTGGAGACGACGGCGGTCACTCGCCAGTAGAGCGCCGGGTCCGGGCTCGCCTCGATGTACGCGCGGGCGACCAGGATCGCCGGCACGTTGCTGACGATCTGGCACGCCGCCACGAGCGCGCCCGCATAGGCCCCGACCTCGCGGGGACCGGCGGCCGGCGCGTGCGGTCCGAGCGCAGCGAGCGCCTCGCCGGGCAGGCCGCTCTTCTGGAGCGCGGCGACGACGATGAAGAGGGCGGCGAAGAAGACGAGGACCGTCCACGAGACCTTGCCGAAGAGCGGCCCCGGATCGCGCCCGCGCAGGAGGATCGCGGCCGTCGCGCCGCCGAGGGCGGACCACGCCAGGCTGCCGCCGGCGAGGAAGGCGATCGACACGCCGGCGATGCACGCGATCGGGACCCAGGGACGCAGCGCCGGCGTCGCGCCCTCGAGCGGCTCGACGGGACCGGCCGGGGCGTCGAGCGTGAGCGATCGCCCCTCGAGCAGGTGGAGCACGCCGGCCGTGGTGACGAGGGCGAGGATCCCGGCCGGGCCGGCGCGGAGCAGGTAGTCGCGGTACGAGATCCCCGAGAGGTGGGCGACGAGCATGTTCTGCGGGTTGCCGGCGAGCGTGATGGCGCTGCCGGCGTTCGATCCCATCGCCAGCGCGAGCAAGTAGGGCACCCGCCGCAGGCCGGCGCGCCGGGCGAGCGCGTCGACGAGCGGGGCGAGCAGCAGGCAGACCGAGTCGTTGACGAGCAGGGCGCTGAGCGCGCCCGCGCCGAGCGTCACTGCCCAGAGGAGCTCTACGCCCGAGAGACGCCGGCGTACGATCCACGCCGCCGCGCGGTGGAAGAAGCCGCCCTCCGCGAGCGCGGCCGTGAGCAGCATCATCCCGAGCAAGAGGGCGATGGTGTTCGGCTCGACGGCGGCGAACGCCTCGGCGGGAGCGAGGCCGCCCACGCCGGCGGCGCCGAGCGCGACCATCGCGCACGCGCCCACGAGCGCCCCGCCGGGGCGGCCGATCGGCAGGACCGCGAGCCGGCGCCCAGCGATGAACACGTACGTCACGACGAAGACGGCGAGCGTGGGCCAGGCGTTCACGATGGCTCCGTCGCCGCGGGGAGTGGACGCGGCGTCCGCGCTCGAGCGTCGACGGGCATCGCCGAGTTCATCGCCCGAGCCCGGTTCAGCGGCGGACGCGCACGAGGGGGACGGGCGCGCCTTCGTCCTCGGGCTCGCCGACCGGCCAGCGCAGCGCGTGCAGGATCGGGGTGATGCGCCGGAGCTCGGCCCGGAGCGTGGGCACCTCCGCGCGGTCGCGCGGGTCGTGGCGGAGGCACTGGAAGAGGAGCATCGCCAGCGCCTCGAGCGCGGGGTCGGCGGAGAGGCGCTTGACCGGCGGAGGGAGGCCGTCGTGGGTGAGGTGCGCCGAGACGAGCGCGACCTCGCTCGGGGCGTCGAAGAGCGTGCGACCGGTGAGCACCTCGTACGCGAGGCAGCCGAAGCTGTAGACGTCGGCGGTGAGCGGCGTGGGCTTCGCGCCCTCGGCGACGATGCCCCAGATCTCGGGTGCGCCGTAGCAGCCGGTGGCGCAGCCGGGGCGGAGGTGGCGCCCCGACAGCCCGAAGTCGACGAGCACCGCCACGCGACCGTCGCGCAGGATCACGTTCGAAGGCTTGAGATCGTGGTGGCCGACGCCGACCGAGTGCATCGCCTCGAGCCCGCCGAGCACGCCGTCGAGCAGCGACACGGCGCCGTGCGTGCTGAGCGCGCCCGACTCGACGAGGAGATCGCAGCGCGTGCCCTCGACGAGCTCCATCACCAGGATGGGCTTCGGCTTGGCCCCGGCGTCGAACGTGACGAAGCGCGCGAGGTTCTCGTGCTCGGGGAGCGCCAGGAGCGCGCCGGCCTCCTCGCGGAAGAGCTTGAGGAACTCGGCCTCCGAGATGCTGCGCGCCGCCGTGGCGTCGTAGTCCGGCACCTTGAGGGCGAAGCGCTCCGCGGCCGGATCGTGGCGCTCCTCGACCCGGGTCACGACGAAGACCGTCCCGCCGGCGCCCCCGCCGAGCTGCCGGTGGACGTAGAAGCCGCCGAGCGTTCGGCGGCTCGGGATCCATGCGGGGAGCGCGAGCTCGGGGCGCGGATGCTCCGAGCCGGGACGCGCCGGGGCGGCGGCGCGCGAAGGCAGCCGCGGCAGGCCGCGCACCGCGAGCTCCACCGCGCGGGCCATCGCTTCGGGCAGCTGCGCGCGCGACGCCGCGACGAGGGCGTCGACGGCGCGCGCGAGATCGTCGGCGTCGCCCGGCTCGAGGGCGCCCGAGCGCGCGGCGGCACGGTCGACCGCCACCGAGAGCGGCAGCGGCGCCTGGCGCGCGCCCGGCCTCTGGCTCGGGGTCCCGAGCGAAGGCGGGGGCGCCCCGTTCGCGTGCGCGCGGTCGTCGGCGGGCGCCGCGCCGATCGCCTCGGCGTCGCCGCAGCGGTGGCGCGCGGAGGCGGTGAGCTGGGCGACCTGGGCGACCGCATCCTCGAGCGCCCCGGCCGCCGAGCTCTCGCGCGCGGCCGCGTCCCCGACCAGGGCCCCGAGCGACGGCGCCGCGGCGATCGCCTGGAGCGCGCGCCAGAGTCGGCCCAGCGCCGATCGCACGGCGTCGGTGCGCTGCGAGATCTCGGGCGGGATCTCGTCGATGAAGGCCTTGAGCGCGGCGATGGCGTCGTCGCGCTCCTCGACGGCGCCGGTCGGCCGCGGCCTCTGCGCGAGCGCGGCGTAGAGGCCGAGCAGCTGGTTCACGTCGGGGTTCATGCTCGCCTCGGCGAGCACCCGGAGATCGTCCGGGCCGACCCGCATGGCCGCGAGGAGGAGGACGTCGGCGGCGTCGGCCGCACCCTCGCGGACGAGGGCGTCGAAGGCGCGCGCCAGCGTCGCCGCGAGCGCGCGCCGGAGCGGCGAGGCGCCCTCGGCGCGCAGGCGACGGAGCATCAGGCCCGCCGCCTGCGTGCGGCGCGCCCGCGCGCGCGCGCGTCGCTCGTGCTGATCTCCCGCGTCGGTGGTCTCTGCGTCGATGACGTGCAAGAGCGCCCGGAGCTGCCGCTGGTGCAGGGTGACGTGGGGCGTGCCCTCGGGCGGCGGCGCCGACTCGCTCGCCAGCAGCCAGCTCATCAGCGTCTCGTCGAGGTCGTCGATGGGCGAGCCCGTCGCGGCGTCGTCGCCGCCCTTGCGACCGAGCAGGATCAGGTTCGCGAGCACGCCCGACTCGAGGAGGTTGGCGTCGAGATCGCGCAGCAGCCCCGCCGCCGCGCGCCGGGTCATGCTCCCCTGCGGTCCCTCCTGATCGCGGACCTCGAGCGCCATGAGCGCGCTCACGCTGTCGGTGGCGATCGCCAGCGCCTCCTGCGCGCGGAGCAGCGCCTCGCGCGGGCCGCTCTCGGCGAAGGCGAGCAGCGCCGAGCGGACGGCCGCGTAGAGCTCGTCGCCGCCGCCCGAGCCGAGGTCGCGGAGGATGCCGCGCCCGAGCGCCTCGAGGCCGTCGTCGCCCTGCGCGCCGGCGAGGCTGTCGGCGAGCGCCCGCGAGCACGCCTCGGCGGCCCGCGCGCCGAAGTCGCCGACGTCGCGCCGGAGCTCGACCACCGCCTCGGCGATCGCCACCGGCGAGGCCGCCGCGACCGCATCGAGCAGCGACTCGGCCGCCTCGGGCTCGGCGTCGGCCGCGCGCGCGAGCCCCCACACCATCGCCGTCGCGATCCCGGGATCCCTCCGCAGGAGCGGTCCCGCGAGGAGCTCCCGCGCGCGCGCGAGGCAGGCCTCGGGCTCGGCGGCGATGCCCGCGCACAGCGACGTCGCGCCGCGCCGCCATTCGGTCGGCGTGAGCTCGGGCGCGAGGAGGCGGTCGATCTCGGCGCGCACCTCGGGCGCGGCGCCGTAGAGCAGCCCGCGCGCGACCGCGACGTGCCGCCACACCAAAGTCTCGCGATCGGCGAGCAGCGAGCGCCATGCGGTCGCGATCGTGTCCGACGGCGCCGCCGCGCGGAACCCGCCGCCGGCGCGCGGATCGTCGGGGCGGGCCGGCCCGAGGAACGCGGTCGCGCCGCCGCCGAGCACGCCGCGGAAGGTGCGGAGCGCCTGGTCGTCGCCCTGCGCGGCGCGGCGGGCGGCCTCGCGCGCGGCCCGCTCGAGGAGGCGCCCGGCGAGGCGGCGCTCCGGCAGCGACGCCGTCGAGGCCGCGCCGATCCAGTCGCGCGCCAGCTCGCGGCGCGAAGCGAGCGCGAGCGCCAGAGGATCGACGGGCACGTTCGAGACCGACGGGAGCGAGAGCGCCAGGGCGACGCGCGCCCGGACGCCGGCGCCCGCGAGGCCGCGCGCCGATCCCACGGCCATGCGCGTGGCGATCGCCACGAAGGTGGCCGCGTCGCCCTCGTAGAGCTCGACGAGCACGCGCCGGCCCAGCGCCTTGCGCTCGGGCCCGAGGGGGAGCGCGCCTGCGATCTCGTAGAGCGCGACCGCCGCGGCGCTCGGCGCGAGCCAGGTGAGGTCCTCGAGCAGGCCGTCGGCGAGGGCGGCCCGGATGCTCTTGGCGAGCGCCTCGGGGTGGATCCCGTCGAGCGGCCCGGGGCCGTCGACGGCGGCGAGGCCGAGCGAGGCGATGCTCTGCCGGAACACGCCGCGACGGACGCTCCGGTCCCCGATCGCGTCGAGCTCGAGCAAGCCCTCGAGGAAGAAGGTCCGCGGCCGCATCCCGACCGCAGGATAGTCGACCCTCGCCGGCGGCCTGGCCAAGAGTTGGGGAACGACGCGCGGCCGGCGCTCGGGCCTTCTCCGCGCGGGCTCAGGCGCTAGACTGGCGGCCCCCATGTCCGTTTCACATGCTGCGGAGGCGCGGGCCTCCCTCGCCCGCCTCGAGTCCGCCACCCTCGGCTTCCGTTCGCGCTTCCTCGCGTTCGACGAGCTCAGCCGCCAGCTCCGGGCCTGGAGCGAGGCCTTCCCCGATGTCGTCCGGCTCACCAGCTTGGGGACGACGCCCGGCGGCCGCGAGCTCTGGCTGCTCACCATCGGCCGCGATCCCGACCGGATCCGCCCGGCGGCGTGGGTCGACGGCAACATGCACGCGAGCGAGCTCGCGGGCTCGAGCGTGGCGCTGGCGATCGCCGAGGACGCGATCCGCGCCCACGTCGCCCCGGGCGCGCCGCTCCGCGACCTGCCCGCGCACCTCGCGGATCTCCTCCGCGAGGACGTGCTCCTCTACGTGCTGCCGCGGATGTGCCCCGACGGCGCCGAGCAGATCCTCGGCACCGGCCAGTGGGTGCGCTCGAACCCGCGCGACGGGCGCCTCGGCCGCACCGAGCCGTACTGGCGACTCGGCGACGTCGACGGCGACGGGCAGGTGCTCCTGATGCGCCGCGAGGACCCGGCCGGCGACTTCGTGAAGAGCCCCGACTTCCCCGATCTCATGCTCCCCCGGCGGATCGAGGACGTGGGCCCGTTCTACGCCGTCTATCGCGAGGGCTTCGTCGAGAACTACGACGGCACCACGCTCCCCGAGGTCGACTACCTCTCGGACAACGAGACCGATCTCAACCGCAACTTCCCCTTCCAGTGGGCGCCCGAGCCGCACCAGAAGGGCGCCGGCCCGTTCGCGACGAGCGAGCCGGAGGCGCGCGCCGTCGTCGAGTTCGCGACGCGCCACCCCGAGATCTTCGCCTGGCTCAACCTCCACACCTACGGCGGCGTCTACATCCGCCCGGCCGGCGATCGCACCGACAAGAAGATGGACCCGAGCGACCTGGCCCTCTTCCACCAGATCGAGGAGTGGGGCGACAAGATCGCCGGCTACCCGACCGTGAGCGGGTTCGAGGAGTTCACCTACGAGCCCGACAAGCCGCTCGCCGGCGATCTCTCGGCGTTCGCCTACGCGCAGCGCGGGGCGATCGGCTTCGTCTGCGAGCTCTGGGACTTCTGGAAGCAGGTGGGCCTGCCCATCCACCGACCGTTCGTGTGGAACTACCAGAAGCGGACGCGCGAGGACGCGCTCACCATCGCGCGCTGGGACAAGGAGCACAACAAGGGCCGCGTGGTGCGGCCGTGGCGCGCGTTCGAGCACCCGCAGCTCGGCGCGATCGAGATCGGCGGCTACGATCCTCGCTTCGGGATCTGGAACCCGCCGTTCGAGCGGCTCGGCGAGCTCTGCGAGCAGCAGGCGCGCGTCTTCCTCCGCCTCGCCGCGCTCGCGCCGCGGCTGCGCCTCACGGGCCTCGCGGCGGAGCGGCTCGCGCCGGGCATCACCCGCGTCGTGGGCGTCGTCGAGAACGTCGGCTACCTCCCGACGTTCGTGCTCTCGTCGGCGCGCGCGCTCCCCTGGAACGATCCGGTGCGGGCGCGCCTCGATCTCGGCGCCGGCGTCGAGCTCGTGTCGGACGACCCGACCCGCACCGTCGGGCACCTCGACGGGTGGGGCGGCTACCGCAAGTCCTCCACGCCCGCCTACGCCGGGACGACGGGCGGCCCGGTGCGCCGGCGCGTCGAGTGGGTGGTGCGGGGCACGGGGCGCGTCACCGTGCGAGCCGGCGCCTCCCGCGTGGGCCGGGTGGAAGCCTCGCTCGAAGTGGGCTAAAGCCGCAGGATGCGTTCGTCGGTGCGCCCGCTGGGGCTCTCACGCTCGCGAGGCGCGGGGCGGTTTCGCTGCCCCGGGCGCGCTCCGCTTTCGCGGTCGCTCGCGGGCTCGCTCGCGCTCCTCTTCGCCGTCGGCGCCTGCGCCGACCCGCCGCCCAAGCCGACGCCGACCAACGAGAAGGCGCCCGCCGTCGATCCGTTCGCGAGCGCCATGGCCGCCGTCCTCGCCCCGCGCCCGAGCGCGGCCCCGAGCGCAGCGCCCGCGCCGAGCGCCGATCCGGCGCCGACCGCGTCCGCCGTCGCCGCCGCGGCGCCGTCGTCCAGCGCCGAAGCGCCTGCGACCTCGGTCGCCTCGGCGCCGAGCGGGTCCGCCGCCGCCGGGGCGGCCAAGGCGCCGCGATCGAGCGCGCCGAATCCCAAGAGCGGCATCCTCGGCAAGGCCGCCGCCGACAAGATCCTCGCGCAGGGCGCGGCCTCGATCGTGAAGCTGTTCGAGGCGGGCGACGAGCCCCGCGCCGCGATGGCGTACACCTTCCACAAGGACCAGAAGCAGGCGCTCAAGGTGTCGCTCGACATGACGATGGGCCTCAAGGCGGGCGTCCGCTCGCTGCCGCCCACGCCCATCCCGCGCCTCTCGATGACGCTCGACCTCACCGCCGGCGACGGCGATCCCGGGGGTGATTTCCACATCGACGCGATGGTGCGCGGGATCGAGGTCGAGGCCAAGAAGGCGGGACAGGACGCCGAGATCGCCGCCGCGATGCGACCCCACCTCGAGGGGATGAAGGGCCTCTCGATGGGCTACTGGGTCTCGCCGCAGGGCAGCGTGCGCGACGTGAAGATCGCGCTCCCCTCGAAGACCAACGCCGCGGCGCAGCAGGCGCTCTCGAGCATGAACCAGTCGTTCGAGTCGATCGTCACCCCGCTCCCGAAGGAGCCGATCGGCGTGGGCGCGCAGTGGGAGGTCGTCTCCCGCGTCTCGAGCTCGGGCGCCGACATCCTCCAGTTCGCGACCTACACGCTCAAGTCGCGCGACGGCACGCGCGCCTCGCTCGAGGTGAGCCTCAAGCAGGTCGCGGCCGACGATCGCATCGACGCGCCGGGCCTGCCGCCCGGGGTGAGCGCGCGCCTGCGATCGTTCCGGTCGGGCGGCAAGGGGAGCACCTCGGTCGAGACCAAGAGCATCGCCCCCGAGGCGGGCCGCCTCGACCTCAAGTCGTCGATGGACGTCGAGGTCTCCGAGGCGGATCCGGCGGGCCTCGGCGGCGGGGGGCAGCCGCAGCGCATGAGCGTGGACTCGACGCTCGGCGTGACCTTCTCGCGGCCGCCGAAATGAGCGCGCCTGCGCTCGATCGCGCCGCCCTGCGCGCCGCCTACAGCCGGTTCCTCGCGAAAGACCGCGTCCTGCTCACCGGCCACTCGCACCAGGCGTGGCCCGACGCGCTCCGCGACGCGATGGCGCGCTACTTCGACGACTCCGCCGAGCTCGTCGACGACAAGTGGGGCGAGGCGGTGTTCCCCAAGCTCGACGCGGTCGGCGCGCGGATCCTCGAGCGCCTCGGGTTCGACCGCGACGACGCGATCGCGTTCGGCAAGAGCACCCACGAGCTCGTCTTCCGCCTCATCAGCGCGCTCGGGCCGCGCCCGCGGATCGTCACGACCACTGGCGAGTTCCACTCGCTCTACCGGCAGCTCACCCGCCTCGCCGAGGAGGGCGTCGAGGTCACCTGGGTCGAGGCGTCGCCCCGCGAGGGCCTGGCCGACCGCCTGCTCGCGGCGATCACGCCCGGCACGACCATGGTCGCGTTCTCCGCGGTGCTCTTCGAGGACGCCTACGTCGTCCCGCGCCTCGGCGAGATCGCGGCGCGCGCCGTCGAGGTCGGCGCGATCCCGCTGGTCGACGCCTACCACGCCTTCAACGTGGTTCCGATCGAGTGGGGCCCTGCGAAGGAGCGCCTCTTCGTCACCGCGGGGAGCTACAAATACGCGGGCATCGGCGAGGGGCTGTGCTGGCTGCGGGTCCCGCGCGACACCGAGCTGCGCCCGGTCGACACCGGCTGGTTCGCCGACTTCGCCGCGCTGGAAGCGCCACGCCAGCCGCGCGTCGGCTACGCCGAGGGCGGCGCCCGCTTCGCCGGGGCCACCTTCGACGCGTCGATCGTCTACCGGGCCGAGGCCGCCCTCGATCACTGGGACCGCTTCGGCCTCACCCCCGCCGCGCTCCGCGCCATCTCGGTCGCCCAGACCCGCCGCATCCTCGCGCTGCTCGACGCCGGCGGGCTCGGCGATCGCGTGGCGTCGGCGCGCGACGACGAGCGGCGCGGCGGCTTCGTCGCCGTGCGCGCGCCGGCCGCGCAGGAGGTCGTCGCGCGGCTACGCGCCCGCCGGGTCCTCGTCGACGCGCGCGGCGATCGGCTCCGCCTCGGCCCGGCGCCCTACCTCGACGACGCGGAGATCGATCGCGGCGTGGGGGCGGCGGTCGAGGAGCTCCGGCGCGGGTAGGCGGCCGATGCGTTACCTCGCGCGGCTCGATCACGACGCGGTCCTCGAGGCGACACGCCACACCTTCCCGGTGTGGGGGGAGCACCGCACGGCCGAGGAGCACGCCGCCTACAACCTCCGCCAGCTCGAGGAGGCCGGCCCGGAGCTCCTGCGCTACGTGGGGCTCGTCGACGAGGCGGGGCGGCTCGTCGCTTCGATGAAACGCTACTCGCTGCAGCTCGCGTCGCCGGCCGCCCCCGACGCCGTGGTGCGCGCCGTCGGCGTCGGCGCCGTCTTCACGCGCGAGGATGCTCGGCGCCGGGGCCTCGGGTCGGCGCTCTTGGGCGAGGTCCTCCGGGAGGCGCGCGATCTCGGCTACGCCGCGGCGTGGCTCTACTCGGACGTCGACCCGTCGATCTACGCGCGCTCGGGCTTCGTCGCCTTGCCTGCGTGGGAGCACCGCGCGCCGGCGGGGAGCCTCCCCTCCGACGGCGCGCTCGCGACGCGGCCGCTCGACGGCGACGTCGACCGCCTGATCGCCCTCTACGAGCGAAGCTTCGAGGGCGGCGCGCGCTGGCTGCGGCCGGCCCGCTCGCGCGCGGCGCTGCGGTACTTCCGCTGGCGCAACGCGATCCGGGGCGAGCACCTGCTCCTCGACGGCGCCCGCGAGGTCGGCCACCTCGTCGCCGCCCCGGCGGCGTCGAAGCACACGCTCTGGGTGGACGAGTGGTCGGCGCCCGGGATCGATCCAGCCCGCGTCTGGGCGACTGTGCGCGCCCTCGCCGACGCCGAGGGGTGCAGCGCCGTCGCGGGCTGGCTGCGCCCGGATCAGCTGGCCCCGTGGTTCACCCCGACGCGCCGCGCTTCGGCGATCCCGATGGTCGCCGTGATCGACGGCTCCTTCTCGATCGCGTCGGTCCCCTCCGACTACGCGCACTTCGGATCCGTCGATCACTTCTGACACGCGCTCCCGGTGCTTCCAGCGGGAACGAGGGGCGACGGCAGTCCAGCGACGAGCCGCAGGCAGCTCGTCCTCCCTCTGCCCCCGGGAGAGGGACCGAGGGTGATTCACCGATGACGGTCGGCGTGCAGCCGCGCGGCTGCCAGGCGCGACGCTGGCTAGGCGATCTCGGCCTTCGCCTTGGCGGCTTCCGGCTTGGGCCCAGCCGGCTGCGAGACGAGCGCCGCCACGACGGCGAGCCCGATCATCAGGAGCTGGGCCGCGCAGGTCTCGAGCGTCGGGTAGATGCCGAGCCATGGGACGCCGACGAAGCGGAAGGTGTGCAGCGGGGCGACGCCGACGACCTGCAGGGCGGCGATGCCCTGGCCGGCGAACACCACCGCGAGCCCGTAGAGCAGGTAGCTCGAGATCTTGAAGAAGAGCTGCGGCGGGGCGAAGCGCCCGGCGCGGCTGTAGGCGACGACGAGGACCACCAGCGCCGCGGCGCCCGCGCCCGCGCCCGCGAGCGCCGCGACCGTGCTCCCCGGCGTGGAGAGGAGCGCCTGGTAGAAGAGCACCGTCTCGAACGCCTCGCGGTAGGCGGCGAGGAACGAGACCGCGAAGAGCGAGAGCGCCGCCTTGCGCGGCGAGATCTGCTCCTTCAGGAACTTCATCCAGCGCGCCACCTGGCGCTTCGCCAGCAGCGAGTAGCTCACGTAGAAGAGCACCGCGGTCGCCAGGAGCGCGGTCACGCCTTCGACGAGCTCGCGGCTCGCGCCCGAGATCGCGATGAGGCGCGAGGACACGACCCAGGTGGCCAGGCCGAGCACGAGCGCGACCGCCCAGCCGAGGTGCACCCACCGCTTCCGATCGCCGAGGCCGGCCTGCGTCGCGAGGCCGAGCAGCGCGGCGATGAGCAGCGCCGCCTCGACGCCCTCGCGGAGGAGGATCCCGCCGCTCTGCACCGCGACCGAGACGAAGCCGCCCTCGCCGGGCGCGCCCGAGAGGAGCGTCTCGGCGCGCGTCACGTCGCGCATCAGCTCGGCGATCGCGCCGCGGAGCTCGTCGGGCGGCGCGTTGGCGTCCAGCCGGCCGCGGAGCGTCATGAACCGCTCTTCGAGCGTGCGCGCCAGCGCCGGATCGCGCGACTTGAGCGGCCCCTCCGCCGGCTCGATGCCCTCGAGGTACGCGTCGATGACGAGGCCTCGCGCGACGCCGAGCTCGCCTCGATCGACGGCGATGCGCGCGCGATCGAGCTTGCTCCGCGCGAGCGGGAGGCTCGCGTTGGGTTGGGGCTCGGCGAAGGGCACGCGCGTCCGCAGCGCGGCGATCATCGCGTCGCGGCGGCCTTCGCCGACGCCCGCGGCGGTGAGCTCCTGGCGCAGCTCGGCGTCCGAGCGCACCGCGAGCTCGCCGAGCGAGAACACCGGCGCCTCGCCGTCGGTCGCGCCCGTGTGCCGGAGGCCGGTGACGTAGAACGCGAGGTCCCAGCGCTCGTCGTCGCCGAGGAAGGTGAACGGGATCATCGAGGTCCCGTTGACCCCGAAGCGGACGGTGGTCGCGACCCGGTAGGGCGTGATCGACTCGCCGATCGCCGGGGAGAGGAAGTCCGCCGGGCGCGGCGTGAGGCTCGCCGCGCGCTGCGTGTCGCCGCGGCCCGTCTCGCCGTGGCAGGTCGCGCAGTGCTCGAGGAACAGCGCCTTGCCGCGGGCGCGATCGGGGCGGCGCGTCGGCGCCTGCTCGAGCCGGAAGCCGGTGACGACATCGTCGCGCACGGCCGTGATGGCCCCCGCGACCGCCGCCTCGTCGGCCTTGCCTTCGACGAGGGCCTTGACGCGCGCGAGGTCGCCGCGGAGGTCCTGTTTGGCGAGCTTGGGCCCGATGCGCCCGGCGATCTTCTCCGCTTCGCCGAGGAGCGAGAGCTGCTCGGCGTACTCGTCCGGGTTCTTGACGACGCCACGCTCGACGGCGCCGCCGTAGTCGGCGGCGACGTAACCGAGGAGGTGGACCAACCGCTGCGCCTCGACCTCGACGGCGTCGCCGACCTGCGCGCGTGCCTGAGCGCCGATCAGGAGCAGGGCTCCGATCCACAGGGCCGCGAGGGCGCGTCTGAAGTTGACAATCACATTCAGCAAGGTAGTGATGGGCAACGCCGAAGGCAAGGGTGTTGTCCGACCGATCGGTCCTCGACCGCGATCGCGAAGGGCGCTGCGAGGAAACCGCACGAAATCCGCCGCCTCGGCGGGGGCGATGGATGCGCAGTGCGCCGGATCAGTAGAGGATGCGGTGGACGGCCGGGGCGCCGGGGTGGAGCGGGCGGAGGCCGCGCATCGCGACGTCTTGGGCGGAGTGGGCGACCTCCGAGAGATCCCACTCGAGGAAGAGCTTGTCGCCGTCGAAGCAGCCGAAGCTCGTCGACACGCAGAGCAGCGGCTCGCGATCGACGGCGTACCCCGCGCGCGCGACGTCGTGGCCGAAGATGGCGACCCGGAGGTCGGGGTGGATCGCGCTCAGGAACGCGTTGGCGCGCTCGGTCGACGTGGTCCGCGCCCAGAGCAATGCACCGAGGGCGCCGCGGCTCGCCATCTCCTCGAGCGGCACGTCGAAGAAGCCGTCGAGGGGGAGCTTCTCGAGATCGTCGGCGCTCTCGATCTTGGCGTGCGGCGCGGCGTGGAGCATGAGCAGCCCCGCGCGCGGCGCGATGGCGACGAAGGGCCAGGTGCGCAGCCAGGCGCGCATCCGCTCGGTGCCCTCGACGCCGAGGAGGTCCTCGAGGCGTCGCGCCTCGTCGGGGAAGAACTTGGCGACGACGGGGCCGCCGACGTGCGCGTGCTCGTGGTTGCCGAGCAGGTAGTGCACCCGGCCGGGGTGGCGCTGCTGGAGCGCGTGCGCCCGCTCGAGCAGCGTCTTCGAGTCGCCGGCGTAGTAGCTGCCGAGGTAGTCGGGCCACTCGGCCTCGGCGATCTCGGGCCCGTGGACGAGGTCGCCCGTGACGACCAGGACCGCGCCCCCGCGCCCGGCCGCGGCGCGCTCGAAGACCGCCTCGACGCGGTCGAAGTCGTCCACGTTGCCCTGCAGATCCGTGGCAACGATCAGCGTTCCACGATCGGGGAGGACGACCACGCGGCGCACAGCGGCGCAGCATAGCAGCCTCGGCCGCGGACGGCGCGGCGCATGCGGCCGGCGCGGCGCGGTCGCTGGAGCGCGCGCGCCGCGGGCGAGAGGCCTCTCGGCCGGCGCAGCACCCTCCTGCCGAGCGGCGCGCGAGCGTCGGCCAGCGTCGCGCCCCGGCCCCGCTTGGCGGCCACCCTGCCGGGGGTTAGGCTGCCTCGATGGGGAATGCGCACCTCTCATCCTGGGTGGATGAGGTCGCGCGGCAAACGCAGCCGGACCGCGTGGTGTGGTGCACCGGCTCCGACGAGGAGCACGCCGGGCTGGTTCGGGAGATGCTGGCGCGGGGCACGCTGCTCGAGCTCGATCAGGCGCGCCACCCGGGCTGCTACCTGCACCGGAGCGATCGCACCGACGTCGCCCGGACCGAGCACCTCACCTTCATCTGCACGGACGAGCGCGAGGAGGCAGGGCCCACCAACAACTGGATGTCACCCGCCGAGGCGCGCGAGAAGGTCGGGCCGCTCTTCGACGGCGCGATGAAGGGCCGGACGATGTACGTCGTGCCCTACCTGATGGGCCCGCTCGGGTCGCCGTTCTCGAAGGTCGGCGTCGAGATCACCGACAGCGCCTACGTGGTGGCGAACATGCGGACGATGACCCGCATGGGGCAGGTCGCGCTCGACGCGCTCGGCGCGTCGGCCGACTTCTGCAAGGGCCTGCATTCGCTCGGCGATCTCGATCCGGGGCGGCGCTTCATCTGCCACTTCCAGCGCGACAAGCTCATCTGGAGCGTGGGCTCCGGGTACGGCGGCAACGCGCTCCTCGGCAAGAAGTGCTTCGCGCTCCGCATCGCGAGCCACATGGCGCGCGAGGAGGGCTGGCTCGCCGAGCACATGCTCATCCTCGGGCTCGAAGATCCGGAGGGGCAGGTGACGTACATGGCCGCCGCGTTCCCGAGCGCCTGCGGCAAGACGAACCTGGCGATGCTCGTGCCGCCGGCGTCGCAGCCCGGGTGGAGGATCTGGACGGTCGGCGACGACATCGCCTGGCTGCGCCCCGGGCCCGACGGCCGGCTCTGGGCGGTGAACCCGGAGGCCGGCTTCTTCGGCGTCGCGCCCGGCACGAGCAGCAAGACCAACCCGAACGCGCTCGCGACCGTCCACGAGAACACCCTCTTCACCAACGTCGCGATGACGCCGGACCGATCGCCGTGGTGGGAGGGCCTCGACGGACCGACGCCCGCCGAGCTCGTCGACTGGCGCGGCGAGCGCTGGACGGCGGCGAGCAAGGAGCCTGCGGCGCACCCGAACAGCCGGTTCACGGCGCCGGCGCGCCAGTGCCCCTGCATCTCGCCCAGGTTCGACGCGCCGGAGGGCGTGCCCATCGACGCCATCCTCTTCGGCGGGCGTCGCGCGCGCCTCGCGCCGCTCGTGTACGAGGCGCGCGACTGGGAGCACGGCGTGTTCGTCGGGGCGACGATGGCCTCCGAGACCACCGCGGCGGCGACGGGCGAGGTCGGCGTGGTGCGCCGCGACCCGATGGCGATGCGGCCCTTCTGCGGCTACAACATGGCCGACTACTTCGCGCACTGGCTCGCGGCGGGAGCCGGGCGCCCCCGCGCGCCGCGGGTCTTCCACGTCAACTGGTTCCGCCGGAGCGCCGAGGGCAAGTTCCTTTGGCCCGGCTTCGGCGACAACCTCCGAGTCCTGCGCTGGATCCTGGGCCGCGTCCGCGGATCCGCGGGCGGACGCGACACGCCGATAGGCGTCGTGCCCACCGACGACGCCGTCGATCTCTCGGGGCTGCCGGTGAGCCGCGAGGCGTGGCAGGAGCTCCTCTCGATCGATCGCGAAGCGTGGCTCGAGGAGAGCCGCGATCAGAAGGCGTTCTTCGAGACGTTCGGCGCGCGGATGCCGGCCGCGATGTGGGCGCAGCACGCGGCGCTCCGCGAGCGGCTCGAGCGTTGAGCCTGGGGCATCGCCCTGGTCCACGACTTCGAACCGCGGCGCCGAGAACGCGGACGGCGGCGCGTGCCCGCTCCGGTCGACACGGGCACGCGGGCGAGCGGCCCGGTCCGGTGCCCACGGCCGTCGGAGGCTCGACGCCCGCGCGCACATCGTGCTCGGCGTGATCGACGCCGACAGGACCGCCGACGCCGCCGATCTCTCCAAGATTGTCCTCGCGCGGGGACCGCTTCTTCGCCAGACTCCCGCCCCATGGGTGCGCCCCGGCTCTCGCTGCTCGCGCTCGCGGGCGTGTGCGCGCTCGCCGGGTGCGAGCCGGACGCGGCGCCCGCGCCGGCGGCGACGGCGGCGAGCGCCACGATCGCCCCTGCGCCGTCCGCGCCGATGCATCAGGCGTTGCCGCTGCCAGCCCCGGCGGCGGCCGCCGACTCGAACCCGCTCCGGCTCCCGCCGCGCCGCATCAAGCTCGATCCCGGCCGGCGCGTGTTCACGTTCACCGACCGCATGCTCGCCGGCGCGAAGCTGGGGTCGACCCTCATCCTCTACGCCGCGACCGTCTCGGCGTTCGACGGCGACGACCTCGTCATCGAGGGGCGCGCCGGCCCGTCGTACAAGGTGCACCCGGGCTACGTGATCCCCGTGCCCGACGATCCCCGCGTCCGCGTCGGCGACCCGGTCCTCACCGAGTGGAACGGCGTGATGAAGCACGCCGTGGTCACCAAGATCCTCAAGGACCGCGTCGCCGTGCGCTTCACCGACATGGACGCGCGCACGCCCGAGGGTCAGGTGAAGAACGCGCGCTTCGTCCGGCAGGTGGACGGGCTCGCGCCCGGCAACTACGCGGCGATGAAGGACGGCGACACCTGGCGCCACGTGCTGCTCGTCTCGCCGGCGAGCAACGAGGGCGAGCCGAAGCGCTGGTTCGCGCTCGGCTTCGGCGGCGCGGCGCTCATCGCCGAAGAGGGGTCGCTCCTGCCGATCCCGGTGAAGTGGAGCCCACGCGTCGGCGCCGAGGTCTGGGCGGAGTGGGTCGGCACGATGCGCAAGGCGACCGTGCAATCGGTGGGGGACACCGGCCTGTTCACCGTAAAGTTCGATCGCGCCGGGCGCCCAGCCACCGTGGGCTGGGGCTTGCTGATGAAGCCGCCGCCGTGACCCAGGCGGGCGCTCCGCGCCACGGATCCGTCGGCCACTCGCCCGTTCTCCTGGCGCGGAACGCACAGGTGCGCAAAACGCTACGCGTTTTCAGCGTGACACGACCGTGATATTCGGCGAGGAGCCATGGACCTCAGGACTGCCTGGCGGGCGACCAAGCAATGGGCGCCGTTCGCGGCGCGGACGGTCGCCTACGGGACGATCTCGCTGACGCTGGGACCGCTCACGCGCGACCGGCGCGCGAGCCTCTGGGCGATGCGGCGGTGGTGCCAGACGAGCGCCCGCGGCCTCGACATCGGCGTCGAGGCGACTGGGCTCGAGAACGTGCCCGAGGGCGCGTTCGTCTACTGCTCGAACCACCAGAGCATCATCGACATCCTCGTGCTCGGCGCCGTCCTGCCCGGCGACTTCAAATGGGCGGCCAAGCGCTCGCTCATGAACATCCCGTTCCTCGGCTGGCACCTCAAGCTCGCAGGTCACGTCCCCGTCGATCGGCGATCGGGCGCGCGCGCGGCGGCCGAGGTGATCTCGAAGTTCGAGGACGTGCTGCGCCTGGGCAAGCCGCTCCTCGTGTTCCCCGAAGGCACGCGGAGCGACTCGGGCGTCCTCCAGCCGTTCAAGAACGGCGGCTTCTACGCCTCGGTGCGGACCGGCGCTCCGGTCGTGCCGGTCGCGCTCGAGGGCACGTTCAGCCTGATGAAGAAGGGGGCGCTCGACGCCGGCGACGGCACCGTCCGCCGCGTGCGCGTCAAGGTCGGCGCGCCGCTCCATCCTCGCAAGGACGGGCGCGAGGGCGTTCGGGTCGCCGATCTGCGGGATCGGACGCATGCCGCCGTCCTCGAGCTGCACCGATCCATCGGCGGCCAGGTGCCCGAGGTCGCGCCGGCGAGCGCAGGCCGCGTGGTCGCCGGAGGCGGTGCGGCGCAAGCGGAAGGCGAGCCCGCGCCGGAGGTCGAAGCGAGCGCCTGAACGGGCGCTCGCGGGCCGCCGCGCCATCGCGGCGGTCTCCACGCAGCCCTCCGGCCCGCGGCCCGCTCAGGGGCAGAGGCTCGGCTCGGCCCCGAGCTCGCCGAGCAGATCCGTGTACGTCTCGATGCGCCGGCCGCCGTAGACCACGTCGTCGAACTGGTAGAAGACGCGCTGGTCGAGCGGCTGGATGCCGCCGTTGTCGTACGCCTCGGCGTCGGTGTCGGTGTTGCCGAACGCCCACGCCGGGACCATGCCCTTGCCGGCGAGGAGCGCGAGCTCGTCGGTCTTGAACGTCGCCGCGGGCGCGCCCGTCGCGCCCGTCAGCCCGAGCGTGGTGTGCACGACGCCGGGCGGGAACCCGTTCTGGTCGAGGAACTCGCGCGTGCGCGCCACCAGCCACTCGGGCCGCGCCGTCAGGTACATCGCGTGGTAGCCCTTCGACTGGAGCACGCCGAGCGCCTTCGCCGCGTCGACGTGCGCGTCGGGGAGAGTGCCCGTGAGGAGGGCGCCGTACTCGGCGGTCTCCTGGGTCGTGAGCGTCCCGTCGACGTCGGTGACGAAGACGGGGGTGCCCTCGGGGACGACCTCGATGAACAGATCGGTGGACGTGAGATCGCCGCGGACGACGAGGTGGACGCGGTGCCGCCCGAGCCCGAGCTCCTGGCCCGCAGGGACCTGGAAGTAGACGCGGCCGCCCGAGTCGTCGACGCCCTCCTCGGTCGGGTGCGCGTTCTCCTCGGTCGTCAGCGTCGAGCCGAGCGGCTCCCAGGTGTCGCCGCAGTCGCGGAGCAGCCAGACGTCGACCTGCTCGTCTTTCAGGTCCTTGTCGATGAGGCCGTAGGCGAACTTGCCGATGATCCACTGCGTGTCGCCGGGGTTCAGGAACAGATCGCGCCCGCGGTGCGCGGGGGCGCCGCTGGCGACGACGACGCTCGAGGTGAGGTGGTTCCAGTCGACCGAGGGCCCCGGGTCGGGCGGCGGTGCGTCGCAGGCCGGGGGAGGGGAGCACCACGCGCCGGCGGTCCCGCCGCCGCCGCTCGAGGTGGAGCTCGAGCCCGTGCTGGTGCTCGTGGCGCCGCCTTCACCCCCGGCGCCGCCGGTGCCCGTCTGGCCCGTGGTGCCGGTCGACGAGGTCGCGCCCGAGCCGCCCGCGCCGGTCGTCGCGCCGGCGTTCGCCACGTCGGCACCGTCACCCGAGCCGCAGGCGGGCGCGACCAGGAGCACGACGCCCAAGCCGACCGGAAGCAAGCTACGCATGCGTCCACTATCGCATGGCCCGGTCCGCGCTGAACAGCCGGCGGCTTCTCCCTTGCGTCGGGCGACCGATTCGGGGAATGGTTCGTTCCGGACGCCCTCCCGACCCCGCCATGCCCAAGCCCAACCCCAAGGTCATCCTCCGCGCCGCCGGCGAGTACCTCAAGGAACACCCGGAGGAGATCCTCCGCGCGCTCAAGGGCGCGCTCGGTCTCCGCTTCGGCGTGCCGATCGATGCGCTCCGCTACCTCGTCCGCGAGCTCGGCGGGGGCAAGAAGGCGCCGAAGGACGTCGTCATCGATCCGGCCCCGCCGGGGATCCGCCTCGGCGCGACCGTCGACGCGATGGGCACGGCGCTCCGGGCGTCGCTCGTCGTCGTGGTCGAGGAGCTCCACATCTCGGTGGACGAGCTCCGCGTCACGGCGCGGATCTCGGAGATGAACCTGAAGGTGCTCGGCGACTCCGACTCGCCGCTCGCCGGGCTCATCAAGTCGGGCGCGCTCGATCTGTCCAAGCCGGGCAACTTGGTGGCGTTCATGCCGAAGCGCCCGGCCGCGTTGGTCGACGCGAAGGACGATCGCATCGTGCTCGATCTGATGAAGGTGCCGTCGATCGCGGCCAACCCCAAGCTCAAGCGCACGCTCGCCGTGCTCACCCCGGTCGTCGGCGTGCGCGCCATCAAGACCAAGGACGATCACCTCGACGTCCACCTCAAGGCCGATCTCACCGGCGTCGGCGCGGCCGTGGCCGCCGCGCGCAGCTGACGAGGCCTCGGACATTCGTCCCATCGACGCCACTCGAGGCCCGAGGTCCGACGCCTCTTCAGCTCCGGGGGGGCGGGGGCAGCGCCCTCGCCCGCGACTGACGCCGCCTCGCCGCCGCGCGCCGCGCCTCGAGCCGCCCCTGTCGCGGCGCAGTCGTTGCGCGTCGCGGGCGGCCGCTGCGGCACGCCGAGTTTGGTAGACTGCCCGGCGGATGCCGCCGCTCTTGGAGCCCTCGCTGGGGGCGATCTCCTTCCAGCACCTCGCGGAGATCGCGGCGGGCGCGACGGCCAGGGTCGATCTCTGCCGCGCGGTGTCGGGGGCGCGGGAGGGGCAGCTCTTGGCCGTCAAGCGCCTCCACCCCCACATCGCCCAGGATCCGGCCTTCGCCAACATGTTCCTCGACGAAGCGTGGATGACCGCCGCGCTCAAGCACAAGAACGTGGTCGAGGTGGCGGGGTGGGGGACCGACGCGCAGGGCACCTACCTCGCGGTCGAGCTCGTGCAGGGCGTCTCGCTGGCGCGCCTGATGAAGACGGTGTTCGACACCGGCGAGGTGTTCAGCGAGCGCATGGTCGTGTTCATCGCCTCCGAGCTCTGCGCCGGGCTCTCCGCCGCCCACGCGCTCCGGGCGCCGGACGGCGAGCTCCTCCACCTCGTGCACCGCGATCTCTCGCCGGGCAACGTGCTCGTGAGCTTCTCCGGCGACGTGAAGATCGCCGATTTCGGGCTCGCCAAGGCGAAGCAGCGCGTCACCAAGACGCTCACCGGGCTGCTCAAGGGCAAGCCGCAGTACATGTCGCCCGAGCAGGCCAAGGGGCAGCCGATCGACGGGCGCGCCGATCTCTTCTCGCTCGGCGTGCTCCTCTTCGAGCTGTTCGCCGGCCGCAGACCCTGGTCGGCGACGTCCGAGCTCCAGATCATGCACGTCACCGCCAACGAGCCGCCGCTCGATCTGCGCGAGTGCCGGCCCAAGATCGACAAGGAGCTCGTCGCCATCGTGACGCGCTGCCTCGAGAAGGACCCGGCGGCGCGCTTCCAGAGCGCCGACGAGGTGGGGCAGCGGCTCGTCGCCTGGCTCTCGTCGCACGGGTACATGGAGGGCAACGAGGAGGCCCTCGCGCGGTTCGTGCGGCGCAACGCCATGCGCCAGATGCGGTGGTTCGAGCGCGCGGTGACCGGCGACCCGATGCCCGACTCCATCCGCCCGCCGAAGGCGCCGCCGCCGAGGGTCCCGAGCTACACCGGCGCGAGCTCGCCGGGCGAGAGCCGCGGCGGGCGGGCGCGGGTCAAGCCGCGCAAGCCCCCCGACTCCGAGACCACCGATGTCACCGACGCCGAGTCGAAGGTGGCCGCGCTCCATGCCGAGCTCGCTCCGCCGCTGATCCGCGACGCCGGCCCCGGCGGCGACATCGACTGGGGCGAGGAGGTGCCGACGCTGGTGCACAAGCCCGGAAGCGCGGGAGCGCACGAGCTCGCGCGCGCGCGGGTCAGGCCGCGCCCCGCCGCGGGCAGCGATCCCGAGGGCGGCCACGCTCCCGCCCTCCGGCCGCGGCCGCCGAGGCTGCCGGTGATGACGTCGAAGGGCGGCATCATCGACGAGGACAGCGATCAGCGCCCCACGGACGTGAAGAAGCACGGGCGCGGCGAGGCGATCCCCGATCCGACCGATCTCGTGAGCACCGCCAGGGTCGCGCGCGTGGTGTACGTCGACGTCGCCACCTCGGCCAAGCCGGGGATCGCGGATCCGGAGTCGGAGGAGCTCCCCACGGCGCCGCTCGGAGCGACGGTCCAGGTCCACGCACGACACGACGCGGCGAGCCGTCTGCCCCCGGGCGCGCTCGCCGGCTCGCCGTTGCCGGGCTCCGTCGTGGGCTCGCCGTTGCCGGGCGCGGTGGTCCCGCCCGGGCCCGAGGTGCCGCCCGTGCCGCGAGCCATCGGAGGCGTCGGGCGCGAGCCCGCGGCGCCGCGCGTCGGAGCGCCGCTCGCGCTGCCGGCGCCGCCGCCGCTCGATCCGCCGGACGCCGATGCGCCCCCGCGTTCGCCGATCTCGGGCGTGCACGCGCTGGCGGACTCGAGGGCAGCCGCGGCCGCCGCGGGCGCGCCGCGCGAGACCGAGGACGCGCTCCTCGCCGAGGCCGACCGGCTCGCGATCGAGGCCGTGCGCCTGAACGAGGAGGCGAAGGCTGCCGCCGCGCAGGCCGTCCGCAAGGCGACGATGGCCAAGCTCGCCGGCGACGCCGCGATGATCGCCGCCGAGGCGGTGCGGCTCGCCGCGACCGGCGGCATCGCGATCGCGGCGAGGCGCCTCGACGAGGCGCGCGCGCTCGAGGCCGCGATCCGGCGCGGCGAGGTCTCGCCGGCCTCGCTCCCGCCCGGCGCGGCGCAGGGGCTCGGCCCGGTGGCCGGCGCCGCACCGCTCGGGGTCGCCGCCTCGCCGATGATGATGAGCGTCCCGTCGCAGGCCGCTGGCGGCGAGCGTCAGAGCTTCCCGCCCCCGAGGATCAGCGTGGCGCCGGTGAGCCGCGAGGAGGCGGCGCAGCTCTCGGCCCTCGACACGGGATCGATCGGGCTCGGCGCGGGGCCGAACGCCGCCCTCGATCTCGGCCGCGCCGCCGCGCTCGACGACTTCCGGAGCCGCCTCCAGCCCACGATCCTGGGGCTCCCGTCGGCGGTCGCGGTGCTCTTCGGCGCCCTCGCGCTCGTCATCGTCATCCTGCTCGTCTGGCTCGCGGTCCGGTAGCGCGCGGCCGGGGCGCCGTCGCCGGGCCCCTCTCCAGCCGCGCGCCTGGGCGGTCGCCCGTCCGACCGGCGGACCGGCTGTGATACCGTCTCTCGCCATGAGCGACGAAGGCGAGTGGGTGCTGATTGGCCTCGACGAGAAGATGTCGCGGCGGCAGGGAATCCCGGCCCGGCTCCCGGTGCCCAAGGCCGAGTTCGAGGGGCTCGCGGAGAAGGGCCTCAGCATCGACATCGCCCGCAGGTGGATCAAGGACTTCCTCACCAACTCCGAGCCCGGCAAGAGCGGCGTCTGGCGCAAGCAGAACTCGCAGATGGTGGCCGCGCTCGAGGCGTTCCTCGACAAGGCGCCGCTCTGGGACAAGGCGCAGAAGGCCTTCGCCGAGAACGACTACGACAAGGCGATCTCGGCGCTGAAGCGGATCACGACGATGGACGCCGAGGACCACGCGGCGCGCCTCAACCTCGCCTCGGCCCAGGCCAACAAGGGCGACCACGCCGCCGCGCTCAAGTCGTTCCAGGCGATCAAGAAGACCTTCGAGGGCGACGCCGATTACCACGTCGCCGTGGGCCACGTGCACCTCGCGCTCCAGAACAAGGACGCGGCGCTCAACGAGATGGTCCTCGCCCTCGAGGCCAAGCCCGACTGCCAGGCGGCGCTCGACGTGCTCACCAAGCTGGGCGTGCTCGTGGCCATCTACGAGAACCCGCGCGACGCCGCGTCGCTCACCTACGTCCGCGCCGACGCGGTGACCGAGTACCTCACCGGTCAGTGGGACGCCGAGCCGCGCGACGCCGACTTCTTCCTCGAGCAGCTCGCGTACCACGAGCGCGAGGGGCGGCACGATCTGGTCCTCGCCGCCGCCGAGCGCGCCATCGCCAAGGGCGGCGACAAGGCGATGGAGCGCGCCGAGCTCGCCCGGATCAGCGCCAAGCGCGCGCGGGGGCTGCACGAAGAGGCGATCGCCGGCGCCAAGGCGTACGCCGCCAAGGCGCCCGCCTCCGCCGGCGCGCACGTGGAGCTGGCGCGCTGCTACTCGGCGGCCGGCCAGCACGCCGAGGCGCGCGCCGAGATCGATCGCGCGCTCGAGGCCGATCCGGGCGACCTCATCGCCCTCAGCTTCCGCTTCTGGCCCGCCGATCCGAACGACATCCAGAAGGTCAACGACGCCATCCCGGCGCTGCGCGAGTTCGCCGACAAGCACGCCGGGCACCCCGGCGTGTGGCGCTCGCTGGCGCGGGCCACGCTCGCCGCCGGCCGCGTCGAGGAGGCGATCGAGCTGTTCGCCAAGGCGGTCGCGCTCGCCCCCGCCGACGACGACCTCCGCGCCGAGTACTGGGCCGAGCTCGGCAAGCAGCTCCGCTACGACGACATCCTCGCGGACGCGACCAAGGTCGGCGACATCCGCGCCCGTGACTGGAAGCTCCGCTGGAACGAGGCCGAGGCGTACGCCGGGCTGGGCAAGAAGATCGAGGCGCGCGCGGCCTTCTCGGCGCTCAACTTCGACGAGTCGCTGCACGTCGACATTCGCAAGCGCGCGAAGCGGGCCGTCAAGGCCATCGACGAGGGCTCGGGCGGCGCCGTGCTGTGAGTGGACCGCGAGCGAGCGCCTCGCCCGCCGGTCGCGGCGGATGCCGGGCGGCGCAGGGTGTGAGCGGCACGGCTCGCTCCCAGCAGGGTCGCTGAAAACGCGGCCGTCTCGACGAGCCGAGAGCTGATCGCTGCAGACCCTCACCCCCTTGCTCCTCTCCCGGGGGGCCCGGAGGGAGAGGGGGGCGCCGGCGCGCGCGGAACGCCGCCGGACGAGCGCGACGTTCGGAACGCCGGCGAGATCGCCGGCTCGGTCGAGACGTTCGCGGTGGCGCGGTTGCGCGAAGACGCGGGCGTGGTCAACTGAGACGGGTGTCGACGGCACCCACGTTGCTGGATGCGCCCGAGGCGGCCAAGGCGCTGGTGCGAGGGCTCGGCGGCAGGGCCGGCGAGGCCAGGGACCTGACGATCGCCGACGCCTCGACGCGCACCGGCCTGCCGCTCCGCGACGCCGAGCGCGGCCTGCACTCGCTCGTCAGCGAGTACCGCGGGCACCTGCGGGTAACCAGCGAGGGCGAGCTGTTGTTCCGCTTCCCGCACGGGTTCACCAAGCCGTGGGAGACGAGGACGCGGCTCCGCGCGGCCGCGGGCGCGGTCGGCCGCGCCGCCTGGGGCGCCGCTCGCTTCGTGGTGCGCGCGTGGATCGCCATCGTCCTCGTGGGCTACGTGGCCCTGTTCCTCGCGATCCTCGTCGGGCTCGCGTTCGCGCGCTCCTCGGGGTCCGACTCGCGCGATCGCGACGGCGGCATCGGGTTCGGGCTCGCGCACGTCCTCCTCCGCGTCATCGCCGACGCGCTCTTCTGGACGTTCCACCCGTTCTCGCCGTTCTCGATCGCGTACCACTCGGGCGGCGTCGCCTCCCCGCCGCGGCGCCGTCGGGCCGACGAGCCGGGGACGCCGTTCTACGAGAAGGTGAACCGCTTCTTCTTCGGGCCCACCCTCCCGCCCGAGGACCCGCGCGCGCTCGAGCAGAAGATCCTCGCCGAAATCCGCGCGCAGAAGGGGCGCATCGGCCTCGCCGACGTGATGCGGGTGACGGGCCTGCCGCGGGACGAGGCCGATCCGCTCATGGCGCGCCTCATGCTCGACTACGACGGCACGGTCCTGGTGTCGGACGAGGGCGGGATCACCTACCGCTTCGCCTCGATCCGGAAGACCGCGGCCGCCGGCGCGGCGTCGCGCCCCGAGCCCGTGTGGGCCAGGCCCGCGCGCCTCGAGCCGCTCACCGGGAACAGCTCCGGCTCGAACGTGCTCATCGGCGCGCTCAACGGCTTCAACCTCTTCGCCAGCCTCTGGGCGCTCTCGAACGGGCTCACGCTCTCCAAGGTGGGCCTGCTCCTCGCCGGCGTGCCGATGGCCAAGCTGCCGATCGGCGGCCTCGCCGTCGCGCTCGGCGTCGTGCCGCTGGTCTTCTCGATCGCGCTCTTCGCGCTGCCGCTCGCGCGCGCGATCTACCGGCCGATCCGGGAGCGCCGCGTCGCGCGCGAGAACGGCCGCCGCGCCATGCTCCGCGCCGTCCTCGACGGCGTCCGGAGCGGCGGGGTCGGCGAGGAGGAGCTGGCCCGCGCCTGGCGCGAGGCATCCGGCGAGGAGCCCGACCCCAAGACGCTGACGCGCGAGGTGGTCGCGCTCGGCGGCGACGTCGACCTCGACCAGGCGTCGCGCGGCGTGCGCTTCCGCTTCCCCGATCTCGAGGCGGAGGCGGCGGCGCTCGAGGCCGAGCGCGAGGCCGCGTCCGAGGAGGAGGCGCGCGTCGGGCCGGTGATCTTCTCCTCGGAGGCGTAGCCCTCCGGATAAGCTCGGGGGCGTGAAGCTCACGCTCCTCCGGTTCGCCGCACGCCGTCCCCTGCTCGCGCTGCTCGTCGCGGTGAGCCTCGCCGTCGTCGCCGTCGCCGGCGCGGGAGGGGCGCTCTCCGGCGGCTCGGGCGAGGTGGCGCCCGACGCCAACCCGAGGCTCGTCCTCGGGCGCGTCTGGTTCGACGCCTATCCCGAGAAGGCCACCGACAACGTCCAGATCTGGATCTGGCTCGGCGGCGGCGTCGGCTTGTACGAGACCGGATCGGTGTGGCGCTCGTCGATGGACTTCTTCGAGTTCGAGCGTCGGGGCGATCGGCTCGACATCCTCTTCTTCCAGGACAAGAAACGGTTCGAGACGAAGCTCACGGTCGCGGCCTGCGACGAGAAGCCGCCCTTCGACCTCTGTCTCACGCTCGACGATCCGCCCCGCGGGCCGAAGAAGTACTACGCCTTCGGCAACGACGAGGACCTCGCGCGAGGGATCCCCTGGGCGGTCGCGGTCAAGCGCGCCGCCGAGGCCAGGGCCGCGGGGCGCTGAGCGCCGGCTGCCACTCTGTCACGCGCTCGCGCCTCGGTGGCCAGCGTGGCACGCGAGGGGCGCGCGGCGCCGCCGGAACCCGGCGCAAACCGCGGCGGGATGGCTGGCACGCGCGCTGCAAAGGCACTCTCCACGGAAGCCGGCAGCCCAGTCCAGACCGGCGACCGTTCGTTCATCGTTCCTCCTGATCCAGTCGAGCCAAGCGAAGCGAAGCACGCAGCGGCCGCTCCCCATATCCGGGGGGCGGCCGCTTTCTTTGGTGGGTCGGCGTTCGCCGGCGGCGCGCGTCACACTCTGCCGAGCCCGCGCGATGCCCGGGCATGCTCCACCCGATCCGCTCGCTGCTCGCCGCGTCGATCGCCCTCGGCTGCTTCGCCACCCCGCGCGGCGGGCCCCCCCCCCCCCCCGCGGGCACCGAGATCCGCATCGACAAGAGCGCCCACAGGCTCGAGCTCGTCGCCGGCGGCGAGGTCGTCAAGAGCTACCGGGTCGCGATCGGAAGCGGCGGCGCTGGGCCGAAGCGCTTCGAAGGGGACGCCACGACGCCCGTCGGCACCTACCGCGTGACCGGGAGGTTCAAGGGCCTCTTCCACCAGTTCATGGTGGTGAGCTACCCGAACGAAGAGGATCGCAGGCGCTACGCCGAGCTCAAGGCGAGCGGCGAGGTCCCGCCGGGCCGCGGCGTCGGCCACTCGATCGGCATCCACGGCGTCGGGCAGAAGGACGCGCAGGGTGTACACAAAGAGCGCGACTGGACGCTCGGGTGCATCGCCCTCGACGACGCCGAGATCGACGAGGTCTCGCGCCTCGTGAAGGACAACACGCGCATCGTGATCACGGATTGAACGGCGCCACGACAGGGCCTTCGCCGCGAGCCGCTGGCCCATCGTGGCGTCCGTCGCAGCCCGCCGACTCACGCCTCGGGTGGCGGCGCCTCGCGCGCCATCCGCGCGGGCCCGTCGTGGGGTGGGGCGGCGAGCGCCTCGCCTCGCTCCGGCTCGGCCCACGGCAGCTCGCCGGTGATGAGCCGCGCCCCGCGCGCGTACGTCAGGTACGACCACGCCCACTCGAAGAACACCAGAAAGCGGTTCCGGAACCCGATGAGGAAGAAGATGTGGATCGTGAACCACGCGATCCAGGCGACGAAGCCGGAGAGCTTGAGCTTGCCGAAGTCGGCGACCGCGGCGGCGCGGCCGATCGTGGCGAGAGAGCCCTTGTCGCGGTAGCGGAACGGCGCGCGCGGCCGCTTCTGGATCGTGGCGACGATGGATTTCGCCGCGTGCTTCGCGCCCTGGATGGCGGCGGGGGCGACCCCGGGCACCGGGCGCCCGTCCTGCGTCATCGAGGCGAGATCGCCGATGACGAAGACCTCGGGGTGACCGGGGACGCCGAGGTCGGGCTCGACGATGACGCGGCCCGCGCGGTCGAGCGGCACGCCGAGCGAGCGCGCGACCGGCGACGCGGCGACGCCGGCGGCCCAGAGCACCGTGCGCGCCGGGATGCGCTCGGGCGGATCGCCGGCGACGGTGACGCCCTCCGCGTCGATCGCCGTGACCTTGGCGCCGGTGCGCACCTCGACGCCGAGGTGGGCGAGCTGGTCGCGCGCCTTGGCCGAGAGCGGCTCGACGTACGCGGTGAGCACGCGATCGGCGCCCTCGAGCAGCAAGACCCTCGCCGCGGCGGGATCGATGCGGCGGAAGTCGTTGGCGAGGGTGTGGCGGGCGATCTCGGCGAGCGCGCCCGCGAGCTCGACGCCGGTCGGGCCCGCGCCGACGACGACGAACGTCATGAACGCGCGGCGGCGCTCCGGATCGTCCTCGCGCTCGGCGGCCTCGTACGCGAGCAAGACGCGCCGGCGGATCTCGAGCGCGTCCTCGATCGTCTTCAGCCCGGGGGCGAAGCGGGCCCAGGCGTCCTGCCCGAAGTACGAGTGCGTCGCGCCGGTCGCGAGCACGAGGTAGTCGTAGGCGAGCTCGTGCCCGTCGAGCGACACGCTGCGGCGGGCGAGATCGACGGCGCGCACCTCACCGAGGATCACGCTCGTGTTGCGCTGACCGCGGAGGACGCTGCGGATGGGGCTGGCGATGTCGCTCGGGTTCAGGCCGGCGGTCGCGACCTGGTAGAGCAGCGGCTGGAAGGTGTGGTGGTTCTTGCGGTCGACGACGGTGACGTCGACCGGGGCCTTGGCGAGCGCCTTGGCCGCGTAGAGGCCGCCGAAGCCGGCGCCGACGATGACGACCCTGGGGCGCGAGCTCACGGGGTGAGTTGGAGCGCACTCCTGGGTCGATTTCAAGGGGACGGCCGCGGCGGCAGCGCGATCGTCGCGCCGAGCAGCGGCGAGCGGACCGACGGATCGTCGGCGTCGGAGACGAGGAGCAGCTCGAGCGAGGAGCCGTCCGCGCCCCTGGTCGCGTGCACGCCCTCGAGCTTGAGCGGCAGGTCGACCCGATCGAGCCACTCGACCTCGGCCGCGGGGCCGAGGAGGCCGATCGCCGATCCGGCGCAGGCGCCGTCTTCGTACGCGTCCTCGGTGTCCTCGGCGGCGGCCGTGAACACCAGCCGGCCGTCTCCGGTCGGGGAAGCGTCGGTGAAGCCGAGCGGGACGCCTCCGAGGTCGCCGAGGTGCGCCGGCAGGATCGCGCGCACCAGGCGCTCGTCGAGCGGCCGGCCTTCCTCGATCGCCGCGCGCACGCCGGCGAGATCGAGATCGACGACCGCGCTCCGGCGCGAGGCGCCATTGCCACGCTGAAGGAGGCGCAGCACCGGCCCGACGGCGGCCGCGCCCTCGATGTTGAGGTGGGGCAGATCCGCCGCGAGCGCGCGATAGAGCGGACCGAGATCGATGGCGCGGATCGACGCGCGCCGCCATCCGTCCGCGCCCGGCTCGAGGCGCACGGCGGCGCCGCGCGCTCGGGTCTCGCGCGAGCCCGATCCGAGCGCCAGGAGCAGCCCCGGCCCGAGGAGCGTGAGCGCCTCGAGATCGGGCTTTCTGCGCTTGCGCTCGGCGTGCGCCTCCGGAAGCTCGCCCTCGAAGAGCGTGATCTTGCCGAGGCTGCCGCCTTCGGAGTCGAGGACCGAGAGCGTGAGGAGATCGTCGCCGACGACGAAGAGGCGCCCGTGGGCCCCGGCGATCCCGCTCGCGGCGGCGACGTCCAGCGTCCCCCGCCGCCTGAGGTGAATCATGCCGTCGCCTCCCCGAGCCGTGCCACGACGATCGCTCGCGCCCGGCGGCGGACGCCGAGCTCCGCCTTCAGCCGAGCTTCTTGTCGGCGATCCACTTGTTGAGGAAGATGGCGCTCTTGTCCCAGCCCTCGCGCAGGCTCTTCTCTGCCGATGACTCCATGAGGCCGCCGAGGCCGAAGATCTTGGCCTCCATGACGATCTCGACCACGCGCCGGCAGCGCTTGTCGCCGACCGGCTCGACGCGGAGCGTGCCCTCCTGGCGGACCTTGTCGGCGAGCGTCGAAGGGGTCATCTTCCAGCGCCAGGTCTTGGTCGCCTTGTCGAGGGTCGCGTCCTCGGTGTAGCGGAAGCCGTCGCCGAGGAGCTTCATCACCGGGCCCGGCATGTTCATCTTCGGCTTGCCGGCCGCCCTGCGGAACACCTCCTTGTCGGTCTCCCGCTGCTCGAGGATCTCGAACGAAGGGAACTCGAGGCCCTCTTTGTAGAGGCGTTCGTTGAACTCCTTGTCGAGGAAGACCGTCCAGAAGGTCTCCGGGGTGCAGTGGATCTCGTGCGTGACGGTGAACTTGCCCATGGCGCTCGCCCCTCGCGTTCGGTGAGCGGGGGGCCATAGCGCAGCGCGCCGCTTGCGTCGAGACGCGGTAGGCTCCGCGCCGTGAACCATCGCATCGCCCTCTGCGCCTCGCTCGTCGGCCTCGCCGCCTGCGCCCCTCCCGCCGACGCGCCGCCGCCCCCGCGTCCGGCGCCGCCC
>CAYJPW010000076.1:0-47995 GCA_964372055.1 uncultured Polyangiaceae bacterium
GTCGTCGCCCGGGCCGCTGGGCGCGCCCGCGACGGGTGCGCGCGCCGGACGCGGCGCCGCTCGGCCTGCCTTGGAGGTGTCCCTCTTGCCCCGGTCCTTCTTGCTCATGTCGCTCGGGCCCTAGGCGGGCGTCTCCTGGAGCAGCCGCACGTCGCGCAGCCGCTGGGCGCTGAGGTAGTCGAGCAGCGCCTCGCGCGTGGTGTACGCCGGGCGGAACCCCATGACGCGCGCCGCCTTCTCGCCGTCGGCGACGCAGAGGTAGCGGAGGTAGCGGAGGAAGCTCGGCGGCGCCGTCGCGAGCTGGGCGGCCCAGAGCGCGGCGACCATCGTCTCGGCGACGGGGTGGAACACCGGCACCCCGACGCGGCCGGCGAGCTTGACGATCGTCGAGACGGGCAGCACCCCCTCGCCGACGATGTTGAAGGTGCCGGGGAAGTCGCGGTCGACCGCGAGCTTGAAGGCCGCGATGGCGTCGACCTCGTGCACGAACTGCCAGAGCGGATCGAAGCCGAGGAGCGTCATCACCACGCGCTGGGCGAAGTAGCTGGTGACGTAGTTGTGCACCGTGGGCCCGACGATCGGCGCCGTGCGCAGGATGGTCACGACCGAGCCCTTCGACTTCGCTCCCCAGGCGAGGAGCTCGCGCTCGGCGGCGATCTTGTCGGCGAAGAAGGGCTCGTCGAGATCGGCGCGGAGCGGGTGGCGCTCGGTGAGGAAGTTGGGGTTCGTCGGGTGGGCGCCGTACAGGATCGTCTGGCTCCAGAGGACGATCTTGCGCAGGCTCGCCTGCCGCGCCGCGTGGAACAGGTGCATCGTGCCCACCGACTCGAGCTCGTGCGCCCAGGCGTGCGCGCTGGTCGGGGAGGAGAGGAAGGAGAGGTGGACCAGGGTGTCCACCCGCTCGGCGGCGAGGATCTCGGCGACTCGCTCCTCGGCCGAAGGGGCGGTGAGGTCGACCTCGTACATCCGCGTCTTGGCGCCGCCGGTCACGGGGGGCTTGATGTCGATGGCGATGACGCGGCTGACGCGCGGGTCCTCCTCGAGCACGCCGACCAGGTTGCGCCCCAGGAACGAGGCGGCGCCCGTGAGCGCCACGACGCGACCGGCAGGGCGAGCCGCCCTCTCGGGGGGGACCGGGAGTTGATCGCTCGGGGGGGGCATGGCTCGGAGGGGGGACACTAGTCGGTCGGGTGGCGCGCGCAAGAGAGTCGGGCGAGTCGGGGATTGCGGTGGTGGCGGGCGATCGGGGCGGGGTTGCAGGCCGAAGACCGCGACCGCGACGCGACCGCCACCGGGCTGGACCGCGAGCGATGCGGCTTCGGCTTGAGACCGGGGCGCATCTCGGCCAGGGTGGCGGCGCGATGAACCAGCCCCGCTTCCTCCCGCTCGTGCCCCTGTTCCTTGCGTCCGCTCTGGCCGGTTGCGCGCCGCCGGAGCCGCCGGTCCCCCCGCCGCCGCCGGATCCCCCGCGCGAGAGCGAGACGGCGAAGCCGGCGCCGAGCACCAGCGCGGCGGCCGTCGCCGCGCCGGCGCCCGGGCCGGGCGAGGCGCTGCGCCAGAAGACGGCGCAGTTCGCGCGCGCCAAGATCACGGCCGACGTCGGCAAGCTGCCGCCGGAGGAGCGCGCCGCGCTCGACAAGCTCATCGCCGCCTCGCGCCTCCTCGACGCCGTCTTCGAGCGGCAGGCGTACGCCGACAACCCCAAGGTGCGCGCCGCGCTCCAGGCCGACACCTCGCCCGAGGGCAAGGCGAAGCTCGAGTACTTCGAGATCATGCGCGGGCCTTGGGACCGCCAGGACGAGTTCAAGCCGTTCGCGATCGACCGGGCCCGCCCCAAGGGCGCCGGCTTCTACCCCGAGGACCTGACCGCCGACGCCTTCCAGAAGTGGGTGAAGGACCACCCGGCCGACAAGAAGGCGCTCGAGGGGCTCTTCACGATCGTCGTCCGCGAGAAGGACGCGCTCAAGGCGGTGCCGTTCAGCCAGGCGTACGCCGAGTGGCTCAAGCCGAGCGCCGCGCTCCTCGTCGAGGCCGCGAAGCTCACCAAGAACAAGAGCCTGAGCAAGTTCCTCAAGTCGCGCGCGGCCGCGTTCGGCTCGGACGACTACTACGTCTCGGACAAGGACTGGATGGACCTCGACTCGCTCGTCGAGATCACCATCGGGCCGTACGAGACGTACGAGGACAACCTCTTCGAGATGAAGGCCTCGTTCGAGTCGTTCGTCACCGTCGCCGATCCGGACGCCTCGAGCCGCCTCGCCAAGTACAAGAAGCTCCTCCCCGAGATGGAGAAGAACCTCCCCGTCCCCGAGGAGATCAAGACCAAGCGCGGCGCCGAGAGCCCCATCCGCGTGGTCGACCTCGTCTTCGCCTCCGGCGACGCGCGCAAGAGCGTGCAGACCATCGCCTTCAACCTGCCGAACGACGAGAAGGTGCGCGCCGAGAAGGGGGCGAAGAAGGTCCTGCTCCGCAACGTCATCCAGACGAAGTTCGACCTCATCATGCGCCCGATCGCCGAGCGGATCATCGCCCAGGATCAGCTCAAGCACCTGTCGAGCGAGGCGTTCTTCAACGAGACGCTCTTCCACGAGCTGTCGCACAGCCTCGGCCCGGCCTTCACCAAGGTCGACGGCAAGAAGGTCGAGGTCCGCTTCGCCCTCCAGAACACGCACTCGGCGATCGAAGAGGCGAAGGCCGACGTCATGGGCGCCTACAACGTGCTCTTCATGACCAAGCGCGGCGAGTTCCCGCAGGACTTCCGCGAGAAGCTCCTGCTCTCGTACTTCGCCGGCCTCTTCCGGAGCACGCGCTTCGGCGTCGCCGAGGCGCACGGCAAGGGAGCGGCCCTGCAGATCAACCGCTTCCTCGAGGCGGGCGCGGCGCGCTTCGACGAGGCCTCCGGTCGCTTCACCGTCGACTTCGCCAAGCTCGAGACGGCCATCGCCGCGCTGGTCCGCGACATCTGCGTGCTCCAGCACGAGGGCAACAAGGCCGCGGCCGAGGCGATGCTGGCGCGCTACGGCGGGATGAGCGACCCGATGACCAAGGCGCTCGGCCACCTCGAGGGCATCCCGGTCGACATCCGCCCGAGCTACCCGCTCGCCGGGGAGTAAGCGCGAGCGCTAGGGCGCCGCGCAGGTGGCGCGGATCCACAGCACCGCGCCCTGCTCCTGCTGCAGCCAGAGATCCACCTCGCCTCCGTGCGCGGACACCGCGGCGGCCGTCGCGTCGGCGACCGCCATCGGCGCCGAGAGCGGCGCCCCGTCCGGCCCGAGCACGGCCGCGAAGGCGACGCGGCGCTTCACCTCGCAGCCGAGCGGGGCGACCCACGTCGCGAGGACGCCGCGCTCGAGCCGGCGGAGGCTCGCCCACACCGGCGGCGTCGGCACGTCGAGCGCGAGGTCCTTCTGGCCCGGGCGCGCCAGAGCGAGCTTCACCCCGCCGCGCGCGCAGCCGTCGTCGTCGAGCTCGGTGCCGAAGACGAGCGCGACCGGCGCGGGCGCCGTGGTCGCGTCGATGACGCCGTAGGGCGCCGCCACGCGCGCGATCTCGTGCGCGGCCCCGGCGGGCGGAGCCTCGTCGATCGCATAGAAGACGAGGTCGTCGCCCTCGACGAGGCTCACCAGGATGCCCCCCGTGGCCGGTCCGGCAGCGGGGTTCGGGGCTCCCGCCTCGGCTCCGGCGGAGGCGGGTGCGAGCGGCGACGACGACCCCGTGGCGCTCGCGCCAGGCGGCGGGGTCGCGCCCGCGCCGTCGAGGCGCACGATCGAGCTCGGGTACGCGTCGCTCACGCCCTCCTTCGGGGTGATCTCGATGCGCCGCCACGAGGTGGCCGGCTCACGCGGCGAACCGACCCAGAGCTCGGCGCCCGCGCCGGCGACGCGGGCCAGCCGGGTCGTGAGCAGCGCGCAGCGGCGCTCGGAGCAGGCGAGATCGACGGCCTCGAAGCGATCGCCGTCGCCGAGCGAGACCGCCTCGCCGCCCTTCCAGACCGCGACGCGCGTGGCGAGGCCGGCGCCGCGCCGATCGAACGCGGCCATCCAGGCGCCGTCCCCCGCCCGCGCCAGGCGCGGCATCGTCTCGGCCACGAACCAGGGGACGCGATCGGTCGTCTTCGGCTCGCCGGTCGACGGGTCGAACGTGACCGCGCCGACGCCGGCGAGCCGCGGCGGCAGGCCCGGCGCGTCGGCGACGATGAGCGTGGCGGGCGCGTGGGGCGGCGCGACGAAGCGCGTCGTCGGCGCGACCTCCGCGCGCAGCGGCGGAAGTCGCGGAGTGCAGTGCGGGGGGAGCGCCACGCCGATGGCCCCGCGCGCGGGGGTGAGCGCCCACGGCGCCGGACCCGGCAGGAGCTCCGAAGGAACGAGCGGCGGGGGAGGAGGGCCCCCGTCGGCGTCGCTCTTGCTCGAGCACGACCGCGCACCGCAGCCGGCCGCGAGCGCGGCGGCGCAGAGCGCGGCGAGGAGGTGCGGCGCAGCGCGCATGGGATCAGGGCGTGAGCTCACGGCGGAGGACCGGGTAGGGCTCGAAGGCGTGCACCTCGACGAAGCCGGCCGCGGCGTACACGCTCGCCGGGCCGGTCCAGAGCTCCTCGTCCGCCACGGCCTCGCGCGGCCGGCGTGGGAAGGCCTCGAGCGCGCGGGCGCCCCACGAGGGCGCGATGCGCACGGCGCCGGCGACGAGCGCGCGCGCGACGCCGCGGCGGCGGTGCGCCGGGTGAACGAGGACGCAGCCGATGGTGAAGACGCCGGTGCGATCGCCGGCGAAGCAGGGCAGGCCTCGGTAGAGGCGCTGATCGTAGAGCTTGGCGACGACGGGCGCGGGGGCGACCTTGAGCCAGCCCACCACCTCGTCACGGTCGAGCGCGACGAGCCCCCGCGCCTCGGGGCTCGAGCGGCCGCGAACGCGGTCCGCGCCTGGGTCCGAAGCCGCCAGCGCCGCCTCGAGCTCGGCGCGGTTCTCGCCGGGGGCGAGGGCGCAGCGCTCCAGCCAGGCGTTCTTGTCGCCGGCGAAGTGCCAGTAGCGGCAGTAGCAGGACGAGCCGGCCGCCTCGAACAGCGCCGCGAGCCCGGCGCCGTGCTCCACCCCGGCCGCGACGACCTCCACGCTCATGCGCTCGCCGCCGCGCTCGCGGGCCTGGCCGTGCGCGCCGGAGAGATCTGCTCCCACGCGTGCGCGACCGTGCAGAGACGCGCCTCCTCGAGGGGCGGGGCGATGAGCTGGAGCCCGACCGGCAGCGGCGCTCCGCCCGGCGCCGCCGGCGCCATCGCGCACGGGACGCTGATCGCCGGCACGCCCGCCAGGCTCGCGGGCAACGTGTAGACGTCCGCCAGGTACATGGCCAGCGGGTCGTCGACCTTCTCGCCGAGCCGGAAGGCGACGGTGGGCGAGACCGGCGTCGCGATGACGTCGACCGCTCGGAAGGCCTCCTCGAAGTCGCGGCGGATCAGGGTGCGGACCTTCTGGGCGCGGAGGTAGTAGGCGTCGTAGTAGCCGGCCGAGAGCACGTAGGTCCCCAGCATGATGCGGCGCTTCACCTCGCGCCCGAAGCCCTTGCCGCGCGTGGCGTCGTAGAGGGCGCCGAGATCGCGCTTGGGATCGACCCGGAGCCCGAAGCGGACGCCGTCGAAGCGCGCGAGGTTGGAGGAGCACTCGGCCGTCGCGACCACGTAGTAGGAGGCGACCGCGAAGCGCGTGTGCGGGAGGTGCACGGGGTGGAGCGTGGCCCCGAGCCCGGCGAGGCCGTCGATGGCCGCGCGCACGCTGCCCTCGACCAGCGGGTCGAGCCCCTTGGCGAAATACTCCTCGGGAACGCCGACGCGCAGGCCTTCGATGCCGCGCCCGCACGCCCGCTCGTAGGCGCCCACCGGGGCGTCGAGCGTCGTCGCGTCGCGCGCGTCCGAGCCCGCGATCACCTCGAGGATGCGCGCCGCCCCGCGGACGTCGCGCGCGAACGAGCCGATCTGGTCGAGGCTCGAGGCGAAGGCGATGAGCCCATACCGAGAGACCCGCCCGTAGGTCGGCTTGATGCCCACGGTGCCGGTGAGCGCCGCCGGCTGGCGGATCGAGCCGCCGGTGTCGGAGCCGAGCGCGCCCGGCGTCATGCCGGCCGCGACCGCGACCGCGCTCCCGCCCGAGGACCCGCCCGGAGCGCGCGACGGGTCCCACGGGTTCTTCGCCGGCCCGAAGGCGCTGTTCTCGTTCGACGAGCCCATCGCGAGCTCGTCCATGTTGCACTTGCCCGGCAGGATCGCGTCCGCGGCGCGCAGCCGCTCGACGACGGTCGCGTCGTAGGGCGGCCGCCACCCGCGGCGGGGATCGAGCTCCGGCTCGCCCGGCCCCTCGGCGCGCGTGAGGATCCGCGAGCCGGACGTGGTCGGGACGTCGCGCGCGCAGAGCGCGTCCTTGAGCCCGATGGGGACGCCGGCGAGCGGTCCGAGCGCGACGCCGCGGGCGCGGCGCCGGTCGAGCGCCCGCGCGTCGTCGAGCGCGCGCTCGGCCGTGACGGTCAGGAAGGCGCCGAGCCGGCCGTTGTCGCGCTCGATGCGGTCGAGGCTCGCGCGCGCGACCTCCTCGGCCGACACCTCGCCCGACCGGACGAGCGCGGCCAGATCCGGGATCGATCGGTCGAGCAGCGCGTCCATGCTCTAGCCCTCGTCCACGAAGGCGGGGACCGCGAACCCGCCGTGCGCCACCCGAGGGGCCTCGCGCAGGGCGAGCTCGTGCGGCAGGCTGGGCCGGGGCTCGTCCTCGCGGAGCGGGAGGCGCTCGATCTGGACGTGCGCCGTGGGGGCGACCCCGGCGAGGTCGAGCTCGCCGAGCTGGCGGACGTAGCCGAGGATCTGGCCGAGATCGCGCGTCATGCGGTCGAGCTCCTCGGGCGAGAGCTCGAGGTGCGCGAGCCGGGCGATCGTCAGGATCTCCTCGCGGGATACGGGCGCCTCGTCCATCCGCGCGGCTTACCACACCGGACGCGACGCAAAAAACGAGATCAGGTGAGCGCGAAGCGGGCTCGAGCCCGAGCGCGATCGCGTCTCGCGGTCGCTCGAGCGACGGTCCGCACCTGACCTCGAGCCGTCCGGCGCTCGAGGAGCAGCCCGAGCGCCAGGAGCGAGATCGCGGCCATCGCCTGATCGCGGCGCTCGCGCCGGCCCGTCGGGCGAGGCGGCTTCGGCCCGCTCCCCGCGACGAACGCCGCCGCGCCCGAAGCGGGAGCGGACGCCAGAGGGCAGGGCTCGTTCTGCGCCTGGGTCGCGACCCGGAAGCTCTCGACCTCGGCCTGGTCGGTCGCGGCGGCCATGCCGAGATCGTCGGCGAGCGCCGCGCGCGGGAGCGCCGACTCGAGGCGCGTCAGCCACACGTCGCGCGGGTGCATGCCGACCAGGGCCACCGCGAGATCGTCGAGGGTGCCGCAGGCGAGCGTCCGGTTGTCGATCTCGTCGGCGGCGAGCTCGTCGCAGACCTTCTGCGTGGGCGGGCAGGGATCGACGACGACGCCCGAGGCGTCGGCGATGGCGTCGGCGGCGTACATGCACTCGTACGACGAGGCCTCGCCGTTGAGCACGCCCTGCCGGACGTACGCGTCGGCGATCGTGGTCGCCGGCGAGGCGCCGCCGCCGACGTTGTACGGTGTCGGGCTGCCGGTGACCGGGTTCGGGATCGGCGAGAGCAGGGCGCCCTTCTTGGCGTACGCCGTCAGCCAGGTCCGCCCGCCCTCGGCGGCGAGCGCCGCGTCGCGCACCGAGCCGTAGTTCGACGACGAGGTCGCGAAGTCCCACGCGAGATCGGCGTCGTCGATGGTCGCGCCGGGGAAGTTGCCGGTCGCCCAGCGCCCCTCGCCGAGCACGAAGAGCGTGATGGCCACGTTGGCGCCGGTGCCGGCGGCGACCATGCGCAGCGGCAGCGTCGGCACGGCACCCGGCGACACGACGCGCACCGGCTTCATCTGCTGGATCCCCTGCGTCGGGGCGAGTCGGAGGGCGATGAAGTCGAAGCCCTCGGCGGTGTACGCGTCGATGATCGGCTGGATGTCGGGGTCGATCGCGTAGCCGTTCTGCACGAGCCAGCCGGTGAGCGCGCCCGGCTCGTTCGCGTGCAACGTCACGGTGTCGTACGGGCCGATGGTGCCCTGGTGGACGACGTCGACCGGGGGAGGCGGAGGCTCCCCCGATCCGCCCGCGCCCTGGGCGTTCGTCGGCGTTCCACCGTAGGCCGCTTCGTCGGAGGCGCTGCAACCGAAGGACGGGCCGTCGCAGCCTCCGCCGTCGTAGTCGCCGCCACCACCGAAGAACCCGTTGCCGCCGCAGAACAGGGCAGGCGACTGGACCTGCGCCGTGGTGGCCGCCTCGAGCGACTCGAACCAGGCGTCGTTCGACACCTCGATGCGCGCCCCCTGCTTCACCGGCAACACCCACGCGAAGTCGGCCGGGTTGCCGGCGTAGGCGACCTGATCCCAGAGCACCGTCTGCGCGGTCGAGATCGAGAGCGCCATCCGGTGGCCTGTGACCACCGTGCTCGCCTGCTGCGTTTGGTCCTCGGGGTGGAAGCAGCCCCCGCACGCCTGGGCGTCGTTGGTCGCCACCGTCGTGGCGGCGACCGCCGCCATGCACCCACATCCGATCAAGCCAAAGCGAAGTCTCATGGCAGTCCTTTCTGGCACACGCGTCACCGGCGCCATGGCCGGCGCGACCTCAGGGGCCGAAATCCCGCTCAGCGGCGAGCGCCCAGCAAGCGCCGTGCCTCCGATGGTTGGCAGCGCTTCCGACGCGCGGCACTAGGCGTCCGACGATAACGGTGATAGCCGGTGGGCACACCGCCGGCCGCTCCGGCGTTCTCGACGTGGGGGCTCGCCCCCGGACCCATGGCAGCACCCTCCGCCCCCCAGAGCGGCGCGCCGTCGCCGGCGCGAGTCCGGCACGTGGCGTTCTTCCTCGCGACGGCGACGGTGGTCTCGGTCGCGGCGACGAGAGGCACGGCGACGACGCCGGACCGCGCCTCGGCGCTGATCGCGGCGCTCGCCGAGCGCGGCATCCTGGTGGCCGCCCCCGAGGACGTGCGCTGGGTCGACGCCCCGAGCGGCGTGCTCGGCGTGCTCGGCGGCGCCCGCGCCATCGTCCGCGGCATGCCCGCGCCGGGCGACCCGAGCGATCTCTTCCTGGTCGAGACCCGCCTCTCGCCGGAGGGCGTGCTCCTCGGCGTCGGTGCGGCGCACAACCTGACCGAGACGACGGGCGCCGACGAGGGCCGGCCGCTCGTCCGCGGCGAGCGGCTCGCCTACGTCGCCCGCGATCTGCTCGAGGGGTCGAAGGTCTCGGTTCACGTGCTCGATCTCGCCGGACGTGGCGCGGCGCCCGCCGAGTGGACGCGACTCGAGCGCGCCCAGAACGCGATCACCGCCTACCAGCAGACCGGGCAGCTGCGCGGCGTCGTGCGCCACGCCGTGGCCATCGATCCCGCGCCGCACGAGGTGGCCATCGCGCTCGAGGACGACGCGCTCGCGCTGCGCGCCGACGGGCGGGAGGCGCGTGTTCCGCTCGCCGACGCCTCGCCGCCGCCGCCGCCGTGGGTCAAGCTCGAGACGGCCGAGGTCTCGCGTCCCGGCAACCTCGTCACCTGGGCGGTCGATCGCGTCCGCGCGGTGCCGTGGATCGGCGACGACACGATGCAGACGGTCAAGGCCGTCGCCTTCACCGCGCTCGACTTCGTCCTCCGCAACAAGGAGGCGGTGACCGGGGACACCGGGGCCGCCGACATCGCCGCCGATCTGGGCACGAACGAGCTCGATCCGCCGGTCCGCGCGATGCCGGTGGATCCCGAGATCGGCTGGCCCCCCGGGCCGCTCGAGCCGTGGGTCGTGCCGGCGCTTCCCGGCGAGGGGCAGTGGAACCCGCGCGACAACGACCCGTTCGTGCGCGTGAACCCCGGCCTGCCGGCGGCGTTCCTGACCACGTTCATCCGCAGCGACCGCGAGCGCAAGGCGACGCGCGTCTACGTGGCCCTCTGGGACCCGCGCCAGGTCGAGCTCCACATGATGGCCGGAACCGTCGAGCCGAAGGGCGCGACCGGCGAGGCGGGCCCCGGGCTCGTGCCGCGCACGCCCGAGGTGATGAAGCGCGTCGTCGCCGCCTCGAACGCCGGGTTCCAGGCGCTCCACGGCGAGTTCGGGATGATGGCGGACGGCGTCGTCTACCTGCCGCCGAAGCCGTACGCGGCGACGGTGGCCGCGCTCCGCGACGGCTCGACCGCGTTCGGCACCTGGCCGCTCGATCCCGCCATCCCCGAGGCGGTGCACTCGTACCGCCAGAACATGACCGTCATGGTCCAGGACGAGAAGTTCAACCCGTACAACCGGACCTGGTGGGGCGGGACGCCGCCGGGCTGGGCCGACAAGACGCACACGGTCCGCACCGGCATCTGCCTGACGAAGGAGCGCTTCATCGCCTACTTCTACGGCGCCGACATCGGGCCCGAGGCGCTCGCGCAGGCCATGATCCAGACGCGCTGCAGCTACGGGCTCGCGCTCGACATGAACGCAGGCCACAGCGGGCTCGAGTTCTACAAGGTCGCGCCCGAGGCCGAGCTCGAGCCGCTCGGCCGCCCGCTCCAGCACGACTGGGAGGCCGAGGGCGACATCTCGGGCCTCGACGGCTGGCGCTTCCGCGGCCGCCGCCTCATCCGCGGCATGGGGCTGATGAGCTTCCCGCGCTACATCCGCCGCGAGTCGCGCGACTTCTTCTACATGACGCTGCGCCACGTGCTCCCCGGCGCGCCGGTCGCGCCGGTGCTCTCGCCGCCGCTCGCGGGCGAGGGCGAGTGGAAGCTCAAGGGGCTGCCGCAGCACGGCTTCCCGTACGCGCTGGCGCTCACCAAGGTCCGGCCCGAGGCGGCGCGCCCGGACCTCGAGGTGCGCCTGCTCAAGATCGATCCGCGCACCGTCAGCGCCGCGCCCGCCGCGCGCGCCGCCACGGCCAAGCCCGACGGCGTCGGGGCGACGGTCGCGGTCATCGACGTGCCCGACGGCGGCACGCGCGAGGCGGCGGGCGGGCGCGAGGTGAGCTCGGTGTGGCACTCGACCGCGGCCTTCTCGATCGGGGACGCGCCCCCCGTGCCGGACGCGGTCCGGCTCGCGTCGGGCTTCACCGGCGGCCCCGCGGCCGCGGCCCTCGGCGTCCACGACGAGGATGGCATGCTCGTGTACGCCGAGATCGTGGCCGGGCCCGCCGCGGCGCCGCCGACGGCCGACGACGGGCGTGCGCTCGACGAGCTGCTCAAGCGCCTCGGGTGCTCCTCGCGCGTCATGCTCCCGCAGCGCCTCGCGGTGGCGCTCGGAGGCGACACGAGCCTCGCCGGCGAGGCGGTCCGCGCGCCCTCCGGCGCGACCGCGGTGCGGTTGGCCCGCGCCGACGCGCCGGGCGGGAAGCGCTTCTTCGAGGACACGCCGGTGGTGCCGTTCAGCACCTGGTACCCGCTGCAGCAGCAGCGCATCCGGTATTTCAAGAAGCCGGCGAAGGCGGAGGAGACGCCCGGCGCCGAGAAGTAGGGCGGCGGCCCGGGGAGCCGTGACGATCGACTTGTCCCAAGGCCACCGGGGAGGGTATGTACGGCGGGCCGGTGCTTCAGTCCTTCGGTCCCTACGACCTCGTCGAGCGCATCAGCGTGGGGGGCACGGGCGAGGTGTTCCGCGCGGTGTCGCGCCGTGACCGGCGCATCGTCGCGCTGAAGCGGCTGATGCCCGCGGTCTCGTCCGATGCCGACGTCGTCGAGACGCTGCACGGCGAGGCGCGCCTGGCGCGGTCGCTCGATCACCCCGGGATCGCGAAGGTCGTCGACGCGGGCACGGTCGACGCGATCCACTACCTCGCCTACGAGTTCGTCCACGGCAAGGACCTGCGCGCCATCCAGCGCCAGGCCGCGCGCGCCATCCGCCCGAGCGGGTCCGGGCCGCCGTCGTCCGATCCGGCGGGCGGCGCCGCGGTCGCGCCCGAGGGCAGGGTGCCGCTCGACATCGCGCTCCACATCGTCATGAAGGTGGCCGAGGCCCTCGGCCACGCGCACGCGCGCCGCGACGACGCGGGGCGCCCGCTGGAGCTCGTCCACCGCGACGTGAGCCCGTCCAACATCCTCGTCTCCTTCGAGGGCGAGGTGAAGCTCTCCGACTTCGGGATCGCCCGCGCCCTCGGCCGCATCAGCCACACCGGCGCCGGCGAGGTCAAAGGTACCGTCGGGTACATGTCGCCCGAGCAGGCCCGTGGCCAGCCAGTGGACGGCCGGAGCGACCTCTTCTCTCTCGGGATCTGCCTCTGGGAGCTCGTCACCGGGCGCCGCCTCTTCGAGGGCTCGCAGCCGCTGGCGGTGATGCAGCGCATCGCGGCGGGCGGCTTCCCCGCGCCGGGCTCTCTGGGCGTGGTCCTCCCCGCCGAGCTCGAGGCGATCCTCGTGAAGGCGCTCGCGCAATCTCCGGACAGAAGGTACGCTACGGGCGACGACCTGCATGCGGAGCTTCGAAAGGTCGCCCGAGCCGAGCGCCTCGAGGCGGACCCTTCTCGCGTCGCACGATACGTACGCAGCCTTTTCCCAGAAGCCGCGGCCCAAGGCGCCGCATCTCGTGAGGAGTCCCTGAACATGGCCGAGAACAAGGGCGGGAGCGACTTGGATGTCTTCGAGGGGCTCGCCAAGAAACCCCGGCAGGCTGCGGGTGGCCTGCCTGCCCTCGCGCCGCCGCCGTCGTCGGTCGGACCTCGCCAGCGCACGCTCGTCGGCGGCCTGACGAACGCGCTGCCGCCGCCCTCCATGCCCTCGGGGCCCCACGCCGCCGGCGCGCTGCCGCCGCCCTCGATGCCGAAGCCTCTGCCGCCGCCGGGGTCCGCTGCGGTGCCGCTGCCTCCGCCGACGCCGCCCATGCAGGCGCTGCCGCCGGTGAGCTCGCCGCCTCAGCGCCTCAGCGCGCCGGGCATGGCGCCGCCGAACGCGCTGCCGCCGCCGACGATCACGCCGATGCGGCCGCCGGCTCCGTCAGGCGGCTTGCCCGCGGCACTGCCGCCGCCCGCCGCACCGTCGATCGGCTCGACGCTCGGGTTCGGCGACCCGAAGGGCGTGCCGCCCCCCGCCGCGAAGCCGCCCTCGAAGAAGGCCGCGTCGGTCGACATGGACTGGGACGACGAGGAGGAGTCGACCCACGTCTACGACAAGGCGACGCACGACATCATGCCGAAGATGCCGCGCCCCGCCGCCGGCACGCCCGCGCCGGCGCCGGCGAAGGTCTCGGCGGCCGCCGCGCTCCTCGCGAGCTCGGGAGGCGCCGCGGCGCCCGCGCCCCAGCCTCGGCCGCTCCAACCCTCGACGCCGCCGCAGCACCACTCGGCGCCGCCGCCGGCGATGCCCGGCATGCAGATCCCCGCGCAGGCCGTCCCCTCGCCGCCCGGGCGCGTCGCCGACGAGCCCACCGCGCTGCGCGCGCGGCCCGAGCCGCGCCCCGCGGCCGGCAGCAAGCTCGGCATCGTCTTCGGCGCCCTCGCGCTCATCGCCGTCCTCGCGCTCGCCGCGTTCATGCTCTTCCCGCGCAACGGCGTGCTCAAGATCGACATCAAGACGAAGAGCGGCGCGGCCGTGGACAAGGCCGAGATCTTCGTCGACGGCAAGAAGCAGTGCGACACCGCCCCCTGCGTCGTCGCCGATCTCCCGGCCGGCAGCAAGACCATCAAGGTCATGGTGCCCGGCGTCGACGCGTCGGAGCAGATCACCGAGACGGTCGAGGGCGGCAAGGAGAAGCTCGTCCTCATCACCATCGGCGGCAGCGCCGCCGGTCCGGCCACGGCCGACGCGACCGTCGGGACGCTCAAGGCGGCCGGCGCCCAGCCGGGCGTGAAGGTGTTCCTCGACGACAAGGAGAAGGGCGCGCTCCCGATCGATCTCAAGGACGTCGCCCCCGGCGACCACAAGCTCCGCGCCGAGGGCGAGTTCTACGAGCCGCTCGCGCAGAGCGTGACCATCAAGGCCGGCGAGGTGAGCGATCTCGGCTCGCTCAAGCTCAAGCTGAAGAAGGGCTACGCCAAGCTCGAGCTCGCCACGCCCGGCGCGACCGTGACGCTGATGAGCGAGGGGTCGAAGAAGGTCGAGAAGAAGCTGGCCGAGTCGCTCCTCAAGACGCAGCCGAAGCTCGAGCTCGACCCGAACGAGACCTGGAAGATCGTCGCGACCAAGAAGGGGTTCGACGATTTCACGCAGCAGATCTCGTTCGAGGACGGCCTGCCCGAGAAGAGCGTGCGCATCGAGCTCACCGAGACCGGCAAGGCCTCCGCGGCGCCCACGCCGCCGGTGTCGACCGGGGCCGTCGCCGCGAAGACGGCCACGCCGCCGACGAAGACGGCCGAGCCGCCGACGCCGCCCCCCGCCGCCGCCGGCGGGAACGGGACGCTCAACATCAACTCGATCCCGGTCTCGAAGGTCGTCCTCGACGGCCGTCCGCTCGGCAGCACGCCCAAGGTCGGCGTCAGCGTCCCCGCGGGCTCGCACACGGTGACGTTCATCCACTCCGAGCTCGGCAAGAAGTCGGTGAGCGTCACGGTGAAGGCGGGCGAGACCAAGACGGCCGCCGTCAAGTTCAAGTAGTCGCCGCTGACGACCTGTTCCCCGGAATTTTTACAGGGAGACGGGGAGACAGGGAGGATTTCATTCGGTCGATTCACGCCCACGCCTGCGCGGGCGTGAGCGTGGATCGACCGAATGAAAATCTCCTTGTCTCCCCGTCTCCCTGTGAGAATTCTTCTTCTTGTTACCTCGCCCGGGCGCGCCAGTCCTTCCACGTGTGCGCGCAGCGCTGCTCGTCGGCGTGGGCGGGGCCGGCGCAGGAGGCGGGATCGCGCGGTGGGCCGAGGACGAGGATCGTCGTCTTCTTGACGAAGGGGAGGTCGCGCTTCCAGAGCTCGTTGAAGGCGGCGAGGTGGCGCCTGTAGGCCTCGGCCTGCTCCTCGCCGAGGAGCGCGTCGAGCTGGCGCTGGATCTTCTGCTTCAGCTCCTCGTCGTCGGTCACGGCCATCGTCCGCTGGAGGAAGCGGATGGCCGCGTCGCGCTGGCCGGCGCGGCTGAAGATGCCGGCGCCGCCGAGCGCCTGCCAGCTGATGTTGGCGTTGTCGCCGCCGAGCTCCGCGGCGCGCTCGAGCATGGGCCCGCCGTCGGCGCGCCAGGCGGCCTGCTCCTCCGGGTCGGTGAGGTACGAGCTCGGCGCGATCATCCCCACGAACTGGCCGAGCACGAGCCACAGCTCGGCGTCGAGCGGGCGGTTCCTGACGCCGCGCTCCATGATCTCGCGCGCCTTCACGACCTCGTCGTGCGGCGTCTCGGCGGCCTGGAAGGTGATGAGCGCGTCGGCCATCGCGTACGGATCGCGGAAGAGCGGGTCGAGCTCGTTGATGGTGTCGAGCAGGAGCGTGAGGTTCTCGAAGCGGCGCCGCTCGTACGTGTGCAGGCCCTGCGAGACGAGCACGTGCGACCAGAGCAGATCGGCGAGCGCGGCGTGGTAGCCGAGCGAGAGCGTCTTCACCTGCGCGGGCGGGGGCAGGACGTAGACGTCCGACGTCTCCTTCACCCGCTTCTCGGTCTCGAAGAGCGCGCCGCGCACGCTCGCCACCCCGGCCGCCGAGGCGGCGATCAGCGCGAGCGAGAGGGCGTGCTCGCGGACGCCCACGTCACTCGACCTCGCGCTCGACGTACATGCCCGGCAAGACGCGCGCGGGCTCTCCGGGCCGCCGCTCGCCGCGCACCTCGAAGGTGGACTGGGTCCCGTCGCCGTCGAGATCGCCGTGCGCGGTCGCCACGAAGGTCATGGTCTTGTCGGGCAGGGTCGCGCTCTCGAACTGGAAAGCGAAGGCGTGGGGCTCGTCGTAGCGGAAGTCGAGCGAGCGCCAGGTGAGGTGCTCCCAGGCCTCGGCGGGATCGCGCGCGCGGACGCCGCGGGGCGGCTCGGCGGGGGTGAGCGGCGCGGAGGGCGGGAACGAGAGCTCCTGCGGCCGCTCGTTCGCGTAAGCGACCGCGCTCGTCACCATCCGATCCAGGCCGTCGATCGGCTCGGTGACCTTGGACGCCGAGAGATTCCTGATGAAGGTGGGCACCGCGACCGCGAGGACGCTGCCGCCGATGCCGAACAACGCGCTGAGCTCGAGCGCGCTCCAGGAGCGCCACGCCATGGCGGCCGTCTTAGCGCATCGAGGCGCGGCACGGTAGCGCGCGCATGGAGCTCACGTTGGGGCTCCGCCGAAACACCCCCGGAAAAATGGCCCCGCGGGTGAAGTCACTCGAACTCCTCGTCCACGAACACCTGGGTGGCGAGGCGGAGATGGTTCGTCTCGAGCGCGCCGACGCGCGCGAAGGTGCTGAGCTGCGTGTCGCCGTCGAGATCGCCCTGCGCCGCCGCCTCGAAGCCGGTGGCGCCGGGGTCGGGACCGCCGAGGCCCGGCGAGAGGTACCCGCCGTTCGCGAAGTACGTGTAGCGGTACGTCATCGGCTCGGCCTTCATGTAGCTCAGGCACTGCCAGCCGGTGGTGACGGTGCCGGTCTGGAAGTCGACGCCAAGCGCCGTGTCGGGCTGGTACTTCTTCCCTTGGATCGAAGTGGCGGCGAGGGGGACGGGGATGGCCGAGCCGCAGAGGAGGTTCGCGGATTGCTGCGCGACGGCCCCCTCGCCGAGGAGCTCGGGCGGGACCCGCTCCTCTTCGAAGGCGGAGACGGCGGACCGGGAGATGGCGCCGACGGCCTCCTTGGCCTCGGCCGACTTGGCCGCGGCGAGGTAGCGTGAGACGCCGTAGATCGCGAGCGCGGCGAGGACGCCGATGATCGCGACGACGATCATGAGCTCCACCAGGGTGAAGCCCCTCGCAGCCCGCCGTGGATGAGAAAACGCTCGCATGCGCGGCCCTTGAAGAGAGGGAGGGCGCTCGCGCGCCCTCCAGGAAGAAGCGGACCGTCAGGCTCTCACTCGAACTCTTCGTGCACGTAGATCTGCGTCGAGAGGCGCACCGAGGCGCCGTCGGCGTTCTTCTCGCCGATGCGCGAGAACTCGCTGAACACCGTGCCGTCGCCGTTGAGATCGCCCTTGGCGGCGGCCTCGAAGCCGTCCACCGGCGGGGTGTTGGTCGTGAGCCCACCGGCCCGATTGTAGTTGTACTGGTAGTAGATGGGCTGGTTCATCGAGAACTTCAGGCACTTCCAGCCGGCGAGGTGATCGCCGACCTCGAAGTCCTGACCCGTCGCCGAGTTCGGCTGGTACTTCTTGCCCTGCACGTCCGCCATGGTCGCCGGCACCGCCGTCGCGTCGGTGCAGAACGCGTGGTTGGCCTGCGCCGACTGGCCGCCCTCGGCGACGAGCTCGGAGTCGACCGTCTCGCGCTCGAACGCGGCCGCGCCGTTGCGCGCGATGGCGCCGATGGTGTTCTTGGCCTCGGAGGTCTTCGCGCTGGCGAGGTAGCGCCGCACGCCGTAGATGGCGAGCGCCGCGAGGACGCCGATGATCGCGACGACGATCATGAGCTCGACGAGGGTGAAGCCACGGTTCCCACTCTTCTTGAATGCACGCATCGCGATCCTCCGTTGTTGTCCTAGCCGGGTCATGGCACCGCTGACGCGGGCATCCGGCTGAACGTGCCCAGCGATCTTCTCGTTGTGTTTCGACGAGCCCGCCTCGTCGGTGCCCCGTGGGGGCGGGCGAAATCCGTTACTCGTCCTCGTTCTCGACGTAGATCTTGTTGTCGAACGAGGAGCTGACCAAAACGGCCAGCTTGCCATCGACGTCTCTGTCTCCCGTCGCCTGCACCACGTACCAGGGGGCGTCGGGATCGGGCCAGACCGGCGGGTCCTTCCAGTCGGTCGAGTCCATCGCAGGGACCGTGTCGCTGCCTCCGCCGGCGACGACGGCGTAGCCGAAGCGCACCGCGCCGTCGGTGTCGACGTTGAGCTGCGCATAGCAGCCGACCTGCGGGTGGCCGGGGTTGATCCAGGCCCACTTCCTGTCGTTCGGGCCGCCTGCGCCCTGCGGGTAGTAGTCCTTGTAGCTCGACGCGCAGCTCAGGTACGTGAGCATGTCGGTCTTGTAGACGTGCTCGCCGTTCCGGATCGACTGCATCACGATCCTCGCCTCTCCCGTCTGGGCCGAGGTGAGATACTTCCGGTAACCGACGATCGCGAGCGCGGCGAGGACGCCGATCATCGCGACCACGATGAGGAGCTCGACCAGCGTGAAGCCCCGCGCGTACGGGCGAGACCTCCGCGGGGCGTGGCCGCTCATCGGCGGGGAGCTCAAGCACGCGCCGTGCCACCCTCGAGCGGCCGCGAGATCGGCTCGCGCTTCGACGAGACTCGCGAGCTTTTCGGTCATCGGGGCTCCTCGCAGGCGGGGGTGGTGATGAAAATCGTCACTCGAGCGCGGTCTCGATGACCAATTTCATCGAGCGCTACTCCTCCTCGTCGTGAACGAACACCTGGCCCGCCTGGAACGACGAGCCGGCCAGGAGCGCGTACTTGCCGTCCTCGTCGCGGTCGCCGGTGGCTTGCATCACGAACCACGGATCGGCGGGGGACGCCGGCCACTGCGGGGCCTGCGCGCCCCACTCGTTCGGCACCGCGGGCGGCGCGACGCCGGGCTGCCCGGCGATGACCGCGTAGCCGAAGCGCACCGGCGCGTCGGTCACGACGTGGAGGCGCTCCCAGCAGTCGCTCTTCGCGCCGTACGAGTCGTTGACGAAAGACCACTTCGTGTTGCTCGGTCCGGCGGCATCCTGCGGATAAAAGTCGTAGTAGCCCGCCGTCGTGCCGGGAGAGCAGCCGAGGTACTCGCCCGTCATCCCCTTCATCGCCGTCTCGGCGTTGCGGATCGAGCCGAGCATGGCCTTCGCTTCGCCCACGGCGGCGCGCGTCTGGTAGACGCGGAAGCTCGCGATCGCGATCGCCGCGAGCACGCCGACCATGGCGACCGCGATGAGGAGCTCGGCCAGCGTGAAGCCCCGGCGGTAGACCCTCGAGCGCTGCTTGTTCATCGCGATCTCCTTGGAGCGGCCCTGCCGTCGGAGGCGCTCTCGTCGACCGCCTCCCTCTCGTCGCCGTCGCCCTCGTCGAGCCCGTGCTTGGCGAGCCGGTACCGGAAGGAGGGGGCCGTGACCCCTAGCAATTTCGCGGCCGCGTTGCGCACCCCTCCGGTCCGCTCCAGCGCCTGCAGCATCAGCCTCCGCTCCACCTCGCCGAGGACATCGTCCAGCATACACCCCGCCGGGGGGAGATCGGCCAAGAGAGGCGCGGTGCTCCCCGAGAGACCGCTCACGGCCGGCGGGAGATCGCCGAGGCCGATGGCCGGTCCGGAGGCGAGCGCCACGGCGCGCTCCATCATGTTCTCGAGCTCGCGCACGTTGCCGGGGAAGGCGTAGGCGTCGAGGGCGCGGAGGGCGTCGGCCGTGAGACCGCGGACGTCCTTGCCGAGCTCGGCGGCGTAGCGGCGGACGAACTTGTCGGCGAGGCGCCCGATGTCGCCGGGGCGGTCGCGGAGGGGCGGCAGCTCGATGCGGATGACGTTGAGGCGGTAGTAGAGGTCCTGGCGGAACTTGCCCTCCTTGACGTCGGCCTCCACGTCGCGGTTCGTCGCGGCGAGGATGCGCACGTCGACCGGCGTCTCGGCGGCGCCGCCGACCGCGCGCACCTTCCGCTCCTGGATGGCCCGGAGCAGCTTCACCTGCAGCGGCGCCGGCAGCTCGCCCACCTCGTCGAGCAGGAGCGTCCCGCCGTCGGCCTCGCGGAAGAGGCCGAGCGAGCGCGCCGCCGCGCCGGTGAACGAGCCCTTCTCGTGGCCGAAGAGCTCGCTCTCCATGAGCGCCTCCGGCAAGGCTCCGCAGTTGATGACGAGGAACGCCCGGTCCTTGCGGTCGCTCTGCTCGTGCAAGGCGCGGGCGACGCGCTCCTTGCCGGTGCCGCTCGCGCCGGTGATGAGCACCGTCGTGCGCGTGGGCGCGATCTTGGCGACCAGCTCGGCCACCTTCTGCATCGCCGGGCTCGTGCCGAAGCTCTCGCGCTCCTGCGGCTCGAGGCGCTCGAGGTGGGCGCGCAGCCGCTGGTTCTCGGCGACGATGGAGCCCTTCTCCATCGCCTTCTGGACGAGCGCGGCGATCTCGGCCGGCGAGAAGGGCTTGGTCACGAAGTCGTAGGCGCCCTTGCGCATCGCCTCGATCGCCGTCTCGACCGTCGAGTGCGCCGTCATCACGATGACCTCGGTCGACGCGCTCCGCTGCTTCGCCGCCGCGAGCACGTCCATCCCCGAGCCGTCGGGCATGACCAGATCCGTGAGCACCACGGGGAAGGGCTGCGGAACCTGGCGCAGCGCCTCGAACGCCCGCTTCACCCCCGCGGCGAGCACCACCTCGTAGCCCTGGCGGCGAAAGGTGATCCCCAGGACCTCGCGGATCCCGGGCTCGTCGTCGACCACGAGCACCCTGGTCGGGCTCGGGGGGATGGACGCGGGCATCGTGGGCAAGTTAGCACCAAGCGGCCCGCCGGCGGTGACGGCTGTCGCTTACCCCGTCGGGGGGCTCATTTGCAGGCGCTCATGTCGGTGTTCGTGCCGTTCTGGCGCTCCTGCACGACGAAGCTCGTCTCGGATGCGTCGGTGCCGACCACCGCGCGGAGAATGGCGACGTCGCAGCGCTTCGCCTCGAGACGGAGGGAGTAGCTGCAGGTCCCGTCGCCTCCCGCGAGGTCCTCGTAGGCGTCGCCCGCGCCCGAGCTCTGGTTGGTGACGATCACCACCGCGCCGTCGGGGCAGCTGCCCGAGATGATCCAGACGTCGGGATCCTCGGTGCTCGGCCCCATGGTGCTCGGCTCATCCGGCGGGGGGAGGGGCAGGGTGGGGCTCAGGCAGGACGCGCTGAGCGCGGCGAGCATCCCCAGGAGCGCGACTCGAAGCACCATGATCGAGGGAGACACTTAGCACGTTCCGTGCCTTGGGTTGGCAGTCGAAACGCAGCGATTTCCCGCGGAGGAACCGGCGCTGTCGTCAACTCGGTTGACTCTGGCGCCCATCGGTTTGCAGCACGCGCAGCGCCACCCTTCGCGTGCCGGGGGCCGGCGGCCGCGTGTCGCCCTCGTCGAGCAGCTCGCCGACGAGGTCGTAGTCGCTGGCCTGCGTGATCTCGACGCGGCGCATCTCGCCGGGGCGCGCCTCACCTCCCGAGAGGTAGACTTGGCCGTCGATGTCGGGGGCCTGGCCGGCGTGGCGGCCCATGAGCACGTACTCGTGCTCGTCGCTGGCGCCCTCGACGAGCACCTCGAGCTCCTTGCCCACGAGGGCGCTCGTCTTTCGGTGGGCGATGCGGCGCTGGATGCCCATGAGCCGGCGCCAGCGGTTCGAGGCGACGAGCGGCGGCACCTTGCCGGCGAGGTGGTAGCTCCGCGCCGACTCCTCGTCCGAGTAGCGGAAGACGCCGACGCGATCGAACTCGGCCCAGCGCACGAAGTCGCAGAGCTCGTCGAACTCGGCGTCGGTCTCGCCTGGGTGGCCGACGATGAAGGCGGTCCGGAAGGTGAGCCCGTCGACCTTGGACTTGAGGCGCTCGACCACGCGGCGCAGGCGCGCGCCGCCGTGGCCGCGGCGCATGCGGCGGAGCATCGCGTCGGCCGCGTGCTGGAGCGGCATGTCGACGTAGCGCACCACCCTGGGGTGCTGGGCGAGGAGCTCGACGAGCTCGTCGGTCATCGTCTCGGGGTAGAGGTAGAAGAGGCGCACCCAGGCGAGGCCCGGCACGTCGGCGACGGCCTCGGCGAGCGCCGCGAGCGAGGGGCGGCCGGCGAGATCGCGGCCGTAGGCGATGGTGTCCTGCGAGACGAGGTTCACCTCGCGCACGCCACCCGCGACGAGCTGCTCGACCTCGCGCACCACGTCGGCGATGGGGCGGGAGCGCTGCTTGCCGCGGAGCTCGGGGATCACGCAGAACGAGCAGGTGCGGTCGCAGCCCTCGGCGATCTTCACGTAGGCGCTGCCGCGCGGCGTGGACAGGGTGCGGGGGCTCGCCGCCTGGACCACCCAGTCGGCCGGGTTGCCGACGAGCATGCGCTCGGCCTTGCCGGCGAGGACCTGACCCAGCTTCATCATGTCGCTCGAGCCGAGGAAGTGATCGACCTCGGGCATCTCGCGCGCGAGCTCGTCCGGGTGGCGCTGCGAGAGGCACCCCGAGACGACGAGGCGCTTGCAGCGGCCGTCGGCCTTGTGGCCCGCCATCTCGAGGATGGCGTCGATCGACTCCTTCTTCGCCTCGCCGATGAAGCCGCAGGTGTTGACGACGATGACGTCGGCGCCCGCCGCGTCGTCGACGTGCGTGAAGCCGGCGCCCTGGGCGACGCCGAGCATCACCTCGGAGTCGACGCGGTTCTTGGGGCAGCCGAGGCTGACGAAGTGGATCGTCTTGTTCTTCATGGGAGGCGATCCTTGCGCATCGAGACGTCGGACCTCACCCCCTGACCCCCTCTCCCTGAAGGGAGAGGGGGAATTCGACCTGCACCCCCTCTCCCTTCAGGGAGAGGGGGCTGGGGGGTGAGGTCTCGAAGCCTCACCTCAGCTCGCCTCGAAGACGATGCGACCCCCGGCGAGCGTCATGGTGACGGCGCCCGTGACCGCGCGGCCGAGGAAGGGGGTGTTCTTGCTCTTCGAGCGGAGGCGCGCGGCCTCGATCGTCCAGCGGCGCTCCGGCGCGACGAGGGCGACGGACGCCACCGCGCCCTCGCGGAGCGTCGGCGCCTCGAGGCCGACCACCGAGGCGGGCGCGCGGGTGAGGGCGTCGACGACGCGGGCGAGCGGCAGCGCGCCCTGCTGCACGAGATCGAGGAGCAGCGGGACGACGAGCTCGAGGCCGATCATGCCGGGGGACGCATCGGCGAACTCGAGGTCCTTCTCGAGCGAGGAGTGCGGCGCGTGATCGGTGGCGATGGCGTCGATGGTCCCGTCGGCGAGGGCGGCGCGGAGGGCGTCGACGTCGGCCTGCTCGCGGAGCGGCGGGTTCACCTTGCAGGCCGTGTCGTAGCCGACGACGGCGGCGTCGGTGAGCGTGAGGTGGTGCGGCGTGACCTCGGCCGTCACGCGGACGCCGCGCGACTTCGCCTCGCGCAGGATGCGGACGGCGCCGAGCGAGGAGACGTGCGCGACGTGGTAGCGGGCGCCCGTCGCCTCGGCGAGCAGGACGTCGCGCGCGACGATGATGTCCTCGGCGACGCGCGGCCAGCCGCGGAGGCCGAGGCGGGTCGAGACGGCACCCTCGTGCATCTGCGAGCCCTCGGTGAGGGCGTGGTCCTCCGCGTGCTGGATGACGGGCAGATCGAAGGTGCGGGCGTACTCGAGCGCGCGGCGCATGATCGCGCTCGAGGTGACGCAGCGGCCGTCGTCCGAGACGGCGACCGCGCCGGCCTCCTTCATGTCGGCCATCTCGGTGAGCTCGGCGCCCTTCTGCCCGGCGGTGATCGCGCCGATGGGGTGGAGCGCCGGCCCGCCCACCTCGCGGGCTCGGGCGACCATCGCCTCGGTCACGCTGCGCGAGTCGTTCACCGGGCGCGTGTTGGGCATCACGCAGACGTGGGCGAAGCCGCCCGCCGCCGCCGCGGCGAGGCCCGAGGCGATGTCCTCCTTGTACTCCTGGCCGGGCTCGCGCAGGTGCGCGTGCAGATCGACGAAGGCAGGCAGCGCCCAGAGGCCCTGGCCGTCGACGACGCGCGCCCGCTCCGAGCGGCGGAGCTCGTCGGTGGCGGCGCCCTTGCCGAGGCGCGTGATGACGCCGTCCTCGATCACGAGATCGACGACCGCATCGAGCGAGCGGGCGGGATCGACCGCCCGGATCCCCGGGATGACGAGGAGGGAAGGCCGCATGGCGGCGGGGCGTGTAGCACGGGTCACGGGAGGCGTCGCGGTCGGACGCGGAGGGTGTCCCGCGCTCGGTCCAGTCGGCCAGGTCGCCCGCTCGGTTGCGGAGGGCCCGCCCGGTGATCTATGTTCCCTGGCCCTCGCGATCCCCGGGCTGTCGGCGGGCGATCGGGAGGGGAGGATCGGCCCACGACCCGGCGCCGAGACTCACGCGAAGCTGGCGGAATTGGCAGACGCGCTGGATTCAGGTTCCAGTGGGGTAACTCCCGTGGAGGTTCAAGTCCTCTGCTTCGCACCGGGTCGGGCACGCAGGAAGGGACGGGCGCCCCGCCGGGGCGCCGCCCGGTCGCCCAGCGCTGGCCGTGGCGGTGCCCACCGAATCGCCAAAGAATGCACCGAATCCCGCGCTCGCTGGTACCGTAGCCGCGCTATGCGCACTCGCCTGGTCCGCTCGGGCACGCGTGCACGCGGGATCGCCCTCGGGCTCCTCGCGCTCGCGCCGATCGCGGCCGGCTGCGACGGGGGCAAGCCGAAGCCCGGAGCGTCCTCGGCGGCGTCCAGCGCCGCCGCTCCGCCCTCGGGCTCCGCCGTCGTGCCGGCGAGCTTGACGTCCTCCACCCCCGCGGCCTCCGCGACCGCCGTCCCGAGCGCGCCCGTGGGCAACGGCGTCGAGGCGTTCGACCCCGTCGACGCCAAGGCCTGCAAGGTGGTGTCGAACGACGTGGGCACGTACCTCAAGCGCGGCGAGATCGACATCGCGGGCCGCGACGGAGCGGTCGCCGCCGTCTGGCTCATCCAGCTGCCGAACCGGCCCGACTCGCAGGTCGCCTTCGCCGGCTACGACGCCGAGGGGCACAGCGTCGCGCGCGGCCGGGGCATCGGCAACTCGCACGATCAACGCCCGAGCCTCTTCGCGTCCGCCGGCGCGTGGAGCGCGGCGTGGCTCGACGGCGGCGCGCTCGCCCATCTCCATCCCTCCTGGGACGAGGCCGCGGCGCCCACCATCGAGCACCTGCCGACCATCGGACCGGACTCGATCGAGGACTCGGCGATCGCCGCGGCGCCGAACGGCGCGCTCGTGGCGGTGGCGCCCTTCGGGGCCGAGCGCGCGCAGCTCTCGCTCTTCCTCTTCGCGCCGACGCAGGAGGGCGCGCCCCCGGTGCAGGCGGTGGGCGTCACCCACCACGCTCACAAGCCGAAGCGGCCCGCCGTCACGGCGGACGAGGGCGGCTACTTCGTCGCCTGGCAGGAGGAGGGCGGCAAGGTCCTGGCGTCGCGCTTCGACCCGACCGGCAAGGAGACCGAGCCGAGCGTGATCGCCGAGGGCAAGGGCGCGCTCCGCGATCGGCTGCTCATGACCCGCACCGCCGGCGGCGCGGTCGTGGTCTGGCTCGACGGCACGACCATCCACGCGCGCGGGATCGACGCCTCGGCCAAGCCGGTGACGCCGCCGTACGTCGTGGGCACCGGCAAGTGGCCCGCGCTCGAGAGCCTCGGCGAGGGCGCGGTGGTCGCGTGGGTCGGGCGCGGCAAGGCGGACGAACAGCTGCTCGTCGCCCGCCTCGACAAGCAGGGCGCGCCGGCGGCGAAGGGCCTCGTGGCGGCGGACGTGGTCGTCAAGGACCCGCCCTCGATCGCCGTGGCCGGCGCCCGGCTGGCGTTCGCGTGGACCGAGGTGATGAGCACGACCGTGAGCACCAAGCGGGCGATGCTCCGGCTGCTCGACGCGTCCTGCCTGCCCTAGACGCTCGACCGGCAGAGCCGGACGGCGCTCCGTCGAGGGCGTCGGGCCGTGGATCGCGGCTCGCGCGGGCACGGGCGCCGGGCGGTGGTCGGCGCTAGGATCGACACGTGACGCAGGCGTACCGACCGTACGAGCCCGCCACGCAACACGTCGGCGACGTCCCGCCCACGCTCCCGCCGCTCGACGATCCGTACCTGGTGCCGGCGCCCGCGCCGCGCGCGCAGACGTCGCGGCTGGCGATCGCGTCGCTCGTCGCGCTCGCGCTGGGGCCCGTCGGCGCGGTGTGCGCGATCGTGCTCGGCCTCGCGGCGCGTCGCGAGGTGCTCGGGCCGGGCTCGAACCGGACCGGCCTCGGCCTCGCCGGCGCGGGGATCGCGCTCGGCGGGGTGATGACGTTGGCGTGGGGAGGGCTGCTCGGCTTCTACCTGCACGCGCTCGAGCCCGCGCCGTCCGAGCCGGTCGCCGAGGCGGGCGTGAGCCAGGCCGAGCCCGCGCCCACGTCGTCCGAGCCGGGCGTGACGCCGGCGACGCCGCCTCCGTCCACCCCGGGCGAGAGCGTCCCCAAGTCGACGACCGTCCGGCACGAGGGCGAGGTGACCCTGGTCCACGTCGGCGTCTCGGCCTCGACCTTGGCCGCCGAGCTCGCGAAGCAGCAGGCGGAGGCCAAGGCCGCGGGGGAGACGCTGGTGGTCATGACGAGCCGCGATCCCTGCGAGTTCTGCGCGGTGCTCGAGTCGTCGATCCACCAGCCCGTGGTGCAGACGGCGCTCTCGAAGACGCGCCTCGTGCGCGTCGACATCGACACCTTCAAGGACGATCTCGACGAGCTGAAGATGCCGCGCGATCGCTTCCCCTGCTTCTTCCTGATCGCGCTCGACTACACGCCCAAGGACGGCATCGACGGCGGCGAGTGGGACGACGACCTGCCGCAGAACTTCGCGCCCGTGCTCGGAGCGTTCGTCCGGGGCCGCTACTCGGCGCGCCGGCAGGTGTGGCGCCCGTTGCCCGGCACCGGCGTCAGGCTCTGAGCGCCCACTCCCTCACGGCGCTGTGTCTCCGCAGCCGAGCCCTCGCGGCACGCGCTCAGCGCAGCGCGCAGGCGTAGTCGCCGAAGAGCACGAGCGAGCGGGTGCAGCGGACGTCCACCTTGCGCTTGCTGGTGACGAGCTCGAAGGTCTGCGCGAACGGCGTGCGCTCCATCCGCGTCGTCGTGGTCTTGCATTCGGAGCCGAGATCGCCGCACGCGATCCGCGCGGCCATGCGCTCGACGTCGGCGTTGTCGGTGAAGACGTTGATCGCCGCGCCCACGCTGAACGCGACGCACGCCAGGAAGAAGAGGAGCTTCGACGCGCGGCGCACGCCCCGAGCATAGCCCGGTTCAGAAGCCGATGCCGACCGAGAGGCCGGTGACCACCCAGGGGCCGAGATCGGGGGCGGTGGAGCCGCGGATCGCCGGCAGCACCCCGGTGACGTCGAGGTTCACCCGCGCGTCGGTGTCCGAGAAGGGGAGGCGGACGCCGAGGCCGGCGCGGACGAGGCCGACGCCCATGGTCGCGCCGGTGGTGGTGTCGAGGGTGCCGTCCGGGCGGGCGCTCGACGAGGTGCGGGTCACGCCGCCGCCGGCGCCGATCACCGGGCGGAAGCGGGAGCGGCCGCCGAAATCGAGCGTGAGCTCGCCCGTGTACTGCGACAGCCCGCGCTCGTGGCCGACGTCCAGCCAGCTGGCCGAGAGGCGCATCCCCGCGGGCCCGCGCCCGATCTCCACCGCGGCGTAGAGGCCCGGCAGCGCCGACTCGGCGTCCGCCTTGAGCGCCGGCCCGACCAGGAAGCGCACGACGGAGAGGCGTGGGAGATCGTCGTAGCGCTCGCCCAGCGAGAAGTGCTCGTCGCGATCGAGGGCGACGACCCGGCGGGACGGCGGCGGCTCGGCGAAGCCGCCGGCGCGGGCTGGGCCGGTGGACGACAGGATGGCGCCGGCGGCGAGCGCGGCCGCGAGGGCCGGGCGCGCGCGCCGGGAAGGCGGACGCTGTCTCATGCGGCAAAGAACGCGATCGAACGAGCGGCCTTACGCTATTCTGACCCCATGCGCGCGCGTCGCCTCGCCGTGGCGGCCCTGGCCGTGGGCCTCGCCGTGGCGTCGGCCGCTCCCGCCGGCGCCCAGTCGCCGAGCCGCCCCGGCGCCGAGCAGGCCGAGCGCGCCGCTCGCGCGCTGGCGCTGGCCGAGGAGGGGCAGGCGCTCTACGAGCGCGGCGAGTACCGCGCGGCGATCGCCAAGCTCGAGGAGGCGCTCGCCCTCGATCCGGACAAGGATCTCGTCTTCAACCTGGCCGTCCTGCACGAGAAGCTGGCCGACGTGGACCAGGCGGAGCGCTACTACCGCCGCTACCTCGAGATGGAGACCTCGCCCAAGCTGCGCGAGCGCGTCCAGGGCACGCTCAAGCGGATCGAGGGCGCCAAGAAGGAGCTCGCCTCGGCGCGGGCGCCCGAGCCGCCCCCGCCGGCGGCGACCCAGGCGGCGCCGGCGCCGGCGCCGGGCCCGGCCCGTGAGCCCGAGCCGCAGGGGCGCAAGATCGACGGATGGGTGATGACGGCCGGCGGGGTCGCGGCGGGTGCGGTGATCGTCGGGACGGTGTTCGGCATCAGCGCCCTCGGGAAGGATCCCGGCGGCGCCGCGACCACCGGCCCGACGACGAGAGTGCAGGACCTCGAGGAGGACGCCTCGACCGCCCACACGCACGCCATCCTGGCCGACGTCTCGTTCCTCGTCGCGGCGCTCGCCGGCGGGGCGGCGGTGCTCTTGTACCTCCGGTCCGGGCCCGACGTCCCCGCGAGCCAGGCGTCGGCGCGCGCGGCGGGAGCGCCGTCGGTGTCGCTCGGCGTCGGACCGGCTCGAGGCGTCGTGCGGGTGCGCTTCTGATGGCGTTGCGTGCGGCGCGCCTCGTCGGCGCGGCGGCGGCGCTCGCGCTCGCGATCGCCGGCGGCTGCCAGATCCTGGTCGACGGGGACCTCGGCGCCGTCCACTGCACCGAGCAGGGGGCGGTCGGCCCACCGGCGTGCCCGGCGGGCTTCGCGTGCTCGGATGGCGTCTGCCTCGAGCCGGTCGTGGGCGGGCGCGAGCTCGGGGCCTCGTGCGCCGAGGACGCCGAGTGTGTCGAGGGGCTCTTCTGCCTGCGCCCGATGCGCTTCGGCGGCGACGGCGCGGCGATCTGCTCCAGGCCCTGCTGCACGTCGAGCGACTGCGGCGAGCCGGAGGAGGGGTTCGTGTGCTGGGCGCCCCCGGTCGGAGGCGGCAGCTATTGCCGGCGCGCGGCCAGCGTCGGCCGCGCCGCCGGCGGCGCCGACAAGGTGGGCGAGCCCTGCTTCGTGCCCGACTCCTGCCGTTCGGGGCTGTGCACGAACGGCGCGTGCGCCGACGGCTGCTGCACCGACACCCACTGCAGCACCGGCGACGCGGTGTGCCGGTTCGGTGTCGGGATCGTCTCCCAGGGCGCGAGCTGGGCCTGCGGTGACAAGCCGGACCCGGCGGGCGAGCTCATGGATCCGTGCCTCGCCGACGCCGACTGCCGGTCGGGCCTGTGCGTCGCCATCGGCGGCGAGCTGCGCTGCTCGATCCCGTGCTGCGACTCGGCCGTCTGCGGATCGGCGATCGTGGCCACCTTCCCGGGCGTCCTCGCCTGCGTGGACGTCGATCGCGGCGGCTCGCTGGTGCGCGCCTGCGCGGCGTGGCTGCCCGAGAGCGCGAGCGGGGCGGTGGGGGCGCCGTGCACCGACGATCTCGAGTGCCGGAGCGGACGGTGCATCGACGCCGCGGGCGGCGCGAGGATGTGCAGCGACGTCTGCTGCACCGACGCGAGCTGCGGCGACCCCTCGAGCTACGTCTGCCGCCCCCACGAGCTGGGCACGAAGTGGGCCTTGCGGTGCGAGGTGAAGTGACGGACGATCAGGGGAGGTGAATCGCCCCCCCGCGGAGGACACGCACCCGTCGCTCCGGTCGTTGGCCGGGTGGACCTGCCCGCGCTGCCGGTACCGCCGGGGAACACCCGCCGCCCACCCCGACGAAGTGGTGCGCTGCCCGCACGACGGCCACGCGCTCGTGCCGTTCGAGGCGCTCGCCGAGGCCGACGGGGATCCCTTCCTCGGGGCCACGGTCGCCGGTCGCTTCGTCGTCATCGGCAAGCTCGGGGCCGGATCGATGGGCACCGTGTACCGAGCCCGGCAGGAGGCGATGGGGCGCAACGTCGCCATCAAGATCCTCCGCAGCGATCGCGCCTTCGACGCGCAGGCCAAGGCCCGCTTCACCCGCGAGGCCCGCGCCATGAGCCTGCTCACGTCGCCGCACACGGTGACCGTGTTCGACTTCGGCGAGATCCCCGACGACGACCGCGCCGAGCCGGGCATGGGCGGCTCGCTCTACCTGGCGATGGAGATGATGGAGGGCGAGTCGCTCGGCAACCGCCTCAAGCGGCTCCGGAGGCTGCGCCTCGACGAGGCGGTTCGCATCGCTCGCCACGCGCTCCTCTCGCTCGCCGAGGCGCACGAGAAGGGCGTCATCCACCGCGATCTCAAGCCGGACAACCTCTTCCTCGTGAGGCCGCGCGGCGCCCAGGAGGAGATCTGCAAGGTCCTCGACTTCGGCATCGCGAAGGTCGTGAACGACACGCCGTCCGGCGTCGACGCGCTCGAGACGCAGGCGGGCACGGTCTTCGGCACGCCGCGCTACATGTCGCCCGAGCAGGCGCAGGCCAAGCCGCTCGACGCGCGGAGCGATCTCTACTCGCTCGGCGTCCTCCTCTACCAGATGCTCGTCGGGCGGGCGCCGTTCGTCGACGACGATGCGGTCGTGGTCATGGCGCGCCACATCAAGAGCGCCCCGGTGCCGCCCATGGATGCGGCGCCGGACGCGGGCATCCCGCTGCCCGTCTCGGAGCTCGTGCTCCGGGCGCTGGCGAAGGATCCGGCCGACCGCCCCCAGAGCGCCAAGGCGTTCATCCTCGAGCTCGAGCGGGCCGTCGACACGGCGCGCCGGTCGGGCGACCGGGCGGGGATCGCCCCGGGCGCAGGGGCGACGGGCGAGATGACCGCGGTGACCCGCGAGAACATGACCGCGGTCCGCGGCGGGCTCACGCGCGGGAAGATCCTGCTCCTCATCGGCTCGAGCGCCGGCGTCACGCTGGTGGCCGGGATGATCCTGATCGCCACCCTCAAGTCCCGGGGCGCGCCCGAGCCCACCGTCGGGGTGGCGCGGGAGGCGAGCGCGCGCATCGAGGTCCCGGCACCGGCCGGCGATTCGCCTCCGCCCGCGACGAGCGCCGGCGAGGCCCCGCCCCCCGCGTCGGCGTCCGCGGCGTCCCCGGCGACCCCGACCGCGACCCCAGGCGCATCGCCTGCTGCGCTCGGGACGGGGCGCAGGCCGCCGAAGAAGTACAAGCGCTTCGAGTAGCGCCCGCGGCGGCGGGTCGATCGGAGGTGGGCGGCGCGACCCTGGAGGGCGGGGAGCCGGCCCTGCTCGACCCACGCGATTCGAGCCGGCGCCCGTCGACTTCCCTGTACGGACGAGCGGCCAGCGTGTAACTTCGCGGCGGCATAAATGGATCCCCGCGAGATGGAAACGCTGATCCAGCGTCTCGTCGCGAACCCTCACGACGAGGAGGCGCTGGCATACGCCCACCACGCCGGCACCCAGGACCCGCGTTCCTACGCGCTCCTGCTCGAGAAGGTCGGCGCCGCGACACCCGACCCCTCGTATGCCGCGCACTGGCTGAGCGAGGCGGCCAACGTGTGGTCGACCACGATCGGCGACGCGCACCACGCCGCGCGCACGCTGATGATCGCGATCGAGAAGGATCCGACGCAGCGCACCGCCGCCGAGCGGCTCGCGCAGCTCTACCGCGACAAGGGCGACACCAAGGCCCTCGTCGCGCTGCTCGAGCGTCTGGTGAAGTCCCTCACGCCCATCGTCTACGAGAAGCCCGAGGTGCGCGCCCAGCTCGCCACGCTGCACGAGGAGCTCGGCCGCCTCTGGAGCGAGCCGCCGCTGACGCGCCCCGAGCGCGCCCTCGAGAACTGGCGCCGCCTCGCCGAGCTCGATCCCCAGAACGCGTACGCGATCTACGCCGCGCGCGAGCTGCTCAAGTCGCAGCAGCAGTTCGCCGACGCCGTCCCCTACTTCGCGATGGAGCAGGCGCTCGTCGACGACGTCGACCGCAAGCTCGCCCTCTACCGCGACGAGGCCGACATCCGCCGCCGCGCCGGCGACGGCGCCGGCGCCACGGTCGCGCTCCGCAGCGCGCGGGCGCTCCGCCCCGAGGACGTGGGCCTGACGCAAGAGCTCGCGGCCTTCATCGTCGAGCGCATCGAGGCGAACGAGCTCGTCGCCCCGCAGGACCGCGACGAGGCCGCGCAGCTCTTCGTCTCGCTCGCCGAGATGTACGACGGCGAGTATGGCCTGTCGTACTCGATGTCGGCGCTCAAGGCCGCGCCCGGGAACGACCGCGCCATGCAGCTCGCCGATCACTACGGCTCGCAGCTCGGGCGCACGGCGCAGCTCGCGCCCCAGTACGCGGCCTACGTGCAGGCGAACCCCGGCGGCTTCATGGCGAACGACGCGCGCGCCAAGGCCGGCAACGCGCGGCCCCCCGCGCCGCCGCCCGGCCCGGCGCCGTCGTTCGATCGGCCCTCCGCGTCCGGGCCGAGCCCGATCGGCGGATCGGCGGGCGCCCGCTCGGGCGCGATGCCGCAGGCGCAGCAGCAGCCCATGGGCGGCGGCCCCGCGCAGCCGGCGGCTTCGGCGTTCCAGGCGCAGGGCGGCTTCGGCGCGCAACAGGCGCCGGCGGGCCCCGCGCCGGGGCGGGCCAGCGTCGCGGATCCGACGTCGGGCGATCTGCACCACCTCCTCGAGGAGGCGCAGAGCGAGTCGCAGAAGGGCAAGAAGCCCCAGGCGCTCGCCAAGTTCCGCGAGGCGCTCAAGATCGATCCCGCCAACTCCGAGGCGCTCTCGTGGGTCGAGGAGCACCTCCGGCAGAAGCGGATGTACGCCGACCTGCGCGACGTGCTCCTCGCGGCCTCGCGCGTCCCCACCGTCTCGGCCGACACGCGCAAGGCGCAGCTCCGCGACGTCGCCGGGCTCTGCGAGTCGCAGCTGCGCGACATCGAGACCGCGATCCAGGCCTGGAAGCAGATCTGCCAGATCGACCGCGGCGACGATCAGGCCCGCGATCAGCTGCGGCGCCTGCTCGAGCGCGGCGCCCGCTGGGACGACCTCGCCACCGTGCTCGAGCAGGAGGCGATGGGCGCGCCCGACGTCGAGCAGAAGATCGCGCTCGAGAAGAAGCTCGCCACGCTGCACGAGCAGAAGAGGAAGGATCCGGCCGCCGCCGCCGAGGCGTGGGGCCGCATCGCCAACCTCGCCCCCGAGGACGAGACCGCGATCACGACGGCGGTGAAGCTCTACGAGAAGGCCGAGCGCTTCGACCAGGCGGCGCAGGTCATCTCGGACAACATCGCGGGCGTCACCGACAAGCCCTCGCGCGGCACGCTGCTCCAGAAGCTCGGCGAGCTGCGGATGAAGATGAACGACCCCGGCGGCGCGGGCGACGCCTACGCCGAGGCCGCCGAGGCGGTGGGCCAGGCCAAGGTGTGGGAGCTCGCCGAGAAGGGCTACCTCGCCGCCGGCCGCTTCGCCGAGGCGGCGAACGCGCTCGATCAGCGGGCCCAGCTCACCGAGGGCAAGCAGCAGGCGGGCCTCTTCGCGCAGGTCGCCGAGCTGCACCTCAAGTCGCACGACGCCGTCGCCGCGATCGCGAAGCTCGAGCAGGCCTGCGAGCTCGATCCCACGAACGACACCTACGCGCAGTCGCTCGAGGAGCAGTACAAGAAGGCGGGCCGCGAGAGCGATCTCGTCGTCTATCTCCTCGCCCGCGCCGACAAGCTCGGCGACAAGGGCCGGCGCGTCGCCGCCCGCCGCGCGGCGGCCGGCGTGCAGCGCGCGCTCGGCGACCGCGAGGGCGCGCGCGAGAGCCTGCTCCTCCTGCTCTCCGACGGCGACGACGCCGAGGCGCTCTCGCTCCTGCTCGACGACGCGACCGAGCGTGGCGACCACGAGGAGAGCGCCGATCTGTTGCGGCGCCTCGGCGCGATCAGCAAGAACCCCGCCGACAAGCTGGCCTTCGCGCTGCGCGAGGCCGAGCTCTACGCCGACAGCCTCGGCGACGTCGAGGGCGCGATCGAGAAATACGAGCTCATCTACAAGACGCTCGATCCGAAGAGCCGCGTCGCGCTGCGCGCGATCGCCGACCTCCACGAGAAGCGCGACGATCCCAAGGGCGCCGCCGACGCGCTCGAGCGCGAGATCCTCCTCGCCGACGGCCAGGACCGCATCGACATCGCCCAGCGCCTCGCGCACCTCTACGAGGGCCCCCTCGAGAACCCGCGCGGCGCCATCAAGGCCCTCGAGCTGGTCCACACCGCCGACCCCGAGGACTTCGACGCCATCGCCCGCCTCGAGAAGCTCGCGGCCCAGGTCGAGGACTGGCCGCGCGTCGCCCAGCTCACCGCGATGCTGATCGAGGTCGAGGGGGACGAGGAAGAGGCGTCGAACATGACGCGCCGCCTCGCCGGCATCCAGCACGAGAAGCTCGGCAAGGGCGACGAGGCGCTGGCCTCCCTCGAGAAGCTCGCCGATCAGGGCGACGAGCCGTGCCGCGAGGAGTACATGCGCCTCGGCGACGCGCTCGGCTGGAAGGGGATCGTCGCCACCAAGCTCGTGGCCTGGAACGAGTCGTCCTCGGGCCCGGCGCGCAACGAGGCGCTCCGCGGCGCCTTCGAGCGCTTCCTCGAGATCGGGCGCGAGGCCGACGCCGCGCGCGTGGCCATGGAGCTGGCCCGGTCCCGCGGAGCCGACTCCGCGATGGCCGAGCGCCTCGAGGCCATCGCGACCAAGCTCAAGGATCTCGACGCCCTCTCGGTCGCGCACGAGCTGCTCGCCAAGGAGCTCTCCGGTCCGCCGCGAGCGACCGAGCTCGTGCGGCAGGCCGAGGTCCAGGTCGCCGCCGGCGTCGATCCGCTCGAGGCGATGCAGCACGGCGAGGCGGCGCTGACGAGCGTTCCGCCGGCCGAGGTCGAGGTCCTGCTCTCGCGGTTGGCGGCGCTCACCCAAGCGCCCGGCCACGTCATCGATCTCTACGAGCGCCAGGTGGGCCGCTGCCGGCTGCCCGCCGATCGGCTGGCGGCGCTCGCGCGCGCGGCGCAGGTGGCCGCCGAGCGCGGGGCCAACGACCGCGCCCGCTCGTTCTTCGAGCTCGCGCTCGGCGGCGGCGTGCAGGAGGAGACGATCGTCGCGCTCGAGAACGCCGCGCGCAGCGGCGACGAGCGCTCGGGAGGCACCGCGCTCCGGGCCATCCTGGCCGAAGCGCTCGCCGCCGGGGGGCAGGGATCGCGCGACGGCGGCCGCACCCGCGGCGCGCTGCTCCGCCGCGCCGCGCAGATCGCGCACCGCGATCTGCGCAACGTCGACCGCGCCTTCAGCTGGCTCGGCGACGCCCTCATCACCCACGTCGACGACGCGTCGCTGGAGGCGCTCGAGGAGCTCGGGCGGACCACGAGCGCCATGCAGCGGGTCGAGGCCACCCTCGGCCGCGCGCTCGAGGAGGTCTTCGACGGGCCGCTGGTGCGCAAGCTCCTCAACCGCCGCGCGCGCCTCCGCCGCGAGGTGCTCGGCGACAAGAAGGGCGCGAGCGTCGATCTCAAGAAGCTGCACGATCTCTCGCCGTCGGATCAGGACGTGATGAACGACCTGTCCAACCTGCTCCTCGAGCTCGGCGATCACCGCGGGATGATCCAGCTCTACGAGGACCAGATCCTCCGCGGCCGCGATCCGGCCCTCAGGGCGGAGCTCGCGCGCAAGGTGGCGCGCATCTGGGAAGAGGACCTCGGCGATGCCCGCGAGGCCGCGGACGCCTGGCGCCGCGTCCTGCGCATGAAGGCCGCCGATCCCGAGGCGACCGCCGGGCTCGATCGGGCCAAGACGGGCAAGCTGAAGCGCCCGCCGCCGCCGCCCACGGTGCCCGGGAAGCACGACGCCCCCGACGCCGATGCCGGCGCGAGCGGCGCGCCGATGAACGTGGAGGACTCGTCCAACAGCGACAGCCTGGCGGGCCAGCCCAGCAGGCCGGCGCCGGTCCCCGCGGCCCCTTCCGAGGACGTCGAGAACACGGCGGACCAGGCTCCGGCCGGGCTCCCGATCGACGCGGGGCCGGATCACGCAGCGACGCCCATCTCGTACCAGGGGATCGATGATCCCCGCCTGGGCGACGCCGCAGGAGCCTCGCAGAGCGTCTCGGATCCGCAGACGCCGGCGGTCGACATGCCGGTGCACGCGCTGTTCGGCGACGCCCCCGCGAGCCAGGACGGCGCACCTGGTGCCGGCCAGGCCGCGACGCCGCCCACCGCGCCGGTCGAGGCGGCGCCCCCGTACGCCCAGGAGCAGCAGCAGCCCTACGACCCGAACGCCTACGCCCAGCAGCAGCAGGGCTACGACCCGAACGCGTACGGCCAGCAGCAGCCCTACGCGCAGCAAGGTTACGATCCGAACGCGTACGCCCAGCAGCAGCAGTACGCCCAGCAGGGTTACGATCCGAACGCGTACGCCCAGCCCCAGCAGTACCCGCAGCAGGGCTACGATCCGAACGCGTACGCCCAGCCGCAGCAGTATGCGCAGCAGCAGTACGCGCAGCAGGGTTACGGCCCACAGCAGGGCCACGATCCGAACGCCTACGCACAGCAGCAGGGCTACCCGCCGGCGTATGGCCAGCAGGCCGGCTACGGGCAGAGCCCCAGCCAGGTCCCCGCCGCCGCGCCCACGGCCGAAGACGCGATCTCCGAGGTCGATGACGCCGAGCTGATCGAGGACGACGACGGCAAGCCGTGAGGTCCTGGCAGTACCCCCCGGCGCTCCGGCCCGGGGACACCATCGCCGTCGTCGCGCCCTCGAGCCCGTTCGAGCCCGTGCTCGGCTGGGTCGGCCTCGGTTGGCTGGCGAAGCGGTACCGCGTGCGCTTCGACCGCGGGCTCTTCGCGCGCACCGGGTACCTCGCCGGTGACGACGAGCGCCGCCGCGACGAGCTCGCGCGCGCCCTCGCGGATCCGGAGGTGCGCGCCGTCCTCGCGGTGCGCGGCGGCTACGGCGCGAGCCGGTTCGCGCACACGCTCGACTGGGACGCGTTCGCCGAGAGCCCGCGCTGGATCGTCGGCTTCTCGGACATCACCGCGCTCCACGTCGAGGCGGCGCGCGTGGGGGTCGCCTCGATCCACGGGCCGCACGTCACCGCGCTGGCGAGGGCGGATCGCAGGACCCGCGAAGCGCTCGTCCGCGTGCTCGAGCAGCCCGACGAGGAGCGCGTCATGAGGGGCCTCGAGGCCGTGACGGCGGGCGCGGCGGAGGGGCCGCTCTTCGGAGGAAACCTCGCGCTCCTCCAGGCGTGCGCCGCGGCGGGTCGGCTCGAGGTCCCCGCGGGCGCGGTGCTCGTCCTCGAGGACGTGACCGAGCGGCCCTACCGCATCGATCGCATGCTGGCGACGCTCGAGGCCGGGGGCCACCTCGCCCGCGCCGCCGCCGTCGTCGCCGGCGAGTTCACCGGCTGCGAGCCCGGGCCTGACGGCGTTCGTGTCGAGGCGGTGCTGCGCGAACGCCTGGGGCGGCTCGGCGTGCCGGTCGTCGTCGGCGCGCCCTTCGGGCATGGCGCGGTGAACGAGCCGCTGGTGCTCGGCGGGTGGGCGCGCGTCGAAGGGTCGCGCGAGGGACTGGTGACTTGGGCCGGTCGCGGCGTATCCTGACGCGTCCTCGCGCGGATCGGAGCGCCCCTCGATCCTTGGCTCCGCCGCACGTCTTTGGCCGCGCGCACCGCCGGTCGTTACCCGGGGGAACTAGGAGCATCGAAATGCGGATCATCGCGCCCCTCGCCGTCATCCTGTCCGTCTGCGCCTGCGGCTCGACCGACGCCGAGACGACCGCGTCCACGACCGGCGGGACCACGACCGGCGGAACGACCAGCAGCGGCGGTGGAACCGGAGGAGGCGGCGGCGGCCCGAGCACGCCCTCGTTCACCGTCACCTTCGATCCGGTCGCGATCGCGCCCGGCACCGAGAAGACCCAGTGCGTCGTCAAGCGCTTGGGCAACGACACCGACATCAAGGTCGGCCGGATCCACAACCTCCTCGAGCAGGGCTCGCATCACCTCATCGTCTACCGGACGAGCGACACCGAGGAGAAGCTCACCCCCTACGACTGCCAGCCCTTCGCCGACACCCTCGATCCCTCGAAGGGCTCGCCCCTGATGATCACGCAGAAGCACGAGGAGACGCTCGAGCTCCCGCCGGGCGTCGCGTTCTCGATCGCGGCGGGGACGATGGTGCGGCTCGAGATGCACTACATCAACACCACCACGGCCGAGACGCAGGTCTCGGCGACGTCGACCTTCATCACCATCCCCGACGCCGACTTCCAGAACGAGGCGGACTTCCTCTTCATCGGCAACCCCGACATCTCGATCGCGCCGATGTCGCAGTTCACGCTCGGGCCGACCTACATCGCGCTCCCGGGCCAGCTCGACGGCTCGAACTTCTTCGGCATCACGGGGCACACCCACCAGTGGGGCACCAACGTGACGGTCGCCGTCGCAGGGAGCGCGAGCGGCCCCGACACGTCGGTCTACGACGTCCCCGGCTGGCTCTGGAGCGAGCCGGCCACCGTCTACCAGGACCCGCCCTTCCAGATCCCGCAGGGCGGCGGGTTCCACTTCACCTGCTCGTACAACAACGTCAGCGCCAACACCGTCGGGTTCGGCGAGTCGGCGAACGACGAGATGTGCTTCTTCTGGGCCTACTACTACCCGAGCAAGGGCGCGATGGTCTGCGCCCACACCGACCAGGTCCCCGGCGGGTACGACCTCTGCTGCCCGGGGAACGCCCTCTGCAACCAAGTGTTCTGAGAGACGCCCGGCGCCGGCGGACCACGCGTTCGCCGGCCCCGCCCAGCCGCCGCCGACGCCGAGGCGCCTCGGCTCGGGCGCCGGCCGCTCACCAGAAGATCGACTTCCGCTCCTTGAGGCCGCGGTTGAGCATCGACTGGATGGTGCCGCGGATGCGCGCGACCTTCTCCTCGATGACGGCGTCGTCGTCGTCGGGATCGCCCTCGACGGTGATCGGCTCGCCGAAGTAGATGCGGTACTTGGTGGGGAGGGGGAGCTGGCCGCCGGGGATGAAGACCTGGGGGATCACCGGGAACGCCGGCATGCCGAAGGCCTTGGCGACGCGCTCGAGGTTGCCGACCGAGACGTACTGCTCTTCGCCGCCGACGACGGCGACCGGGACGATGGGCGTGTCGGTCTCGAGGGCGAGGCGCATGAAGCCCAAGCCGAAGTCGGTGAGGCGGTAGCGGTCGACGAAGCTCTTGGAGATGCCGCGCGAGCCCTCGGGGAAGACGAGGATGGCCTCGCCGAGCTCGAGGAGGCGGCGCGCGTTCTCGGGGACGCCGACGACCTGGCCGACGCGCGAGAACAAGGTCGAGACGAAGGGCAGCGTCTGCGACCACTTCTCGACCATGGACCGGATGATCCGCGGCGGCTCGGCGTCGAGGAACATCGAGGCGCCGATGATCATCCCGTCCACCGGGATCTGGCCGGAGTGGTTGGCGATGAGCAGCACCCTGCCGGCGGGCACGCGGTGGATGCCGAACACCTGCGTGCGGAAGTAGAAGCGGTGGAAGAAGGCGGCGATGCCGACCGCGTATTTCGCCCAGGCCGGGTCGAGGCCGAACGGGTCGACGCCGCCGGCGGCCATGGGCATCGGCACCCGGCGCAGGCGCTCCTCGAAGTCGCGGCCGAGCAGGCGGATGGTGAAGTCGTCGAGCGCGTACCGGAGGCTGTCGACGCCGAGGCGGGCGAGCGGCAGCGCGTCCTTGGTGGCGAAGCTCGAGATGCGGGCGAGCGCGCGCGAAGCGTCCATGGGGCCGCCCAACGTAGCAAGTCCGAGGCGGCGGCGGCATCCCCGGCGCTCATGGCAGGGCCACCGAGGGTGCGCCTCGGTCGGACGCGGAAGCGGACCCGCGCGCCCGAGCGTTGCCAAGCACGCCCTTGACACGCGGCTCCGGTCCCGTTGCTCTCCCCGCCATGCGTCCCCGCCGCAGGCGGCTCCTCTACGCGATCCTCGCCGCGGGATTGACCGCGGCCATGCTCGCGCCGGCCACGGGCGCGGCGACGATCGAGGAGCAGCGCGCCCGCCTGCCGCCGCCCGCCGAGTGCCCCGACGACGTCGAGGGCACGTGGATGGCGATCCGCTACGAGGCCGACTACAGCCCGCCCGAGTGGTACCACGTGACGCTCGACATCCGGCGCGCCGCGCCCGGATCCGAGCGCCTCGAGGGGAGCATGCTGGTCCACTTCTACTACGGCGGGCCGGGCGACATCCGCCCGCCGCCGTGCCGGCCAGGCCAGCGCGACGCGGTCGTGTTCCAGACGGCGGTCGGGAAGGCCGAGGCCGGCGGGCGGCTCCGCTTCGACGCGACCTCGTGGCGCTGGCAGGAGGCGGCCTGCGGCGGCATGACCGGCGGCTACAACCTCGACCACTACTCGGGCCAGATCGACCAGGCCTTGCACGAGTTTCAGTCGGTCAACAACGACGGCGGGCGCGCGGTCAACGAGCCGGCGGTGTTCCGCCGCGTCCGCTGCGCGCCCGAGACGCCGCGCCCGGTCGTCGACGTCAAGCCGCCCGCCTTCATGCCGGAGCGGCGCGCCGGATGCGGGCGGGGATGGTGAGGCGACATCATGCTTGACGCGTCGGCCCGTCACGCCACTGTGGGGCGCGTGAGCTCCGCGCCGTCCACTCGTCATGCGCTCCGGGGGCCCGCTCGATGACCGCGCCGACGAAGCCGGACGACGAGCCCCGACCGAAGCGGCGCAGCATCCCGCCCTCCTCCTCGACGCAGACCGCCCGCACGGTGTTGGTCACCGGCATCTGCGGTCGCCTCGGGCGCCGGCTGGCGCGGCGCCTCCACCGCGAGCTGCGCGTCATCGGCATCGATCGCCGGGACTTCGTCGGCCGCCCCAAGGACATCGAGCACCACCAGATCGACATCCGCCGCAAGAAGACGCAGGACGTCTTCCGCCAGGAGCGCCTCGCGGCGGTGGTGCACCTCGGGATCATGCACGACCCGCGCGCCAGCCAGGCCGAGCACCACAGCTGGAACGTCGCCGGATTCCAGCGGCTGCTCGAGTACGTCGCCCAGTACGACGTCCCCAAGATGATCGTGCTCTCGAGCGCCAACGTCTACGGCCCGCGCCCGGACAACCCGCAGTTCCTCGCCGAGGACGCGCCGCTCCTCGGCGGCGCCGAGTTCAGCGAGATCCGCGACCTCATCGAGGTCGACATGCTCGCCCAGTCCTTCTTCTGGAAGCGCCCCGAGACCGAGACGGTCATCCTGCGCCCGGTCCACATCCTCGGCTCGGTGAAGAACGCGCCTTCGAACTACCTCCGCCTCAACGTCATCCCCACGCTCATGGGCTTCGACCCGATGGTCCAGGCGGTCCACCAGGACGACGTGGTGAACGCGATCCTGCTCGCGCTCCGGCCCGGGGTCCGCGGCATCTACAACCTCGCCGGCCCGCCGCCGCTGCCGCTCTCGCGCCTCATCGAGATGACGGGGCGCACGCGCGTCGCCATCCCGCATTTCCTCGCCAAGAACGTGATCCAGCGCCTCTGGCGCTACCGCGCGACCTCGTTCCCCGCGCCCGAGCTCGACCACATCCGGTTCGTCTGCATGGTCGACGACCGCCGCGCCCGCGAGATCGGCTACGAGCCCGAGCGCGACATCGCCGAGACGGTGCGCGCGGTCGACGACGTCTGAGCGGGGCGATCGGCAGGCGGCGAGCGAGGCGCCCGAGGCGCCGGCGCGGTGCGGGCGACGAGGTGTAAGGCCGCGCCGCCGGGCCCGTTCATGCAGCCATCCTGATGGAGGCTCGCATGCGCACCCGGTCTCGCTCCGCTCTCGTCTCGCTCCTCTTGTCCGCCGTCCTCGCCGGCTGCGGCGCCACCAGCGCCCCGATGTCCCCGATGGCGGATGCCACGACGGCGAGGGGGCCGATGCAGCCGAGCTACGCGGCGCCGCAGTACCCCGGCGCGCCCCCGCCGGCGCCGGTCGCGGCCGCGCCGGCCGAGCCCAAGGGCAGCGAGGAGTACAAGGACTACGGCGTGAACCCGGTGGTCGATCCGAAGAAGGACCGCCTCTCGACGTTCGCGATCGACGTCGACACCGCCTCGTACGCCATCGCGCGGCGCAAGATCATGGAGGGCGCGCTCCCGCCGTTCGCCGCCGTCCGCGTCGAGGAGATGCTCAACGCCTTCGACTACGGCTACCCCTCGCCGAAGAGCGGCCCCTTCGCCGTCCACCTCGCCGCGGCGCCCTCGCCCTTCACCCCGGGCCACCACCTGCTCCGCGTCGGCGTGCAGGGCAAGCGCGTCGACGCGCAGGACCGCACCCCGGTCCACCTCGTCTACCTCGTCGACACCTCGGGCTCGATGCAGTCGGCCGACAAGATCGGCCTCGTGAAGAAGAGCCTCAAGCTCCTCACCGGATCGCTCAAGCAGGGCGACACGGTCGCGCTCTGCACCTACGCCGGGAGCGTCCGCGAGGTGCTGCCCCCGACGGGCATCGCCGAGCGCCCCAGGATCCTCGCGGCGATCGAGGACCTGAGCGCGGGCGGCTCCACGGCGATGGCGAGCGGCCTCGATCTCGCGTACGCGCTCGCCGAGCGCACCCTGGTGAAAGGTCACGTCAACCGCGTCGTCGTCCTCTCCGACGGCGACGCCAACGTGGGCGCGACCTCGCACCAGGAGATCCTGAAGCGCATCGCCCAGTACAAGGACCGCGGCATCACCCTGTCCACCGTGGGCTTCGGCAACGGCAACTACAAGGACACGATGATGGAGCAGCTCGCCGACAAGGGCGACGGCAACTACTCGTACATCGACAGCGAGACGGAGGCGCGTAAGGTCTTCTCGCAGAACGTCGGCGGCATGCTCCAGGTCATCGCCAAGGACGTGAAGATCCAGGTCGAGATGGATCCCGAGGTGGTGAAGGAGTACCGGCTCATCGGGTACGAGAACCGCGACATCGCCGACAAGGACTTCCGCAACGACAAAGTCGACGCCGGCGAGATCGGCGCGGGGCACAGCGTCACCGCGATCTACGACGTGGTGCTCGCGTCCACCAAGGCCTCGCCGGTGATCGTGCGCATGCGCCACAAGCCGCCGCTCGGCTCCGATCAGGCCGAGGAGAGCGTCTTCAAGATGGATCCGGCGGCGATCGCCGCGTCGTTCGAGGCCGCCCCCGCCGACCTGCGCTTCGCCTCGGCGGTCGTGGGCTTCGGCGAGATCCTGCGGCAGAGCCCGCACGCGCGCGGCTGGCGCATGGCGGACGTGGAGCGCATCGCGCGCGCCGCGGCCAAGGACCAGCAGGACCAGCAGGAGCTCGTGGACCTGGCGCGGCGGGCCGGCGCCCTCGGGGGCGGCGGCGGATCGGCCGCGATCGCGAAGTGAGCCGCTAACCCGAGATCGCGTGCGCGGGGCGGCGGCGCGAGGCCGCCCGCCCCAGGCGCCGCGCGAGGGCGGCGGCCGCCGCGAACGCCCCGAGCGCGAGCACCCCGAGCCCGCGCTTCCGGGGCGTTTCGTCGTTCGGATCGAGGATCGCCGTCGCCGATCCGCAGTACCCTTCGGCGTTCACGCTGACGCGCGCGACGAGCTGGTTGGAGACCGGCTCCTGGCGCGCGGCCGCTTCGAGCGTGAGGTCGGTGGAGAGCGCCTCGCGCGGCAGGCTCGCCTCGAGGCGCGTGAGCCACACGTCGGCAGGGTGCATGCCGACGAGGGCGGCCGCGAGATCGTCCACGTCGCCGCAGCGCAGCGTCCGCGCGTCGATCTCGCCGGCGCCGACCGTGGTGCACGCCGGATCGTCGGGCGGAGCGCCGGCGGGGCAGGGATCGACGACCTTCGCGCTCGAGCCGCCGACGTCGGGTAGCGCGCACTCGGTGGCGATCTCGCCGTTCGAGAGGGCCTGGGCGGCGTACGTCTCGTGGAAGAGCTGCGGTAGACCGAAGAAGCTCGAGCCGCCGATCGAGCCGAAGAGCGCGCCGTGCTGCGCGTAGGCCGTCAGCCAGCCGCGGCCCTCGGTCTTGGCGAGCGTCGCGGCGCGCAGCTCCGGGTAGTTCGATTCGTTGCTGGCGAAGTCCCACGAGAGCAGGTCGAGCGGCATCGCCGCGGTGGGGAAGCTCTGCGTCGCCCACCGGCCCTCGCCGATGACGTAGAGGACGATGTCCACGGTCGCGCCGGTGCCGGCGGCCACCATGCGGAGCGGGAGCACCGGGCCCGAGCCGGGCGTCACCACCTTCACGGGCTTCATCTCGCGCACGCCCTGGCCGGGCTGGAGCCGAAGCGCGATGAAGTCGAACCCCTCGGCGACGTAGGCGTCGATCACGGGTTGGGTGCCCTCGTCGACGGCGTAGCCGTTGGTCGTGAGCCAGTCGTTCAGTGCGCCGGGCGTGCTGGTCGACAGCGTCACCGTGTCGTAGGGCCCGACCGTGCCGCGATGGACGACCTGCACGCCGCCGCCCGCGCCCTCGGCGGACAACGACGACGCCATGTCCGCGCTCCCGAACAGGCATCCGCCTGGCCCGCCGCAGTCGATGAAGGGCGCCTGCACCTGGACCGTCGTCGCGGCCTCGAGGGTCTCGAACCAGGCGTCGCTGCCGACGTCGATGTAGGCGCCCGGCCTGACCGGGAGCACCCAGGCAAAGTCGGCGGGATCGCCGGCGTAGGCGATCTGGTCCCAGAGCACCGTCCGAGCGGGGGACACGGCGAGGGCCATCCGGTGGCCGGTGACCACGGTCGACTCGGTTGGCGGGTGGAAGCAGCCCCCGCAGGCCTGGGCGTCGGCGGTCGCGAGGAGCGGAGCGGCCAGAGCCCCCGCGAGGAGCACGCACGAAAAGCGAAGTCGCATAAGGGAACCTCCCTGATGAGGAGGAGCGTATCATCCCGACGATGCGGCGGCTGGCGATCGTCGGGACGTGCTTGGCGCTGGCGGTGCTGCCTGGGTGCGGCGGCGATCCGGGCTGCGAGGCCGTATGCGCCAAGAACGCCGAGTGCCAGGCCGAGGCGCCGCCAGAAGCGGACTGCGTCGCCATCTGCGAGGAGCTCTCGTCGGACCAGGCCTACGCCGACGCGATCGAGGAGCAGGCGTCCTGCTACGAGGACAGCACCTGCGCGAACATCGCGGCCGGCGCCTGCAATCCCGACTTCTCCTAGCGCGCGTCGCGAGAGGCGACGCTAGAGCGCGAAGCTCACCTTGGCGTAGCCGCCGTTGTGCGTCTTGAAGCGCACCTTGAGCAGCGCCTCGACGATGCAGTCGGCGGCGTCCTCGCCGCGCGCGCTCGGCGGGGCGACGCCGGCCGAGACGACGTGGCCGTCGCGGCGCACGTAGGCGGTGGCGAGGAAGCTGCCGCTGATGCCGCGGCGGCACTTGGCGGTGTCGGACCGCGCCTGCGCCAGCGCCTTGTTGATCTTCTTGTGATCGAGCTCGGTGGTCGGCGTCCTCGCGTCGATGTCGAACGACTTCTCGGCCATGCCCTCGCCGCCCACGGGGCGGGGCCACGTGCGCGTGCGCACGGCGTCGAGCATGCACTTCTCGGTCTCTCGGTCGCCGATCGTCGACTCGCTGAGGTAGGCCCACTTGGTCGAGCCGTCGCGGTCGACCCGGATCGAGAGCTTCACGTGACCGCCGAGGGGATCGAGCCGCGACGCGCCCTCCTCGAAGCAGCGCTGGATGGGCCGCGCCAGGGAGCTCATCGCCGAGTCCATCGCCTCCTCGTTCAGGCCGCCGATCTCGGTCTCGTACGAGAGCGGACCGCGGTCGACCTTCTCCTGCTTGGGAGGAGCATCGGCGATCGCGGGGGCGCGCACCGGCGGCGGCTCGGCGCAGCCGCAGAGGAAAATTCCCAGAAGGGCGGACAACCGCGCGAATTCAAAGGACTTCATGCGTTCCCTCCCAAGCTCGCCGAACGAGTGCACGCTGTAGGCCAGCGGCCTGACCTCCGTCAAGCTCCCGTGTTCATGGGCGTGTCCCGCCGCACGCGGGGGGGCGCGCCGCGGCGATGGGGGTCGCATGATCCACCCGGCCCTCGGCTCGGCGCGCGATCGCGAGCTCGGCGGAGCCGGCTGCGGCTCGCCGGCGAAGGGTCGCGAGCTCGCCGCGGCCGCGAGCTCGACGGCGGAGGTGAGAGCCCGTGAGCGTCAGCGCCGGCGCCTGGCGATGTCGGCCTCGAGCGCCGCGTCGGCCTCGAGCTCGGCCTGGAGCGCCTCGTCCTCCTCGTTCTCGCCGGCGAGTGGCGGCGCCACGGGAGACGAGGCGCGCTCGCCGGGGGGCGGCTCCGAGGCGCGCTCGCCGGCGGGCGGCTCCGACACGCGATCGAGCGAGGCCTCGTCCGCCTCGGTGGCGCGGCCGAAGCGCTCGACGAGGCCGGGGGCGGCGGCCTCGATCCACGCCTTGCTCTCCGGGGAGAGGCGGAGCTCGTCCTTGAGGCGCGCGAGCTCGCCGAGCCCGGCGCTGCCGGGGGCGGCCACGGCGCGGACCAAGTCCGCGAGCAGCTCGTCGCGCACGCCGAGCGGGAGATCGAGCGCGCCGCCGTCGACGAGCGCGGCGGCGACGTCGATGCGGCCCTCGCGCGTCAGCTCGACCAGGCGCACGCGGAAGAGATCGCGCGCCTTGTAGGGGTAGGCGCTCCCCGAGAGCGAGGCGAGCTCCGCCTCGGCCTCGTCGGCGCGATCGGCGAGCGCGAGCGCGAAGGCGCGCTGCGCGACGAGCTCGGGCAGGAGCGCGTCGCAGAGGCCGCCCCGGAGCTTGGCCTCGGCGATGCGGGCGAGGCCGCGCTCCGCCGAGCGGCGCATCTCGTCGAAGCGCGCGCGGCGCTCGGCGACGATCGAGGCGAGGAGATCGGCCTGCGCGGCGACCGCGACGCTCGCGTCGTCGCGCAGCGGCTCGAGCGCGCGCGCCGCGGCCTCGAGATCGCCGCGGCCGAGCGCGGCGCGCGCCTCGCCCAGCCTCGCGAGATCCGCTCGGCGCGCGCCGCGGCGCACGCGCCGGCGCAGACCGAAGGCCGCGTACAGCGTCGCGCCGCCCGCGATCATGACGAGGTAGCCGCCGACCCAGCCGTAGTCGTGCGGCGCCGACGGCGCGACCGGCGCCGAGGTCCCTCCGATCAGCGCGACCGCGAGCGCGGCGAGCGCGGCGAGGCCGACCGCAGCCCCGCCGATCGCGATCACCCGGCCGCCGGCGCTGGTGCTCTTCGGCATCGCGCGCGCGCCCTCGGCGCGGGCGGCGAGCACGGCCCGGCGTGCGCCCTCCGAGCCGGCGTGGGGGCGGGGGACCGCCTCGTCGGGCGTGTCGCCGGTCCGCTGCTTGACGACGCGGACGAAGGGGGCGGTGCCCGGCGCGACCTTGGCGACCCAGTCGGCGAGCATCGGCTCCTCGTGCTCCGCGCTCGCCGCGTCGTCGCGCTTGCCGCCTTCCCGGTACACGCTCGTCGCGGTCACCTTGAGCATGCGCTGGTAGGCGCGCACGATGGCGCGCTCGCGCGGGTGGGTGCTCTCGAGGAGGAGGCCCTTGTGTCGCGCCAGGTGATCGCGCAGCCCCGCGCGGTCGCCCGCGTTCTCGAGCAGGATCGCCTCGGCGAGCGCGGCGCGCGCCAGCGCCTCGCCCGCGGGGGCCGGGCCGGCGCGGACCGCCGCGGCGTCGGCGCGGGCACCGTCGGCGTCGCCCAGCGACGCCCTCACGAACGCCCGCAGCGCGAGCGCGCCCTCGATCTGGTAAGCCGCGTTGGCGCGCGCGAGGCGCCCGAGCGGGCGCGCGATCGCCGCGTCGAGGCGGGCGCGTGCGGCGGCGAGATCGCCGCGGCGCAGCTGGATCACCGCGCGCTGGATGTCGGCGATCCGCAGCGCCCAGCCCGAGCCGCTGCGCTCCGCGGCGTCGAGCAGCGCCTCGGCCTGGCCGAGCCGGCCGAGGCTCAAGGCGTGGAACGACGCCGAGAGCACCTGCGCCGGCGTCACGACCTTGAGGCGGTACGCCTCGCGCGCCAGGAGGAGCGCGCCCACCACCGCGTAAGGCACGCCGGCGAACGGCGAGAGCAGCGCCAGCGCGCCGCCGGCGAGCACGCCGAGCGCGCCGAAGATCACCGCCGCCCACGAGATGCTCGGCGCGGGCGGGGGCGGGAGCGCGATCGGCGTACGCGGGGGCGAGCCGGCCGGCGCGGCCCGCGCCTCGACGGCGCGGCCCCGCGGCCCCGCCG
>CAYJPW010000077.1:0-47520 GCA_964372055.1 uncultured Polyangiaceae bacterium
CGGCTTCGCCGCCCGGACACCCGTCCTCCGCTTCGCTTCGGTCGGGTCAATTGCCCGAACATGAGAGGCTCCGCTCCAAGACCCGGCGAGCGGCCGGGCGGCGGTGGTTTGGCGTTGCGGCGACCCGACGGGAGGGGTTGCCGTGACCGGCGACGGCCGGTGCTCGACGGAGTGTGGCTTCCGTGGGACGTGCGCGCCCCCGGTTCGATGCACTCGCCGCGAGACGGCGCCGCCGTCAGCGGCCGGGGCCGGAGCCGCCGCCCGACGAGGGCCGGTCCGAGATCTGGGGCATCGTCCGCCCGAGGCGCGTCTGGGCCAGCTCGAGGATGCGGTGGACCTCCTCGTTGCGATGCAGGAACGCGTGACGGTGGTCGCTGCGGCGGATGGTGCGCGCCCGCTCGACGAGGATCCTGAACGCGACGTCGAGGACCGCGTCGGCCTCCTCGTGCTCGCCGGCGACGAGGAGCGCCTCGATGAGCGTGAGGCGGATGAACTCCTCCCACTCCTCGACGGGGCCGCTGGCGAGGCGGGAGTTGCAGTCGCGCGCCGCCTCGAGCGCGGCCTCGAGCGCCCGGCGCGCGAGCTGCACGCGCGCCAGGGCGAAGCTCGCGCTGATCTGCAGCGCCGGCTGCGACCGCGTCTCCTCGACGAGGTGGCGGGCGAGGGTCAGCGCGGCCCCGAGATCGCCCGGAGCGCCGCGCCAGACCAGCATGTTGGCCTCGTAGACCTTGGTGAAGATCTTGAGCCGCGCCGCGTTGCACTCGTCGGCGATCCGCGCCGCCTGGCGCTGGTGATCGATGCCCACGTCGAGGTTGCCGAGGCGGGCGTAGGACATCCCGAGGTTGTGGAGGAAGAAGCCCTCGAGGATGCGCATCCGGCGGGTGCGCGCGTCCACGAGGCCGCGCTCGAGGAGCTGCTGAGCCTCCTCGAACATGCCGAGGTGGTTGAGCACCGACGCGGTGTTCATGCGCCCGCGCGTCGCCATGATGATCTCGCCCGCCTCCTCGGCGGCTTCGATCAGCCCGCGCCCGGCGGCGACCGAATCCGAGAGATCGCCCACGTGCATCAGGGCGAAGGCACGGGCGTCGAGCGCCCGGACGAGGGCGTCGTGCGAGCCGCTGGCCGTCGCGGCGGCCATGGCCTCGTCGGCGATCTCGAGCGCCTTGGCCGGCTCGTTGAGATCGACGAGCCCGCGCACCCGCACCGCGAGCAAGGTCGCGCGCATGCCCGGCGAGAGGCCCGAGAACTGGGGCCCGAGCGCCCACGCGGCCCGCGCGTCGCCCTGCGCGCTCTGGCCCGTCTCGATCAGCGCCGCCGCCGCGAGGCGCTGGGCCTCGCCCCACATGTCGGAGCCGGCGGGCGCGAGCGCCCCGGCCTCCTCGGCGGCCTCGATGCCCTCGCCGAGCCGGCCCATGAAGTTGCAGACCTGCGCCTTGGCGAGGAGCAGCTGGGCCCGCACGCCGCCGCTCGCGCCGCAGGCGAGCCCGCGCATCGCCAGCTCGAGGGCGGTCTCGAGCTGCGCTCCGTTCGTGTACGCCTGGCGCGTGGCGCGCGCGTAGAGCTGCGCGGCGCGGGGGAGATCGCCGCCGGCGTCGGCGTGCCGCGCGATGAGGCCGGCGTCGACGTCGCCCACCGACTCGAGCCACGCGCCCGCCGCGAGGTGGAGCTCGGCGCGGTCCTCCTCGAGGATCGACGCGTAGGCGGCGTCGCGCACCAGCGCCTGGCGGAACATCCACTCGTCGTGGCCGACGATGCGCGACTCCTGCTGGCGGGTGATGATCTCGGTCGACATCAGCTCGGCGAGCTCGGCGTCGACGGGGCGCTCGAGCAGCGCGGCGATGCCTCCCGCCCAGAACGACTGCCCGAACACCGCGGCGGCGCGCAGCACCTCGCGCACGGTGGAGGACATGCGGTCGAGGCGCGTCTGCACCAGCGCCTGCACCGTGAGCGGCAGCTCGTCGCGGCCCTCGGCGGCGCAGCGCACCAGCTCCTCGAGGAAGAGCGCGTTGCCGCCGGCGCGCTTCACGATCTGCGCGCGCGTCGTCGCGTCGGCGTCGGGCAGCGCCGCGGTGACCAGGCGATCGGCGGCGAGCGGCGAGAGCGGCGACAGCGTCAGCCGAGTCACGTTGCGCCGGTCCCAGAGCGCCGGCAGCCGCGAGGTGATCTCGGGGCGGGCGAAGGCGAACACGCAGAAGCGCAGATCGGGGCAGCCGAGCAGCCAGTCGACGAGATCGAGCGTGGTGTCGTCGGCCCAGTGCATGTCCTCGAGGATGAGCACCTGGGGGTGGATCTCGGCCTGGGCGCGGATGTACGCCTCGAGCGCCATCCGCAGGCGCGACGACATCAGCTGCGCGCTCCCGCGCGCCGCGCGCAGGGGCTCGTCGGCCTCGTCGGGGAAGGGGACGCCGATGAGCTCGCCGAGGAACGCGGCCAGGAAGCGGAGCGTGCGCGGCAGCCGCGACGAGACGTGCATCCGGACCTTCTGGACCTGCTCGGCCGGCGGCTCGCCGTCCTGGATCCCCATGAGGGCGCGGAGCGTGCGGCCGAGCGCCGAGAGGCTCGACTGGCGGCTCATCGGGTCGCCGCGGCAGACGAGCATGTCGGGCGGCGCCGGGGCCACCTCGAGCCGCTGCATCAGCTCGGAGCGGACGCGGCTCTTGCCGATGCCGGCGGGCCCCGTCACCAGGGCCGCGCGCGGCGTCGACTCCTCGATGAGCTCGCCGTAGATGCCCTGCAGGAGCGCGATCTCCTTCTCGCGGCCGACGGTGGGCGTGGGCCGGCCGAGGAGCTGGCGCGCCCCGAAGCCGCTCGAGTCCTCGCGCACCAGGACGCCGCCGCGCTGGTCCTCCTGGAAGACGAAGCGGCCCTCGAGCGCGGCGACGGCGTAGGCGTCGACCCGGACGGCTCCCGGCACGGCCGTCTCGAGCTGGGCGGCGGCGCGCTCGAGCGCCTCGCCGGCGAGGTTGGCGCGCCCGCGGATGGCGTGCCCGACGGCGACCGCCACGCGGGCGGTGGGGATCGACTGCGCCACGGTGAGCGCGGCGCGCGCGGCCCGGAGCGCCTCGTCGCCCTTGGAGCGCTCGACGCCCAAGACAGCGACCATCTGCCCGCCGAGGAGCGGCTCGAGGCGCGTGTCCTCGCCGAGCACGTCACGGAGCGCCGCGTCGACCTCGGCGGAGAGCACCGGCGCCTCGCCCGGGGGCGCCCCGGCGCCGCCGAGATCGTAGATGACCACCGCGACCACCCGGCGCTCGCTCGACCCCGGCCGCACCGGCCTCGGCTCGGCGCCGGTGCTGGTGATGGTGATGCGCTTCGAGTCGGGCACCGCCTTCCGGATCGCCGACGCGGAGCGGTCGGTGGCCGGCGGATCGTTGGTGAGGGCGCCCACGCGCGCCAGCGCCCGCGCCAGCTCGCCGCCGTTCTCGAAGCGCGCCTCCTTGTTGCGCGCCAGCGAGCGGAGGATCACCTGGTCCAGCGCCTCGGGCACGTCGAAGCGCACGCTCATCGGGTTGGGCGGGTCCTCGAGGACGAGGCGGCCGAGGAGCGCGATGACGTGCTCGGTCTCGAACACGTTGCGCCCCGTCACCAGGCGGAAGAGCACGGACCCCAGCGAGTAGACGTCGGCGCGCGCGTCGATGGGCTCGCCGCGCGCCTGCTCGGGCGCCATGAAGTGCGGCGTGCCGATGATGGCGCCGCGCTCGGTCGGGTACTCGTCCGGCACGGCGGGCTTCACCACGCCGAAGTCGATGAGCTTGATGGCGGTGCCCTTGCCGCGGACGAGGAAGATGTTCGACAGCTTGAGATCCCGGTGGATGACCCCGCGCGCGTGGATCGCCGCCATCGCCGCCGCCGAGCGGCGCACGATCTCCACGGCGTCGCGCATCCCGAGCGGCGCGCGGCGCTGGCGCTGGCCGAGGTCCTCGCCGTCCAGCCACTCCATCGCGAAGAAGAGGCGGCCGTCGTGCCAGGTGCCGTGCGCCACGTACTGGACGATGTTGGGGTGGCGCAGATCGGCCAGGATGGCGATCTCCCTGCCGAACCGCGCCTTCTCGTGGGGGGTCGCGGTGTTACGCAGCAGCTTGATCGCGACCTCGGCGCCGGTCTGCCGATCGGTCCCCTTGAAGATGTCCCCCATCCCGCCGCCGCCGACGCGGGCCTCGATCACGAACCTGTCGGTCGGCTCGCTGAATTCGGGGAGCACCGCCCTCAAGGCTACGCGAAGGCCGGCGCGGAAGGCCAGGGACAACCGGGGGTTTTGGCTTTGACGCAGAGCGTCGTGGTCGCGTCGAGACAGGGGTCAGCGCGTCGGCGCCGACCCACGCGCGCAGGCGGCGGCGCGCTCGAGGAGCAGGTCGCGCTCGCGCGCGTTCCGGGTGAGCGACGCCGCGCGCTCGAGCTCCGCGCGCGCCTCGTCGAGGCGATCGACCTTCACGAGCAGGTCGGCGCGCACGCTCGGCAGGAGGTGATACCGCGCGAGCGTCGGCTCCGAGGCGAGCGCGTCGAGGATGGCGAGGCCGGCCAGTGGCCCATCCGCCCGCGCGACCGCGACCGCGCGGTTCAGCTCGACCACCGGGGAGGGGGCGATCTGCGCGAGGCTCGCATAGAGCGCCGCGATGCGGGGCCAGTCGGTCTCCGACGCGGTGAGGGCGCGCGCGTGGCAGGCCGCGATCGCCGCCTGCACCGCGTATGGGCCGCGCGCGCCGCCGAGCGCGTCGGCGCGGTCGAGCGCCGCCAGACCGCGGTGGATGAGGAGCCGATCCCAGAGCGCCCGGTTCTGGTCGAAGAGCAGGACGGGCTCTCCCGAGGGACCGATCCGCGCCCGGAGGCGCGAGGCCTGGATCTCCATGAGCGCGACGAGCCCGTGGGCTTCGGGCTCGTTCGGGACGAGCTCCGCCAGCACGCGGCCGAGCCGGATCGCGTCCTCGCAGAGCGCCGGCCGCACCCAGTCGTCGCCGGCGGTCGCCGAGTAGCCCTCGTTGAAGACGAGGTAGAGGACCTCGAGGACCGACGAGAGCCGCTCGGCGCGCTCGGGACCGCGCGGCAGCTCGAACGGCACGCGGGCGTCGGCGAGCGCCCTCTTGGCCCGGACGATGCGCTGGGCGACCGTCGGCTCCGGGACCAGGAACGCCCGCGCGATCTCGTCGGTGGTCAGCCCCCCGAGGAGCCGGAGCGTGAGCGCGACGCGCACCTCGGGGGCGAGGACCGGATGACAGGCGGTGAACACGAGGCGCAGGAGATCGTCGCCGATGTCGTCGTCGATGGCGGCTTCGAGATCCGGCGCCTCGGTCCGATGCCGGGCTTCGATCGCGTGGCCCAGCTCCTCGTGCTTCCGCTCGAGGCGCTTGCTCCGGCGCAGGCGATCGATGGCGCGGTGCTTCGCCGTGCCCATGAGCCAGGCCCCCGGCTTGTCCGGGACGCCCGACGCGGGCCACTGCTCCAGCGCCGCGACGAGCGCGTCCTGCGCGAGCTCCTCGGCGATCCCCACGTCGCGCACGATGCGCGCCAGGCCGGCGATGAGCCTCGGCGACTCGATCCGGAAGACCGCTTCGATCGCGCGATGGGCATCGGAGGCCGCCACGGCCGCCGATCAGAGCATCTTGCTCCGCCGGCGCAAGCGGAAGCGCCGCCCCTCCCTCAGGCCTTTCCGGCGAGCTGCGCGCGCATGCGCTCTTCGGCCTCCCGGGCCTCGGGCGTGAGCTCGGGACCGAAGTCGGCGGCCTCGAACACCTGGCGGATCTCGATCTCGCAGTCCTCGGGGTGGGGGTTCGGGCACCGCTTCATCCACTCGATGGCCTCTTCCTTCGACTTCACCTGGATGATCCAGAAGCCGGCGATGAGCTCCTTCGCCTCGGTGAAGGGCCCGTCGATCACCGTCCGCTTCGCCCCGGAGAACCGGATGCGCGCGCCCTTCGAGCTCGGGTGGAGCCCCTCTCCCGCGAGCAGGACGCCGGCCTTCACCAGCTCCTCGTTGAATTTCCCCATCTCGGTGAGGATCTTCTCGTCCGGCATCGCGCCCGCCTCGGAGGCCTTGGTCGCCTTGACCAGCACCATGAATCGCATCGTCGTCTCTCCTCGTGGTTGTCCGTTCGAACGGGGGTCCGGGACGGCTGTTCGACCGTGCCCCTCCCTCTACCTTCACACGTCGAACGAGCGCGGGCGGGATCGACAGGTCGGATGACGATTTTTGGCGAGGCCGCCAAGTCGTTCAAATGACGGACGAAGACGCCCGGCCCGAGGGCCTGGCCCGACGCGCGGGGATCGCTCGGGCTCAGCCCGCCCGAGAAGCACAACCCGTCCGTCCGCCGGGGATCGGCGGGACCGACGCTTCTCTGCGGTGACGAGAGGGACGCCGTCATCGGCGCGCGCCTGGCGGCGCCAACATGGTGCGCGCGGCGAGCGCGGCGGAGCGCACGTCGAACGGGAAGCGCAGGTCGACGAGCATCGTCTGGGCGCCCACGATCGCGGCGAGCAGGAGCGTCGCGATCTCCCTCGGCGCCGCGTCGCGCCGCACCTCGCCCGCCGCCTGACCGCGCTCGATGATCGACGCGAGCCTGGCGATCGCCTCCTCGATGAGCCCGACGTAGCGATCGCGCACCTCGGGCGAGCGCGTGCACGCGTCGATGAGCTGGCTCGGGCGGATGGCGTCGCGCGTGAGGGGGTAGGCGCCGGTCGCCACCGCGCCGAGGAACCGTTCGGCGGCCTCTCGCAAGGAGAGCGATGCGTCGCCCGTGGCGCCGAGCACCGCGTCCAGGAAGGGCATGCCGATCCGCTCCATCACCGCCGCGAGGAAGGCGTCGCGGTCGGCGAAATGCACGTAGAAGGCGCCGCGCGTGTAGCCGGCCCGCTCGCAGATCGCGTCGAGGCTCGGTCCGTCGAGGCCCTGCTCGGCGAAGAGCTCGGCCCCCGCGGCGAGCAGCGCCTCGCGCGTCTCCTGCATGGTCTCGGCGCGCCGCTTCGGCGGCCGTGCCTTCGGGGTCTTGGGCTTGCGGGGCATTCGGGGACGGCCCAGCTTGACATACGCGATCGTATGTGAAAAGTAGAGCCCACATACGGAACCGTATGTCAGTGAGGGAGGACCTGATGACGACGATGGCCGGCACGATCTCCGAACCCGGGCGAGACGGAGGCTCTGCAGCCGGGAGCGCCGTCGTGCGGCGGCTCGACGACCTGCTCGACCTCGAGCACGCCGAGCTCGCGGCGCTCTACGCCCGCGCGGGGCTTCCACGCATCGAGGCCATCCACGGCGACCTGCGCGGCCGCATGCTCGCCGTCCCCGCGCTGCCCGATCGCGTGACCGCGCTCCCCCGCGCCTGGGCCCGAACGCGGCGCTTCCCGTGGCGCGGCAAGAGCTTCTGGCCCGTCGCCGAAGGTCGTGGCGAGGGGAAGAACCGCGTGGTCTCGGATCGCCTCATGCTGTTCCGGTTCACGACCTCGGTCGGCGCGTCGCTCGACGACGGGCGCGAGGCGGTGCGGCTCGACTACGACCACGCCGACAACCCCTTCTTCATCCGCGCCATCGAGGACGAGATCCGCGAGCTTCGGCCCGGGCTCTACCTCGGTCAGGCGTGGCTCCGCGTCCGCAGGCGCGCGACGTTTGTCTTGTGGTTCGCGCTCGAGGCGCCCTGAGCGGCATGCGCGGTCGGGGGAGAGCGCTCGTCACCGGCGCCGCGGGGTTCATCGGCTCGCACGTCGCGCGCGCCGCGCTCGAGGCGGGCCACGACGTGCGCGCCTTCGTCCTGCCCACCGACGATCTCCGGAACCTCGCCGGCGCCGACCTCGAGATCGTGCGCGGCGACGTCACCGATCGCGCGTCCGTGGACGGCGCGATGCGCGGGGTGGAGGTGGTCTTCCACCTCGCCGCCGTCTACGCCTTGTGGACGACGGAGCCCGAGCGCATGCGGCGCGTCAACGTCGGCGGGACGCGCGTCGTGCTCGAGGCGGCGCGCGCCGCGGGGGTGCGTCGCGTCGTGCACACGAGCTCCATCGCGCGGTTCGGAGGGCAGGGGCCCGGCCGCCTCGCGGCGGAAGAGAGCCCGTTCGCGCTCGGACCGACGGGCGACCTCTACGCGCGCACCAAGAACGAGGCCCACTGGGTCGCGCTCGAGGCGGCGCGCTCCGGACAGGATGTGGTCATCGTCGCGCCGTGCGGGCCCATCGGCCCGGGCGACGTCGGGCCGACGCCGACGGGCCGCCTCCTGTGCGCGTGCCTCTCGATGCCGGTGCTCTTCGTCGTCCCCACCTCGACGAGCTTCGCGCACGTCGCCGACATGGCGCGCGCGCACGTGCTCGCCGCCGAGAGAGGCCGCACCGGCGAGAGCTACCTGCTCGGGCACGAGAACCTCACGGCCGCCGAGCTCGCCCGCCGTGCGCTCCGCGTCCTCGGCGAGTCGCGCCCGGTGATCGAGGTGCCCTACGCCGTGGCCTCGGCGTTCGCGCTCGGCGCGGAGCTCGTCGCCGACGCGACGCGCCGCCCGCCGCTGGTGACGCCCGCGGCCGTGCGGATCGCGAGGCTCGGGCTCGCCGCCGATGCGAGCAAGGCCGTGCGCGATCTCGGGATGCCCCAGACGCCGATCGACGTCGCCCTGCGCGACGCGCTCGAGTGGTTCGATCGAAACGGCTACTTGCGGCGGGGCGGGCGCACGCGCGATTCGGCGCGCTCGGCCGAGGCGAGTTGACAGGTCGAGCCGCGGTGGTGAAGTTCGGCGCCCGATGGGAAGAGAAATCGCCCTGGCGCTGCTTCTCCTCGGCTCGCTGCCGAGCGCATGCTCCGCCCCGAAGAGGGTGCCGTCCGAAGCATCGGCGCCGAGCGCACGCCTCGCCGATGGGCTCTACGCCGTGATCTCGGAGACCACCGACGCCCCGAGGCCGGAGGCTGCCCCCAACCAGCGACACCTCCTCTACGACCCGCGACGAGCCGACCCGAGCTCGAACGAGCCGAGGCGCGACGTCACCGTCGAGACGACGGGCTTCGTGCCCCTCGTCCTCGGAGCCGCGCCCGCTGCCACGGCACAAGAAGATGGGCGGCTTCTCGTCCAAGTGGCCCTCGCCGACCGGCACGTGAGGACGCTCGCCGACTTCACGCGCGATCACGTGGGCGGTAAGGCGGCGTTGGTCCTCGACGGCGAGGTGCTGAGCGTCCACAAGCTGCGAGCGGTCATCGAGGACGGTCGAATGCAGATCACGCGCTGCACCGATCGGGCCTGCGAGCGGATCCTCTCGAAGCTCGTCGAGCGCAGCGAGGCCGGAGCTCGACGGTGAGCGAGAGCAGGCCGAGCTTCACGCGGGCAACGAGCTTCTCGTCCCGAGGGGCACGACCCAGAGCATGACGGTCACTGCGGGCACGAGGACGATGAACGTCTTCGGCGCCGAGCGCGTGAACGCGAAGCTGGGCGCCCGCGTCTCCGGAAGCCGTGGGCTCGAGGTCCAAACCGGTGTGATGGCGCGGAGACCTGCGTTGCTTCGCCACTTGGAAAGCGGCGTCCCCAGCGGGATTCGAACCCGCGTTACAGCCTTGAAAGGGCCGTGTCCTGGGCCGGACTAGACGATGGGGACGAGCTCCCGCCCCGAGGGGCGGTCGCAAAGTCGCGCGAAGCTAGCCGCCCGAACCGCGCTCTGCAAGCCTGTCGCCGCGGCAACCTGGTCGAGCGCACGTGCGGCGCTCTGGGGTCGGGCTCCGGGGCGCTGCGCCGAGGCTCTCCGGGCCGAGATTTCGGGTCGTCGTCCCCGGGGACCGCCGCCCGCGTCAGCTGGTCGGGAACGGCTCGCGCTTCGCGCCGCGCGGGTTCGACTTGTCGGTGCCCGGGGCGAGCTCCGTCTTCACGCGGGTGATGATGAACGGGCCGCCCGCGTCTTCTGGGACGTCCTGGCCGAGGACCTCTTCGGCGTCGTACTCGCCGGTGGTCACCGTCTCGACGAACATCTCGCCGAGGTTCTCGGCGAGCGCGTCGGTGCTGTGCGTCTTCGCGACGAAGCCGCGACCCTCTCTGTCCTCCGAACCGGCGCGCCCGAGCGCGCGCAGATCGGCGGCGTACTTCGGATCGAGGTGGCCGGCGTGATCGCGGCGCTGCACCGAGGCGTTCGGTGATCGGCTCGCCGCCTTGGCCGGCTTGGCCGCCGCCTTGGCCGGCTTGGCCGCCGCCTTGGCCGGCTTGGCCGGCTTGGTCAGGGGCCTCTTGGCCGCGCTGCGGGTGACCTTCGAGGCGCCGGCCTTGGCGGGCTTCGCCGCCGTCTTCGCCGCGCCCTTCGTGGCGCCGGCCTTCGCCGGCTTGCGCGCCGTCGCGGCCGCGCCTCGGGCCTTGGCGCCGGAGCGAGCGGCCGCGGCGGGCTTGCGCGACGCCGAGGTCGGCTTCGTAGGCTTGCGGGACGGGGCACGCTTCTTCGTGGGCATGGGCGTGGAGTGTACTCGACTCCCGCCGGAGGACAGCGCCGAAGCTTCTCGATTGCGCCGACCCGGCGCGAAGCGACGCCCGAAGCCGAAGGCGGAGGCTGGAGAGGACGTCACGCGCCGAGCGGAGCTCGCCGACTCGCGGCTCCGACTCGCGGCTCTGCGGCTACAGCCGCCCGACGAGCGCGATCCCGCCCGGATACGGCGCGATCCGCCAGCGGACGGGCTCGAGCTGCGCATCGGGCGCCGGCCGGCCGATCGCGCGCCGGTAGCTCCTCCAGTCGTCGATCGCGCCGGTCGGCTGCGTGAAGATCTGGAGCTCGCCGACCGCGATCCCGCCGACGCCGTTGACGATCCCGGAGGTGACGCGATCGTAGGCGAGCGCGAGCACGAGCCCGCTCGCCAGCGACACGCTGGCGCCGAGCGCGTGCGCGATCCACGACTGGCCGAAGCTCTCGATGTCGGCGCTGGCGGAGAGGAGGCGCTCGCCGAGCGCGAGCTTGGCGCGCCGTTCGGCGGCGGTCCGCGCGGGCGCGCCGCGGAGATCGGCGGCGGCGTGACGCGGCTCGAAAGGGAAGAGCCCGAGAGGCAAGAGGCCGACGGCGGAGGTGACCGCGCCCACCGCCATGTCGGCGCGCGTGCCCGGATCGTCGACGGCGATCGCGACCGCGGCCTGGCCGATCGCGAGCGCGCCGTAGGCGCCGTACCAGCCGTACCACCATCGGTTCGCTGCGGGCGTGCCGCGGTCGAGGCGCTCCTGCAGGAGCGCGATTCGTCGGCTCACCTCGGCATCGCCGAGCTCGGCGGCGCGGCTCGCCTCCGCCGGCCGAGCATCGGTCGGCTGCTGGGCGCTCGCGCCCGCGGTGAGGAGACACGAGGCCGCGAGCGCACCCGCGAACGACGAGCGGACGCGCCGTCGCATACGCCCGAGGCGTGGAGCAGGGGACGTCCGCAGGGTCACGGCGCGCCGCCCGAGGTCGTGCGGCGCGCCCGCGCGCCGGCTCCGGCGGCCGCGTCGGGATCGGGCGGGCGCGCGGCGGCCTGGAGCTTGGGGATGATCACCCCGCGCGCGTGGACGAACAGGTGCGCCATGCCGTCGACGTACGGCGCCTCCGGGCCGGTGAAGTAGCCGAGCTCGGCGAGGCGGCTCGCGGCGCCGCGCGGGTCGGCCCGATCGCACCGGAGCAGGACCGAGTAGTACCCGTCGACCAGGAGGCTCCAGTAAGCGGCCGCGCCCTCGGCCGGGGTGTCGAAGGTGCGGAACCACACGTCGCGCAGCTCCCATCGGTCGGGGTTCTTGGCGACGCGATCGCGCAGGACGCGCCTGCAGACCTTGCCGCCGGGGCTGCGCGCGGTGACGTGGCCGATGTTGTTGGCGTAGATGGCGTCGCCTCGCGCTTGCTCGAACGCGCACTGCGCCCAGGCGCAGGCCCAGCGGTCGTCGTTGGGCGCGAAGCCGAAGCGCAGCAGGTGACCGGCGCGGAGCGCCTCGGCGAGCTCGACCGGCGACATCGGCGTGGCAGGGCACGCATCGGCGATCTCCGCCGGCTCGGCGTCGGCGCCCTCGGGCGCGACCGGCGCCGTCGCGGCGGCGAGCGGCAGCGCGGGCTCAGCGCGCTCGGGGAGCGCGGGCGCGGCACTCCCGTCGGCCGCCTCCGCGGCGCGGGCAGCGGCGTCGGCGCTGCGCTCCGGCGCCGGGCCGGCGACGCCGCAGATCACGGGCACCGCGACCACGACGCCGAAGCGACCCCACGGCCGGGCGCGGCGCGGGCTCGACGGCAATCCGACCTCGGTGTCCGTTTCGATGTGCCCTCTCGCTCCCCGCGCCGCCTTGGGTTCGGGAGCAAGCGTAGGCGCGCTCGAGCGAACGGGGCAAAAGCCCGGCGGTCGGCCGGGTCCCCCTGGGTCGGGCCCGCCAGCAGCGCCGCGCGGCGCCGCGAGCGCCCGGTCCCCGGCCGCACCGTCGCGAGCGCCCGCCCCGCGAAGCCGCACGCCCGCTGCAGCAAGCGAGCCGGCCTGGAACGCCCGCTCGGCGACGCGTCCCGCGCGTGATCGCGCCCAGGCGACCACCGGCGCCGGCGGGACGCCCGCGCCCCCTCGCGCACCAGTGGGAGACGGCGCGGGCGCGCCGGCTCGCGTCCCGAGGTGAGTCAGCCTCGAGGCCCGCGCCCGGGGCATCGCCCCGACGTCCATGGTGCACCGCGGGTGCCGCCGCGGGGCCGCGCAATCCGAACGCGCCCGCCCGCGCGTCGCTCGTTCCTCGGGCGCGCCCGAGCTCCGCCGACCGGGCCCGTCGTGAGCCGCGGCCGGGCGACCCGAGCGAGCCGGACCTGCGCGCCGTCCGCGGTCCGCGCGGTCCAGGGCACGCGTCCGCGCCTCGCGTCACCGCCGTGCGCGGCGGCGCCGCGAGTCAAAGCAGCGCGCCGCGCAGCACCAGCTCGGCGACGTTGAAGTAGATGACGAGCCCGGAGACGTCGACGAGCGTGGCCACGAACGGCGCCGAGGCGCTGGCCGGATCGAACCCGAGCCTCCGGAGCAAGAACGGCAGCAGCGATCCCGCGAGCGTGCCCCAGGTGACCACGCCCACCAGGCTGAGGGCGACGGCGGCCGCGACCAGGTGCGAGTGCGTCCCGTAGGTGCCGAAGAGCTCCTGCCAGACCAGGATGCGGACGAGGCCGATCGTCCCGAGCAAGGCCCCTAGCACCAGCCCCGACGCGAGCTCGCGCCGGACCACACGCCACCAGTCGCGGAGCTTGAGCTCGCCGAGCGCCATGGCGCGGATGACGAGCGTCGTCGCCTGGGAGCCCGAGTTGCCGCCGCTCGAGATGATGAGCGGCACGAAGAGCGCGAGCACCACCGCGCGCGCGATCTCGCGCTCGTAGAAGCCCATCGCGGTGGCGGTCAGCATCTCGCCCAGGAAGAGCGCCGAGAGCCACACGCCGCGTTTGCGCACCATCCGGAAGAAGGGCGTGCGCAGGTACGGGGCGTCGAGCGCGGAGAGGCCGCCGAGCTTGTGGATGTCCTCGGTCGCCTCCTCCTCGACGACGTCGACGATGTCGTCGGCCGTGACGATGCCCTTCATCCGCCGCTCGGCGTCGACGACCGGCAGCGCCATCAGCGCCGCCCGCGAGAAGACCTGTGCGACCGCCTCCTGGTCCATGTCGTCGGCGACGGTGATCACGTCGGTGTGCATGATCTCGCTGACGTGCTTGCCGGCGGGGGCGGAGATGAGCTGGCGGAGCGAGACGACGCCGAGGAGGCGCTGCTCGGCGTCGAGCACGTAGCCGTAGTAGATGGTCTCGACGTGCGTACGCGCCTGCTTGCGCAGGTACGCGAGCGCCTCGTCGACGGTCGCCTCGGGGCGCACCCGGGCGAACCACGGGCTCATCAGGCCGCCCGCCTCGTCCTCCGCGTACGCGAGGAGCGCGGCGACCTCGCGGCGCGTCGCCGGCTCGAGCAGCGCGAACAGCTCGTCGCGCTCCGGCGGCTCGAGCGCGGCGAGGACATCGGCGAGATCGTCGGGCGCGAGCAGCCCGACGAGCAGCCGGCGCTCCGCGCGCGCGAGCCCGGCGAGCAGGGCAGCCTGATCCGGCGCGCCGAGGCCCACGAAGAAGCACTCCTGGTCCTCGCGCCTCAGGCGCCGGAACGCGGCGACGCGCTCCTCGGCGTCCAGCACGGACCAGGCGTCGGCCAGCTCGTCGGCCGAGAGCGGTCCGGTGTTGGAGCTCCAAGGTTCGGGGGTCACCATCGGCGCGACGAGGTCCTCGGCGTAACGATGCCGCCGGGCCGCAGCGGGGTGCGCCCGCCGACGGGTGTGGGGCCGTCGGTCGCCCGGCGGGGATCAGCCCGTCGGGTCGAGCCCGAGCGCGCGGAGGATCTCGGCGAACGCGGCGCTGTCCACGACGCCGCCCCTTGCGCCTCGCGTGCCCGTGGCCGATCGTCGCCGACCGGCAGCGCGCGCCGCGCCGCCACGATGTCGATGTCCTCGCGCCAACGCGCGGCGCCGGATCACCTCGAGAGGGCGGCGTGCACGCCCCAGGTCACGAGCGCCAGCGGCGCCACGTAGATCGCCGACCAGAGCCAGCCCCAGGCGAGCGATCGGCCGATGCGGCCTTTGCAGTCGCTGCAGATCCCGCACAGCGCGACGGCCGGCCGCGCCGCGTGCACGCCGCAGAGCGAGCGTTCGTCGCGTCTCCGCCCCGCCACCGGGGCCTCAGCGCTTGAAGGCCGCGGCGGCCGACATGAAGCCGCCCATGCTCTGGAGCTGCCAGGCAGAGCCGGCGCGCGCGAACTTGAACGCGCGCTTGTCGACGGCGGCGGGCCTCTTGTTGCCGGGCAGCGGCTCGAAGCCGTACTCGATGTACGCGGTCTTCTTGCCGGGCCCGGTCCGGTCGACGCGGTAGCGCCGCACGGTGGCGAGCTTGAACTTGCCGGCCCACTCGCCCTTCGCGTCGTAGTGCGCGATGGCGGCGGCGATCGCCTGGGCGTCGGACCAGCCCTCGGCCTCGGGGCCGAACGAGGCCGACTCGTTGGCGCCCATGCTCTTGACGATCCACTTGCCGCCCTCGTTCGCGAATTCGAACGTGCGCCGGTCCGTCCCGTTCTGGCGCGGGTTGCCGCGCACGGGCTCGAAGGCGTACTCCACGTTGGCGACGCGCTGCGTGTCCGAGGCGGCGTCGACCCGCATCTGGAGGACCTTGGCGAGGACGAACTTGCCCGACCACTCGGCGGTCGTGTTGTAGAAGAGCGTGAGGTCGTTCTTCGCTTGCTCGTCCGACCAGCCGTCCGTGGGCGCCGCGGGCGCAGCCGGGCCGCCGGCGGCGCCCGGAGCCTTCGCCGGGATCGCCCCCGAGCCTGCGGGCCCCGGCGCGGCGGGGTCTTCCTTCTTCTTGCACGCGGGGACGAGCAACGAGGCGGCCGCCAGCAGCGCGATCCATCGGGTGGTCCTGGGCATCGAGCGTTTCCTCCGCCCCGGGCGCGGGGCCAAGGAGCCCAGGCTAGCCGGGTCGCGGGTGCGCGTGTTGCACTGCAGGCGCGACGTGCCGCGCGCGAGCGCGCCGCGCGATCAGCGGCCGGCGGCGGGCTCGGCCTTGACGATCAGGTAGCGGAGCGGCCGATCGGGTGACGCGTTCGCGATGCTCAGCACCTGCCCGAGCGCGAGCGGCACCAGCGCCCCGGGGCCAACCGCCCTCGCCGCGCCGTCGACGGTGGCCGTTCCCTCGCCCTCGGTGAACACGACGATCTCGGCGTACTGCTCCTGCCGGTGCGCGCCCACCGAGCCGCCGCCCTCGAGCTCGCACGAGAGGACGGCGGTGAAGGGCGGCAGCGGCGATCGGCCGAGCAGATCCCAGACGAGCACCGCGCCGCGCCCGCCGAAGAGCGCCTGCCGGCGGTCCGGGGGCCCGCGCCGATCGCTCACGAAGTGGCTCCCCGATCGCAACGCCGCTGCACGCGCGCAGCGTACACGATCCGCCGGGCGGCTCGGCGCGCTCGGATGCCGACGCGCGGCGCGGCAGGCGCTAGTCTCGGCCGGGATGGCGTTCTGGCATCGCTGGATCGGCCGGCCCGATCGGGACGTGTTCGCGCAGATGCTCGTCCAGGCCGTGCGACGCTCGGGCCCGTCGCTCCCCATCGCGTACGATCCCGAGTCGTTCAAGCTCACGCTGGGCGAAGGCGCAGGACGCCAGCTCTACTTCCTCGCCAACGCGCACCGCGAGTTCTGCGACGCGCCCGCGCGGCGCCGCGGGGCGGTGCTGGCGCGCTGGACGCGGATGATCCAGCGGTCCGACGAGACGCCCGCGAGCTGGGACGCGCTGCGGCCGAACCTCCTGCCGCGCATCCGCGATCGCGCCCACTACGCGCTCGTGCCCCTCCGACTCCGGCTGCAGGGCATGGACCCGCCCGAGTACGCCCACAGGCCGGTCGCCGAGCACCTCGCGCTCGGCCTCGTCCACGACCTGCCCGAGAGCGTCGCCGAGCTCCCCGCGTCGCAGTTCGCCGAGTGGGGCGTGGCGCTCGACGAGGCGTACGACGTCGCGCGCCGGAACCTCGAGCGCCTGAGCCGCGAGCCATTCGAGCGGATCGCGCGCGGCGTCTTCGCGTCGCCCTGGCACGACAGCCACGACGCCTCGCGTCTGGTGCTCACCGACGTCGTGCGGCGACTCGGCGTGCGCGGCACGCCGGTCGCCATGGTCCCGAGCCGCGACGCGCTGCTGGTCACCGGCGCCGACGACGTGGAGGGGCTCGGCGTCCTCGCGTCGATCACCGAGACGCTGCTCGAGCAGCCGCGCCCCCTCTCGGGGATCCCGGTCTGGCTCGACGACGACGGCTGGCGCCCCTTCCTGCCGGACGACGACCACCCGCACGCGCAGGCGTTCGCTCGCCTCCGCGTGGGCTCGATCCTCCGGGACTACGCCGAGCAGAAGTCGCTGCTCGACGCGCTGCACCAGCGCGACGGGGTCGGCGAGGGCGGCCTCTTCGTCGCCAGCTACACCGCGGTGCAGCACCGCCACACCGGGCGCGTCGCGAGCTTCTGCGCCTGGACCCGCGGCGTCGAAGCGCTGCTGCCCCGCAGCGACGACGTGGTGCTCACCGACCCCGAGGAGCCCGACCTCGCCCGCCGGTTCCTCAGGGTTCCGTGGACGGCGCTCGTCGGCGTCTCGGGCGCGAAGATGGAACCCCTCGATCTCTACCCGCCGCGCTGGCGCGTGACCGGCTTCCCCGATGCGGTCGAGCTCGAGGCGCTGCGGCGCCACGCTCTCGCCGAGTGACGGCGCTCGTCTGCCATTCCGGGTCGAGGGCGGGGCGGCGTCGTGGACGGCCGCTCTCGCTCGGGCTGGATCACGCGTTCCCCGGGGCGCCTGCCCAGCACGCGCCGGCGGCGGGTCGGGTTGCCCTCGTTTCGCGAGGTTGCGGGCTGGTGTCGCTCTTGCACGGAGCGCGCGGATGCTCCGGCTCGCCCTCTCCTCGTTCGTGGTCGCGGTGATCGGCTCGGTCGCGCTCTTCGGATGCACCGGGCCCGGCGGCTTCGGCGACCGGCAGAGCATCGGGGTCGGCGGCGGCGCCGCGACCGGGGCGGGGGTCGGGAGCGGGAGCGGTTCAGGGCAGGGCGGGGCGGGCGCCACGTCCGGGGTCACCGGCGCGACGAGCGGCGCCGGCGTGACCAGCGGCACGGGCACGCCCGTCGAGGCGGCGTTCGCCTTCTCTGTCGACGACACCTCGCCCGGGCTCGATCTCGACGACGCCGTCGACCTGACGGTGACCGTCACCGCGGACGGAGACGTCGGCACGGTGACGCTCGGCGTGGAGGACCTGCCGGACGGCGTCGACGCGATCGTCTCGCCCGACACGCTCCTCGTCGGCGCCGCCGGCGTCCACACGGCGACGGTGACGCTGTCGACCCGCTCCTGGGCTCCGCCCGGCGATCACCCGTTCACCCTCCGCGCGACCTCCTCGACGCAGAGCGAGACGGTCGACGGGGTGCTCGCCGTGGCGCCGGTGATCACCATCGTGATCCCGCAGGGCGTGCTCGACCTCGGCGGCACCCTCGGCAACCCTTACAAGACCGCCTACGGCCCGTACCCGATCGAGATCACCGCGCCCTCGGACATCGGCGCCGAGCCGGTGACCGTCTTCGTCTACAACGACGACGATCTCCCGCACGAGATCCACTCGGACCAGGGCGACGTCGGCTTCCCCCACGACGCGGACGCCATCCCGCCCAACGCGATGGATCCCGTCGTGCGCGAGCTCCACCAGACCGGCACCTACGACTTCTACCTCCACGACCAGGGCGGCGCGGCGACCCCGGGGCGCATCGTCATCCAGTGATCTCGTCCGGCGCCGGCGCGCTCGCGGCGCGGCGGAGCGGCGCCAGCACGGCGAGGAACGCGACCGAGAGCGAGGTCCCGACGGCGAAGACGCCGGCGTAGCCGATGCGCTCGGCGAGCGCGCCCGAGAGCCACGCGCCCGGCGACTTGCCGAGGACCTCGGCGCTGGCGAGCAGGGTGAAGTGCGTCGCGCCGATGGAGCGATCCGCGCGCGACATCAGGAGCGCGAACATCGCCGTCGTCAGCGCGCCGCCTGCGAGGTGCTCGGCGAGCGTGACCAGGATGATCGCGTGCGGCGCGGGGGGGCCGCCGGCGGCGAGCGCCCACTCGCCCGCCATCGCGAAGCTGCGTGCGATCGACGCGACGCCGACCGCCGTGACCAGCGGGACACGCGTCGCCAGCCACCCGCCGCCGAGCGATCCGGCGAGCGAGGCGGCCATCCCCCAGGTGCCGATCCAGAGGCCGATCGTGGCCGGCGCGACGCCGGCGTCGACGAGGAACGGCTTGAACATGGCGTCGGCGATCGACTCGCCGAGCTTGTAGGTGAGCGCCGCCGCGAAGAGCCACGCGGCGCCCGGCGCGCGCGCCGCCCGGAGCGCGGCGCCGAAGATCGACTGGACCGACGCGCGCGCGCGGGCGGCGGCTTCGCGCGCCGGCGGCTCGTGCAGCGATGCGGCGACGAGCGCGACGAGCAGCACGAGCGCGGCCATCGATCCGAAGAGCCCACGCCAGCCGATCGAGGCGCTCGCCCAGACGAGCAGCCCGCCGCCGGTGAGCATCCCCGTCTTGAAACCCACGACCTGCGCGGCGTTCGCGGCGCCGAGCTCGCCCGGGCGGAGCAGATCGACCGCGAGCCCGTCGACCGCGACGTCCTGGGTCGCGGCGCAGAGGTTCATCAGGAGCACGAGCGCGAGGAGCGCGCCGAGCCCGGCGCCGGGCGGCACCAGCGCCGCGAGCGCGCAGGCGGCCGCGAGCGCGACCTGCAGCGGCAGGATCCACGACTTGCGCCGGCCGATCCGATCCGAGCCGTAGCGGTCGACGAGCGGCGCCCAAAGCGCCTTGAGCCCCCAGGGCAGCGCCAGCGCGCCCGCGAGCCCGACGCCGGTGAGCGAGACGCCGCTCGCGCGCAGGTAGACCGGGAGCGCCGTCGCCTGGAAGCCGAACGGCAGCCCCTGCGCGAAGTAGAGCGCGAAGAGCGACGCGAGGGTGCGGCCACTCGTCCGATCCGGCACCGGGGCATCCTAGTGCGCCGGCCCCCGATCGCGCATGAGCGCGGCGATGCGCTGCCCGAAGCGGGCGTAGAGGAAGCCGCCCGCGACCAGGAGCGCCCCGGTGCCGGTGAAGAGCACGATCTGGTGGAGGCGCTCGAGCCGCCATGCATCCACCAAAGCGAGCTTGGCCACGGTGATCACGAAGAGCGCGAGGCCGAGCCATCGGTGGAACGCGTCGCGGGCGAGGAAGCCCGCGCCGAGCAGCGCTGCGGCCGAGAGGCCGAGCACGAGCGTCGTCGCCGTGGCGGCGGCGCCGGCCTGCGCGGCGAGGCTCGCCTCGTAGGTCGCCCGGAAGGCGCCCCACGCCGCGGGGTCGAGCGGCCCCGGCGGCATCGGCGGCGTGCTCACCACCGCGGCGCGGACCTCGCTCACCGCCAGCGCGAGGAGCAGGCCGTAGCCGAGGATGGCGCCGAGGGCGGCCGGTCCGCGGTCGCGATCGCCGGCGCGCGAGAGCGCTCGCGCCGCCGCGAGCAGCGCGAGCCCGGTGCCGGCGAGGGCGTAGGCGCGCGCGTTGAACAGGACCGGCGCGCGCAGCACGCCCTCGCTCCCGGCGCTGGCGAGGAACGCGTCGGTCGCGGCCGCGACGCCGGCGGCATCGACGAAGACGAGGCGCACCAGCGCCGCACCGAGGAGCGCCGCGCTGACGCCGAGCCAGCCTCGCGCCCCGCTGCGCGCCGCCGCCGCGGCGGCGACCGCCGCGAGCATCGCCCAGAGCACCGTCACCGTGGCGCCGCTGGCGGCGAACGCGATCGCCGTGGCCAAGAGCGCGATCGCCTGTCCGAGCAGCGCCGCCGCCGCCCCGCCCGCGTCCCCGCGCCGTGCGGCCAGCGTGACCCCGAGCGCGAGATCGGCGACCGCGACGCTGCCGATGAGCAGCGCCCGGAGCGCGGGGACGTCGGCCGAGGTGCCGAGGATCGCTGCGCCCGCGAACGTCAGGCCCGCGATCGAGGCCGCGAGCGCGGCGCTCCAGCGCTCGGCGGGGCCGTCATCTCCGGCGTCGAGCGCGGAGGCGACGAGGTGCACGAGCGCCCATGCGGCCGCGGCCGCGAGGAACGCCGCCGCGCCGTGCGCGCCGGCGGGCTCGTGAGCGAGGGCGGCCGGCGCCTCGCCGAGGAGCACGAGCCCCGCGGCCCCCGCGTGCGCCGCGCCCACCCAGCGCTGCCCCGAGCGGGCCCCGAGGAGGGCGATGGCGAGCGCGCCGGCCGCGAGCGTCGCCGCGAGGGCCGCGGGGTGCTCGAGGGCGAAGAGCACGCCGGCGACCACCTCGAACAGCCCCACGGCGAGCGCCGCCTGGAGCGCGGCCGGCGCCGGCACGCGCGCCCACGGCACGCCCTCGGCGAGCGCAGGCCCGACGTCGGTGCCCTCCGGACGCGGCCAGAGCCGGAGCAGGCCGGCGCCGAGCGTCGCCGCCCACGCCGCCGCGATCGCGAGGACGGACCCGCTCTGCCCCGCGGAGTTCGTTCCGTCCTCGATCCCGAGCGCGGGGGCGACCGTCACCGCGGCAGCGGCGAGCATGGCCACGAAGCCGGCCAGCATCGGGACGACGGTGAGCTCGATCGCCTCGAGCCGGCGGAGCGCGAGCAGCGACGCCGCGCCGAGGACGAGCGCGCTGATCGACGCCGCGAGCGGCGCGGCCGCGAGGAGCCCGGCGGCGCCGGCGTGGGCCGCCACGAGCGCCACGACCCCGAGCGCGCGCGCCCCCGCGGCCGCCGCGTCGGGCCGGTTCGCCCGCCGCAGCATGACGGCGGCCGCGATCCACTGCGCCGGGAACACGAGGGCCGCGAGGAGCGGCGCCGCGCGCAGGCTCATCGCGCCGTGGCTCGCCGCCGCGTCGAACGAGCGCGCGTACCAGCCCGTGAAGAGCGCGACGGTCCCCGCCGCCGCGAGCCACACCACGCGCACGCGTCGGAGCCGCACCGCGACGGCGACGACGCCGGTCGTCACCAGCAAGAGGTACGCGAACAGCTCCTCGGGCCGATCGCTGCCGGACGAGAGCACGACGGGATCGAGGAGGCCGGCCGCGAGCACGAGAACGAGGATCGCCTCGCCGCGGTGTCGCAGCGCGAGCGCGGCGCCGCCGAGGAGCACGATCGTGCTCACGCCGAAGGCGGCCGGCACCGAGCAGAGCCCGTAGAGGGTCGAGCTCGCCCACACGGTGACGAAGAGCACCGCGAGCCCGATGCCGACCAGCGCCTGCACGAACGCGGGCCTCGTGCGCCGTCGCGCCAGCTCGCCGGCGCCGATCAGCCCCGCGCCCACCGCGCCGCCGAGCGCGACGCGCGCGCCGGGGCCGATCCAGTCGCTGTCGACGGCGTACTTGAAGAAGAAGAGCGCCCCGAGCACGAACGCCGCCGCGCCGATGCGCGTGAGCCAGGTGAGGCCGAGCTGCTCCTCGAGCGACAGCTTCTCGGCCGGCGTCTCCACGCTCGGCGAGGGGATCGCGCCCGTGGGCGAAGCCGCCGTCTCGCGGTCGGATGCGACCGAGTGTCTCGCGAGCGCGGGCCCGTGGGTCACGGCGACGACGGCCGCGGCACCGCTCGCTCGCGGGTCCGATGGCGCCTCTGCCGGCGTTCCAGTCGACCGCGCCGGCGCGGAGCGCGTCTCCGCCGGCGCAGGCGCCGCACGTGGAGCCCACGCCGGCGCGGCGCCCCAGGACGCGGCCGGGGTGGCGGCTGGGGTGAGCGGCGGGCGCGGCGCCGGCTCGGGGGAGACCGCCGGGTGGCGGTACGCCGCCGCGGACGTGTGCGGGGGCGAGAGCACGGGAAGACGCGCGAGCGCCTCCTCGGCGATCGCCACCCGGAGCTCGAGATCGCGCGCGCGACGCGAGGCGGAGCTCGCCGTCGCCAGCGCGATCGCCGGAGCGAAGAAGAAGTAAGCGAGGAGGAGGAGCCCGACGAGAACGAGCAGAGCTTCCATGCTCGGGGCTAGCACGCGGCCATGTCACGCGGACGTCAGCAAGTTGTCGAAATCGTGCGCGAATCCGCGAAGGGCAGTGCGCGTCACCGGCGCTTCGCCGTGCCGCCGCCGCACACCGGTGCCGCCCGCCGCCGGACCCCTGCGCGCCCGCTCCACCGCGCCGCGCCAGGTCTTGCGGACGAGGTCCGCGTGCCGCGTCGGCGCACCTGGGTGCTCCATCTCGGAGCGGTGCGCGTCGTCCGAGCGCGGCGGCGCCCTCGCGCCCGCGTCACCTCGCCGAGAGCCCGCGCGAATCGACCCGGCGCGCCGCTTGCTCCTGAGATCGCACACCGAGAGGAGGACCATGGCCGAGATCCCGCGATGGGGGCGCGTCGTCGCCCAGCCCCACGAGTTCTTGATCCAGATCCGCGACGGCCGCGTGCGCAAGAGCGGCCAGGGCGTGAGCTGCTTCAAGTGGCCCGGCGACAGCGTCGCCATCATCCCCACGTCGATCACCAAGCTCGGCTTCCGCGCGGATCAGGTGACGCTCGAGAAGGCGGGCGTCGAGGTCACCGGACTCGCCGTCTACCGCATCGTCGAGCCGATGGTCGCCTACCGCATGCTCGACCTCGATCGCGCCGGGCTCACCGAGGTGCTGCGCGACATGTTCGTCGGCGCGACGCGGCGCATCGTCGCCGGGCTGACGCTCGACCAGTGCCTCACGCACCGGAAAGAGCGCGTCGCCGCCGCGCTGATGGAGGAGATCGCGCCCGTGCTCGCCGGCGAGGGCTCGATCGCGGACGGCACCTCGACCGGCTGGGGCGTCGTCCTCGACACCATCGAGATCCAGGACGTGAAGGTCCTCTCGCAGGAGGTGTTCTCGAAGCTCCAGGCGCCGTACCGCGAGGAGCTCGCGCTCGCGGCGATCCGGGCGCGCGCCGAGGTCGCGCGCGAGGAGGCGCGCCTCACCGCCGATCGCCAGCGCGCCGAAGAGCAGGGGCGCCGCGAGCTGATGGCGGAGGAGGAGGCCCGCCTCGCCGCCGAGCGGCGCCGCGAGGAAGAGGCGCGCGAGCACAGGGATCGGCTCGAGCGCCGCGCGCTCGACGCCGAGCTCGCGCGCCTCCACGAGCGGGCGTCGGCGGACCGCGCCCGCGCCCAGCTCGAGCTCCAGACGAAGCGCGAGGCCGGCGAGCTCGACGCGGAGCTGACCCGCGCCTCGCGGAGCGCGCTCGCCGAGCTGAGCGACGCGCGCCTGACGGAGGTCATGCTCACCGAGACCTTGCCCGAGGTGGCGCGCGCGTTCCGGGGCTCGTTCGACCGCGTCAACGTGACCGCGACCGACGGAGGAAACCTCTTCGCCTTCCTCTCGGCGGGCCTCGATCAGGTCATGGACGTGGCGCGGTCGCGCGGGGTCGCGGTCCCGGCGATGCCGGCGCGGGCCCGCGACGGCGGCGCAAAACCGGCGTGATCGGCGGGTGTCGGCGTCCGCCGGGCCCCTGCGCTCGTTCGCGCACGGGAAGAGAGTGGCGGGGCCAGATCGTGAAGCTCGGATCGGATCGGCCGCGCGTGGTGATCGTATCGGTCGGCGATGCGTCAGGCCCGAGGCGGCGCGTGGGGAGGGGAGCCGCCGGTGGCGCGCGGGAAAGGGGGCCCCGCCCGCTCGGGCGGGGGGGAGCGCGTGCCCCCCCAGGCTAGAGGCTCTCGAGGTAGGCGACGAGGTCGTCGAGCTGCGCGTCGCTGAGCTGCGAGGTCTTGCCGTGCTGATCGCCGCCGCCGCAAGCGGTGTTGGTGAACCGCTCCTTCAGCGTCTTGGCGCAGCCGTCGTGCATGAAGGGGGCGCGGCTCGCGATCCCGACGAGCATCGGCACCTGGAAGGCCTGGCCGGTGCCGACGTCCTTGTTGAGGTTGTTCGTCCGCATCGGGCCGGAGTGGCAGCTGGCGCAGGCCACGGTCTCGTCGACGAAGAGCGCGGCGCCGCGGGCGATCGCGTCGGCGTCGCCCTCCGGCGCGGGGACGGGGGCGGGGATCGAGTCCATCCACGACTTCATGCGGAGGACCTTGCGCGGGCCCTGCGCCTCGCCGCCCATGCGGTTGACGAACACCTCGGTCATGAGCTCGTCGAGCCCCGGCATGTCGCCGTTCCAGTGGAGCGGCGCCGTCGCCAGGATGCCGCCGCCGAGCGACTGGGTGCGGCGCGAGCCGATCGGGGACACGTTCCAGACCTTGGCGTCGTCGCCGCCCTCGGGGTGACACGACGCGCAGGCGACCGGGCTCTTGCCCTGCTTGTTGGTGTGGAACATGTCGTGGCCGGTGTCGGTCATCGCCACGCCGGGGAGCGCGATGAGCTCCGAGCCGTCGAGCACCTGGATCGCCGGGGCGCCGCCCTCCATCACCCGGAGCTGGACGACCGCCTTGCCGTCGGCGCGGAAGGCGACGGCGATCGGCTGGCCGAGGACCGGCGTCGCGGCGTGCTGGCCGCACTCGGCCTGCTCCTCGTAGAGCGCCTCGTCCGAGACGTAGACCTGGTCGTTGCCGGCCGAGACCACGGCGACCTTCGTGCCGTCGGCCGAGAGCGCCATGTCCACCGGCAGGACCGCCGCGTTCATCGAGTTGGGTTTCTCGGTCGAGCCGCCGAACGATCCGCTCCCGATCTCGGGCGTGGAGATCGAGCCCGCCGCCACCGGCGAGAGGAACGAGCCCTCGGTCACGCCGTCGGGCCGGAAGACCGACACGGTCCCGTGGACGACCGAGTTCTCGCAGCCGATGTTCATGTAGTAGCCGCCGGGCGAGATCGTGAGCGGCGTCTGCTCGCCGGTCACGAGCGAGCGCTGGTGGAGCATGGCCACGCCGCCGCCCGGCATCGCGACGGTGCGCCAGGCGACCGTCGGCGTGAACGGCTGGCCGAACGACGAGCTCGAGTCGGTGGGCCGGATCGGCTGGGAGGTCGAGCCGTCGGCGTGGACGACCTGGAGCTCGGCGCTCTTGAAGCGGGTGACGAGCAGGCTCGAGCCCTGGACGATCACGTCGCGCAGGTCGCGCGCGAGGCGCAGGCGCCGGAGCTCGTTGCCGGTGGCGCTGTCGAGCGAGACGAGCTCCCCGCTCTGGCAGGCGACGTGGACCATCTGCCCGACCGAGTCGAACGCGAGACCGCGGGGCGCGCCGCAGACGGGCGTCCGGCGGACGACCTTGCCGGCCGCGGGATCGACGACCGCGACGGCCCCGCCGCGACGCAGCGCGACGTGCACGAGGCCGGCATCGTCCAGGACGAGGCGTCCCGGCTCGTCGTCCTGCTGGAGGGCGATCTCCGCCCGGAGCGCGTGCGCGGAGGTGTCGACGACCCAGACGCGATCCCGGTCGGGATCGGCGGCGATGGCGGTGAACCCGTCGGCCGCCATGATCATGGTGCCGCCGCTGATGGCCGGAGGCTCCTTCGCGGCCACCTGGACCTCGGGCGCATCGGGCAGGTTGGGCTCGTCCGAGCACGCCGCGCTGAAGAGCGAGGCCGTCGTGGCCGTCACGAGCAGAGCCACGGTGCTGCGCTGGACGAGGGAGCGGGGGGTCGACATGGGTGGTCCTCCAGGTGCCCCTCGCCCCTGGCAAGATGGAAGCCGCGCCACGTTGGCTTTCCGACATGACGAAAATCAATGACTTTGGAGCGCGGGGCGTCTCCATGATGCACCCCACGGGTGTGATCGTGAAGTCACGTTCGCGTGCCGGCGTGAAGGAACGGCGACAGCTGGTACAGGTCCGACGCGTCTTCGCGACAAGTCGGCTTTGACGCGGGTCGGTTCCCCTGACTACGCTCCGCGCCCCATGCGCCTCCCCCGTTCGCACCTTCTCCTCCTCGCCCTCGCGGGGCTCGCCGGAGGGTTGGCTTCGGGGGGCTGCTACCTCGACAACGACGGCCTCGAGCCGCCGGCCAAAGAGCTCTATTTCCCGACGGGTCTCGCGGTCTCACCAGGGGGGACGGCGCTCTACGTCGCGAACTCCGACTTCGACCTCAAGTACAACGGCGGCACCGTCCAGCTCGTCAATCTCCCCGCTTTGCGCGCGGTGTACGCGGGCATCGCCGCCGCGCTCGCGAGCGGCAGCGGGGTCACCGCCGCCTGCGCCGCCGGGGGGCTCACGCCGAACGACGCGAAAGACCAGCTCCTCTATCCGGGGCCCTGCCAGCCCCTGCCGCTCGCCGGCTTCGTCACCGAGTCGAGGAGCATCGGCGCCTTCGCTTCGGGGGCGACGTTGGTCCACAACAGCGACGGCCCGGGCGCCCGGCTCTTCGTTCCCGTCCGCGGCGATCCCTCGATCACGTACTTCGACGTCACCGACGATCGCGTTCCGGGCGCGCCGGTGGCGCCCTGCGCCGGCGGGGCGTGCCTCGAGTGCGCTGCGCTGACCGCCGGCGACGACAAGATCCCCCGCTGCGGCCCGAACCACCGCATCGGCGAGAGCCCCACCGCCACGAATCGCGGGCTGACCTTGCCGCCCGAGCCGGTCGACGTCGCGGCGAGCGCCGACGGCAGCATCCTCGTCGCGACCCACCAGACCGAGACGACGGCGAGCCTGATCACCAACAAGTGGCCGACCTGCACCGAGGCCCCCTGCGAGCCCACGCTCGAGTTCTTCCTGAACACGCTCCCGCAGGGGCCGACCGAGGTCGTGTCGCTGCCCGTCCCCGCGTTCGCCAAGGAGGCCGGCGCGAGCTTCCGCTACCAGCCGGGGTTCCTGGTGACGTTCCGCGCGGCGGCGGAGCTCGATCTGCTCCGCTACCAGCCCGACGACGACAGCACCGCGCCCGCGCGCCCCTTCCTCACGCGCGCGGCGGCGGTCGGCATCAACGCCAACGCCGACGGGCAGGACTCGCGCGGCATCGCCATCGACGCCGAGGAGCGCAAGGCCTGCGAGGTCGGCTGCGCGGCCGAGGGCGACGCGGCGGTGCGCCTCGCGTGCCTGCGCGGCTGCACCGAGATCCCGATCGGGGTCTACGTGGCGAACCGCACCCCGCCGACGCTGCTCGTCGGCAAGGTCGAGACGCGCATCGTGGACACGGGCGAGACGCCGACGAGCGCGCTCGACGACATCGACCTCTACGACACCGTGCCGCTCGGCTTCGGCGCCTCGCGGGTGCTCCTGGGCAGGGTCATCGGCAAGGACGGCCTGCCCCACCGGCGGATCTTCGCCGTCGCGTTCGACTCGCGGGCGATCTTCATCTACGACCCCGAGGCGCGCCGCATCGAGGCGGCGATCCACACCGGCCGCGGACCGCACGACATCACCTTCGACGTCGGCCCCGATCCCGACGGCGACGGCGACCCCATCGACTCGTTCTCCTACATGCTCGTGGGCCACTTCACCGACTCCTACCTGGGCGTGGTCGACCTCGATCAGCGCCGCTCCACGTTCGGCCAGATGATCGCGAACATCGGCGTCCCCGTGCCGCCCCCGGAGTCGAAGTGAGGCGCCGGACGCGAGGCGCGCTCCCGTTGCGGCGGCTGGTCCCCATCGGCGTGGCGGCGGCGGTGGCGTCGGCCGCGAGCTGCACGCAGGAGGTCGAGAACGCCGAGGTCCGATCGCTCGAGCGATCCGGGCGCGTGGCGTTCGTGTGCCTCGACAAGCCCGGCACGGTCGGCGGCGTCGCGCGTCCGCTCTCCGACTGCGGCAAGCTCTCCGGCGCCGACCCGGACGACTTCAGCAACGGCCCGCACATCTACGCTCTGGTCACGCAGACGACCCGCGGCGAGATCGCCGTCGTCGATCTCAACGCCGACAACCAGCCGGTGCTCGATCAGAACCCGCTCGTGCCGGGCTCGACGTTCCTCCCGGTGGGGGCGCAGCCCGTGGACATCGCCTCGACGCCGGGCGGCACGGCGACGTTCGTCGCCGTCGCCGAGGTCGGGCACGAAGGGCTCTTCGCCTTGCCGTCGTGGCGTGCGTCGGGGCAAGAGGGCGCCGTCATCCGTCCGACGGACGGCCGCCCCCCGCCGACGCTCACCTCGTGGCCCGCCTGCGCGCTGCCCGCGGCGCCCGGCAGCATCCTCGTCGTCTCGGATCCGGCCGACGACGGGATCACCCGGCCGTCCTGCGACGCGGGGTACGGCTCGACCGGCGCGGGCGGCACCGGCGCGGGTGGAGGGCAGGGCGGTGGCGGAGGTCAGGGCGGCGCCGGTGCAACGGGAGCCGGAGGCGGCGGCGCGACCGCAAGCGGAGGCGGCGGGCAGGGCGCGGCGATCGCCGCCCCGAACGGGGATCTGTCGCGCGAAGACAAGGGCCGACAGAAGCTGATCGTCACGCTCCCCGACCTCGGCGGCTTCGTCGTCATCGACGCGCAGGAGGTTCTCGACGCCGAGAACGGCTCCTTCGCCGCGTGCCCGATCGAGCGCTGGGTGCCGCTCCAGGCGGAGGTGACCGCGGTGACGCCGCCGCCGGTGCCGGCCGGGCCCGCGTGCGTCAGCCCGCCCGAGCCCGAGGCGAAGGTCCGCACCTTCACGCCACGCCCGTCGGGGATGGCGCTGTCCGAAGACCGGCTCTACATCGGCGATCTCGAGGCGCCGGTCATCCACGTCGTCGACATGAAGACGCCGTGCGACCCGTTCGAGCGCGATCCGCTCCTGCCGACGTCGATCGATCAGCCCGACCGCGTGGTGACCGTGAGCCGCGTCGCCGTGAGCCCGCGCCCCACGGCGGACCTCGAGCGCTTCCTCTACGCCGTCGACTACGAGGACGGCAGCGTCATGGTCTTCGACCTCAGCGAGGGCGCGGCGCGCACCCCGATGGTCCGCCCGCACCCCGAGTACAACCCGTTCCAGGCGCGCGATCGGATCAGTTTCCTCGCGCCCACGCGCGACATCTCCATCATCCAGCGCGACGCGCCGATCGCCGACCCGGCGACCGGCGTCGCCCCCGAGGGCGTCCGCTGCAGCCCCGACGCGGCGCTGACGTGCACCTCGCCGACCTCGGGACCGTGCGATCTGCCGGCGGCGTACCGCACCTCGAGCGACTTCACCAGCGGCGCAGGGCCGGCGAAGCTGCGCGGTACGTTCGCCTTCCTGGTCCTCGACAACGGCTTGGTCACGATCGTCGACATCGACGACTACGACGACGCCTGCCGCGGCCCGGTGAAGCCGCACCCGCTCTTCGGCTGCTCCGACGCGCTCGAGGGCGCGACGCTCGCGACCGACGACGAAGCTTCGTGCAGCGTCGTCCTTCCGCACACCCCGCGCGACGGCACCTACCTCATCACCAACGACGAGGCCGGCAACCACGAGCCCGGGATCCAGCTCTTCCCGTCGCTCTACGACAGGCTCGGCACGCTCATCCCGCCCGACGACCCGATCACGCCGCAGATGCGCGCGACGATCCCCGAACCGACCGCAGGGCTGCCCGCCGGCGCCCTCGGGCTCGTCGTCGGCGGCGCCAAGGAGCCGCTCGATCCGAACACGGGCCTCCTCGTCAACACGGAGGACGGCCCGAAGCACACGCTGGCGATGAACCTCGAGGACCCGCACGTCCACATCGGCGATCAGCGCTGGACGGTGACCTACGAGGGAGCGCTGCCCGGCTTCGGCACTCGGCGCGCCGATCTCCGCCTCGGCGCCGGCGTCGAGGGCGCCCCCGGCCTCTACGACGCGAGCGGCGCCTTCTGCAACGCCGGCGTCCAGAGCAAGGAGGCGGTCCGCGAGGTGCTCCTCGACGAGGGCCACACCCCGGAGGAGATCGACGGAGCGCCCGGGAGCCCGCGCGTGCCGCCCCTCGACGTGGCGCTCGCCGACGTCGTCCAGATCACGAGCGAGATCCCCGGCGAGACCGATCTCTACTGGCAGGGCGAGGGCGTGGCGGCAGTGTGCAGCTTCCAGACGTGCGAGGCCGACTTCGGCTCCCCGGGGCTGCCGCCGCCGCAGCGCGACCTGCCCATCTACGAGGCCTACCAGGACCACGTCGTCCTCGGCCCGAGCCGATACCCGCAGCTCTCCGGCCCGCCGCCGGCGAAGGGCGCGGAAAGGCCGCTCCTCACGAACGAGTACATCAAGTGCTGCTTCCCCACGCTCGTGAAGTACAGCGTCCGCGTCGGCCAGCAGTGGGCCGTCGTGGGCGACGGCGTCGGCTTCATGCACCACGTCATCCCTGATCCGGTGAGCGGCGTGTGCCGCAACTCGTGCGACCCCACGAAGGCGCGGCGGGTGGGCCGCGTGCGCGAGGCGCCGGCCGACCAGCCCGTCTTCGACGGCGCCCCGGGCTCGTACCGCGGGCCGAACTTCCGGTTCGCGATCACGACGGGGCACTGCAACTCGACCGACGAAGACTGCACCTGCCCGGGTGGCGCGTCCGCGTGCGACGTGCCCAGCCCGCGCGAGCACCAGTTCACGATCGTGACGCAGGGACAGTTCACGAGCTTGACCGTCAACCTCAACGGCGACGCCAACGACGTGCAGCCCCAGGCGGTCACGGCGCTCTCGCCCACGCGCGAGCTGGTCGTCACCGACGGCTCGCTCGAGGGCATCCTCTTCATCAGCACCGACTCGCTCGATCTGGCGCGCCAGTACTTCTGACGCGCCCGCGCCCGCCGCGGCGCTCGACGCGTCGACGCGCCCGCCGGAGACCTGTTCGGCGCCGGCGAGCTCGACTATACCGGCCGAGAGATGGCCGGCCCGCCGAGCAAGAGGCTGACGCCGGTGATGCGGCAGTACGAGGAGGCCAAGCAGGCCCACCCGGACGCCATCCTCTTCTTCCGGCTCGGCGACTTCTACGAGATGTTCCACGAGGACGCGGTGGTCGCGTCGCGGGCGCTCGGCCTCACGCTCACGAGCCGCAACAAGGGCGCCGCCGACGAGGTGCCCATGGCCGGCGTGCCGCATCACGCGGCGCACGGCTACGTCGCGCGCCTGCTCGCGCTCGGGCACAAGGTGGCGCTCTGCGAGCAGCTCGCCGATCCCTCGAAGGTCAAGGGGATCGTCCCGCGGCGCGTCACGCGGGTGATCACGCCGGGGCTCGTCACCGACGCCGAGCAGCTCGACGCGCGCGCCAACCACTTCCTGGTCGCCGTCGACGGGTCGGGGCCCTTCGGCCTCGCCCTCCTCGATCTCTCGACCGGCGAGCTCGCCGCCGCGACCGTGGGCGACGGCGCCACGCTCCTCGCCGAGCTGGCGCGCGCCGACGCCCGCGAGGTGCTCCTCGGCGCCGGCGCGGCGACGCTGCGCGCGGCGGCCGCCGTGGCCGCCCCCCGCGCCGCGCTGCGCGACGACGACCCGCTCGACGACGAGCTCGTCGCGTCGCTCATCGACGAGGCCGTGAGCGAGCCCATCGCCGCCGAGGCGTCCCGCCAGCACCCGCCCGCCGCGCTGCGCGCCGCCGCGCGCGCGCTCCGGTTCGCGCGCCGCTGCACGCCGGAGGCGAAGGTCCCCGTCCGGCGCATCGCCGTCCACGATCCCTCCGGCACGCTCCTCATCGACGAGACGGCGCAGAGCCACCTCGAGCTCGTGCGCGCCGCCGACGGCTCGCGCAAGGGCTCGCTGCTCGACGTCATCGACGCGACGGTCACGCCGCCCGGGGCGCGCCTCTTGCGGCGGCGCCTGCTCGCGCCGCTCGTCGACGTGGCCGCGATCCGCCGCCGGCTCGACGAGGTCGAGGTGTTCGTCACCCACCCGCGCGCCCGCGCCGAGCTGCGCGAGGCGCTCTCGGGCGTCTCCGACCTCGAGCGGCTCGCGGTCCGCGCCACGCTCGGGGAGGTGACGCCGCGCGAGCTCGGGGCGCTCCGCGACGGCCTCGCCGCGGCGCCGCGCGCCGCCCTCGCCGTGCGCACCGTGCCCGATCCCGCCGCGCGCGAGCTCTGCGGCGCCGAGGGCCTCGACGTCGTCGGCGATCTCGAGGCGGGCCTCGCCGCGGCGCTCGTCGAGCGCCCGCCGCCGCACGCCCGCGAGGGCGGAGTGGTCCGCGACGGCTTCGATCCGGAGCTCGACGCGCTGCGGAAGGTGCGCCAGGGCGGCACCGAGCTCATCGTCGCGCTCGAGGCCGAGCTCCGGACGCAGACGGGCGCCTCGTCGCTCCGGGTGCGCTACACCCGCGTCTTCGGCTGGTACATCGAGGTCACGCGCAGCCACCTCGCCAAGGTGCCGGCCTCGTGGCGGCGCAAGCAGACGGTGGCCGGCGGCGAGCGCTACACCAACGACGCCCTCGACGAGCTCGCCGACAAGATCGAGCACGCCGACGAGCGCGCGCTCGAGCGCGAGCGCGAGATCTTCGAGACGTTGGCCAAGGAGACGGCGCGCGCCGCCGACCGCGTGCGGGCGCTGGCGCGGGTGCTCGCCGGCTGGGACGTCGCGGCCGCGCTCGCCGACGTGGCGCACCGCCACGACTACGCGCGGCCCGAGGTCGGCGCCGGCGACTCGATCGTCGTGCGCGACGGCCGCCACCCCGTGGTCGAGCGTTTCGCCGCCGCCGGGCGGTTCGTGCCCAACGACACCACGCTCGACCTCGCCGGCGAGCGGCTCTGGCTCGTCACCGGCCCGAACATGGCCGGCAAGTCGACGCTGATGCGCCAGGTCGCGCTCATCGTCATCCTCGCGCAGGCCGGCTCGTACGTGCCGGCCCGCTCCGCCGCCATCGGGCTGGTCGACCGCGTGCTTTCGCGCGTCGGAGCCAGCGACAACCTGGCGCGCGGCGAGAGCACGTTCATGGTCGAGATGCGCGAGACCGCCGCGATCCTGCGCGAGGCCACGCGCCGCTCGCTCGTGATCCTCGACGAGATCGGCCGCGGCACCAGCACCTACGACGGGCTCGCGATCGCGTGGGCGGTCGCCGAGCACCTGCACGAGGCCGTCGGCTGCCGCGCGCTCTTCGCGACGCACTACCACGAGCTCACCGAGCTCGCGCGGACCCTCCCGGGCGTGGCCAATTACTCGGTCGCGGCGCGCGAGCACGCCGGCGACGTCGTCTTCCTGCACAAGCTCGTGGCCGGGCCGGCCAGCCGCAGCTACGGCGTGGCGGTCGCGCGCCTCGCCGGCGTCCCCGAGGGCGTGCTCGCCCGCGCCAAGGCGATCCTCGCCGCCCTCGAAGCGGGCTCGGCGCTGCCCGGCGGGAGGCAAGCGAGCCTCCGCGCGCGCGGCCGCTCCGCCGACAACCAGCTCGATCTGTTCGCGCCGGCGAGCACGCGGGCCGATCCCGGGGCGGGGCCCGTGCTCGAGACGCTCCGCGCCGTCGACATCGATCGCCTCACGCCGCTCGACGCGCTCCAGCTCGTCGCGAAGCTCAAGGGCCTCTTGGGTTGATCGCGCCGCGGCGGCGGCAGGGGCGGACACCGGTCGCACGCGGCACGGGAGCGCGCCGGAGTCTCACCCTCGGACCACCCACCGGAGATGCGAGCGTCCCCGCGCTCCGTGGTCACGGCCGGCGCCGGCGGCGATCGAGTGACCGAGCCGATCGAGCAGATCGCGCACTGCCCGTGGGGAGAGCCGAAGCAGGCCCGTTCGCAGACGCCGCGCGGCGGAGAGCAACTCGGTCTGGCGCGGACGTGATCGCGCGGGTGGGATCGTCCTGGGCGTCGAAGCCTCGAGCCGCTCGCCCCGCGTTGACCGCAACCCGACGTCGGGCCGCTCGTCCGTTCAGTAAGGGTGCGCCGTAAAGCCAATGCCTGATTCCGCCTAGGGCGGAGCAGGTCGATAATCATCATTGTTAACGGTGTGTTGGGCTTGCTCACCCGTTCGGGAAGGGCAACACTGCACCAAGCGATGTCCGACGCTCGTTTGCGGAATCTCCTTAGGCGTTGGGCCGCACGCGCATGACCTCTCGAGCCCACGCGCGAGCCGCGCTCGCGGTCGCTCCGGCCCGAGCGCGAGCCGCTCGAGACAGCGAACGCGTTCGCGAGGCGCGAAGCCCGATCGAATCCGGCGTCGTGTCGAGCGCGTTCTCGGCCGATCGGATCGCGAGCGACGCGATCCCGGGGCTCTGCGTGGGCTCCCTCCTCGCCGAGGGCGGCATGGGCGCGGTGTACGAGGCGGAGCGCGTCGACACCGGCGAGCCCGTGGCCGTGAAGGTCCTGCTCGCGAAGCACGCGGGCGAGCCGGGGCTGGTGAGCCGCTTCGAGCGCGAGGTGATCCACACCCAGCGCGTGCGTCACCCCAACGTCGTGACGCTGCGCGCCTCGGGCAGGCTGCGCGACGGCCGCCCCTACGCCGAGATGGAGCTCTACCGCGGCACGACGCTGGGCGCGCTCGTGCAGAACGTCGGGCGCCTCGAGCTGCGCCGCGCGGTCTCCATCGCCGACCAGCTCCTGGCCGCGCTCGCCGCGGTGCACGCCGCCGGGATCGTTCACCGCGACGTCCAGCCCGACAACGTCTTCCTCGCGCGCGTCGAGCAGGGCGGCCGCGCCACCGAGCAGCTCAAGCTGCTCGATTTCGGCTTCGCGCACGAGCCCGGCGTCGATCGCGGAGACGGGCTCACCCCGGACAGCCCCGGCGCGCTCGTCGGGACGCTCCGGTTCATGTCGCCGGAGCAGGCGACGAGGGCCCGCGCGATCACCGAGCGAAGCGATCTCTTCTCGACGGCGCTCATCCTCTACTACGCCTTGACCGGCCTCCTGCCGTTCCGCGCCCGCGACGATCTCGGCGTGGTCATCGCGACCGTGCGCCGTCGCCCGATCCCTGCGCGGCGCGAGCGGCCGGACGTGCCGCCACGGCTCGACGCGGTCCTCGCCCGTGCGCTCGCCAAGCACCCCGACGCCCGCTTCGCGAGCGCGCTCGAGATGCGGGCCGCGCTCGCCGCGGTGCCGGTGTAGGTGCGCGGCGGCGCCGCGCGCCGGGCCCACCTCTTGCGATGCGTCCCGCCCGACCGAACGCGAGCGTGCACGGGTTGCCCACCCGGTCGCGGCTCGCCGGAAGGCGGGGACCATGGACGCACTCGATCTCCTGGAGCAGCAGCACCGCGACGTGTCGGACCTCCTCGACCGCATCACCGCCGAGCCGAGCCCCGGCGCCCGCACCCGGATGGTGGCCCGCGCCGTGCGGATGATCGACGCGCACACGCGCAGCGAGGAGCGCCACCTCTATCCGAGCTGCGCCGAGCGGCTCGGCGAGCACCCGGCCAAGCTGTACGCCGCGTGCGAGCACAACGCGCTCGCGCGGTTCGCGGCGCACAACCTGGTGCAGACGCGCGTGACGGACGTGCGCTTCGAGTCGCGCCTCGATCTCCTGAAGGAGATCTTCACGCGCCACGCCGCGCGCGAGGAGACGTACCTGTTCCGTGTCGCCAAGACGCACCTCACCGACGAGCAGCTCGACGTCATCGGCGACGACCTGTCGCGCGCCTACGAGCGGCTGCTCGAGAGCGAACCGGATCGCCCCGCGCTGCCGCGGCGCCTGCCGCGCACGCCGCCGCGCCGCCGCCAGCCGGCCCGGCGAGCCTGACCGGGGGAGCGGACGGGGCGCTGCTGCGTCGGACCCGAGGAGGCGCGGTCGAGAGCAGAGCTCAGACCGGCGCCGGCCCGCCGAAGGCGCCGAGGAAGCGCGCGGCCCACACCACCATCATCAGCACCACGAGCGCGGTCGTGACGCGCGTGCTCCACCGGTCGATGCGGCGATCGGTCGACCACCACCGGCCGGTGACCACGTAGAGGACGCTCTTGAAGCCGACGTAGCCGACGACCAGCGGTGAGACGAGGATCGCGAGCGGGTGCAGGTGCAGCGATCCCCAGAGGTCGCCGTGCAAGAGCGCGAACGTCGCGCGCGTGAGGCCGCAGCCGGGGCAGGGGACGTGGGTGACGCGCGCGAACATGCAGAGCGGGACGCGCGACAAGAGCACGGCCGCGATCGGACCGGCGACGAGCACGACGCGGAGGGCCCGACCGAGCGCCGGAACGATGCCGCGCCCGGGCGGAGGGCGCCCGGCGGCCTCTGGTGCGGCGACGTCGCGATCGGCGGACGGCGAGCGTGAATCCGGCCCGGCATCCGAGGCGGCCGGAGCGCCTTCGGAGAGCGTCTCCGGCCCCTCGGCGACCGCGCCCGGCGCGCTCATCGGACCGACACCGGGCCGCCGAACAGGCCGAACCAGCGTGCGATCCACACGACCGCGAGCGCCGCGCACAGCGTGAGGCCGATGCGCCGCGTCCACGGCGCCGAGAGCCGGGCGTCCCCGGTCGCGACGTACCGGACGGCGTGGTAGCCGACGAGCGGGATCGTGATCGGCCAGACCACGATGGCGATGGGGTTGTGGGCGTGCGCGGTGGCAAGATCGCCCGAGAGGAGCGCCAGGAGCGCGCGCGTCATCCCGCAGCCGGGGCACGGAGTGCCCGAGAGCAGGGCCTGCGGGCACACCGGGAAGCGCACGGCGGTGGCGATGACGAGCGGCGCCACGTAGAGCCCGACGCGCAGCAACCGTCGGAGCGCGCCCGGTGAAGCGCCGCTGACCGGCTCGCTGTCACGAGGCGAGGGCGGCGCACCTCCGGCCCGCTCGGAGGACTCGATGGCTGCTGCGAGGGTCGACGACGGGGCCACGGCGCGCTGGGAGCATAGCGCAGGCGGCGCGCGGCGCGCGGCGGGCGACCGCTTCGGGCGCGAGGTGGCGCGCCGCCGAGGGAAGGGGGCCGATGCGGAGCGCGAACGCCCAAGAAGAAGGGCGCCCGTGCCCATGCACGGACGCCCTCGTGTCGCCGCTGCCCCGGTTACTGGCTCGGGTTCGCGATGTCGTTGAGATCCGCCGCGAGCGCGTAGAGGAACAGGAAGAAGTACACGACGATCCCGCGCGTGGGCCGCTGACTTCGGACCATCTGCTTCGCCCTGGTCACCTGCTCGGGGACCTTGAACAGCATGAAGTAGATGTTCAGGCAGGGGATGAAGATGAACCACCAGTTGAAGCCAGGGTCTTGCGTGACGGCCTTGAGCTCCTTCAGCATCCCGATCGCGAACACGAAGAACATCACCGTGCCGGCGAGGCCCACGAGGCTACCGATGAAGCCGAGCGACGGCTCGATCGACACGAGCACGCTCGTCAGGATGTTGCCGAGCACGTTCAGGCCGAGGGGGATGAGGAACGTCATCAACGGGTTGCGGACCTTGGGCCGCGCCCCGGCGGCGGGATCGGCCATGGCGGCGCCGAAGCCGCCCATCGCCGCGCCCATCGCGCCCTGCATCATCCCGCCGGGCTGACCGAAGCCCTGCTGCTGCGGGGGCTGGCCGTAGCCGGGCTGAGGACCGCCGAAGCCGCCGGCGGGAGGACCGCCGAAGCCCGGCTGCGGACCGCCGAACCCCGGACCGCCGGGAGGAGGACCGCCGAACCCGCCAGGAGGACCGCCGAAGCCACCCTGATCCGGGGGCGGGCCGCCGAAGCCGCCGGGACCGCCCGGCGGAGGACCGCCGAAACCACCGGGACCGCCGGGAGGAGGACCGCCGAAACCACCGGGACCGCCGGGCGGGGGACCGCCGAAGACGCCCTGATCCGGGGGCGGGCCACCGAAGCCACCGGGACCGCCCGGCGGAGGACCGCCGAAGCCGCCGGGGCCGCCGGGCGGCGGGCCGCCGAAGCCACCCTGGTCCGGCGCGCCGCCGGGGGGCGGGAAGCCACCGCCGGGAGGGGGGCCGAAGTTCTGAGGGCCCTGGCCGAGCGGCGGGCCGGCCGGCGGGCTGAAGTTCGGCATCGCGTCGATCGCCATCGTCCCGCCGAGCGGGTTCACGCCGCCCTGGGGCGGGCCGGGCGGACCGAAGCCGCCCGCGTGAGGCGCCGCGGCGGCGCCACCGAAGGCGGGCTGACCGGGAGGCGCGCCGGGAGGCGGAGGCGCGGGCGGAGGCCCGGCGCCAGGGCCCATGCCGGCGGGCGCGACGCCCACCATCGTCCCGGCGAGGCCTTGCGCACCGCCCGGCGGGGCCGGGGGAGCGGGCGGCCCGCCGGGGCGCGCCGCGGGCGCGGGCGCCGGCTGCTGGCTCATCAGCATCGTGCCCTTGAACTTCGGCGCGGCGGCTCCCTTGAGGTTGAAACCGCACTTCGTGCAGGTGGACGCCGTCTCGGAATTTTGCGTCCCACAGTTCGGACAGAACACGCACCACCTCCGTCGGGTTCGGGCACGCGCTCGAACGACCGCGACCGCGGCCCCCGCGCGTTCTCGAATTGCGCGGCAGCGTAATGGAAGGCCACCAGGCGACACAAGCGAAGAGACGCGAGCGTCGGCAAAATCTCCGGGACGTGGAGCACATTGCCGAACCTGGAGCACACGTGACGTCGTGCGAGGAGCCGGCCTTGACACCGCCGCCTCTCGCTCACTAGCGTGCGCGCGCGTCGCTCCCTGGCCGGTGGGGACGCTCACCTCCGGCCGCGCGCGCACCTCGACCCAACGAAGCCCGAATGACCTTCGCTCTGACCCCCGAGCGCGAGAAGCTGGTCGAACAGATCCTCGCGCGGTACCCGTCCAAGCAGCCCGCGTGCATCCCCGTCCTGCACGTCTGCCAGGAGCAGAACGGGTGGATCTCGGAAGAGATCATCCAGTGGGTCGCGACGCGGCTCTCGCTGCCCGCGGCGCACGTGAAGGGCGTGGTCACGTTCTACACCCTGTTCAACACGCAGCCGGTCGGCCGCCACCAGGTGTGGGTCTGCCGCACGCTGAGCTGCACGCTGCGCGGCGCCGAGGGCCTGCTCAAGCACTGCGAGAAGCACCTCGGCATCCACGCCGGCGAGACGACGAAGGACGGGCGCATCACCCTGCGCACCGCCGAGTGCCTCGCCTCGTGCGGCACCGCGCCGATGATGCAGGTCGACAAGGAGTACCACGAGAACCTGACGACGGCCGACGTCGACAGGATCCTGGACGGGCTGGAGTAGCCATGCTGCGTCGGACCGACCACCTCACCAAGCGCTACGGTCAGCCGCAGGGCTGGACGATCTCCGCCTACGAGCGCGACGGCGGCTACCAGCAGGCCAAGCGGGCGCTCGGCATGGCGCGCGAGGCCCTCGTCGAGGACATGAAGGCGGCGAACATCCGCGGCCGCGGCGGCGCCGGCTTCGCGATGGGCGTGAAGTGGAGCTTCATGCCCTGGCCCCCGAAGCCCGAGCGGCCGCACTACCTCGTCATCAACGCCGACGAGGGCGAGCCCGGGACGTTCAAGGACCGGACGATCATGGAGCAGAACCCTCACGCCGTCGTCGAGGGCTGCATCATCGGCTGCTTCGGCATCGGCGCGCACGCCGCGTACATCTACGTGCGCGACGAGCTGCACCTCTCCAAGGCGCGCCTCTGGGCCGCCATCGAGGAGGCGCGCGCCAAGGGCTACCTCGGCAAGCGCCCCTTCGGCGTCGACTACCCGGTCGAGGTCTACGTGCACACCGGCGCCGGCGCCTACATCTGCGGCGAGGAGACGGCGCTCCTCAACTCGCTCGAGGGCAAGCGCGGCGAGCCCCGCCTGAAGCCGCCGTTCCCCGCGCAGGTCGGCGCGTTCGGGATGCCCTCGACGGTGAACAACCTCGAGACGATCGCCGCGGTGCCCACCGCGCTGGCGATGGGCGGCGAGGCCTTCTCGAAGCTCTCCGACCTCCACCACCTCAAGGACGGCGGCTGCCGCCTCTACGGCGTGAGCGGCCACGTGAAGCGCCCCGGCGTCTTCGAGGCCTGCGTGGGGCTCACCCTGCGCGATCTCGTCTACGAGCTCGGCGGCGGCGTCGAGGGCGGCGAGCTCATGGCGGTGATCCCGGGCGGCTCCTCGTGCCCGATCCTGCGCGCGGACGAGCTCGTCAACGCGCCCGATCCCAAGTCGCCGATCCACCCCTGGCATGGCAAGAGCGTGCTCGACGTGCCGATGGGCGTGGACACCTTCCGCGCCCTCGGGACGATGCTCGGCACCTGCTGCGCCATCGTGCTCAACGACAAGAGCTGCCCCGTCCTCGCGATGCACAACCTGATGCGCTTCTACCGCCACGAGTCCTGCGGCCAGTGCACGCCCTGCCGCGAGGGCAGCGCCTGGCTCGAGCGGATCCTCGACCGCATCGTCCAGGGCGAGGCCACGATGGACGAGCTCGATCGCCTCCACGAGATCGCCGACGGCATCATGGGCAACACCATCTGCGCCTTCGGCGAGGGCACGGCGATGCCGGCGCTCGGCTTCCTCCGCAAGTTCCGCAAGGAGTTCGAGGCGTACGTGAGGACGGGCGGCAAGTCCTCGCCCGGGAGGCTCGCCCTGTGATCACCGTCGAGCTCGCCTTCTTCGGACTCTGCAGCCTCCTCGTGCTCCTCGGCGGCATCATCACCGTCGCCGCCCGCAACCCGATCCGCGGTGCGATGGGGCTCCTCACCACCATCGTCGGCATCGCCGGGATGTACCTCCTGCTCACCGCCGAGTTCCTGGCGGCGATCCAGATCATCGTCTACGCCGGCGCGGTCGTCGTCCTCTTCCTCTTCGTGATCATGCTCCTCGGCCCCGCGGCCACGTCGCCCGCCGACGCCAAGAGCGCGATCCCACGCTACCTCGGCGCCGGAGTGTTCCTCCTCTCGGCGGGCGTAGCGGCGACCGCGATCTTCGGCGGGCGCCCGCCGGCGACGTTCGCCCCCGCGCCTGCGGGCCTCGGCACCATCGAGTCGATCGGGCGCGAGCTCTTCACCACCGCGCTCATCCCGTTCGAGATCTCGGGCGCGCTCCTCATCGTGGCCATCGTGGGCGCCATCGCGGTCGCGCGCGGCAAGCAGATCGATCCGACGGCGGTCCCACAGAAGGCTCGAGCGCTCGAGAAGCCCGCGGCCGCCGACGCCGAGGCCGCGAGCGCGCCGGCCGTCAAGGAGGCTCACTCAGGATGAACGCCGTCCCGCTCCAGTACTTCCTCGCCATCGGCGCCGCGCTCTTCGTGACGGGGGCGGTGGGCTTCCTCCTGCGGCGCAACCTGCTCGTCCTGCTGATGAGCATCGAGCTGATGCTCAACGCGGTGAACCTCACCCTGGTCGCGTACAACCGGGCGCACCCGGAGAACCACGCCGGCCAGCTCTTCGCGTTCTTCGTGGTGGCCGTCGCCGCGGCCGAGGCCGCGGTCGGGCTCGCCATCGTGCTCGCGTTCTTCCGCGTGAGGAAGACGGTCCGCTCCGACGAGGCCGACCTGCTCCGGAACTGAGGAACCCTTGGAAGCCCTGCGAAGCCAGTTCCCGACGAACAACTTCACCCTCCTGGCGGTGGTGCTGGCGCTCCCGGCCATCGGCGCGTTCGTGAACGGCGTGTTCGGCAAGCGCCTCGGCAAGGAGGGCGTGCGGCTCATGGCGCTCTCGGCGATCGGGATCGCCTTCCTCGCCAGCGTCCTCACGTTCCTGCTCCTGCCGCACGCGTCCGCCGAGGGGCCCGCCCCCCGCGTCGCCTGGACGGCGTGGCGCTGGTTCTCGGTGAGCGGGCGCATCGGGCAGCCGGTGCCCATCGACGTCGGCTTCAGCGTCGACGCCATGAGCGCGACCATGATGCTGGTCGTCACCGGCGTCGGCTTCCTCATCCACCTCTACTCGTCCGCGTACATGTGGGAGGACGAGGGCTACCACCGGTTCTTCTCGTATCTGAACCTCTTCTGCTTCGCCATGCTGGTCCTCATCATGGCGGACAACCTCGCGCTCCTCTTCGTGGGGTGGGAGGGCGTCGGGCTCTGCAGCTACCTCCTCATCGGGTTCTGGTTCACCGACGAGAAGAACGCGAGCGCCGGCAAGAAGGCCTTCATCGCCAACCGCATCGGCGACTTCGGGCTGCTCGTCGCGATCTCGATGCTCGTCTACTACTGCGGGTCGCTCACCTGGGACGGCATCGCCGGCAACGCGTCGAACCTCTCGACGAGCACGATCAGGATCTGGCCGATCGGCAACCTCCCGACCGAGCTCGAGTGGGACAAGGCGCAGGCGGTGATGCCGTCGGCGTGGCCGGCGTGGCTCGTCCACCTCTTCCTCCCGAAGGAGCCCGTCCTCGTCTACGCCTCCACGCTCGCCGCGCTCGCGCTCTTCCTCGGCTGCGCGGGCAAGAGCGCGCAGATCCCGCTCTACGTGTGGCTGCCCGACGCGATGGCCGGCCCCACGCCGGTCTCGGCGCTCATCCACGCCGCCACCATGGTCACCGCCGGCGTCTACCTCGTCGCCCGGATGTCCGCGGTGTTCGTGCTCTCGCCCGCGGCGATGGCGACGGTCGCGACCGTGGGCGCGGCGACGGCGTTCTTCGCCGCGACCATAGGCCTGTTCCAGACCGATCTGAAGAAGGTGCTGGCCTACTCCACCGTGAGCCAGCTCGGCTTCATGTTCATCGGCGTGGGGGTGGGGGCCTTCTCCGCCGGCTTCTTCCACGTCTTCACGCACGCGTTCTTCAAGGCCTGCCTCTTCCTCGGCGCCGGGTCGGTCATCCACGCGATGCACGCGCGCATCCACGACACCCAGAAGTCGCAGGACATGCGCTCCATGGGCGGCCTGCGCGAGCACATGCCGCTGACGCGCTGGACCTTCCTCATCTCGTGCTGCGCCATCGCCGGCTTCCCGTTCCTCTCCGGGTTCTGGTCCAAGGACGAGATCCTCTGGAAGGCCTTCTCGAGCGAGATCGTCGCGACCAAGTCGTCGCGCGTCCCGATGTGGGAGTGGCCCGGCTGGCTCGGGCCGGCGATCTACGTCGTCGGCATCGCCGCCGCGACGATGACCGCGTTCTACATGTTCCGCGCCTACTTCATGACCTTCCACGGGCCGTTCCGCGGCTGGAAGATCGTCAAGGGCTTCAGGGCGCACGGCCACGGCCACGACGACCACCACGAGCCCGGCAAGAGGCTCGAGGGCCCGACGCCGCACGAGTCGCCGCTGGCGATGACGCTGCCGCTGATCGTGCTCGCGGCCTTCGCCGTGTTCGCCGGCTTCCTCAACGCCGAGCCGATCAAGGTCGCCCCGCTCGGGCACATGCTCGAGCCCATCTTCGCGAGGGCCGAACGGTTCGTCGGCGAGCGCGAGGCCGCCAAGGGGATGATGTGGTTCATGATGCTGCCCGGCGTCGGCGCGTTCCTCGGCGGGACGGCGGCGGCGATGCAGATCTACTGGAACAAGCAGGGCGAGCCGGAGCGCCGCTTCATCAAGGCGTTCCCGCGGCTCTACGCGCTGGTCTACGACAAGTGGCGGATCGACGAGCTCTACGACGCGACCGTGATCGGCATGGTCGACGCCCTCGCCGACATCTTCACGATGGCGGACAAGTGGATCGTCGACGGGATCCTCGCCAAGCTGTCGGCCGCGGTGGTCGGCTTCTTCGGCACCGTGCTCCGCGCGCTGCAGACGGGCCGCGTCCAGGTCTACTCGACGGCCATGGTGCTCGGCCTCGCGTTCTTCGGCTGGTTCATGGTCCGGCCGCACGCCGACGTGACCGTCGACGACAAGGCGCTCCGCCAGAGCGGTGAGGTGGTGATCACCGCGGCCCCGGGCCTCGGCTACAGCTACCGGTGGGAGGCGCCCGGCGTCTCGACCGCAGCCGACTTCGGGCCGACCGAGAAGCTCTCGGTCAAGCTCGAGCCCGGCGAGAAGAAGGACGTCGTGCTCCACGTGAAGAACGCCTTCGGCAAGGAGGGCATGAAGACCATCCCTGTCGCCCGGCCCGAGGCGAGGCGCAAGCCGAGCCTGCTCGAGGACATGCAGCTCCCGTCGGCGCCGCCGCGGCTCCCGCAGGGGCCCATCCCCGCCGACAAGCTGCGCGAGCTCCTCCCCGGGGGCCGAAAGTGAGCGCCATCGACTCCATCTTCTCGGTGTGGCCGGCGATCCTCGCCGCGATCGTGGCCGCGGCCGTCCCGCGCCGCGACGGCCTCAAGCAGCGCGTCGGCCTCGCCGCCATCACCGGGCTCACGGTGCTCTTCGTCATGTGGCTCTGGCCCGAGACCAAGGGCACCGCGGCGCAGCCGGCGCAGGCGGCAGACGAGTGGCCGCACCTGCTCAACCTGCTCATCGGCCTGCCCATCGTGGGCGCGGCGGCGGTGCTCTTCATCCCGCGCCAGATGCTCTCGGTGCTCCGCGGCTTCACCCTCGGGCTGCTCGGCGTGCTCTTCGTGGCGTCGCTCTGGCTCCTGAAGACGCCGATGACGGCGGGCTGGCACCACCAGTACATCAAGGACTGGATGCCCGGCCTCGGCATCCACTGGCACGTCGCGGTCGACGGGATCAGCCTCTGGCTGATCCTGCTGACGACGTTCATCACGCCGATCGCGGTCTACGCTTCGTTCGGCTCGATCAAGACGCGGATCAAGGAGCTCTGCTTCGCGTTCCTGCTCCTGCAGGGCGCGATGATCGGCGCCTTCGTCGCGCTCGACCTCTTCCAGTTCTACGTGTTCTGGGAGCTGATGCTCGTCCCGATGTACATCATGATCGGCATCTGGGGCGGCGCCGAGAAGGTCAAGGCGGCGGTCAAGTTCTTCCTCTACACGATGAGCGGCTCGGTGCTGATGCTGGCCGCGATCGTGTACGTCGTCTGGACGAACCAGAAGCTCACCGGCCAGTGGTCGTTCGACTACCTCGACCTCTCGCGCGTGGTCCTCTCGCGCCCCGCGCAGACGCTCTGCTTCTGGGCGTTCTCGATCGCCTTCTTCATCAAGGTCCCGATGTGGCCGGTGCACACCTGGCTGCCGGACGCGCACGTGCAGGCGCCGACCGGCGGCTCGGTGATCCTGGCCGCCGTGATGCTCAAGCTCGGGACCTACGCGTACATGCGCTTCTCGATGGGCATGTTCCCCGGGCCGGCCTCGGGCCTGGCCGCGAACCTCGCCGGCGTCGCCATCCTCGGCGGCATCCTCTACGGCGCGCTCGTGGCGTGGCGGCAGGACGACGTGAAGCGCCTGGTCGCCTACTCGTCGGTCGCCCACCTCGGGTACGTGATGCTGGGGCTCTTCGGCGTGACCCAGACGGGCATGCAGGGCGCCGTCCTGCAGATGGTCAACCACGGCATCTCCACCGGCGCGCTCTTCCTCCTCGTCGGCGTCATCTACGACCGCCGCCACACCCGCCAGATCGACGAGTTCGGCGGCATCGCCAAGGTGATGCCGGTGTACGCGACCTTGTTCCTCATCGTGACGTTCGCCTCGATCGGCGTGCCCGGGACCAACGGGTTCATCGGCGAGTTCATGGTCGTCACCGGGACCTACGTGTCGGAGCGCCTCGGGACGTTCGGCGGCATCCACGCCGTCGGCGCCGCCGCCGGCGTGATCCTCGCGGCGGTCTACATGCTCAGCGTCGTCCAGCGCGTCTTCTTCGGCCCGCTCACCCACCCGAAGAACAAGACGCTGTCCGACATCACGCCGCGCGAGTCGCTCGCGCTCGCGCCGCTGGTGCTCATGATCTTCGTGATCGGCTTCTTCCCGAACATCTTCCTCGACCGGATGAAGGACTCGATCCAGCTCGCCCACGAGCAGTTCAAATTCGTCTCCGGCCAGGCGGTGCTCTTCTCGGACGAGAAGGACGCGAAGATCCTGCCGGCCGACGCCTTCTCGCCGGCGTTCCTCGAGGGCGCGCCGGGGCTCGCCGGCGACAAGGAGAAGGGCGACGCGAAGCCCGACGGCGCGGCGCCCACCGCGGCGCTCGAAGGAGGGCAGGCCCGATGAACTACGGCCCGTACCTCGGCATCTCGCCCTTGCTCGTGGTCTCGCTGGGCGGGATCCTCCTCATGGTCTCGGAGGCGTTCACCAAGCGCCGCGAGGACGCCGACTCGCGGACGGGCGGCCCGTCCTCCGACCTCGCGCTCGGGACCGCGCTCGCGCTCCTCACCGGCGCCGTGTTCGCGGCGGCGGTGTGGTTCGTCGGCCCGGAGAAGATCGAGGGCGCGACCTCGCTCGCGCCGTACCTCATCGTCGACCGCTTCACCCTGTTCTTCTCGTTCGTGCTCTGCCTCGGCGGGGCGCTCGCGGCGCTGCTCGCCGGCGGGTACCTGCCGGAGCACAAGCTCGACCACGGCGAGTTCTACCCGCTGCTCACCTTCTCGACGGTGGGCTGCATGATCTTCGCCTCGGCCGGCGACCTGCTCTCGCTCTTCCTCGGCCTCGAGACGATGTCGCTCGGCGTCTACGCGCTCACCGGGTTCCGCCGCACCTCGCCGCGCAGCACCGAGGCGGCGGTGAAGTACTTCCTCCTCGGCTCCTTCGCCGCGGCGCTGCTCCTCTACGGCGGCGCGCTGATCTACGGCGAGACGGGGCACACCGATCTCGCCGGGATCCACACCGCGATCGCCGGCGCCGCGACCGCGGGGGCGAAGGCGCCGAACCTCGCCATCGTCGTGATCGCGACCCTGCTCATCCTGGTGGGGCTGGCGTTCAAGGTGAGCGCGGTGCCGTTCCACATGTGGACGCCAGACGCGTACGAGGGCGCGCCCACGCCGGCGACGTCGTTCATGGCGGTCGCGGTGAAGAGCGCCGGCTTCGCCACGCTGCTGCGCGTGCTGCTCGAGGCGTTCGGCGATCCGGGATCCAAGTCGTGGTCGTCCGGCTGGCCTCCGGCGGTGGCGGGCATGGCCGTGCTCACCATGACGGTCGCCAACCTGGTCGCGGGACGACAGGAGTCGGTCAAGCGCATGCTCGCGTACTCGAGCGTGGCCCACGCCGGCTATGTGCTCGTCGGCGTCGTGGCGACGATGCGCGCCAGCCAGGACGCGCAGGCGAGCGTGATGTTCTACCTCCTGACGTACACCGTCTCGACCGTGGGCGCGTTCGGCACGCTGATCTTGTGCGGCAGCCGCGGCGCCGAGGCGGTGAGCTACGAGGACCTCGCCGGGTTGGGGAAGCGCCACCCGGCGGCGGCGGCCGCGTTCTCGTTGTTCCTGCTGTCGCTCGCCGGAGTCCCGCCCACGGCGGGCTTCTTCGGGAAGCTCTACATCGTCAAAGCGGCGATGGGGGCCGAGCTCTACCCGCTGGCGATCATCCTCTTGCTCAACAGCGTCGTGGGCGCCTACTACTACCTGCGCGTCCTCGTCTTCATGTACATGCGCGAGCCGGCGCCCGGTGCTCCCATCGCCACGCCGATGCGCTCGGGGTACGTCGCCAGCGCGCTCGTGGTCGCGGCGGTGCTCGTCCTGGCCCTCGGCATCTGGCCGTCGATGTCACTCCAGATGGCCGTGCAGGCGGCGCTCGCCTCCCGTTGACGAGTCGCGGCTGCGCCGGACCGGCAACCGAGTTGCCGCCCGCCAACCACAGTCGGGCGGCAATTGACCCGACCGAAGCGAAGCGG
>CAYJPW010000078.1:0-46819 GCA_964372055.1 uncultured Polyangiaceae bacterium
TGCGCTGGCGGGGAGCGACGGGTCGGTGACCAGGGCGCCGCGGTCTGCGCGGGCACGGCGCCGGGCTCGGTCGCAGGCGTCTTGTCGGGCGCCTTCGCGGTCGCGGCGGCCGCCGCGGCGGCGCGGCCGGCCCCATCGACGAGCAGGCTCTGATCGGTGGTGGTGGTCGAGTCGAGGTCGATCGCGGCCACGCGCGCGGCGTCGCGGATCGGGACGAGCTCCGAGAGCATCTCGTCCGCCGTCTTGTACCGCTGCGCGGGCTTTCGCTTGAGGGCGCGGTTCACCACCGCCTCGAGCGCGTAGGCGATGCGATCGGCGCGCCCCGTCTCGAGGGCGGGCGCGTCCTCGAGCAGCTTCTTGTGCGCGAGCTCCGAGTCGGTCGCGTTGCCGTAGACGTGCCGTCCGGCGAGGGCCCGGAACATCATCGCGCCGACGGCGTAGAGGTCGGAGGCGGGCGTGACGTCGCGTGAGTTGAGGATCTGCTCCGGGGCCATGTACTCGAGCGTGCCGAGCGCCATGTCGGCCTTGGTGATCCCGGTGATCGTCTCCTCCTCCTCGTCGCCGCCCGAGACGAGGCGGCTGACGCCGAAGTCGACGACGACGGCCCGCTGCCTGCCCTCGGCCAGTGGCTGGAGGATGATGTTCCCCGGCTTCAGATCGCGGTGGATGATCTTGGCGCGGTGCAGATCGGCGAGGGCGCTCACCACGTCGACGCCGAGGTCGATCGTCTCCTCGACCGTGAGGCGCCGCTTCTGCAGGATCGACCCGAGCGACTCGCCGGCGACGAACTCCATCACCAAGACGAGGCCGTAGGCGTCGTCGGTGACGAAATCGAGCACGCGCGCGACGTGGTCGCTGCGGACGCGGCCCAGGAAGTAGGCCTCGCGCTTGAAGCGCGCGATGACCTCGTGGTTGAGCGACGCCGCCGGCAGGAGCGTCTTGATCGCGACCTTGACCCCGATGGTGAGGTGCTCGCCCGCCCAGACCTCGCCCATCCCGCCGGCGCCCACGCGCTTGTCGGCGCGGTACCGTCCGGCGATCACCGCCCCCGGCACGAGGTCCATGGCGCGATAGTAACCTCGGGCGGGCGTCCGCGTCCCGCCGGTTCGCCCGCCGGCAAGGCACGCTGGACAGCGGGCCGGTTCTGGTCGATACGTTTTGCCGAGGTCACACGGTGCCGAACTGGCGGGACGAGCTCATCGAGGCGGTGAAGAGCAAGGCCGAGCGCGAGGCCGAGGAGGCCGCGCGCCACAGGAAGCGGGTCGAGGAGGCGCTCACGAGCGCCGACGCCGCGATGAAGCTCGCGGCCGACGCGATCCGCTTCGCCCACGACCGGCTGCGCGAGAAGGGGCAAGCCGTCGAGCTCACCGAGCGCCCCGACGCCTTCAAGCTCGCCCTGCGCGAGATGACGCTCGGGCTCGAGCTCGTGCGCGACGCGGCAATCATCCGGGTGACCTTCCTCGACGGCAAGCCGCGCGACTTCGATTTCGCGAAGGACCGCCACATCGCCGCCGCGGACGTCGAAGAGTACGTGGGCCGCCGCTCGGTCGAGCTGGTGCGGGCCGCGCAGAAGGCCACGCCCTGGTGAAGCCGGGGAAGGAGACGCTCGAGTCCGCGCCGCTGGGCGCGAGCGGGCGCACGGAGGGCGAGGCAACCCTGGTGCTCGTCCTCTGCAACGCCCCGCCCGACAAGGCCGAGGCGATCGGCCGAGCGGTCGTCGAGAGGCACCTCGCCGCCTGCGTGAACGTCGTCCCCGGCGTGGTCAGCCTCTACTGGTGGCAGGGCAAGCTCGAGCGCGACGCCGAGTCGACGCTCTGGATCAAGACGCGGCGCGATCGCGTCCCGGATCTCACCCGCGCCATCCAGGCGGTCCACCCGTACGCGGTGCCGGAGGTGATCGCCGTCGCCGTCGAGCCCGAGCTCGGCAACCCCGCGTACCACGAGTGGGTCCGCGCCGAGTCGGAGGCGAGGTCGCGCGAGGCGGAGCCCTCGGGAGGCGCGGGGGCATGACGTCGCGGATCGCGGCCCTCGCCCTCGCCGCCGTCTTGGCCGCGTGCGGCGCGGCGCCGGTCGCCGCGCCTCCGGCGCCGGCGCCCATCGAGCGGCCCCGCCCGGCGCCTCTTCCGCCTCCGACGCCGGCGCTCCTCGAGGCCGATCCCGGCGCCGCCGCGCGCATCGACGCCGACGTCCGGTACCTCGCCTCGCCCGAGCTCGCAGGGCGCGGCACCGGCGAGCCCGGCGCCGAGCTCGCGGCCCGCCACGTGGCCTCGCGCTTCGCCGTGCTGGGGCGGGCGCCCCGGGGCTAGCCACGCCGGGCGGCGGGCGTGCCAGCGGGGGGGGGCGGGGGCGGCGGGCGCGACTATCGACAGCGGTTCGAGGCGCGCGTCGGCGCCAAGGTCGCCCCCGCGGGCTTGCGCGTCGAGGCGAAGGGGAAGCTCAGCGCCCTCGCCGCCGCGGCGATCGCGACCGCCGACGGCAGCGCCAGCGGTGCCGTGAACGGCCAGGCCGTGTTCGTGGGCTACGGCGTGAGCGCGCCCGCCGCGCACTGGGACGACTACGCCGGCGCCGACCTCAGCGGCAAGATCGCGGTCGTGCTCGACGGCGCGCCGCCGTCGGCCCGCGAGGCCCTCCGCGATTTCGGCGGCGTCCGCTACAAGCTGCGAACCGCGCGCGAGCACAAGGCCGCCGGCGTGGTCATCGTCGCCGCCGGCGAGGCGCTCCCCCCGCCGCCCGCCGACGCCTCGAGCATGGGCGTCCCCGGCGTCGTCGTGAAGGAGGCCGCGCTCAAGGCGCTGTGGGCGGTCGGCGGGATCGACGCCGCCAAGGCGCGCGTCGCCGCCGAGCCGGCGCCCCCGAGGCCCGTCGCCGGCGGCAAGCTGATGCTCGAGACGCGCATCGATCCCGTGCTCGCCGAGGCGTGGAACGTGGTCGGGGCGCTGGCGCCGTCGCCGGGCGTCGAGGCGGCGGAGTGGGTGGTCGTGGGCGCTCACTACGATCACCTCGGCCACGGCGGCACCTCGGCCTCGCGTGCGCCCGGCGTCCGCGCGGTGCACCCCGGGGCCGACGACAACGCATCGGGGACGGCGCTCCTGCTCGAGGTCGCGCATCGCCTCGCCGCCGCTCGCTCCGCCGCGCCTCCGCCGCGCCGCGGCTTCCTCTTCGTGGCCTTCGGCGGGGAGGAGATCGGCACCCTCGGCTCGCGCTGGTTCGTCGAGCATCCGCCGGTCCCGATCGCCTCGGTCACCGCGATGATCAACGCCGACATGGTCGGCCGGATGCGGAACGGGCGGCTCCTCGTCGACGGCGTCGGCACCTCGCCGGCGTGGCCCGACCTCGTCCGCGGCGCCGGCGAGGGCCTCGGTCTCGACATCGCCGTCGGCGCCGAGGGCTTCGGCGCCAGCGATCACGCTTCCTTCACCGCGGCGCGCGTCCCGGTGGCGTTCCTCTTCACCGGCGTGCACGACGACTACCACCTGCCGAGCGACACCGCCGACAAGATCGCGGTGCCCGGCATCGAGAAGACGGCGCTGCTCGCGGCGCGTCTGGCGCTCGAGGTGAGCCGGCGCCCCGAGCGCCTGGCCTTCGTCGACGCGCCCGCCGATCCGCACCGGGGCGCCGGCGGCGGCTTCAAGGTCTCGCTCGGGACCATCCCGGACTACGCGTTCCAGGGTCGAGGCGTGCGCCTCACCGGCGTGCGCCCCGACGCGCCCGCGGCCCGAGCCGGCATGCAGGCCGGCGACGTGATCGTCAAGGTCGCCGCGCACGAGATCACCAACATCCACGACTACATGTTCGCGCTCGGCGAGCTCGAGGCCGGCCGCGAGGTGACCGTCGAGGTCGAGCGGGGCGGGAAGCGGATCCCGCTCAAGGTCGTTCCCGCGCCTGGACGATGAGCCCGCTCCGCGCCGCCGCGTGCTTCTTCTTCGCGCTCGCGTTCCCCGCCTGCGGGAACGGCGGCGCGCCCCCGGACGGCGGCGTCTCGCCCGGGCCGCCGGCGAGCGCGTCGGGCGCCGCGGTCGCCTCGGCGTCGCCCGCGGCGAGCGGCGCCGCGGACGCGGGCGCCGCGCCCGCGGACGCAGGCGGCGACTCGGCGAGCCCGGCAGGTCTGCCCGGCGTCACCGAAGGCTGTCCCGAGGGCATGGTGCTCGTCGCCGGCGGGTACTGCCCCGCCGTCGCGCAGAGCTGCATCGAGCACCACGAGGAGTACGCGAAGGACCTGGGCCGCAAGAAGGCGAAGCAGGCCGAAGGCGGGGACGCCGAGAAGAGCACCGTGAGCGAGCGGTGCCTCCGCTACCGCGAGCCGAGCGAGTGCCTCTCCAAGGAGCGCAAGCCGATGCGCTTCTGCATCGATCGCTACGAGTACCCCAACAAGAAGGGCGAGCTGCCGGCGCTGTTGATCTCGTGGGTCGAGGCCAAGAAGACGTGCGAGAGCCTGGGCAAGCGCCTCTGCACCGAGGAGGAGTTCAACTTCGCCTGCGAGGGCGAGGCGATGCTGCCGTACACGTACGGCTACGTCCGCGATCCGAGCAAATGCAGCATCGACAAGCCCTACCGGAAGCGGAGCAAGAAGCTCTACACGTACGAGCGGTGCATGAAGAAGCCCGCCTGCAAGGCGGAGCTCGAGCGGCTCGACCAGCGCCTGCCGGCGGGCTCGCTACCCGAGTGCGTGTCGCCGTTCGGCGCCTACGACATGAACGGCAACATCAACGAGTGGGTCTCCCTCCCCGGCAAGAAGTACCCCGACCGCAGCGGCCTCAAGGGCGGCTGGTGGGGCCCGGTGCGCGGCCGCTGCCGGCCGACGGTCGGCTTCCACAAGGAAGAGGACTACGGCTACGAAGAGGGCTTCCGCTGCTGCGGCGACGCCGCGCCGGCTGCCTCCGCGCCCGCGAAGCCGTCGTCGCCGTGATCTCGCCGACGCGCCGCTCCGCGGGGATTTGTTGCCCTCGCTGGCGGTACGAAGACAAGGCAGGGTAGGCTAGTGGCCCTGACCTGGAGATCCCGATGAAGCTCTCGCACGGTACAGCCGCAGTCTCGATGGTCGTGGCGGCCGCGGTGGTCGCCTCCGCGTGCAGCCGTGGGCGCGACGCCGACGACCCGTCCGAGTACGCCAACCAGCCCGGGGGCCAACCGCCGGGCTACGGGCAGCCGGGTTATGGCCAGCCCGGCTACGGCCAGCCTGGCTACGGCCAGCCTGGCTACGGCCAGCCGCAGCCGGGCTACGGACAGCCGGGGTACGGGCAGCCGCAGCCCGGGTACGGCCAGCCCCCGCCGGGCCAGATGCCGCCGGCCCAGCCTCCCGCGACCGCGGCGCCGAGCCCCCTCGCGCTGCCCTGCCAGAACGACTTCGTCTGCGGCACCAACCGCTGCAACATGCAGACGGGCCGCTGCGCCTTCCCCTGCGCGGCGCCTACCGACTGCGCCGCCGGCTTCTCCTGCATGGGCGCGGGCGGTCCGATGGCCCTCTGCGTCCCCGGCGGCGCCCCCGCCCAGTAACGCGCCTGCCTCTCTTTCGAGGCGCCGTCATCTTCACCTCACCCTGACCGTCCTCAGGTAGCACCCCGAGCCATCGCGCCCGAAACAGAGGCACACCCCCTCTCCTGTGAAGGAGAGGGGGCTGGGGGGTGAGGTCTGTGAACGAGAGGGGCCTCCGGGTCAGGTCCGGCCCCGCTACGCGGCTTCGGGCTGGATGCCGGCGATCGTGATCGCCTGCTCCTTCTCGGCCTTCTTGTTGATCCCGCGGTACTTCTCCTCGAGCTTGGCGACGTCGACGTGGAGGCAGCGGTTCCAGAGGCGGAACGCCAGGCCCCACATGTTCGGGTACACCTCGGCCTTCACGAGCTCGTCGTAGTAAGGCAGCGCCGCCTCGTGGAAGCTCCGCAGGTTGTACCAGGGGATGCCCGGGAACTTGTGGTGCTCGTTGTGGTACGAGACGTTGTTCCAGATGAAGTTCGTGAGGTGGCTCTTCGTGCTGTAGGTGCGCGAGCCGTACGCATCCTCGCCCGGCGGCATCTCGAAGTGCTCGATCATCGAGGTGACGCTCGCGAGGAACGCGCCGAGGATGAACGGCAGCCCGAAGAAGAAGAAGAAGACCATCGTGGGCAGGGCGCGCCCGGCGAGCACCACCAGCGTCCAGAACCCGGCCAGCTCGAGGTTCATCCGGATGCGCTGCCACGGCGTCAGCCGCTTCACGTACCGGAACATGTTGAACATGAAGTAGACGGGGTAGAAGAACGTGTAGACCCCGAGCAGGAGCACCTTCGCGAAGAAGGGGTTTCGCGTGTAATCGGTGACGACGAAGTTGTCGACGTCGGGGTACGTGTTGGCGATGCGGTGGTGGTGCAGGTGGTAGTTGCCGTAGATGGTGACGCTCATCCCCGTCGGCGCCCAGCACACGAGCGAGATGAAGTAGTTGGCGAGCTTCGAGCGCGTCGTCGTTCCGTGGACGGCGTCGTGCGCGATGGCCCCGAGGCCGCGGATGCAGTTGGCGACGAGGATCGAGATCGCGATGCCCGCGGGGATGAAGTACGGCTCGCTCTGGATGCGGAGGAGGACCCAGAGGCAGGCGGCGATCACGCCGAAGCCGAAGGGGATCTTGAGCAGGTAGATCGGCTTCCGCTGGTACGCCGCCTTGAGCAGCTCCTTCGGGACATCATCCATCGCCGCCATGAGGACTCCACTGCGCTCGGGGGCTCGCGCCGCCCAGGGTCTCTGCGGGCGCAAACTCGCACGAATCCAGGCGAAAGGACAAGAGCGACCTGGCGCGTAGGGACCTTCGCAGTTGGCCGGCCGGAGCTCCGGCACTACATCGCGAGGGTATGGGAAAACGCACGGAGACCGACCCCTTCGGGGCGATCGAGGTCGACGACGAGCGCTACTGGGGCGCCCAGACCGAGCGTTCGCTCCGGAACTTCAGGATCGGCGGCGAGCGCTTCCCGCGCGAGCTCCTCGCGGCGCTCGGCGTCGTGAAGAAGGCGGCGGCCCGGGTCAACCGGGATCTGGGCCTCCTCCCCGAGGACAAGCAACGGCTCATCGACGCGGCCGCCGACGAGGTCATCGCCGGCGCGCTCGACGATCACTTCCCGCTGGTCGTCTGGCAGACGGGCAGCGGCACCCAGACGAACATGAACGCGAACGAGGTGATCGCGAACCGCGCCATCGAGCTCGCCGGCGGGCGCAAGGGATCGAAGCAGCCGATCCATCCGAACGACGACGTCAACCGATCGCAGAGCTCGAACGACGTCTTCCCGACGGCCATGCACGTGGCCGCGGTCGAACGCATCACGCGCCACCTCCTGCCCCGCGCGCGCCGCCTCCAGGCGACGCTCGCCGAGAAGAGCGCGGCCCATGGCGACGTGGTCAAGATCGGCCGCACCCACCTCCAGGACGCGACGCCGCTGACGCTCGGCCAGGAGATCTCGGGCTGGGTCGCCCAGCTCGAGATCGCGATCGGCGCCATCGAGCGCTCGCTCCCGCCGCTGTACGAGCTCGCGCTGGGCGGGACCGCCGTCGGCACCGGCTTGAACGCCCACCCCGAGCTCGGGGCGCGCGCCGCAGCCGAGATCGCGCGCCTCACCGGCCTGCCTTTCGTGACCGCGCCGAACAAGTTCCAGGCGCTCGCCTCGCACGAGGCGCTCGTCGCGGCGCACGGCGCGCTCAAGACGCTGGCCTGCGCGCTCATCAAGATCGCCAACGACGTCCGCTGGCTGGCGAGCGGGCCTCGAGCGGGCCTCGCCGAGATCCGGATCCCCGAGAACGAGCCCGGCAGCTCGATCATGCCGGGGAAGGTGAACCCGACGCAGGCCGAGGCGATGACGATGGTGTGCGCCGAGGTGCTCGGCAACGACGTCGCCGTCGCCTACGGCGGCGCCAGCGGCAATTTCGAGCTCAACGTGTTCAAGCCGCTCATCGCCTACAACGTGCTCCGCTCGATCCGCCTCCTCGGCGACGCCTGCGAGTCGTTCGAGGAGCACTGCGCCAGGGGGATCGAGCCCGACCGAGCCCGGATCGAAGAGCACCTCCGCGCGAGCCTCATGCTCGTCACCGCGCTCGCGCCGCACCTCGGCTACGACGCCGCGGCGAGGATCGCGAAGAAGGCGCACGCCGAGGGCACGACGCTGCGCGAGGCGGCGATCGCGCTCGGCCTCCTCAGCGGCGAGCAGTTCGACGCGCTGGTGCGGCCGGAACGGATGATCAGGCCCGGTTGACGGCGGGGCGCCGCGCAACGTCTCGGGCGGTCGTGATACGACTCGCGATCTATGCGAACGCTCTGCATCGACATCGGCGGCACGGGGATCAAAGCCATCGTCGTGGACGCCGCGGGCGCGGCGCTCACCGAGCGCGCCCGGCTCGAGACGCCGAAGCCCGCCGTGCCGGAGGCGGTGCTCGCGGTGATCGACGAGCTCATCCGATCGCAGGGCGACTTCGACCGCGTCTCGCTCGGCTTCCCCGGCGTGGTGATGGACGGCATCACCAAGACCGCGCCCAACCTCGACGACAGCTGGGCCGGGTTCGCGATCACCGAGCACCTCCAGCGGAAGACGAGCAAGCCCGTGCGCGTCGCGAACGACGCCGGCATCCAGGGGCTCGGCGTGATCGAGGGCAGGGGCCTCGAGATGGTGATCACGCTCGGCACCGGCCTCGGCTGCGGCCTCTACATCGACGGCCGCTACGTGCCGAACCTCGAGCTCGCGCACCACCCGATGAAGAAGAACCAGACGTACGAGGATCGCGTCGGCAACGCGGCGCGCAAGAAGATCGGGAACAAGAAGTGGAACCGGCGCGTCCGCGAGGTCATCGCGCAGCTCGAGCCCATCTTCAATTACCGCAGGCTCTACATCGGGGGCGGCAACGCCAAGCACCTCGACCGGGACGGCCTGCCCGAGAGCGTGACCATCGTCGACAACACCGCGGGGCTCTTCGGCGGCATCAAGCTCTGGAGCTGACGTCGAGTCGCAGCGGCCCGCTACCGGGCCTCGCGTCGTGGGATCGAGGTCCCCTGCGGGAGAGGGGCCACCGGGTGAGGGGCGAACGGCTCGCGTCGGAGGACCGCGCGGGCGCAGGCGGAGCGTCGCGGGCGCGTTGCGCCCGGTCACCGGAACGATAAGATCCGGGGATGCGTCGCTTCGCCCTCGGACTGCTCCTCTCGTCCAGCCTCGCCGCCGGGGCGCTCGGCTGCGGCGGCGAGGACGAGCCGGCCAAGGCGCCCGCCGCCGCCCACGCGCCGACGCCGCTGCCGCCGCTCGACGCGGCCCCGCTCACGACCGATCAGACGCTCCGCGCCACGCACGACCGCGTCGAGGCCACGCTCAACCCGCAGCTCCCGGCCGACATGACGACCATGCTCGACGAGGGCTACGGGGCGACGGCGCTCGAGACGGGCGCGGCGCTCGAGCAGCGCACGCTCGACGGCGCCGCGGCCCCGGCGCCGGGGCCGGGCGCGAAGCTCCTGGCGCGCTTCGTCCACCTCGCCGACACCCAGCTCGCCGACGACGAGTCCCCCGCGCGGCTCGCCGCGTTCGACCTGCCGGTCCTCGGCGGCGCCTACCGCCCGCAGGAGGGGCACGAGTGCCGCATCCTCAACGCGGCCGTGCGCACCATCAACGCGGTCCACGCGGCGAAGCCCCTCGACTTCGTCCTGCTCGGCGGCGACAACGTCGACAACGCGCAGTCGAACGAGCTCGATTGGTTCCAGGCCGTGCTCGACGGCAAGCCGAGCGTCGAGTGCGACTCGGGCGCGGACGACGATCCGGTCGCCGGCCCCGACAACGACGCGAAGGATCCCTTCGTGGCCGAGGGCCTCGCCGTCCCGTGGCGCTGGGTCACCGGCAACCACGACGTCTGCGTCCAGGGGTTCCAGACCATCGACAACTACGCCGACGTCGCCATCGGCGCTTACTCGGCGAACGGCGCGCGCGACTGGTCGCTGCCGGGCGCGCCGGTGGTGAAGGGCGACGTCGTCGCCGATCCCGCGCGCGAGCTCCTGACCCGGTCGGCGTTGCTCGCCAAGGTCCGCGGCGCCGGCGACGGACACGGCATCGAGGGCGGCGCCGAGGCGCTGGGCAAGGCCTACTACGCGTTCGACGTCGAGGGCACGCCGCTGCGGATCCTCGTCGTCGACTCGTCCGCCGAGACCGGCGGCTCGGACGGCGTCATCCACCAGGCCGACGTCGACGCGTTCCTCACGCCGGCGCTCGACGAGGCGAAGGTCGCGGGCAAGTGGGTCATCGTCACCTCGCACCACGCCTCGGGGAGCCTCTCCGACGGCGGCGACGTCGGCGGCACGGCGCAGGCGGACGCGCTCTCGGTCGAGGGCTGGCGCGAGCTCCTCAGCGGCTACGACAACGTCATCATGCACCTCGCCGGCCACAGCCACGTGCACAAGGTGACGCGGGTCGAGCCGGCCGCCGGGGGGCGGGCGTACTGGGAGCTGCAGACGGCGGCGCTCGCCGACTTCCCCAACGAGATGCGCCTCCTCGAGATCTGGGACCAGGACGACGGCTTCGTCTCGATCCGCGGCGTCGGGATCGACTACGCGGTCGACGACGATCCCGTGGCCACCGACGGCCGCAGCCGCGCCGTCGTCGACTTCACCTCCGGCTGGAGCGAGGACGGCCGCGGAGAGGTGATCGATCGCAACGTCGAGCTCTGGATCGCCAAGCCTCTCTGAAGAATCGACTTGCGCAAGTTGCGCACGGGCGTCGAGCTTCGCGCAGCGCCCCCCACGACGTCCAACCACGAGCCGCGGTTCGTCCTCGCGCGTCGCGAACGAGCCCGCGCGCCGGTTGATCCCGTACCGGTCGCGGTGAGAAGATCCCCGCATGCTTCGGAAGCCTCGCCTCGTGTCCGGCGCGTCCGCGCTCGCCATCACCTTCGCCGCCGCCGTCGCGATGGCGCTGGTCCAGCCCGACGGGACGCCGATCCCGCAGGGGCCGAGCCTGCAGGACCTCTTCAACAGCCGCGGCGAGGCGATCAACGCGCTCAACGACGCGCTCACCGTGCCCGAGACCTTCATCCCGGGCTGCGCGCTCACCTTCGAGGTGCTCCAGCGCAACGCCGGCTACCAGAACTCGTTCGGTTGGTACAACGTCACCGGGCAGAAGCCGACGCCCGCCGAGCTCCACGAGTTCCTCAGCTGCACCGACGGCGTGGGCACCGTCAAGGTCCTGCAGATCAAGAACGATCCCGGCTACGCCGGCGGCGAGATCGGCTTCTACGAGGCCACCGGCGCGTGCGCGACCACGCAGAGCTTCGACTACCTCTTCTTCAGCGAGAAGAAGTACAACCCCGACGGCTCGCAGGCGAACCCGTACATCCACCTGCTCACCTACAACAGCACGGTCACGCCGAAGGCCTTCTACTTCGGCTGGGAGGACCTGCTCTCCGGCGGCGACAACGACTTCGACGATCTGACCACGTTCGTCACCGGCATCTCGTGCTCCGGAGGCGGCGGCGCGTGCCAGACGGGGCAGCCCGGCGTCTGCGGCGCCGGCACGATGCAATGCCAGGCCGGGATGCTCGCCTGCGTGCAGACGAGCCAGCCCGGGCCCGAGAAGTGCGACGGCGTCGACAACGACTGCGACGGCCAGGTCGATCAGGGCGACCTCTGCGCCGTGGGCGAGGTCTGCGACAAGGGAACCTGCGTGCCGGCGTGCGGCTCGGGCGAGTTCACCTGCCTGAACGGCACCGTGTGCAACGGCTCGGGCTACTGCGTCGATCCCGAATGCCTCGACGTCGACTGCCCCGAGGGGACCAAGTGCGTCGACGGCCAGTGCGTCGGCCCGTGCGACGGCGTGGTCTGCCCCGTGGGGCAGGTCTGCATCGTCGGCGTCTGCCTCGACCCTTGCGTGGGCATCGTCTGCGATCAGGGCCAGGTGTGCTCGAACGGCGCGTGCATCGACGAGTGCGGGTGCTCCGGCTGCACCGCGGGGCAGACCTGCGAGCCGAGCGGGCTCTGCGTCGTCGACGCCTGCGTCGGCAAGACCTGCCCGGCGGGGCAGTACTGCGACGCGACGGGCACGTGCGTGGACGCGTGCGCGGGCGCGGAGTGCCCGGCGGGCCAGACGTGCACGATGGGCCAGTGCGTCGACGGCGCAGGCGGCGGCGGCGCAGGCGGCGAGGGGCAGGGCGGCTCGATCTTCGGATCCGGTGGCGGCGGAAGCACGTCGACGGGGACGAACGGCTCGAGCACGTCGGGCGGCGGCGCGGGCCCGCTCGGCGGCGAAGCCGGTAGCGACTCGGGGTGCGGCTGCCGCGTGCCCGCCGAGCCCTCCCGGAGCTCTGCGGCGTGGCTCCTTCTGGGCCTCGTCGTGGCCGCCGCGGCTTCCCGCACCCGCCGCCGCGGATGCTGGTAGAGTGTTCCCCACCTTACCCGGAGGGCAGCCATGGGCGAGTTCGTCAAGCGCATCCCGGCGACGTCGTCGGATTTCAAAGCCTACATGAAGAAGCTCCACGAGAACGTGAAGCACGTGAGCAAGATCTGGCTCGACCAGTCCAAGAACCAGATCATGGTCGATCTCGACTGGTCCGCGAACAAGTTCGGCGGCGAGGGCGGCGCCGACTTCTACCTCCCGATCAAGCGCGGCAAGGGCCAGCAGGCCGAAGAGCTCGCGCAGCGGATGATCGGCCAGTCGCGCGCGGGCTTCGCGCCGAGCGACAGCGACGCCGAGGCGCTGTTCGACATGATCGATCCGGTCGGGAACTGAACAGGTGTCGGACAATCGTCCGACCAACGCCCTGGAGACTCGGAGGTCCGACGCCTCTTCAAGTCCCGGGGTGCGGGGGTAGAGGCCCCGCTCGCGACTGAGGCTTCGCCCCCCGGCTTCGGAGCGGTGCTTCGAAAGCCGGGGCCGAAGCGCTCGCCGCCTCGCGCTACAGCAGCGACGCCAGCGTCGTTCCCATGTCCGCCGGGGTCGGCGCGACCTTGACCCCAGCCTCCTCGAAGGCGGCGATCTTCTCCGCGGCGGTGCCCTTGCCACCCGCGATGATCGCGCCCGCGTGGCCCATGCGCTTGCCCGGGGGAGCGGCGCGGCCGGCGATGAAGGCCGCCACGGGCTTCTTCATGTTGGCCTTGATCCAGGCGGCGGCGCGCTGCTCGGCGCTGCCGCCGATCTCGCCGATGAGGATGACGCCGTGGGTGTCGGGATCGGCGTTGAAGAGCTCGAGCACGTCGATGAAGTCGAGCCCGCCCACGGGATCGCCGCCGATGCCGATGCAGGTCGACTGGCCGATGCCGAGCGCCGAGAGCTGGCCCACGGCCTCGTAGGTCAAGGTCCCCGACTTGGAGAGCACGCCGACGTTGCCCTTTTTGTGGATGTGGCCCGGCATGATGCCGATCTTGCACTCGCCCGGCGTGATGATGCCTGGGCAGTTCGGCCCGATGAGCCGGGTGGACCTGCCCTCGAGGAAGCGCCGCACGCGCACCATGTCGAGGACGGGGATGCCCTCGGTGATGCAGATGACCAGCTTGCAGCCGGCGTCGACCGCCTCGACGATCGCGTCGGCGGCGAACGGCGGCGGCACGAAGATGCACGACGTGTCGGCGCCCTCGGCGCGGACGGCCTGCTCGACCGTGTCGTAGATCGGGACCTGGTCGGCGAACTTCTGTCCGCCGCGACCGGGGGTGACGCCGGCGACGACCTTGGTGCCGTAGTCGATGCAGGCCTTGGCGTGGAGCGAGCCGAACTCGCCGGTGATGCCCTGGAAGAGGACGCGCGTGTTCTTGTCGACGAGGATGCTCATGGCTACCTCTGCCCCCGCACGGCGGCGACGATCATCTTGGCGCACTCGCCCATCGACGAGGCGGACTGGATGGCGAGCCCGCTCTCCTGGAGGATCTTGCGCCCGGCCTCGACGTTGGTCCCCTCGAGCCGCACCACGAGCGGGACCTGGAGACCGATCTCCTTGCTGGCGGCGACCACGCCCGCCGCGACCACGTCGCAGCGCATGATGCCGCCGAAGATGTTCACCAAGATGCCACGGACCTTCTTGCTGCGCAGGATGATGCCGAAGGCCGTCTTGACCTGGTCCTTGCTCGCGCCCCCGCCGACGTCGAGGAAGTTCGCCGGCTGGCCGCCGTAGTGCTGGATGATGTCCATCGTCGACATCGCCAGGCCCGCGCCGTTGACCAGGCAGCCGATGTCGCCGTCGAGCGACACGTACGAGAGCCCGGCCCGCTTGGCCTCGAGCTCGATCGGGTCCTCCTCGTCGGTGTCGCGGAGCTTCTCCCACTCGGGGTGGCGGAACTCGGCGTTGTCGTCGAAGGTGACCTTGGCGTCGAGCGCGGTGACGTCGCCGCCCTTGGTGACGACCAGCGGGTTGATCTCGACCATCGAGCAGTCCTCGTCGATGAAGCAGCGGTACATCGCCGCCACCAGCTTGAGGAACTGCTTCTGCGTCTCCTTGGCGGTGATGCCGAGCGCGTAGGCGAGCTGCCGGCCCTGGTAGGCGCCGAGGCCGATCACCGGATCGACGTGGAGGGTGAGGATCTTCTCGGGCGTGTCGTGGGCGACCTGCTCGATGTCCATCCCGCCCTCGGTCGAGGCGATGAAGGCGACCCGGCGGCGCTCGCGGTCGACGAGCACGGCGAGGTAGAGCTCGCGAGCGATGTCGAGGCCCTGCTCGATGTACAGTCTGCGGACCTTCTGCCCGGCCGGGCCCGTCTGCTTGGTGACGAGCTGCATGCCGAGGATCTTGTCGGCGAGGGCGCGAGCGTCGTCGGGGCCGCCCTTGGCCACCTTGACGCCGCCGCCCTTGCCGCGGCCGCCCGCGTGGATCTGCGCCTTGACGACCGTCACCGGGCTGCCGCTCTCGCGGATGAGCCTCTCGGCGATCGCCGGGACGTCGTCGACCTTGAACGCGGCCTCTCCGCGCGGGACCGGGATCCCGTAACGCGCGAAGATCTGCTTCGCCTGGTACTCGTGGATCTTCATCGGTGGCGCGCGACCCTAGCACAGGCGCCGGCGGCTTACAGGGCGAACGAAGGGCGCGGCGCGCGCGCTTGCGCCCGCGCTAGTCGCCCGACTATGACCGGGCCAGCGCCGAGCCCGCCTCGGGGCGGCGGCTCGCCGCCTCACCGCGCCGACGCCCTCATCCGCCCCCGCCATGGACCGCCTCGCCCTCTTGCCCGCGCGCGGCGCCGCTCCGGTGCGCGCCGCGGCCGCGTGCGGCGCGAGCGGCGCCGGTCTCGCGACCGAGGGCCCGCCCCCCGCGCCGCCGGCGGCGAGCGGCGCGCCCGTCGGGCTCGCCGAGCTCACCGCGCCGGCCGCCGCGGGCGCGCCTACCGCGGGCGACGACGGCGGCGCGCTCTCGTCGTCGCCCTGCCCGGCCGACATGGCGTACGTCGACACGACCTACTGCCCCAAGGTGAAGCTCCGCTGCCTCAAGGACGAGTACAACAAGCCCAACCACATCACCATCTGCCACGAGTTCGCGCCCGGCCAGCAGTGCCTCGAGCCCGAGCGGCGGCAGCGCTTCTGCATCGACAAGTACGAGTACCCCGACGTCGAGGGCGGGCACCCGCCGGTGATGGTCGACTGGTACGACGGGATGGCGGCGTGTCGAGCGCGCGGCAAGCGCCTCTGCTGGGAGAGCGAGTGGGTCGCCGCGTGCGAGGGCCCCGAGAAGCTGCCCTTCCCGTACGGGCTCGAGCGCGACGCGGACAAGTGCAACATCGACAACCCCTGGCTGCAGCCGAACCTCGACGAGGTCTACGCGACCAACCCCCGCATCGCCGATCCCGAGCTCATCCGCCTCGATCAGAGCGTGCCCAGCGGGAAGAAGGCCGGCTGCGTGAGCGGGTTCGGCGTCCACGACCTGACCGGCAACGTCGACGAGTGGGTCATGAGCGAAGTGGACCGCGGCGACTCCAAGTGGGCGGGCCTCAAGGGCGGCGCCTGGGGGCACGTACGCAACGCCTGCCGCCCCATCACCTCGAGCCACCCACCCGAGTTCACGTATTACTTCATCTCGTTCCGCTGCTGCTCCGACGCGGCGGGCGCGCCGGAGCCCCGCGAGGGCCCGGCGATGTGGAAGGCGCCGCCGGTCCCGTTCGACAAGAAGAAGCCGGGCAAGATCAGCGCGGGCTGGACGCCGCCGCACTGAAGGCCTCTCGAAGTCCTCTTTGGTCCGGGGCGCGGGGGCAGCGGCTCGATCTCTGCCGCACGACGGGTTGGTCGGCTCACCGGCCCCGAATCGCCCAGCCCCGCCGTTGCAGCGGAGTTGCTGCCCGGCCGCTCTGCCCATAGCTTGCCCTGTCGTGCCTGAAGCGAGCGGGAGAGCATTCCTCGGGGTGATCCGCTCCATCAAGGACCAACACGGAGAGGAGACGGTCCGCCAGCTCGTCGCCGATGCCGGCGATGCGACCGCGGCCGTCTTCCAGGGCCGCATCCGCGGCCCGGGGTGGTATCCCTACCCCGCGTTCGCAGCGTTCCTTCACGCCGCCGAGCGCCGGCTCGGCAAGCCGAACCGGAGCGTGTGCCGTGAGCTCGGCGCGCTTGGTGGCCAGCGCGATCTCGGGACGGTGTTCCGCGTCTTCGCGGCGCTGGCGAGCCCCGAGCGCCTCATTCGAGGCTGCCACAAGATCTGGCCGACGTACTACCGCGGCGCCGGCCGGATGGAGGCGATCGAGTGGGCGCCGGAGCGGACCGTGCTGCGCATCTTCGGCTTCTCCGAGATGCACCCCTCGCACTGCCGGCTCATGGAGGGCTGGATGATCTCGACGATGGCCGCGATCGGCTGCCGCGTGAACGACGACGCGCGCGAGAGCGAGTGCACCAGCCAGGGCGGCGCGTGCCACGAGTTCGTCTGCAGCTGGACCCGCAGCTGAAGAGGTGTCGCCCCCGCTCGCGACGGACGGGCGCGCGAGCTAGCGGCTTCCGGGCGCCGCGCCGCTCGGGTATCTCTGGAGAGGGCCGTCGCTCCCGCGCGCCGCGCCTCGACCTCCGACCTCACGAGCTCCGTGAACAGGGCATGAATCGCGAGCAAAGCCTGCCGCTCGTCCGCGTCGGCGCGGCGGTGCGCTCGGCGCCCGCCGGCCGCGCCACGCTGGTCCAGATCTCCCCGGCGCTGACCAACCTGGTGCGCCTCTCGGGCGACCTCGGCGCGGCGACGGGCCTCGCCGTCGAGCCGCGATCGTTCGACGGGTACGCCGAGCTGCTCGGGGCGATCGAGGCGGGCGAGATCGAGCTCGCGTGGCTCCCGCCGATCCCCGCGCTCCGCGCCATCCGCGCGGGCGCGATGGCGCCGCTCGCGCTGCCGGTGCGGGCCGGATCGACGTCGTTCGGGTCGGCGCTCTTCGCGCGCGAGGACTCGCGCGTTCGCAACCTCGTCGATCTCGCGGCCGTCCGCGCCGCCTGGGTGGACGAGCAGAGCGCGGCAGGGTACGTGGTCATCCGCGCGGCGCTCCGTGCCCGCGGCATCGATCTGCGCGCCGCGTTCGGCCAGGAGCTGTTCTTCGGATCGCACGACGCGGTGGTGGAGGCGGTGCTGTCGGGCGACGCCGACGTCGGCGCGACGCACGTGCAGTTCGCGCCCGACGGCGCCGGCCTCTCGCGGCCGGGATGGGGCGCGCGGCGCGTGCGCGTCGTCGCGCTCGCCGGGCCGATCCCCGGGGACCTGCTCGCCTGCGCGACGCACGTCCCCGCGCCGGTGCGCGCCGCCGTGGCCCAGGCGCTCGTGGGCGGCGGCGCCGAGGCCGCCGCGCGGCTGCTGCTCGAAGCCGAGGCGCTCGTGCCTGCGCGGCCCGAGCACGCCGAAGCGCTCGGCGCGCTGGCGGCGCACCTCGAGGCCGAGGAGGCCTCGTGCTCGACGCTGCCGCCGCCCGGCAGCTGACGCCGCACGATCGTGGCGGCGGGGCCGCCTCCTCAGCGCCGCGCGGCGAGCCACGCGCCGATGCGGCCGGCGGCCTCGCGGAGGCGCTCCTCGCTCTCGATCAGGCCGAAGCGGACGTGGCCCTCGCCGGCCTCGCCGAAGGTGCTCCCGGGGGCGAGGGCGACGCCGGCGGAGTCGAGCAGCTCGAGCGCGACCTGGAGCGAGGGCGACCTCACCGACGCGGGGAGGCGCGCCCACACGAACATCCCCGCGCGGGGCGGCTCGACCGGCCAGCCGGCGGCGGCGAGCGCGGCGCAGAGCGCGTCGCGGCGCGAGGCGTAGCTCTTGGCGAGCGCCGCGCCGTGGGCGTCGTCGGCGAGCGCGGCGATCGCGCCGCGCTGGATCGGCTTGAAGTGGCCGTAGTCGGTGTAGCGCTTGATCGTCTTCAGGGCGCCGACGAGCTCGCGGTCGCCGGCGCAGAAGCCGACGCGCCAGCCGGCCATGCTCCGGCCCTTGCTGAGCGAGGTGAACTCGATCCGCTTGCTCCGCGAGCCCGGCACCGCGAGCAGGCTCGGCGCCACGAAGCCGTCGAAGCAGAGATCGGCGTAGGCGATGTCCGAGAGGAGGACCAGGTCCTCGGCGGCCGCGAGCTCGGCGAGCGCGCGCATCTGCGCCGCGTCGCAGATCGCGGTGGTCGGGTTGTGCGGGTAGTTGACGATGAGGACCTTCGGCCGCGACGGCGCGCGCGCGATCGCCGCGCGCACCTCGGCGACCGGATCGAGCCCGGGCGCGACCGGGTAGGAGACCGTCGCGGCGCCCGCGATCACCGCGCCCCAGTGGTGGGCCGGGTACGACGGCGTGGGCACGATCGCGACCTCGCCCGGATCGAGGAGCGCGAGCAGGAGGTGGCCGATGCCCTCCTTGCTCCCGAGCGTCACCGCGATCTCGCTCGCCGGATCGAGCTCGACGCCGTAGCGGCGCCGGTACCACTCGGCCTCGGCCTGCTGGAGCTCGGGGAGGCCCGGGCTCGGCATGTAGCGGCTGGCGTCCTTCTCCGACAACGACGCGACGAGGGCCTCGACCGCCGCCGGCGGCGGCGGGAGATCGGGGCTGCCGAGGCAGAGATCGATGACGTCGCGCCCCTCGCGGCGGAGCTTCCACTTCAGGTCGTCGATCTCGGCGAGGAGGTAGGGCGGCAGGGCGCGCGTGCGGCTCAGCACGGCCGGATGCTACGCCCATCCGCGCCGGGGAGGTGGCCCGGCGGATCCGCGAGGATGACCGCCGTCGCGCGCGGCGCCGTCCGGTCGGGCGAGGGGCGGACGGCGCGGCGTCGCGCGAGCCGGCGCTACTTGCCCGTCGCGCGCCGCAGCCGCGCCACGCGCCGGTGGAGGTTCGATCTGTCCTCGCCGAGCCGCCGCGCGGCCTCGGCGAGGTTCTGGTCGGTGCGCGCGAGCGTCTCCTCGATCATCGCGAGCTGGAACGCCTCGGTCGCCTCGCGCAGCGTCCCCGCGAAGGGCGAGCGCGTCGCGCCGCGCGGGGGCTCGACCCGGCGGGCCTCGCCGAGGCCCAGGCCCCGCGCCGACGCGGCGTCGAGGCGCACCACCGTGCGTCCCAGCGCCCGCCCGCGGACGAGCGCGCGCTCGACCGTGTTCTCGAGCTCGCGCACGTTCCCCGGCCACGCGTAGCCCTCGAGCGCCTCGACGAACGACGGCTCCACCGTGACGTCGACGAGGTGCAGCCGCGAGCTCTGCTTGCGCACGAAGTGGTCGACGAGATCGCCGAGATCGTCGAGGCGCTCCGCGAGCGAAGGCACCCGGATCGGATAGACGGCGATGCGGTGGAGGAGGTCCTCGCGGAACCGACCGGCGCGTACCTCCTCGTGCAAGTCGCGGTTCGTCGCGGCGATGATCCGGGCGTCGAAGCGGCGCACGGCGTGGTCGCCGACGCGCTCGACCTCGTGCTCCTGGAGCGCGCGCAGGAGGCGCGGCTGGAGGGCGAGCGGGAGCTCGCCGATCTCGTCGAGGAACAGCGTCCCGCCGTCGGCGATCTCGAACTTCCCCGTTCGCGACGCGACGGCGCCGGTGAAGGCGCCCCGCACGTGGCCGTAGAGCTCCGACTCGATCAGCGTGGGCGCGACCGCCGAGCAGTCGAAGCGGATGAGGGGCCGGTCGCGCCGCGACGAGGCGGCGTGCAGGGCGCGCGCCACGAGCTCCTTGCCGGTGCCCGTCTCGCCGAGGAGGAGCACGCTGGTGTCGGTGGGCCCCACCAGCGCGATCTCCTCGCGGAGCGCGCGGGCCGCGCGGGACCGCCCGACGAGCTCGGAGCCGCCGGAGGCGTCGTGGATCTCCTGCGCCAGCGTGCGCACCTCGCCCTCGAGCTGGGCGTGCGCGCGCTCCAGCGCCGAGACCAGGTCGGCGTTCTTGATCGCGACCGCCGCGAGCGCGGCGAAGAGCTCCATCAGCTCCTCCTGCTCGGCGCTGAAGCGCCCCTCTTCGTGGCCGTCGACGGTGATGAGCCCGACGAGCTCGCCGGCGAGGCGCATCGGCGCCGCCATGCAGGAGTGCAGGTGCCCGAGCGGCCGGGGGGCGAGCCCGTCGAACGGATCGGGCTCGTGGGGATCGGTGAAGCGCACGCTCCCGCGCGCCGAGAGGGCGCGATCGAGCCGCGCGTTCTGCCCCCTCCGGAAGCGCAGGCCGAGGAGATCGACGTCGCGACGGAACCCGCGCCCGGCGGCGACCCGCAGCCCTTCCGCCTCGAGCACCAGCACCGAGGCCATGTCGAAGGGCACGAGGCGCTCGAGCTCGGCGAGGATCACGTCGAGGACCGCGTCGCGCTGGTGGCGCGAGGCCAGCTCGACGGCCGCGCGGACGATCGACCGGAGAGGTGCGGGACCCATCAGGTCGAAAATACAACATGATGTCGAGATGACAACGCCGGTGTTGTCGATGGGACCTGTCGCGCGCCGGATTCATCCATCATTACGCGCTGGAACGGCTGATGCGAAGGGGGATGGCCGAAGGAGACCAGAACGATGAACGCACCCGCAGGTCGGCCCGATGTCGGTGAGAGGCTCGAGGCCCAGAAGATCCCCCCGCGCGTCCGGCACGCGACGATCCTCCAGAAGTACGGCGACCTCGCGCCGGGGCAGTCGTTCACCCTCATGAACGACCACGACCCGAAGCCGCTCTACTACCAGTTCGCCGCCGAGCTCCCCGGCCAGTTCGAGTGGGAGTACCTCGAGAGCGGACCGGAGACGTGGCGCGTCCGCATCGGGAAGCCGGCGTGAGGGCCTGACGCCATGCGCGGACCGGCTGCGATCGCGTGGACCCTGGCGGCGGGCCTGAGCTCGTTCCTCGCCGCGGGCGTGGTGAGCTACGCGTCGCAGTCGGCTGCGCCGGGCGGTCCGACGACGGTCGCGAGCTGGGGGCGCGGCGCCCTCGGTGCCGCCCCGGATCGCTCCGGCGAAGGGGCGAAGCTCTTCGACGACTACGGCTGCCGTGCTTGCCACTCGCTCCGCGGCACCGGCGCGCACGTCGGCCCCGAGCTCGACCGCGTGCGCGATCGCAAGTCGAGAGAGGACATCGTCTTGTGGCTCGACGATCCGCAGAAGATCAAGCCGGGCACCAAGATGCCGACCTTCCGCTTCACGCCCCATCAAGAGCAGATGCTCGCGGACTACCTCCTTTCCCAATAGGTGCGCCCATGTCGATCGAGTCGATCCCCGCTGCCATCGCCGCCCACGGCGTCACGAGCGCCCGCACGCTCGACGTACGACCCGTCCTCGAGAAGGGAGGCGATCCCTTCAGCCTCATCATGAAGACCACGCAGACGCTGGGGGCGACCGAGGCGCTGCACCTCGTCGTCGGCTTCGAGCCCACGCCGCTCTACGTGATCATGCGCTCGGCCGGCCGGCTCGCCCTCACCGAGGAGCACGCCGGCGTGTTCCACGTGTGGTTCTACAAGGACCCGAACGCGCCGGTCGAGGACGCGACCGCCGCGGCGCGCGTGCCGCTCCAGCCGCCGATCGATCTCGACGTGCGCGGGATGGAGCCGCCGGCGCCGATGGTCACGATCCTCGAGAAGCTCGCCGCGCTCGGCGCCGGCGCGCAGCTCCGCGTCCGCCACCACCGCGAGCCCGTGCTCCTCTACGACAAGCTCAAGCTCCGCGGCTACGCGGCGCGCGTCGACCGCCGCGTGGAGGGCGACTACCTCATCTTCATCGCGCCGGCCTGGGCGCTCGAGGGCACGCCGCCGAGCGCGGCGTGAGCGAGGAGCCGGTCCATGGCCACCGGGATCGCCACCCAGCACGCGCCCTCCTTCCGCCTCGTCCAGGCCCACTTCGGCCTGGGCCTCGCGGGGATGGCGGCGTTCTCGGCGGCGCTCGTGTGGCGCGCCTCGGCGATCGAAGGCCACTTCTTCCAGCCGACGCTGCTCGGGCTCGTCCACCTCGCCGTCCTCGGCTGGCTCCTGCCCATCGCGATCGGCGCGCTGCACCAGCTCATCCCGGTCGTCTTCGAGGTGCCCGTCCGATCCGAGCGCCTCGCCTGGGCGGCCTTGGCGGTCTACGTCCCCGGCGCGATCGGCTTCCTCGGGCACATGTGGGCGTACGCCACGGGCGCCGGGCTCGTCGGCTCGGCGGCGCTGCTGGTCGCCGCGCTCTACCTCTACATCGGCAACCTCACGGCGACGCTCTGGCGAGCTCCGTCGGTGTCGCTCACCGGCGCGTACGTGATCGCCGCCTTCGGCTACCTGCTCCTCGCCGCGACGCTCGGGTTCGCGCTCGCGTACAACCTGCACGCGCCCTACCTCGCCGGCGATCACCTCCGCGCCCTCCGCGCCCACGCGCACGCCGCCGCGCTCGGCTTCTTCGGGCTCCTGGTGATGGGGGTGGCCTACCGGCTGCTCGAGATGTTCCTGCTCGCGTTCGTCGCCGAGCTCCGCCCGGGCTGGGTCGCCCTCGTCGCCGTCAACCTCGCGCTGGCGTGCCTCGTGGTCGATTTCCTTTTCGGGCACGTCCGCGTACTGACCATCGCCGGCTCGGCGTCGGCGGCCATCGGGATCGCGGCGTTCTTCGTCCAGATCACGCTCCTCTACCGCGCGCGCACCCGCCGCCGGACGGACACGGCCTGGCGGCACTCGTTCGCGTCGTTCGTCTACCTCGCGCTCGCGCTCGTCGTCGGTGTCACGCTCGCGAACGCGACGCCGCCCTGGGAAGAGCGGCTCGTGCTCGCGTACGGCCTCCTCGCCATCCCGGGGTTCATCGGGAGCGTCGTCGTCGGGCAGCTCTACAAGATCGTGCCGTTCCTGGTGTGGTTCCACCGCTTCAGCGCGTACGTGGGGCTGAAGAAGGTGCCCGCCGCGAGCGAGCTGCTGCCCGAGCGCCCGCAGCGAATCCAGTGGGCGCTCATGCACGCCGGCCTCGCGGTGCTCGCCGCCGGCGTCCTCGGCGCGTCCGCGCCGCTGCGCACCGCGGGCGCCGCGGCCTTCGCGGCCTCCGCCGCGCTCTTCGCGAGAAACATGTGGGTCATCCAAGGGAGGCGACCATGACGAACGAGGAGCTGTCGAAGAGCGTCGACGAGGCGCTCCACGACGTCGAGGACCCCGAGGCGGGCGTCAACATCGTGGACCTCGGGCTCGTCTACGGGATCTCGTGCCGGAGCGACGCAGGCGACGTGAACGTCTCGATGACGCTCACCACGCCCGCGTGCCCCGCGGGCGACATGATCGTCGAGGGCGTGGAGCGCCGCCTCCTGCGCGTGCCCGGCGTGAGCCACGTCGAGGTCCACCTCGTCTTCGAGCCGCGCTGGACGCCCGACAGGATCACGCCGGAGGGCCGAGCGGCCCTCGGCTGGTGAGCGACGGCGAGGCGAGGCGGACGATGATCGACGTCATTGGGAGCCGAGGACGACCGGCATATCGTGCGCAGCGGCTCACGTCGACGCGACCGTTGCGCAGGATTGGCCTCGCACGTGCAACAGCGCGGAACATGCGCTCGCAACCTCCCCCATGGGACCCTTCCGCCGCGGTTCTTCGTGGCAACACCACGCCGCGGACGCGAACAATCCTCGTTTCGGCGCAGGATGTGCGCGCCTCCGGGGAGATTGCACGGCCGAGCCGGCCGGCTCGGAGCCGCCAGTGGACGGAAGCAACGACCGAGACCGCGACGGTTCGTCGAACGCGCGCTCGCCTCGTCGCCGGAGAACGCTCGCGGAGCGCCGGCCCGAGCTCGCGAGGACTCGAGGAGAAATCATGAAAGCGACATCGAAAGCAGCGGGCCTCGCCCTCGCAGGCATTCTCGCCTCGTGCAACGGCGCCGCCGGCCCGCAAGGCGGGCCCGCGCCGGGCCAGAGCGGCGGTCCGGCTCCGGGCAAGGACGCCACGCTCGAGCAGGTCGCGCTCTCGCGCAACCTCACCCCCGAGGAGGCGAGGAACGCCCTCGAGACCTTCGTCCCGTCCGGCAAGGTCGACGAGTTCACGATGTTCATGAGCGGCGGCCACTCCGGGTCGATCTACGTGATCGGCGTGCCGTCGCTCCGCATGATCAAGGAGATCCCCGTCTACTCGCCCAACGCATGGCAGGGCTGGGCCTCCGGCACCAACGAGGGGATGGACGTGATGAAGGAGGGGACCTTCGCGCCCGGCGACAAGGACCTGCCCACCCAGACGTGGGGCGACCTCCACCACCCGCAGCTCTCGCTGACGAACGGCGACTACGACGGCGACTACATCCTCTCGACCGACAAGCCGACCGGACGCGTCGCCGTCACCGACCTGCGCGACTTCAAGACGAAGCAGATCGTCAAGATCCCGAACACCATCAGCGATCACTCGGGCGTGCTCACGAGCAACTCGGAGTACTTCATCGTCTCCACGTTCCAGCCGTCGCCGGGCGGCCCCGGCGCCTACGCTCCGCTCGAGGAGTACAAGGACAAGTACCGGGGCGCGGTCACCTTCCTCAAGTTCAACCGCAAGACGGGGCGCATCGAGCTCGAGAACTCGTGGCAGATGGAGCTGCCCCCGTACTGGCAGGACCTCTCCTCGGCGGGCAAGGGGCCGAGCGAGGGGTGGCTCTTCATCAACTCGATGAACACCGAGCTGTCGTCGGGCGGCGACAACGAGGGCAAGTCGCCGATGGAGATCGGCTCCTCGCTCAACGAGATGGACTACCTCCACGTCATCCCGTGGAAGGAGGTCGAGTCGTTCGTCAAGACGGGCGACCCCAAGATCGTCGTCAAGAACGGCATCAAGGTCATCCCGCTCGACGTCGTGAAGGAGAAGGGCTTCCTCTACATGGTGCCGGAGTCGAAGAGCCCGCACGGATGCGACGTCGCCCCGGGCGGCGAGTACATCCTCACGGCCGGCAAGCTCGACCCGCACGTCACCGGCTATTCGTTCGCCAAGATCAAGGAGGCGATCAGCTCGAAGAACTTCGAGAAGACCGACACGTACGGCTTCCCGGTCCTCAAGTACGACGCCGTGCGCGCGGGTTACGTCGAGGTGGGCCTCGGGCCGCTGCACACGGTGTTCGACGACAAGGGCAACGGCTACACGAGCCTGTTCCTCGACAGCGCCGTCGCCAAGTTCACGCTCGGCCCGCCGTACCACGACGAGAAGGACGCCTGGAAGCTCGTCGACAAGGTGACCATCCACTACAACATCGGCCACCTCCAGACGCCGGGGTCGAACACGACCAAGCCGCGCGGGCGCTACCTCCTCGCGCTCAACAAATGGTCGGTGGACCGGCACGAGGGCGTCGGCCCGCTGCACCCGCAGAACCTCCAGCTCATCGATCTGACCGGCGAGAAGATGCGGGTCATCAACGAGGTGCCCGACATCGGCGAGCCCCACAACTCGCACATCATCGAGACGAACAAGGTCGCCGCCTGGCGCGTGTACCCGCCCGGGACCGATCCGGGGACCATGGCCCCGACCAAGCAGGCGACCACGCAGGGCAAGGAGGGCATCGAGAAGACGGCCGACGGCGTGCACGTGCACATGGTCGTCATCCGGTCCCACTACAAGCCCGACATCATCCGGGTGAAGCAGGGTGACAAGGTCGTCATCGACATCACCAACGTCGAGAGTGCCGAGGACGCGACCCACGGCTTCGGCCTGCACGGGTACAACATCACCGCCTCGATCGATCCCGGCGCGACGCAGCGCGTCGAGTTCGTCGCCTCGAAGCCCGGCGTCTACCCCTGGTACTGCACCGAGTTCTGCTCGGCCCTCCACATGGAGATGACCGGCTGGCTGCTCGTGGAGCCGAAATGAGCGCCCCCTCCGAGCGCCCCGCGGCCGCCAAGAACCGGCGGTTCTTGAAGACCTCGCTGAGCGGCGCGATCCTGGCGTTCTACGCCGCGGCGCTCCTCGTGGTCTCGATGAGCCTCCCCTGGTGGCGCATGGACAGCCGCGCGCCGCAGTATGGCCAGCGCGTGCTCGTCGTCGACGTGTCGCCGATCGGCGTGAAGGGGGACCTCAAGGAGCTGGACACGCTCGGGCACTACGTGGGGATGCGCAGCATCGAGACCTTCGCGCCGCTCGAGCGCAAGCTCGCGCCCTACGCGGTGGGGCTCGTCGCGCTGCTCGCGCTCGCCCTGCCTTTCCTGCGCTCGCGCGTGCGCGTCGTCGCCGCGCTGCCGGTCATCGCGGTGCCGTTCGGGTTCGTCGCCGATCTCTGGGCGTGGCAGCAGTACGCCGTCACCCACCTCGATCCGACCGCGGCGCTGAACATGATCGCCAACCGCGTCGACGCGCGCGTCTACGGCCACTACGCCGTCGCCCAGTTCCAGGTCGACGCCTACTTCCAGGCCGGCTTCTGGCTGGTGGTCGTGGCCGCGGCCAACGTGCTCGGGCTGCTCATCGCCGAGCGATCCTCCGGCGCGAAGCGCTCGCCGGGCGCCGCCGCCCGTGACGAGCCGTCGGGCCACGCCACGGGGACCCCCGCCGTCGCAGGCGCGGGCGCCGCGCTGCTCGCCTTCTTCGTCGGGGCGCCCGCGGCCGAGGCCGCGACGCTCGAGGTCGGAGAGGGCGCCCGCTACCCGACGATCGCCGAGGCGATCGCCGCGGCCTCGGCCGGCGACGAGATCGTCGTCCATGCCGGCGTCTACCGCGAGCACGTCACCGTCGATCGCCCCCTCGTGCTCCGGGGCGAGGGCGACGCGGTGATCGACGGTGGCGGCAAGGGCACGCTCGTGCGCGTGACCGCGGGCCCCAGCGTGGTCCGCGGACTGACGCTCCGGGCCAGCGGCCAGAGCCTCCTCGACGAGGACGCCGCGATCCGTGTCGACGGCGTGACCGACGGCCTCGTCGAGCAGAACCGCATTTCGGACACGCTCTTCGGCGTCCTCGTCGTCTCGAGCCCCGGCACGCGGATCGTGGGCAACCACATCGCCGGCAAGGACCTCGTCATCCCCCGCCGCGGCGACGGCATCCGCGTCTTCGCCTCCAATGGCTCGACGATCGACGACAACGTCGTCGAGCAGAGCCGCGACCTCGCCATCTGGAACTCGAACCACGTCGACGCGCGCCGGAACCAGGTGCGCGGCAGCCGCTACGGGCTGCACTACATGTACTGCGAGGACAACGTGTTCGAGGACAACGTCTTCGAGCACAACCAGACCGGCGGCGCGATCATGTACAGCCGGCGGCTGACGCTGCGCCGCAACCGCTTCCAGGCTTCGCGCGGTCCGAGCGCCCACGGGCTCCTCATCAAGGCCGCCAACGACGTGCTCGTCGAGAACAACTGGTTCCTCGACAACACCCGCGGCGTGATGCTCTCCGACACGCCCATCGCGCGCGACGCGGGCTGCACGGTGCGCCGCAACGTCATCGGCGGCAACGACGCCGGGGTCTCGATCGAGCAAGGCGTATGGCGCGTCGTGTTCACCGAGAACGCCTTCATCGCCAACCGCGTTCAGGTCGAGGCGCTGGGGAACACGCGCGGCGACCAGAACCGCTGGAGCTTCGGAGGCAAGGGCAACTACTGGAGCGACTACCTCGGCTTCGACGCCGACGACGACGGCATCGGCGACGTGCCCTTCGAGGTGGACCGGTTCTTCGAGGACCTCACCGACCAATGGCCTGCCGTCGGGCTGCTCCGCCTCGGACCGGCCTCCCAGGCGCTCGAGCTCGCGGCGCGCGCCTTCCCGATCGGGCCGCCTCGGCCGACGCTCGTCGACGACCACCCGCTGGTGCGGCCGCCGGCCGGCATCGCCGCCCCCCCCTCCGGGGGCGCGCACCCGACGCTGGCGATCGCTGGGGTCGCGGCGGCCGTGTGCGCAGGCGGCCTCGCCGCTCGAGCGCGGCGCGGCCTCGACAGGAGCGACGCATGATCCGCGCGCGAGGCCTCGTGGTCACGCTCGGGGGGCGGCGCGTCCTCGACGGCGTCGACCTCGACGTGGGGCAGGGCGAGTCGGTGGCGCTCGTCGGACCCAACGGCGCCGGGAAGACCACGGTCCTGCGCTGCGTCCTCGGGCTCGTGCAGCACGGCGGGACGGTCGAGATCGGCGGGATCGACGCGGCGAAGGACCCCGTCGGCGCGCGCCGGCTCATCGGCTACATGCCGCAGGTCCCCGCGTTCTGCGAGGACAAGGCGCGCGCGGCGCTCCGCTTCGTCGCGGCGCTCAGGGGCGCGCCCGACGCCGACGTCGACCGCCTCATCGCGATGGTCGGCCTCGCGGCGCACGCGCACCGCGAGGTGCGGTCGTTCTCGACCGGCATGCGCCAGCGCCTCTCGCTCGCCGCCGCGCTCCTCGGCGCCCCGCCCATCCTCGTGCTCGACGAGGCCACCGCGAGCCTCGATCTCAAGGGGCAGGCCGAGGTGACCGAGCTGCTCGCCCGGCTGCACGCGGCCGGCACCACCGTGCTCATGTCCTCGCACCGCGCCGAGGAGCTGCGCGCCCTCGCGGACCGCACCATCACCCTCGACGAGGGCCGCGTCGTCGACGCGCCGCGGCCCGAAGAGCCGGCTCTCGCCACGGGAAAGCGCCCGGCGCTGCGGATCGTCGCGGCGGGAGGCCTGCGGTGAGGGCGCGACCCGTCGCGAGGATCGCCGGGCGCGAGGTGCGCGCCGCGGTCCGGGGCCGCTGGTTCGCGGTGGGCGCGATCTCGCTCGCGCTGCTCGCGACGGCCGCGGCACAGCTCGGCATGGCCGGCGCCGGACGCTGGGGCGTTTCGGCGCTCGATCGCACGGCGGCCGCGCTCTTGAACCTGGTGCTGCTCTTCGTGCCGCTCCTGACGCTGCCGCTCGGCGCCGGGAGCTTCGCCGGCGACAAGGAGGACGGCACGCTCGCCTACCTCGTCGCGCAGCCGGTGACGCGCGCCGAGCTCTTCGCGGGCAAGCTCGCCGGGCTCCTCGCCACGACGAGCCTCTCGGTGCTCTTCGGGTTCGGCTGCGCCGCCGCCGTCGTCGGGCTGACCGGCGGCGTTCCCACGGCCACGTTCGCCGCGCTCGTCGGCGGCGCGTGGCTGCTCGCGCTGGTCACGGTCACCCTCGGCGCGCTGCTCTCGATCGCCGCGCGCACCCGGGTGAAGGCGCTGGCGTCGGCGATCGCCACCTGGATCGTGCTCGTCTTCCTCTGCGACTTCGGCGTGCTCGCCCTCGCGGCCTCCCAGGCGGTGGGTCCCGAGGCCCTGTTCGCCGTGGCCGTGGCGAACCCGCTCCAGGCCATCAAGACGCTGAGCGCGCTCGCGATCAGCGACCGCCTCGAGGTGCTCGGTCCCATCGGCGTCTACGCGGTCCAGGCGTTCGGGCGCGGCGCCCTCGCGGCCGTCCTCTCGGCGTCCGCGGTGCTGTGGATGGCGGCGGCGGCCGGCGGCGGATTCGCCCTGTTCCGGCGGGAGAGCTTCACGTGAGCGCGAGGACGACGCTGTGGATCGCGGCGTTGCTCGCGCTGGCCGCGCCGGCTTGCCGCAAAGAGACGCCCTGGCCGCCGGCGCCCGCCGAGGTCCACCTCGGCGAGGACGATTGCAGCGCCTGCAAGATGATCATCAGCGAGGAGCGCTTCGCGGCGCAGGTCCGGACCCGCGCCGGCGGCGTGACGCTCTTCGACGATCTCGGCTGCCTCCTCGAGAAGGGCGCCGCGGCTCACGCGGATCCCGAGGGCGTCTTCGTCCGGGCGTTCGATCACGACGCGGGCTCCGCGGGGAAGGCGGGCGCCTCGGCGCCGCTCCGAGGCTCGTCGGGCTGGGTGCGGGGCGACGAGGCGTTCGTGGTGCGCTCGCGCGGGATCCGCTCGCCGATGGGCTACGGCTTCGCCGCCTTCGCGTCGAAGGGCGCCGCCGAGATCGAGGCGGCGCGCCACCCGGATGCCGCCGTCGTCCCGCTCGCGGCGCTGCTGCGCGACGGCGCGCGGCCCGTTCTGCCGGACTCGCTGTCGGTCGTGTCCTCTGCTCCAGGAGATCCTCACCCATGATTCCGAGCCGGCAACCTCCTCTTCCGCTGCGCTCAGCGTTGATCGCGGCCATGGCGGCCGCCGTCGCCGTCCCCCTCGTCCTCTCCTCCGGCGCCTGCTCGGAGCCGACCTCGGCCGTGACGGTGCCGAGCGGCTCGGCCGTCCCGGCGTCCGAGGGGCCTCCGGCGGCGAGCGCCCTCACGCCGGTCCAGCGGATGGAGCGCGAGGCCCGCGCCACCAAGCTGTTCCGGATCGAGTGCTCGGGGTGCCACGGCGAGCGCGGGAGGGGCGACGGCCCGGCCGAGGCCGCGCTCGACATCAAGCCGCGCAACTTCCTCCGCGAGAAGTTCAAGGTCCGCACGACGCAAGGCGGCGAGCCGCCGACCAAGCAGGACATCTTCGCGACGATCACGCGCGGCATGCCCGGCAGCGCGATGCCGCCGTTCTCGTTCCTCAGCGAGGAGGAGCGCTGGCTGCTCGCCGAGCACGTGTGGTCGCTCGCGAACCTCGACGCGAAGAAGCCCGGCAAGCCGGCGCCGCTCACCAAGGAGCCGCCCAGCGACGCCGAGTCGATCAAGCGCGGCCGGGCGGTGTTCGAGAAGCTCGAGTGCGGCAAGTGCCACGGCGACGGCGGCAAGGCCGACGGGCAGAGCGCCAAGTCCCTCAAGGACGAGCTCGAGCGACCGATCCTCCCTCGCGATCTGACGCGCGAGCCGTTCCGAGGGGGCGCCAGCGCCGAGGCGACCTACCTCCGCTTCCAGACCGGCATGGACGGCACCCCGATGCCGAGCTACGCGGCGAACCTCAAGGGCGACGAGGGCTGGGATCTGGCCCACTACGTCGTCTCGCTGCGAGCCGCCCCCGAGGCGCCCCCCAGCGATCCCGTCGAGTATGGCCGGAGGGTGGTGCAGGAGAAGCAATGCACCGGCTGCCACGTGATCGAGGGCAAGGGCGCGCGCGTCGGGCCGAGCCTCGACACCTCCGCCCAGAAGCTGCAGTACGCGTGGGCGAAGGGGTTCCTGAAGAACCCGCGCTCCTACGGCAAGATCTATCCGTACATCCCGTACCGGATGCCCGATCTCGGGCTCAAGGAGGCCGAGATCGACGCCGTCCTCGCGCTCCTGGCGAAGATCGCGAACCGCCCGTACCCCGATCAGCCCGAGGCGCCGGTGGCCATCGACGAGGCCAAGGTCAAGGACGGGGGCCTCCTCTACTTCCTCAAGTGCACCGAGTGCCACAACATGGGGACGGTGATCCCGAACCCGGAGGCGAAGCGGCAGGGGCCCGACCTCATCGAGGTCAGCAAGCGGATGCGCTTCGAGTTCATGCCGAGGTGGGTCAAGTCCCCGCAGGACGTGAACCCGGACGCGCGCATGGTGGACACGAACCTCAGCCCCGAGCAGATCGAGGCGGTCACCCAGTTCGTCTGGAAGACGAGCGTCGACAACGCGGGCAAAGCCCCCGCCAAGTAGGCGCGCACCGGAGGATTCACAGGGAGACGGGGAGACAGGGAGTCTTCATTCCGTCGATCGGGGCTCACGCCGAGGCAAGGCGCGAACGTCGATCGACCGAATGAAATACTCCCCGACTCCCCGACTCCCTGTGAATTCTCCGGGGATGTGAGGCAGCACGCGCGCTCGAGGCGCTACGCCGGCGCGACGGCACCGCGGAGGCGCGCCAGCAGCGGGCCGATGGCGTCGGCCCGCAGCTTGAACGCGGCGCGGTTGGCGATGAAGAGCGTGCTCACCTCGGCGACGGTCTCGCGCTCCTCGAGGTCGTTCTCGCGCAGCGTCGCGCCCGTCTCGACCAGGTCGACGATCAGGTCGGCGAGCCCGATGAGCGGCGCGAGCTCGACCGAGCCGTGCACCGGGATGATCTCTGCTTGCACGCCCCTCGCCGCGAAGTGATCGGCCGCGATGCGCGGGAACTTGGTGGCGACGCGGGGGACGTCGGGGACCTTCCGCCCCACCGGGCCCGCGACCATGAGCCGGCAGCGGCCGATGCCGAGATCGACGGGCGTGTAGAGATCGTAGCGGCGCTCGAGCAGCGTGTCGCGGCCGGAGACGCCGACGTCGGCGGCGCCGTACTCGACGTACGTCGGCACGTCGTCGGGCTTGAGGAAGACGAAGCGCATCGAGCCGTCGGACGAGGGGCGCACCAGGCGCCGATCGTCGGCCGTGAGCGGCGCAGGGTCGATCCCGGCGCGCTCGAGCAGCGCCCCGAGCGCCTTGAGGATGCGCCCCTTGGGCACCGCGACGGTCAGCGGCGTCACTCGGTGCCCTTGACGCGGACGGTGTCGGCGCCGACGGCCCCGAGCTTCTCCTCCATGTGCTCGTAGCCGCGGTCGAGGTGGTAGACGCGGAGCACCTCGGTCTCGCCCTCGGTCGCGATGAGGCCGGCGATCACCAGCGAGGCGCTGGCGCGCAGATCGGTGGCCATCACCTTCGCGCCCGAGAGCGGAACGCCGCCGTGCACGTGGGCGGTGTGGCCGTCGATGTCGATGCGCGCGCCCATGCGCCCGAGCTCGGGTACGTGCATGAAGCGGTTCTCGAAGATCGTCTCGACGACGCGCGAGGTGCCCTCGGCGAGCGTGAGCAGCACCATGAGCTGGGCCTGCATGTCGGTGGGGAAGCCGGGGTGCGGCGCGGTGGTCACGTCGATGGGGCGGAGGGGGCCCTCGCCGCGGCGCACCCGCACGGCGTTGCCCTCGCGACCGACCTCGACCCCGCACTGGCGGAGCTTCGCGACGACGGCCTCGAGGGCCTCGAGCGGCGCGTTCTCGAGGAGCACGTCCCCGCCGGCGGCGGCGACCGCGACCATGTACGTCCCGGCCTCGATGCGGTCCGAGATGATCGCGTGATCGAAGGGCTCGAGCTCGTCGGCGCCCTCGATGTGGATGACGTCGGTGCCGGCGCCGTTCACCCGCGCGCCCATCTTGTTGAGCACCCGCCCGAGCTCCTCGACCTCGGGCTCGCGCGCGCAGTTGACGAGCGTCGTCTTCCCCTTGGCGAGGGCGGCGGCCATCATCAGGTTCTCGGTCCCGGTGACGGTCGGCAGATCGAAGACGACCTCGGCCCCGCGGAGGCGCTTGCACTCGGCCACGATGTAGCCGCGCGAGAGGTGGATCGTCGCGCCGAGCGCCTCGAGGCCCTTGAGGTGCTGGTCGACGGGGCGCGAGCCGATCTGGCAGCCGCCCGGGAGCGAGACCTTGGCCCGGCCAAACCGCGCGAGCAGCGGTCCGAGCACCATCACGCTCGCGCGCATCTGCTTCACGAGCTCGTAGGGCGCCTCGGGGCGCACGTCGCTGCCTGCGGCGACCGTCACCCGCGGCGCGTCGACGGCGACGCCGCGGCCGAGGAACCGGAGCAGCGCGGCCGTGGTGTCGATGTCGCGGAGCTTGGGGACGTTGCGGAGCAGGCTCTCGCCGTCGGAGAGCAGCGTCGCGCAGAGGATGGGCAGGGCCGCGTTCTTCGCCCCGCTCACGTGGATCGTGCCCGCGAGCCGCTTTCCGCCGCGGATCCGGATGGAATCCATGCCCTTGCTATCGCACAGCCGCCGCGAGAACGCGAAGGGAACGGGAGCGCGCGCGCCGCGACCCGAGCCCGTGGGTCGAGCCCCCGCAGGGTCGGGTCGGCGGAGGAGCCTGGCGATCCGGTCGCCCGGAGGCGCCCGCGCACCGCATCGCCCCAACATCCTGCCCCGTTTTGCCCGGCTCTGATCTACCCTCCGCCACCCCTATGCGCACCCGCGCTCTCGTCCCCGTCCTCGCCACCGCCTGCCTCTGCGCGAGCTTCGCCGAAGCCGCCGAGCCGGTCCCCTCCCTCGACCTCCGCGGCTTCCACGCGCCGACCGATGCCGCGTCGGGGCTCTACCTCGAGCCGGCGTCGTCCCCTGGGACGTTCGACTGGAACGTGGGCCTGTGGGCGCATTACGTTCACCGGCCGATCACGCTCCGGGACGAGGCCAATGACGTCACCTTCGACGTCATCAAGCACCAGGTCACCGGGGACCTCACCTTCAACATGGGGTTCGCCGAGCGCGTTGCCCTCGGCGTCGATCTCCCGTTCGTCCTCTTCCAGACCGGCGACGACCCGACGCCGACCTCGACCGCGGTCCTCGGGGAGACCGCGATCCCCCGCCAGGCGCTCGGCGATCTCGGCCTCGACGGCAAGCTCACCCTCATCCAGCCCACCGGCGGCGAGTTCGGCGGCTTCGCCCTGGCGCTCTCCGAGCGCTTCACCCTCCCGACCGGCGACGACGCCTCGTTCCTCGGCGAGGGCCACATCACCAGCGAGACGCGCCTCCTGGCCGAGTACCGGCTGGTCGCGCTCTCGGTGCACCTCGCCCTGGGCGTGAAGTTCCGCGCCGAGAAGGAGAGCTTCGCCTGCGAGGGGCTGTCCGACGAAGACTGCGAGACGCGCTTCGGGCACGAGCTGCCGTTCGGCTTCGGCCTCTCGGTCAAGCCGCAGGCCTTCGGCATCGACGAGAAGGGCCGGTGGACCTTCTTCGCCGAGACGCACGGCTACCTCCCCATCTCGCCCGCCTCGCCGTTCTCGGACAAGCGCCTCGCCGAGGCGCAGGTCGGCCTCGGGGCCCGCTACGCCTTCGCGCGCGACCTCTCCCTCCTCGGCGGCGTCGAGACGGCCATGCTCGGCGGCATCGGAAACCCGGCCCTGCGGGGCACGCTCTCGATCGCCTGGGCGCCGCGCGTCCACGACTCCGACGACGACGGGGTGGAGGACGAGGTCGATCAGTGCCGCGAGCTCCCCGAGGACAAGGACGGCTTCCAGGACGACGACGGCTGCCCCGAGCTCGACAACGACGACGACGGCGTCCCCGATCCGGACGACCACTGCGCGACCGAGAAAGAGGACGAGGACGGCTTCGACGACGACGACGGCTGCCCCGATCCGGACAACGATCGCGACGGCGTCCTCGACGCGAACGACGCCTGCCCCAACGAGGCGGGCGTCAAGACCGACGATCCCAAGACCAACGGCTGCACGGTCAAGGACCCGGACGCCGACGGCATCCAGGGCGAGCTCGACAAGTGCCCCGACAAGGCCGAGGACAAGGACGGCTTCGAGGACCAGGACGGCTGCCCCGATCCGGACAACGACGGCGACGGGATCAACGACGCCGACGACAAGTGCCCCGACGTGAAGGGGATCGACTCGCCGGATCCCAAGGAGAAGGGCTGCCCCGACGCGGACGCCGACAAGGACACGTTCCTCGGGGCCGAGGACAAGTGCCCCGACAAGGCCGAGGTCTACAACGGCATCGACGACGCCGACGGCTGCCCCGACGAGGATCCCAAGAAGAAGGCGAAGCCGCTCGTCGTCGTGCGCGAGAAGAAGGACGTGGGCCCCGTCGTCGAGATGTCGGCGGCGGTCGCCTTCACCAAGGAGGGGGAGGTCGACCCCGCGTCGCTGCCTCTCCTGCGCGCGCTCGCGGCCGAGGTCATGGCGCGGCCGGGCGCGACGGTGAACGTCGGGGTGCGCCCCTCGAAGGCCAAGCCGGACGAGGCCGCGGCGAAGGCCAAGGCCATCGCCCTGGCCCTCCGCCGCTTCACCCGCAAGGACGCGTCGGCCGAGGCGGTTCCGTGGGCCACGGTGAAGGGCGCGCCCAACGCCGAGCCGCACGGCATCGGCTTCGTCATCCTCGCGCCCGCGGCGGCGAAGGTCGCCGGCACGCCCGAGGCGCCGAAGGCCGGCGAGCCTGCGGCGCCGAAGACCGAGGCGAAGCCCAAGGCCGCGGCGGCCCCCGCCGCGCCCAAGACCGACGCGAAGCCCGCGACCCCCAAGCCCAAGGCCGAGGCCCCGAAGGGCGAGGCCAAGCCGAAGGCCGAGGCGAAGCCGAAGGGCGAGGCCAAGCCCAAGGCCGACGACAAGCCGAAGAAGAAGTGACCGAGCGGCTCCTCACCGTCGACGACTACGAGGAAGCCGCGCGGGCCGTCCTCAGCCCGATGGCCTACGACTACTACCGGTCGGGGGCCGACGCCCAGGAGTCGCTCCGCGCCAACCGCGAAGCGTTCGCGCGCTGGCGCCTTTGGTACCGCGTGCTCGTCGACGTCGCCTCGCGCGACCTCTCCACGACCGTGCTCGGGACCGAGATCGCCTCGCCGATCCTGATCGCGCCGACGGCGTACCACCGGCTCGCGCACCCCGACGGCGAGATCGCGACCGCGCAGGCGGCCGCGGCGGTGGGCACCATCCACGTCGTCTCCACGCTCGCGACCACGTCGCTCGAGGAGGTCGCCGCCGCGTCCGCCGCGCCGAAGTGGTTCCAGCTCTACGTCCACAAGGATCGCGGCTTCACGCGCTCGCTCGTCGAGCGCGCCGAGGCGAGCGGCTATCGCGCCATCGCGCTCACCGTCGACACGCCCATCCTGGGACGCCGCCTCGCCGACGAGCGCAACGGCTTCTGCCTGCCCGAGGGCCTGGTGATGTCGAACCTCATCGCCGCCGGAGCGGGCGAGGCGCCGCCCGGATCGATGCTCTCGGGCTACGTCGCCGCGCGCCACGATCCCTCGCTGACGTGGAAGGACGTCGAGTGGCTGCGCTCGCTCACCCGGCTCCCGGTCGTCCTCAAGGGCATCGTCCGAGCCGACGATGCCGTCCGCGCGGCGCAGGCGGGCGCGCAAGCGATCATCGTCTCGAACCACGGCGCCAGGCAGCTCGACGGGGCGCCGGCGACGCTCGAGGCCCTCCCGCTCGTCGCCGACGCGGTCGCAGGCCGATGCGAGGTGCTGATGGACGGCGGCATCCGCTGGGGGACCGATGTCCTCAAGGCGCTCGCGCTCGGCGCGCGCGCCGTCCTCGTCGGACGGCCGGTGCTCTGGGGGCTCGCGGTGAATGGGCGCGACGGCGTCGTCCGGGTGCTCGAGCTCCTCGGCACCGAGCTCTCCAACGCGATGGCGCTCGCGGGCTGCGCGAGCGTCGCCGCGATCGATCGCGATCTCTGCCGGCCTGCGCGGTGACGCGCGCCGCTACGTCGGGCTCATCCTCTTCAGGTCGGACTTGATCTGCTCGTAGGCCCGCTTGAAGTCGGCGGCCAGCTCGTGCGCCGTGCTGCCGACCTTGTGGGCCGGGTTCGCGCGGTACTCCTCCCACTTCTTGTCGAGGTCGTTCCAGCGCGACTTCATGTCCGCCTTCATGAGGTGCGCCTGCACGCGGAGCTCGTCGCGGATTCGTTCGACCGTCTCGATCTCGCGCTCGAGAACGGCTTGGACCTTCTCGGTGATCTGGCTCATCGCTGCCTCCGGGCAGCGCATGGAGCATCGACCGTGCCGCGCCAAGCCCGCGCGCCCGACGCGGTGAACGTCGCGCCCGCCTGCACCGCTATCGCGGGCCGCTGCAGTGTTTGCGCGAGATGACGCCGCGGACGAACCGGTCGAGCGGCCCGCGCTGCTGCTAGAGTCGGCAGAGCATGAGCCACGCCATCGTCGTCCACGAGCACGGCGGCCCCGAGGTCCTCCGCTGGGAGCCGAAGGACGCCGGCGAGCCCGGCCCCGGCGAGGTGCGGCTGCGTCACACCGCCGTGGGGCTCAACTACATCGACGTGTACTACCGGACCGGCCTCTACAAGGGCCCGACGCTGCCGTTCGTCCCCGGGATGGAGGCGGCCGGCGTGGTCGAGGCCGTGGGGCCGGGCGTCGCCGACCTCGCGCCCGGCGATCGCGTCGCCTACGCGTCGCAGCCGCTCGGCGCCTACGCCGAGGCGCGCCTCATGCCCGCGCACCGTCTCGTGCGCGTGCCTGCGGAGATCGACGACAGGGCCGCCGCGGCGATGATGCTCAAGGGCATGACCGCGCAGTATCTGTTGCGCCGCATCGCCAAGCTCGGGCCCGGCGACGCGGTCCTGATCCACGCCGCGGCCGGTGGCGTCGGCCTCATCGCGTGCCAGTGGGCGCGGCACCTCGGGGCGACCGTGATCGGCACCGTGGGCAGCGAGGACAAGGCGCGCCTCGCGGCCGAGAACGGGTGCGAGCACCCGATCGTCTACACCAAGGAGAGCTTCTCGAAGCGCGTGAAGGACCTGACCGGCGGCGCCGGCGTCGGCGTCGTCCTCGACTCGGTCGGCAAGGACACGTTCATGGAGTCGCTCGATTGCCTCCGCCCGATGGGCACGATGGTCAGCTTCGGCCAGTCGTCGGGATCCGTCCCGCCGCTCGACATCGGCGTCCTCAGCGCGAAAGGGTCGCTCTTCCTGACGCGCCCCACGCTCATGACCTACGTCGCCCGCCGCGAGGACCTGGTCGCGACCGCCGCCGATCTCTTCGCGGTCGTCGCGAGCGGCGCCGTCAAGATCCACGTCGGCCAGACCTACCCGCTGCGAGACGCCGCGGCCGCGCACCGCGACCTCGAATCGCGCCGCACGACCGGCTCGACGGTGCTCCTCCCCTGAAGACCGCCACCGCGCGTCGAGGTCTCCGGGGAGAGAAAGCGCCTGCCGCGCGGATGAGGCCCATGGCGAGGCTCGGTCGCAAATCGACCGAACGAAATCCTCCCCGTCTCCCCGCCTCCCTGTGAAATCCGACCTTCCCCCTCGTAGCGACGCCGACTACTGGCAAGTCGCCGAGCTCGCCGCGACGTGCGGGCAATGCCCCGTGTCGTCCACCGTCGCCGCGCCGAGGTGATAGAGGCGGCAAGCGAAGCTGTCGCCCGACGTGGTCGAGGCGCTGTACGGCCCCGTCTGGGGAAAGCCGGCGCAAGCGGCGAGGCAGGCGGCCTGGTCGAGGTAGACGACGTTGGGGCCGGTGCAGGTCTGGAGCGCGATGCTGCAGAACGACTCGCAAGGCTGACCGCACACCCCCGCGCCCGATGGGCCGGCGTGCGGGCAGTGCGTGAGCGGATCCTCGTCGGCGGCGATTGCGTGGTAGGCGCGGCACGAGAGGGTGTTGCCCGAGATGTCGCCGGCCGCGCCGAGGGCGAAGGTGCCGCAGGTGCCGAGGCAGGTCTCGAGCGAGGCGTACTGGTCGTTCGGCCCCGCGCAGGCCGTCTCGATCTGCTTGCAGTAGGCGACGCACGCGTCCGAGCCGCCGGGGCCGGTGCTCGGCCCGCCCGGCCCGGTGCTCGTGGCGCCGGTCGAGGCGACCGAGCCGGTCGAGGTCGTGCCGCCGGCGAGCCCGGCGGCGGTGGTGATCCCGCCGCCGCCCGCGCCCTGGCCGTCGAACGCCACCATGCCCCCGCAGCCGACCGCGATCGCCACACCGGCAGCCAAGGCCAGCGTCGGCGCGAGGCGCATCCGACGCCAGCTCCTCGGCCCGCTCGACCCCCCGACCCCGGCTCCGCGCTCGGCCATCCGCGGATGGTCTACCACGGCATTCGACGCCCGGAGCAGCAACGTCCGTCCAGGGGCGCCGGGCTCACCGATGGTGGACGACGCCCACCCGGCCGCAGCTGAAGAGCGGCAGGCGCCTGTGGCAGGATGCACCGCGGAGGCAGCCATGCGACTTCGAGGCAAGATCGCGATCGTGACCGGGGCGAGCAGGGGCATCGGCAGGGCGAGCGCGCTGGCGCTCGCGCGCGAGGGGGCGGTGATCGTCGGCGCGGCGCGGACGCGCGCCGATCTCGACACGCTCGCGTCCGAGATCGCGTCGCTCGGCGGCAGGGCGCGGATGATCCCCACCGACGTGACCTCGTCGGCGTCGGTCCGGGCGTGCGTGGAGGAGACGCTCCGGACCGAGCGCCGGATCGACATCCTCGTGAACAACGCCGGCATCGGCGGCTACCGGCCGTTCCTCGAGTGGAGCGAGGAGGACTACGACCGGATCATGGCGACGAACGCGAAGAGCACCTGGCTCTTCTGCCGCGAGGTCATCCCCTCGATGCGCGCCCAGAAGGGCGGGCACATCATCAACGTCGCCAGCGTCGCCGGCCTCCAGGGCTACCCGAGCGAGGCCATCTACTGCGCCTCGAAGTTCGCCCAGATCGGCTTGACCCAGGCGCTCGACCGCGAGTTCTACCGCGAGGGGATCAAGGTGAGCGCCGTCTGCCCGGGCGGCGTCGAGACGCACTTCGCCCTCGGCGACGGGCGGACGCCCGACGGCGCCAACATGAAGGGGTTCTCCACCGCCGAGGACGTCGCCGAGGCGGTCGTCATGGCCGCGCTGCCGCGCGAGCGGACCCGCATCGTCAACATCGTCATGCGCCCGATGAACGAGGCGACGTAGGCGCGGCCCGCCGGCGTCTTGCCGAGGCGCGCGGCGACGTGCGTCGCGTCCGCGCAGCGCGTTCGGTTAGGATGGCGGGATGAAATCGAGGCTGGGGTGGGCGGCGTTGCTCGGCGCCGCGGGGCTCGTCGGCGCGTGCGCCGGCGAGGAGACCGGGACCTCGGGCGCGGGCTCGACGACGGGAGGAGGGGGCGCCGGCGGCGCGACCACGTCGAGCGGCACGACGACCACTTCGACGGCGACGAGCAGCTCCTCGAGCACCTCGACCGGCGCGGGCGGCGGGTGCCAGGGCAACCCCGACTGCGCGGCCGATCCCGCGGCGCCGATCTGCGATCCGGGATCGGGCACGTGCGTCGCCTGTCTGCCGACCGACGACCCGTGCCCCGTGGGGCAGTACTGCGATCCGTCGGCGCTCGCGTGCGCGGTCGGGTGCACCGACGACGCCGACTGCGGCGGGGGCAACCTCACCTGCGACGTCGCGACCCACACCTGCCTCGGCTGCGCCGGCGACGCCGATTGCCCCGCCGGGAGCGTCTGCGTCGGGGCCGCGTGCGTCCCCGGGTGCACGCCGCAGCACGCCTGCCAGGCGGGCTTCGACTGCTGCGGCACCCAGTGCTTCGATCTCCAGAACGATCCGGGCCACTGCGGCGACTGCGCCATGCCATGCGCCGTTCCACCGAACGCCACCGCCGGCTGCACCGCGGGCGCGTGCGACGTCGGCGCCTGCAACGCCGGCTGGGCCGACTGCGATCTCGCGGCGGCGAACGGCTGCGAGTGGAACGTCCTCCAGGACGGCCCCTGCGTGTGCGCGCCGGGCATGGTCGAGAGCTGCTACACCGGCGCCCCCGGGACCGAGGGCGTCGGCCCCTGCGTCGCCGGAACCCGGACCTGCGACCCGAGCGGCACCGCGTGGGGCGCCTGCCTCGGCCAGGTGCTGCCGATGCCCGACGACTGCAACAACGGCATCGACGACGACTGCAACGGCATCGTCGACGAGGGCACCGACGCCGACGGCGACGGCTACCCGTCCTGCCTCGGCGACTGCTGCGACAGCCTCGCCGACGGCTGCGTCGACCCGAAGCTCGTCAACGCCGGCGCTTACGAGATCGTCGGCAACGGGATCGACGACGACTGCGACCCGTCGACGTCCGACCTGGCGGCGCCGCCCGCGTGCAGCAGCCAGGCGAAGCTCACCGGCGTCACTGGGACCGACGTCGCCAAGGCGATGGAGCTCTGCCAGCTCACCACCTCGAACCCGCCGCTGCCCCAGAAGAAGTGGGGCGTGATCAGCGCCGAGCAGCTGCTCGCGAAGGGCAGCGTGCCCACCGCGGCCGAGCTCGCCAACATGCAGAACTGGCAGAGCGCCGTCCTCACCGGCTACGGCGGCTCGATCGGCCCGCAGAAGCTGACCACGATGGCCGCGCTCTCGACGGGCAAGATGCGCGACGCGAACGACGCCGGCTACGTCGCGCCCAACCCGGGCACCGACTTCGGCAACGACAGCCAGCCGCCGAGCGCGTACCTGTCGCAGCACATGAACAAGCTCCCGGCCTCGCTCGGGTGCAGCGGGGCGTGCCCGGCCGGCAAATTCGCGAACGACTCGGTCAACGTGCGATTGACGATCCGCGTGCCCACGAACGCGCAGTCGTTCTCGTACCAGTTCAAGTACCACACCGCCGAGTACTGGCAGTGGTCGTGCACCGAGTACAACGACTTCTACCTGGCGCTCCTCCAGTCGGCGGCGCCGGCGATCCCGCCCGACCACAACATCTCGTTCGACGATCTCGGCAACCCCGTGAGCGTCAACAACGGCTTCTTCCAGGTGTGCCAGGTGAAGGGCTGCTACACGTGCCCGTCGGGCTCGGCCTCGCTGAACGGGACCGGCATGGAAGCGGTGGTCTCCGACGTCGTCCCTCCGCTGACCGACGGTGACGGGAAGACCGGCGGTGCGACCGACTGGCTCACGACCGAGTCGCCCGTCGTCCCGGGCGAGACCATCGTGCTCGAGCTCATGATCTTCGACGTGAGCGACAACGTCTACGACTCGCTCGTCCTGCTCGACAACTTCCAGTGGAGCCCCGCCCCGGCGACCGTCTCGACGCACGAGTGACCGACGCGCCCGGGCGGGCAGGCCGCCGCGGCCTCGACGCGGTCGACTTCGCGGCCGTGATCGGGGCAGGGAAGGGGTGTGTGGGCGCTGTCGTATCACTCGTGCCCACATGCGACCTCAGCCCCTCGATACCGACGCGCCGCCCCGCGATCTCGAGCCTGGCCGGGCTAGAGCCCATTCGGGCGTGACGATCTCTCGCTCGAGCCGATCGAGTGGGATCCGATCTTCGCCGACGCGCCGGCGATGCTGCGTTGGGTCGCGCTGCGCATGCAGGTCGCCGACCAGACGCGGCGCATCGAGGAGGAGCCCGACGCGGTCGACGCCTACCTGCGGCGCGCGCTCGCTCGCGCCGAGCTCGGCGCCGTCCGGGCCGCGCTCTCCGACTGCGCCACCGCGATCGCGCGCCACCCGGCGAGCGTCGAGGCGTACGTGACCCGCGCCGAGGTGCTGCTCTCGTCGCGGAACCCGCGCGCCTGCCTCGCCGACTGCGATCGGGCGCTCAAGATCGATCCGACCCGCGCCGCCGCGCACGCGCTCCGGGCGCGCGGGCGGCTCGCGCTCGGCGACGCGCGCGCCGCGCTCGACGCCGCCGATCAGGCGATCGTGCACGCGGGCACCGCCGGCCTCTTCCGGCTGCGCGCCGAGGTGAAGGAACGCCTCGGCGACAAGGCCGGCGCCGCACACGACCGCCGGGTCGCGTCGGTCATGGGCGCCCGTTAGCCGCTCGAGCCGTCCGCTCAGGTCACGATGGGCAGGTGCTTGGTGCGCGGCCGCCCGGCCCGCTCGCGCTCGCGATGGAGCTCGCGCTCGCGCTCGGCGAGCTCGTGCTCCTTGATGGTGAGCGGGTTGTCGAAGGCGGGCAGCTCGAGGTCCTTGTTCTTCGCGTAGACGGGGTGCCGCCCGTTCTTCGCGTACCACTCGGCGACGGTGGCGTTCGCCTTGATCTTCTCGAGGATGTTCCGCCAGCCGACGCCGGTGTTGTAGGCGCAGAAGCTGATCTCGCCCATCTGGGTGCCGTACGGGATGATGCACATCTCGGTGCGGCGGAAGTCGTAGTTGAACAGGTCCTGGAACCACATCCCGGCGACGAAGAGGACGCGCCACTCGTACTTGGTCGCGTCGGCCTCGCCGGCGTGGGCGGCGCCCGTCTGGCTGAGGAACTGCTTCACGAGCGTCGCCAGGTTGAAGCCGGGCGGCGCCTTCTCCGGGCGGTAGTTGCGGAGCAGGGCGGTGACGACCTGCGCCTTCGTCCACGCGGCGCTCCGGCCGGCGTCGAAGATGACGCGCATGTCCTGGAGCATCCCCTCGAGGTCGAGAAAATCGAGGAGGGGCACCATCTGCTTCGTCTTCTTGTTCACGAAGAGGACGGTCCCGATGCCGCAGTTCGGGTGGCAGCCGCAGTTGAGCGTGCCCCAGTCCTTGTCCGGCCCGTCGAGGAGATCGGTCACGTCGCCGAACGCCGAGAGCGCCGAGAGCGGGAACCAGTCGCGCAGCGGATCGGTGACGCCGGTCTGCACCGAGACGTCGCGGGCGAGGTGGCTCAGCGTGTAGCGCTGCTTCTCGCGCAGCTCGTTCGAGATGTCCTCGTCGCGGCCGGTGAAGCTCACCGGCTGGAAGCTCACCACCGTGATCTTGTCGGCGTTCTCGACGGCGAACTCGACGATGGGGCCGACCTGGTCGTTGTTCACGCCGTTGACGATCGTGACCACGAGGATGACGTCGATGCCGGCGGCGGCGAGCTCCTCGATGGCGCGGAGCTTGACGTCGTAGAGGTTCGAGATCTTGCGGTGGCTGTTCGAGTCGTTGGTGACGCCGTCGAACTGGAGGTACGCCATGCGCAGGCCCGCCTCCTTCGCCAGCTTGGCGAAGCCGGGCTCCTGCGCGAAGCGCAGCCCGTTGGTCGCGCACTGGACCGCGAAGTAGCCCTTCTTGCGCGCGTAGCGGATGGCGTCGAGGAAGTGCGGGCTCATCGTCGGCTCGCCGCCCGAGAACTGGATCGACATCTGGCGGCGCGGCCGCACGTCGGCGGCGTCGTCGAGGATCTGCTGGACCTCCTCCCACGAGAGCTCGTGGACGTAGCCGACCTGGTTCGCGTCCATGAAGCACGGGTCGCACATCATGTTGCAGCGGTTGGTCAGGTCGACCGTGAGGACCGAGCCGCGGCCGTACTTGATCGTGCTCGAGCCGTGGTTGTGGATCTTGTCCGGCGTCATCGGGACGTCGCGCCCGGCGAAGAGGCCCTCGATGCGCGACAAGAACTTCGGATCGATGGCGATGACGTCGGAGAAGGTGCCGTGCTTCGGGCACGTCTTCTCCATCACCACGCGCCCGTCCTGCTCCTTGATCGTGGCGCGGATCTCGCCCGGCTTGTCGGTGAGGAGCTTGCGCCAGTCGGCGTCGCCGCGGAGGATCTCGGCGCGCGCTTCTTTCACGCAGTCGGGGCAGAGGCTGTCGGTCTCGCGGGGCCAGCCGAGCGGCGGGGCCGACTTCTTCTTGCCGCGCGGGATGGGGCTGTCGCTCCACTTCGGGTGGAACGGCTCCGGCTCGGGGGCGAGCCGGTTGAGTTGCTGAAGCAGCGGCCAGACGCGGTTCGCGGACGCGGTGATGACTTTCTCCAGGGCCTTCACGGGGTCCATCATCTCGAAGCTCACTCTCCCCTCGGGAACACGCCTACCAAACGCGGGAGACTACGGACTCGCGCGGAATCATTCCACTGTTTTCGAGCGTCCAGGACGCGCGGGCTCGGCACGGCACCGCGGCCGCCCCGGGCAGGGCGCGCCGGCGACGCCGGCCGCGTAGCGACACCGCGTCCGCGTCCACGCCGCGTGGACAAGCGGGCTTCGCTCGCGGATAGTCTCGGCGCATGACCGCGCGCGCCCCGGAGGACGGACCGTCGGAGGTCCACGGCGCGATGCGCGCGTCGGGAGGCGCCGCGGGCGGGACACGTCGTCTGGGTACGGTCGTCCGGGGCGCTCTCACCCTCGCGATCGGCGTCGGAGTCGTGCTCGCGCCGGCGGCGGCGTCGGCGCAGCGGCCGGTGCGGCGCCCGTCGATGGTCCCGCCGCGGGCCGCGCCGCCCCAAGCCGCGAGCGCGGCGCCGGCCCGGCCCGAGGCGGCCGGCGGGCTCCGCGGCAGGATCGGGGTCGCGGTCGGTCTGGCGCTCGTGGCGTCGGACGACACCGAGGAGCGCGTGCGCGGCGTCCAGCGCCTCGGAGCGATCGGCACCGCCGAGGCGGTCGACGCGCTCGTCGCTGCGCTCGACCAGGGCTCACCCCTGATGCACGACCCCAGGGTCCGGCTCGAGGCGATCCGGGCGCTGGCCCCGCACGTCGCCAAGCCGCCGGTGCTCCAGATCCTGGTGCGCGAGCTCACCACGCCGACGCCCGACGCGCGCTCCTCGGCGACGCCGCTCGCCGGCCTCACCCGCGACACGGCGGCGCTGGCGCTGGCGCGCAGCGGCGAGCGCAAGGCGACGACCGCGCTCGTGACCGCGCTCCTCCAGAGCGGCGCCAGCGCCACCGCGGCCGCCAAGGCCCTGCGCGCCTACCCTCCGGCGACGCTCGCCCCGCTGCTCGGCGAGGCCAAGCGCGTGCTCGCGCCGGCGCTGGCGACCTTCCTCGGCGACCTCGGCGATCTGCGCGCGATCGATCGGCTCCGCGCGGCGCTCGAACGGGGCGAGATCGGCGTGAAGCTCGCCGCGGCCGTGGCGCTGGCGAAGCTCGGCGACGAGCGGCCGCTCGCGCTCGCGCGCGATTGGGTCCGCCGCCCGGACCCGCGCCTCCTCCGCACCGGCGCGGAGGTCCTCGCGCAGCTCGGCGCGCCCGACGCCCCCGCCGCGGTGGCGCGGCTGCTCGAGGGCGAGAGCACGCGCGCCGACGGCCTGCGGCTCGCCCTCGCGATGCCGTCCCCAGGGCTGGCGCGCCCGCTCGCGGCGGCGATCCCGCTGCTCGCCCCCGAGGACCGCGGCGCTGCCGTGGCCGCGCTCGGTCGCGCCGGCGGCGCCGACGCCGAGCGCGAGCTCACGCGCTTGCTCCGCCAGCCGGCGCTCGCCACCGCGGCGGCGTACGCGCTCGCGAAGGTGCCGGGCGCCGGCGCGCGCGGCGTCCTCGAGGCGGCGCTGGCCGGCACGGCGGCGAAGGGCGGCGCGGCGCGGCGGCTCGTGGTGCGCGCCGCGGTGGTCCGGCGCCTCGCGCTCGGCGACGCGCCCGAGGGGCTCGACACGGCGCTCGAGTCGCTCCTCGCGTCGCGCGACGCTTCGGATCGCGCCGTCGGGGCGTTCGGTCTCGTCGCCATCGGGGCCCGCGCGCCGAGCGAGCTCCTCGCGGCGAAGGACGAGGC
>CAYJPW010000079.1:0-39375 GCA_964372055.1 uncultured Polyangiaceae bacterium
GCGAGCAGCCGGGCGGCCGCGGCCCGATCCCGCGGACGCCGCGGGAGGAGGCGCAGCTCGATCGATGGCAGCGCCGAGAACGTCGGGCCGCTCGTCTCTTTGCGCGCCAGCCGCCCCGGGCCGCCCTCCACGGCGCCCTCGGGGCGCGAACGCGCGAGCAGGCCGCCCGCGTCGACGTCGGGCGCGAGGATCGCGTCGATGCGCGCGAGATCGCCGAGCGCGGGGAACATCCGGAGGACGAGCGCCGGCGCGAAATGCCTGAGCTCGAGGTACAGAGCGGCGAACTCGGCGTACGCCTCGCGGTCGCCCTGCGGCGGGAGCAGGAGGTCGTCGTGGCGGAGCACGGCGCGGATCTCGTCGAACTCGGTCTGGCCGATGCGGTCGATGCGCTCGCGAAGCGCCGGCTCGGCGAGCTCGCCTCGCGCCATCTTGGCTTCGATCGCGAGGTGGACGAGGCCGTGGAACGCCGCGCGCCAGAGCTGGCCGAGCACCTCGCCCTTGGTGGCGCCCAGGATCTCGTCGGGCGAAGGCCTCGCCACGAGGACGACCTCGTCGGGCAGGCTCACCGCGAGGCCGAGCTCGCCGGGATCGACGCAGCTCGCCAGCGCCTCGCGGCGCAGCGCGTAACACCGGCCGTGCGGGACGTGGAGACCGAGGCCGGGGAGCCGCCGATGGCGCTTGATGACCCGGCGCACGAACCGCGGATCGACGAGGATCGCGCCGGGGATGGCGTTGCGGAGGGTGCGCTCGACGGCGGTGAGATCCATCGGCGGGGGCGGAGCATACACGCGCCGCGCCGGGTGCGCTCGCAGCTGCCGGCCTCCTCGCGACCGCTCGGCAGCCCACGCTCTTGCGTCTTCGGCCTCAGTAAGGGCAGTTGTCGGTGCAGATGCAGCTGCCGATGCCGCAGCACATCGTCAGCCCGGGGAGGCAGCCCTTCGGCGCGCACGCCGATTCGCAAGCGCACCCCGTTCCGGTGCAGCACGACGAGAGCCCCTGGCAGCTGGACAGGCAGTCGCCGCACGGATCGCCGCCGCCGCCGTCGCCGCCGACGACCTCTCCTTCGAGCGCTCCGCCGCCCGACGCGACCGTCTTCGGATCGAGCAGCTGGTAGAACGCGTCGTAGCGCGCGCACGCCGCGTCCTGGTCGCGCGAGATGAGGTACCAGGCCTCGGGGTACTGCGCGTCGCCCTCGTAGTAGCCCGCCCAGACCTCGCATCCGCCGCAGTCGTACGACTCGAAGCAACTCATCCAGTTCGTGCCGAGCGTCGACGGATCCGTCGAGCTCGCGAACGGCGCGCACTCCGCTCCCCCGACCGTCTGGATCGAGCCGGCGCCGAAGAAGGTGACGGAGAGCTGCGGCTCGGGGGCGGGGCCGAGCGCCTCGTTGAGCGCCGCGATCGCCACCGGCTCCGGGTACGCCTTGCAGGCCGGCGCCGGCCCTTCGGGCACATCGGGGTGCTCGCCCCCGCTCGCCTCCGGCGTGTAGGTGTCCGTCTCGCCGCCCTCCTTGCAGGCTCCCGACGCGAGGATCGCGACGAGGGTAAGCACTCCGAAGCGGCCGATCTGCGTGAACGATGCGCAGCTGAGCATCCCTTTCCCTCCGTTTTCGAGGGCCGCATCGCAAGACGCGCGCCATCCCCGGCACGCGGACTTGCGAGCGGCTCTCTCGCGGGCGCAGCCCCCGCCCGCAGCACTGCGCTGCACGCCGTTGCATGAACGTGCAAAGGCCTGTCGCCTGGTCGAGGTCGTGCCGCGCGAGCTCGAGGCATTCGTCCGCTCCGCCTTGCCTCGGCCGAACCGCCGCGTTCTCATCGCAGCGTGAGCGCGGGGGTGGTCGGCGCCGGGATCGTGGGCCAGGAGGGGCGGGTCGGAGGGGGCATGGCTCGCGCCCTGGCCGTCGCGTCGTTCGCCGCCTCGATCGGGTGCGGCCCGCTCCTCGGCATCGAAGACCTGCCGCCGGCGCGCCCGCCGGCGGACGGCGGCGGCGGTGGTGCGACGAGCTCGACCGCGACCTCAGCGTCGTCGAGCTCGAGCACCGGCGGCCCCGGGTGCGAGCCCGGGCCGACCAACACCTGCCACCTCTGGAGCCGGGGCTTCGGCGACGCCGAGTCGCAGGTCGCGCGCGACACCGTCGTCGACGCAGAGGGCAACGTCATCGTGACCGGCTGCTTCCGCGGCAGCGTCGATTTCGGCGGCCAGACGCTGGAGAGCGCGGGCGACTACGACGGGTACCTCGCCAAATACGACGGCGGAGGCGCCCTCCTCTGGGCCAAACGGTTCGGCGACGCGGCCTCGTCGTATCCCTGCTACTACGCGGTGGACGTGGACCGTAGCGGCGACATCGTGCTCGCCGGCTCCTTCGGCATGACGGTCGACTTCGGCGGCGGCGATCTCGTGTCGGCCGGCGCCTACGATCTGTTCGTCGCCAAGCTCTCGGGCGGCGGCGAGCACCTCTGGAGCCGGCGCTTCGGCGACGCCTCGAGCCAGGAGACCACCTCGGTCGCCGCGGACTCGGCCGGCAACGTCATCCTGGGCGGACATTTCACGGGCGTCCTCGACTTCGGCGACAAGACGTTCACGAGCTACGACGCCGAGCCCGATCCGTTCATGGCCAAGCTCGACGAAGACGGGAACACGCTCTGGAGCAACGCCTTCGCCAACGCGAAGAACGACAACGTCCAAGCGGTCGCCGTGGCGCCCGACGACACCATCGTCGTGAGCGGGCGCGCCGAGGCCACGATCGATTGGGGCGGCGGCCCGCGACCGGAGCTCGGCGGCCTCGACATCGTCATCGCCAAGTACGACCCGGCGGGGGCGCACCTCTGGAGCAACCGTTACGGGTCCACCGCCAACGACTACGCGCGTCGCCTCGCCATCGATCCGACGGGCGCCATCGTGCTCACCGGCGGTCTCGGCGGCGCCGCCGACTTCGGCGCGCCCGGGGGGCCGCTCGCGGCGCCGGGCGCGGCGGCGGTCGTCAAGCTCGACGCCGACGGCGGCTTCCTCGCGGGCCGGGCGCTGACCAACACCGACGTCTACGACGTCGCCGCGGCAGCCTCCGGCGCGATCTACCTCGGCGCCTCGTGCGAGACCGACGCGGACTTCGGCTCGGGCAGCATCATCACGGCGGGCAAGACGGACGCCGCCCTCGTGAAGCTCGACCCGTCGCTCGAGCCTGTGTGGGCGCGCGTGTTCGGCGGCAAGACCGACGATCATGCGCGCGGCGTCGGCGTCTCCTCCGACGGCGCCTTCCTCTTCGGCAGCTTCGAGCTGACGGCGAACTTCGGGGCGGGACCGATCGCGAGCAAGGGCGCGGCCGACCTGTTCCTGCTCAAGTACTCGCCGTAGCGCTCCAGCCGAGCGACGCACCGCTCGAGGCGGGAGGCGCGAGCCTCAGAACGGCGGATCGACGACGAGGCCTGGGCGCGGCGGCGCCAAAGGAGCGACGCGCGGAGGAGGATCGGCGGAGGCCCTCGCCGCCGACGACGCCCTCGGCGCCGATCTCGCCGGTCGCGCCTCGGCGTCGGCCTCGGCGGTCGCGGCCGAACCGGCGGCGGCCGGCGTCGCGCTCGGATCCGGAGGCGACGCTTCGGGCGGAGCGAGGGGAGCCGGAGCCCCGCTCGCGGACGGCGCGGCCGAAGGAGCGACGGGGTCCGGCGCCGCCGCGCCCGGCTCCGCCCCCGCGCCGACGACGATCCACGCCAGCGCGAGGGCCACGGCGATGGGGATCGCCACCACGAGGCGCCGCTCGAGCGTCGATCCGGGGATGACGCGCCTTGCCTCGCGATTCGGCACGAGCGAGCGCGAAGGCGGATCGGGAGGCGTGGCCTCCGTCGGCGCCGGCGGAGCGCCGCCTCCGACCTCCGCCGCCGGCTCGCCGGACGCGCGAGGCGTGCTCACCGAAGGGATCGCGAAAGCCCGGCCGAGCGCGCGGACCATCGCCGGGGCGCTCTCGAAACGACGCGCCGCCGAGACGGCGGTCGCGCGCCCGAACCAGGCGTCGAACGCGTCGGGCAGCTCCACGCCGCGCGCGCGGGCGCGGGCGCTCGCCGGCTCGCGGGCGCCCTTGGCGATCTTGAGGAGCTTGGCGACGACCGCGTCGCCCGAGACGTGCTCGTCACGCCAGTACTCCACGCCGACGAGGAGCGTGTAGGCGACCTGCCCGAGCGCGTAGAGGTCGGCCGCCGGCCCGATGGCGCCGTCGCCCGTGAGCTGCTCGGGCGCCATGTAGAGGGGCGTCCCGACGCTCTGCGTGGTCTTCGCCTCGCCCTCGCGCGGCCCGACGACCTTGGCGATGCCGAAGTCGAGGATCTTGAGCCGCGCCGCGCCGTCGTCGCGTCGCACGACGAAGAGGTTCTCCGGCTTGAGGTCGCGGTGGACGATCCCCTTGGCGTGGGTCCGTTCGAGCGCGAGCGCGGCCTGGCCGAGCAGCGCCGCGACCTCGTCGGGCGGGAGGCGCCCGCGCCGCGCGACCTCGGCACCGAGGTCGCTGCCGTCGAGCAGCTCCATCGCCAGGAACGGGATCCCCGTCGGCTCGTCGACGCCGGCGTCGAACGTCTCGACGATGTGCTCGCTCTCGACGTTCGCCGCGACCGTCGCCTCGCGCTGGAACCGCTCGCGCTGGTGCGCGTCGGCGAGGAGCTCGGGGTGCATCACCTTCAGCGCGCGGCGTCGCTTGGTGGTGTGATCGAGCACCTCGTAGACGGCGCCCATGCCGCCCGCCTTGAGGCAGCGGATCACCTCGTAGCGACCGGCGAATCGCTGGCCGGGGCTCAAGCCGGGCGGGGCCACGGACCGCGATGATCCTCGCCGCAGGTCGGCCGCGTCAAGCCGCGGGGGCGTGCTGGCCCCGGGCGCTCTCGCCTCGAGCCGCGCCGCTGCGATCGCTGTCTCCAGCGGCTCAGAAGCTCACTCGCACGAAGCCGCCGCCGCGCCACGCCGCCGCGGCCGCCGGATCGCGCCGAGCGCGGCCCGACCTGGGCGCGGTCACGAGCAGCACCGCCGCGCCGACGAGCGCCGCACCGCCGGCGACGAACGCGGCGGTCGCGAGGTTGGCTTCGCGATCGGCCTCGTGCGACAGCTCGAACCCGCGGTCGTCCGGGCACGCGCTGAGCCCGGGGCACGCGTCCTTCGCGTCCGACCACGAGCTCGCAGCACCGACGGCGAGCACCACGCCCGCCGCGATCCCGATCGCTCCGACGCCGCCGAGGCCGATGGTGGCGATCCCTCGCGTGCCGAGCCCGGGCGCGGCTACATCGGGCACGGCGGCCGGCGGCTTCGGGCGCGTGGCCGCGCTCGTGGGCGGCCGGCCCGATCCCGTCGAAGGGCTCGGCTCGGGGGCGCCGTATCCCTCGAGCGAGAGCTGGACCGCATCCCTCGAGCCGGCGGCGAAGCGGCGCTCGAATACGCGGACCCTCCCGTCCGGAGCGGCGATCAAGAACACGTGGCTCCCCGGATCGACGCGCAGCTCGAAGCGCGGCGAGGGGGGAGCCTCCCCCGGACCGGGCTCGCGCGTGCCGCTCGCCAGGAGCGGCAGCGCGCCGTCCCGCGCGATCACCTCGAGCGGCCGCCCGTCGACGGTGACCGCCGCGTTCGACGGATCGAGCTCGACCACGGCGACCGCGACCTCAGCCTCGAGCTCGTGGAGGAACCCCCGCGTCGCGGCGCGAAGAGCGCCCGAGAGCTCGCGCCCGCCGCGCGCCGCGTCCTCTTCGAGGGCTCGCGCGAAGAGCGCGAGCGCGCGGGTGGTGTGGCCGATGGCCCGCTCGCAGTAGCCGAGGTTGTACGTCGTCGTAGCGTGCGACTTCAGCAGCGCCGACTGCTCGAACGCCGCGAGCGCGTCGCGCCACCGCCCCTCGCCCGCGAGCGCGGCGCCGCGCTGGAAGAGCTCGCGAGCCGCCGCGGTGGTCGCCTCGTCGGTCGCCGGGGCCGCCCCGCCCGCCTCCTGGGCGGCGCCCGGTCGCGCGGAGGTCGCCGCGGCGAGACCGAGCGCCGCGACGCACGTCCAGCGCGCGAGCGTCTGCAGGAGCGCGACGTCGCGCAGCGATCTCGGCGAGCGCCTGGGCATGCGGTCCGCCGCGGATGCTACCACCGCGCTCCTCGCGCCGCGGCCGCGCTTGTCAAACCCGGCGCCGCGGGTCTTCAATGCCGCCGTGGGCTCGAACGACGCTTCCGGCACTGCGCCCGTGCCGCGCGACGCGGTGGAGCTCCTCCGCCGCGCCCGCGACGGGGCGCGGAAGGTGTTGCTCATCGTCTACCACCGGGATGGCGCCGAGGCCGTGCCCCTCTTGCCCGACGCTCCGCTCGTGGTCGGGCGCGAGGGCGATCTCGCCATCGTCGATCCGAGCCTCTCGCGCATGCACGCCCGCTTCACGGCGCGGGACGGCGGCGTCACGGTCGAGGACCTCGGCTCGACGAACGGCACCTGGCTGCGCGGCCGGCGCGTCGAGCGCGCCGACGTCGCCGACGGCGACGACGTCGAGCTCGGCGCCGTCACCGCGTCGCTCCACGTCCTCGGCGGCGCCGAGGGCGCACCGCGCGCGTTCGGCGGGCACGATCGCTTCTGCGCCCACCTCGAGGACGAGATCGTGCGCGCGCGCTTCTTCGGCCGGCCTTTGTCCCTGCTCGTGGTCCGCTCCGGCGGCGACGCGGGCTCGCCGATGAGCCGCTGGCACCCCGCGGTGGAGAAGCTCCTCCGGCCCGTCGATCGGATCGCGCGCTACAGCAGCGGCGTGCTCGAGATCCTGCTGCCCGAGCTCGGCGAGGAGGCCGCGATCGCCGTCGCGCGCTCGGTCGTCGCCGGCGCTCCGGGCGCGCTCGTCTGCGGGGTGGCCTCGTTCCCGAGCGCGGGGACCACGGCCGAGGGGCTGCTCGACGCCTGCCGCTCGGCGGCGGCCGCTGCCGACGCGCAGCGCGCCGTGTCGGTCGCCGGTGGCGGAGCGGCGCGCGTGGTCACGGTGGGCGCGAACGGCGCCGCGCCGGCGCCGCCGTTCGCTCGGCGCGCCAAGCTGCGCGAGGTGCTCGAGACGGCGGAGCGGATCGCGCGAGCCGCCATCCCCGTGCTCTTGCTCGGCGAGACCGGCGTCGGCAAGGAGGTCGTTTCGCGCGCCATCCACGAGGCAAGCCCGCGCCACGAGCGCCCGCTGGTGTTCGTCAACTGCGGCGCGATCCCCTCACAGCTCGTGGAGAGCACCCTCTTCGGCCACGAGCGGGGCGCGTTCACCGGCGCCCTCTCGCAGCACAAGGGCGTCTTCGAGGCGGCCGACGGCGGGACCGTGCTGCTCGACGAGATCGGCGAGCTCCCGGCGGCCGCGCAGGCCGCGCTCCTTCGCGTGCTCGAGACCAAGCGGGTGACGCGCGTGGGGAGCACGCGCGAGATCGAGGTCGAGGCGCGCGTCATCGCCGCGACGCACCGCGATCTCGAGGCGATGTGCGACGCGGGGACGTTCCGCGTCGATCTGCTCTACCGGCTCAACGCGATGACGCTGGCCATCCCGGCGCTCCGCGACCGGCGCGAGGACATCGTGCCGCTCGCGACGATCTTCTTCGAGCAGGCCTGCCTCGCCAACGGCAGGGCCCTGGAGGGCTTCGATCCCGACGCGCTCGACGCGCTCGAGCGCTGGCGCTGGCCCGGCAACGTGCGCGAGCTGAAGAACGCCGTCGAGCGCGCCGTCGTGATCGCGCGCGACGACGTGGTGACGCTCGAGGACCTGCCGGACCGCGTCCGCAACGCCGCCGAGGCGGCTCCGCCGAACGTCGCCTCCGGCGCCGGCGCCGCGCCTCCCCCGCTCGGCTTCCGGGAGGCGCTCCAGCGGCGCGAGATCGAGCTCATCCTCGACGCGCTCGAGGCCACCGGTGGGAGCCAGACGTCGGCGGCGCGGCGGCTCGAGATGCCGCTCCGTACCCTCCTCCACAAGATGAAGACGTACGGCATCAAGAAGCTCGGCTACGGCGAGCGGGGCTCGCCCTGACTCCGCGCGATGGCGCCGTCCCTCAGAACGTCCAGCGCATGCTCGCCGTCCCGAGACCCACGCGCACGTCGGGCACCGCCGGCGCACGTGCCGCCGCCGCGCCGCCCTTCTTGCTCGCCCCGAACACCGTCATGAAGAGGCCCAAGCCGAGCGCCGATCCGCCGCCGATGATGAGGCCGGTCCCGACGTCGTGCATCGTCTCGTCCTCGCACGGCTCGCTGTCGTAGGCGTACGAGCCATAGTCGTAGCCTCCATAATAGGAGGGCTCCCAGTGGCTCGTCGTGCACGTCGCCGCGCCGTCGGACTGCACGAAGAGCGCGATGCCGGCGCCGAGCGCGCTCGCTCCGAGCCCGCTCAGCACGATTCCGGTCACCATGAGGCCCGTGCTCCGCCGCGCCCGGGCGTGCGGCGCCCCCATGTCGCCGTTGGGCGGCCGCGAGGGCCCGTAGTACGCGGCGCCGGGCGCGCTCGCGCCGGGATACGCGGCCGGAGGGGGCGCCGCCGGCGGCAGCGCCGCAGGCGCGACTCCGGCGGCGGGCGCGGGCGCCGTGGCCGGCGCGCCGGCCGGCGGACCATACTCGACGCGCGCCACCTCCGCCGGCGGCACGTTGCGCGTGGTGCCGTCGAGCAGCTTGATCGACACACCCTGGACCGGATCCTCGGCGAACACCGTACCGCGCAGGCGACCGCCGTTCTTGAGGAGCACGGTGTCCTGCCCCTCCCCCGCCCAGCTCGTCGATCCTGCCAAGACGACGGCGCCCGCTGCCGCAATCACCCACGCCCATCGTCTCCCGCTCAAGGCCCACCTCCGCCGCGCCTCACGGCAATCCGCGTGCCGGGGCCGCGTGGCGCGGGCGCTCGCCGCCTGCACGTGCCCCGAGCCGCCGCGTACGCCGGTCCGGCGTCCTCGGTCGCGCGCCGCCGTGCAACGCGCTGCGCGATCGCGCAACGGCGCGCGGTCAGCCGCCCGCTCGCCTCTTGGCCCGCGGCGGCGTGGCGTACACCTCCAGGTAGCGGCGCAGCATCAGGCGCGTCTCGGCGACCATCTCGCGCCCCACCTCGGGCTTGCTGCGGGCGGCGACGTAGAGGAGCGCGGAGATGGCGTGCACCGCCATCGTGGCGACGAGGCGCCGCTTGGCCGGCGGGACGTGCGGGGCCTGCCGGCCGATCAGCGCCTCGGTGCGCGCGACGAACGATTTGTGCAGCCCGGCGTCGGCCTTCGCGAACACGCCGTAGAGCTGCATGTTCATCCACACCGCGCGGAAGGTCGGATCCGACTGGAAGGCGGCGAAGGCGTCGATCGCGTCGTCGAGCACCTGGGTCCACGGCCGGTCCGGCGCCGCCGATCCGACGCTCCGCTCGAACGCCGCCTCGGAGCGCTCGAGCGTGCGCGCCCCGAGCGCCTGGAAGAGCGAGAGCTTGTTCGGGAAGAACGTGTAGACGGAGCCGATCGAGGTCCCGGCCCGCGCGGCGACGCCCTCCATGGTCGCGGCGTCGAACCCCTCCGTGGCGAGCTCGAGCGCCGCGGCGTCGAGGATGTCCTCGAGCCGCTTCTTGCTCCGCTCCTGCGTGGGGACGCGCCGGAGCGGGCCCTGGGTTCGTCGCGCCGCCACCTTGACAAATCTGAGGCGATCCTCAGAATCCTGTCAAACATGAGGACCGCCTCAGATTCTCTCGACACCCGCGATCCGGCCGCCGGGGCGCGACGCACCGCGCCCGGGCCGCGAGGGCTCCCCGTCGCCGGCCACGTCTTCGAGGCCTGGAGCGATCCGCTCGGCCTCATGCTGCGCGCCTCGACCGGCTACGGCGAGGTCGCGCTCCTCCGGTTCGGCCCCACGCTCCGTTACTACGTCCTGAGCGGCCTCGGGGCCATCCACCACGTGCTCCAGGCCAACGCCAAGAACTACGTGAAGAGCCGCAACTACGCGGGGGTGAAGTTCGTCCTCGGCGAGGGCCTGCTCACGAGCGAGGGCGACTTCTGGAAGCGCCAGCGCCGGCTCGCCCAGCCCGCGTTCCACCACGGCCGCCTCCCCGCCCTCGCCGCGGCGATGACGCGCCTCTCGGAGGAGCACACGGCGCGGTGGCCGTCGGACGGCACCGTCGACGTGCACGCCGAGATGATGCGGCTCACCTTCCGCATCGTCGGCGAGACGCTGTTCGGAACGGACGTCGAGGGCGACGCCGAGCCGATCCGGCAGGCGCTCGACGTCGCCATCCACTGGGCCCAGGCGCACGCCGAGCAGGTGATCCGCCTCCCGCCCTGGGTGCCGACGCCGCACAACCTCCGCTTCCGCCGCGCCCTCGCCACGCTCGACGCGCTCGTCTTCCGAATCATCGAAGGGCGCCGCGCCTCGCGCGCGGGCTCGGGCGATCTGCTCGGCATGCTCATGGCGGCCCGCGACGAGGACAACGGCGAGGGCATGAGCGATCGGCAGCTCCGCGACGAGGTGATGACCCTCGTCCTCGCCGGCCACGAGACCACCGCCAACGCCCTCGCCTTCGCGCTCCACCTCGTCGCCCATCATCCGGAGGTCCAGCGCCGGCTCCACGACGAGGTCGTCGCCGCGCTCGGCGATCGCGCGCCCCGCTTCGAGGACCTGCCGCGCCTGCCCTACACCGAGCGCGTCGTGCAGGAGTCGTTGCGCCTCTACCCGCCCGCCTGGTGCTTCGAGCGCGAGGCGCTCGCCGACGACGAGATCGACGGCTTCCACGTGCCCGCCGGCTCGATGGTGGCCGTGTGCCCCTTCACCCTCCACCGCGCCGAGCGGTACTGGCCCGAGCCCGAGCGCTTCGACCCCGATCGCTTCTCGCCGGAGCGATCCGAGGGTCGGCCGAAGCAGGCCTTCCTGCCGTTCGGCGACGGACCGCGCGTCTGCATCGGCAAGGCCTTCGCGATGATGGAGGCGAAGATCATCCTCGCGACCGTCGCGCAGCGCTTCCGGCTCGAGCCGGCCGGACCTGCCGAGCTCGACCTCGAGCCGGGGATCACGCTCCGGCCGCGCGGCGGGATCCGGCTTCATTCGCAGCGCCGCGGCGCGGCGGACCTCCCGCGGGCCGCAGAGTAGGCTTCGGGCATGCCTTCGCTCCGCACGCTGCCGCGCGACCTGCGCCTCTTCGCCCGCTACCACCTGAAGCGGCGCGTGGTCGATCACCCCGCGCGCGAGGACGATCTCGGCATCGTCCCGCTCGGGTTCGACCTCGACGCGTACGCCGCCCAGCTCCGCGGCTTCGGCGATCGGTTCGCCGTCTCGACGCTCGCGGAGGTGACGTATGAGGGCACGATCCATCCGATCCTCTCGGTCCGAACGCGCCGCCCCGCGGCACGGCGACGGCTCCTCGTGCTCGCCGGCGTCCACGGCAACGAGCACGCCGGGCTCTTGGCCGTCCCCGCGGTCCTCGAGCGCGTGCACGCCGGCGGCGAGTCGCTGGGGGGCGTCGAGCTCCTCGTCGTGACGCCGGTGAACCCGGTCGGCGCGGCGCACCTCTCGCGCTACAACGGCGACGGCTTCGACGTGAACCGCGACTTCGTCCGCTTCGAGACCGTCGAGGCGCGCGCGGTGCGCGGCGTCTTCGAGGAGCTGCGCCCCGATTTCGTGGTCTCGCTCCACGAGGGGCCGCAGGACGCGACCTTCTTCTTCGCCAACCGCAAGGTCGACCGGGGGCTCGCGCTGCGGCTGCTCGACGCGATGGAGCGCGGCGGGACGCGCCTCGCGAGCGACGACTACTTCGGCCGTGCGCTGCGTCCGGCTGGCTACGCGCCGATGTCGCGGGCGATGTGGTCGCTCTCGGTCCTCTGGGCCCGCACGCTCGGCATGAAGGCGACCGGGATGTACGCCGACGACCTCGGCATCCCCGAGATCACCCTCGAGAGCTCGTGGCGGCTGGCGAGCCGCGAGGAGCGCGTGCGCGCCCACGTCGACCTCGTCCTCTCGGTGATGCGCGAGCTCGCGTGAGCGTCCTGCGGCTCACATCACCGGCGCGATCGCCCCGGGGTCGTCGGTCATGATCCCGTCGGCGCCGGCCGCGAGCAGCCGCTTCGCCTCGGCGGCGTCGTTGATCACCCAGTAGTCGACGCGCAGGCCGACCGCGTGCCAGCGCTCGATGCGATCGCGGCGCGTCAGATCGAGCCCGGCGGCGCGGGTCGGGATCTGGACGGCGTCGCCGGGCCTGAGCAGCCAGCGCAGCGCGGCGAGCGGCATCACCAGCGACTGGAGCACGTCCCAGAACCCGAGGCCGAGGCCGCCTTCGTAGCCGCGGCGCCGCACCTCGGCGAGCGTGCGCGCGTCGAAGCTCACGATGCGGACCCGGTCCTCGGCGCCCATGCGGCGGAGTAGAAGGAGGAGCGCGTCGATCGTGCCCGGCCGGCGCTCCTTCACGTCGACGTTGAGCGGCACGCCCGGGAGCTCGACGAGCAGCTCCTCGAGGGTCGGGACGCGGTGGCCCTTGCCCGCGAACGGCCGCGCGCCGCTCGGCTCCACGAAGCCGCGCCCCACGTCCCAGCCGCACACCTCGTCGAGCGTCGCGTCGCGGATCGCGGTCGGGATGCCGGCCATCCGCGCGCCGGTGGGATCGTGGGAGAGGACGAGGTGGCCGTCGCGGGTGAAGTGGGCGTCGGTCTCGATCGCGGTCGCGCCCCGCTCGAGGCCGCGACGGAACGCGGCCATGGTGTTCTCGGGCAGCTCGGCGGAGGCGCCGCGGTGCGCGTAGAGGAGGCGCGGGCGGGCGGGCTCGCTCACAGCGTCTCCAGCGTCTCGCGCGCGGCGCGGGCGTCGGCGCGGCCGGTCTCGATGAGCGCGTCCGCGTAGGCGCCGTCGAAGAGGAGGAAGCTCGCCGCGTCCCCTGTCGTTCCGGAGTCGTCGAGGAAGAGCATCTTGAGGACGCGCGCGAACGAGAGGCGGCTCGACTTGGCGGCGCGGGTCAGGTAGTCGGCGGCGAGCGCGCCGAGGTCGCGGTTGGGCCGGACCGTCGCGATGGGGATGACGCGGTACGAGCGCCGGCCGCGGCGGGCGAGCTCCACGCGGAGGCGCTCGACGGCGGCGGGGCCGAGCAGATCGATCGACTCCAGCATGTCGTTGATGCGCGTGAGCCGGTCGAGATCGAACGCGACGCGATCGAGGAAGACCGAGTCGAGCAGCTTGCCGACGACCTGGCCGAAGCCGGGGAACTCGTGGAGCGGCGCGGGCCGCGCGACGTCGACGGCGGCGCGGACGGCCAGGATGAGGAGCGCGTCGGCGCCCAGGCTGAGCGCGGGGCTCAGCGGCGTGTTGTAGCGGACGCCGCCGTCCATGAACCAGCGCTCGCCCACGCGCACCGCGGGGAAGAGGATGGGGATCGCCGCCGACGCGAGGACGTGGTGGGCGCGCATGGTGACGCGCTCTTGCACCAGGCTCGCGTCGTGGCTCGACCAGTTGGGCACGACGTGCTTGCCGTGCGCGACGAAGAGCTGGGTCGCGCCGCTGGCGATGTCGGTCGCGGCGACCGCGAGCGCGCGGACGCGGCCCTTCACCAGCGTGCGGCGGATCCCGCGCCAGTCGACCTTGCTGCTCACCAGGCGGGTGATGCCGTCGACCGAGAGCAGGCCCGTGACCGGGCTGGGCACGTCGCGACCGACCAGCCGGAGCGCACCGGCCTGGAGGATGCGCGCCGTGGCGCGCGAGTCGAACCCGATCATCCGGTCGATCTCGAGGGCGCGCCACAGGTCGCAGAGCTCGCGTACCGACGCCGGCGTGAGCCCGCCCCCGACCAGGAACGCCGCGTTGACCGCGCCCACGCTCGTCCCGGTGACGACCGTGATGCGCGCGAGCAGGTCGGGCATCTCGTCGGCGATGTACGAGAGCACGCCGGCCTCGTACGCGCCGCGCGCGCCGCCGCCCGAGAGGACGAGCCCGACGCGGCGTTCCGACATGGCCCGAGTGTATTCCCGCGCGGCCGCGAGTCGAAGAATCAGGCGAGCCGCGCGGCGACCGGCCCCGTCCAGGGCCCGATTCGGCCCGAATCCGCGGGCGACGCGTGGCGTACGCCCGGCCCGCGCGGCATGATGAAGCGGGAGCGCGCGGGTGCGGTTCTTCTGTGACGCCATGCTCGGTGGGCTCGCCCGCTGGCTCCGCGCCGCGGGCTACGAGGCCGCCTTCGAGCACGGCATCGCCGATCCGGACCTCGTCGACCGCGCGCGGCAGGGCGGGATGATGATCCTGAGCTCGGACGGCGGCCTCTTCGAGCGCGCGCTGCTCCGCGACGGCGAGGTCCTCTCGCTCTTCGTGCCCCGGCACGCCGGGACGCTCGAGCAGCTCGAGTTCGTGATGAGGGAGCTCGACCTCCCGCTGCGCGATCCGAGGTGCATGGCGTGCGGCGGCGTGCTCCGCGCGGCCAGCAGGGACGAGGCGCGCGCCGAGGCGCCGCCGCGGACGCTCGAGCACCACGACGCCTTCTGGCGGTGCACCGGCTGCCGCCGCCTCCTCTGGCGCGGCACGCACTGGACGCGCATCGCGGTGGCGCTCGATCGCGCGGGCCGGCGCGCGTAGCATCGGCGCGCGTGCCGCGCCGACGTGAACAGGGGGATTGCCGACGTGCGGCGGGCGCGGGCGCCGCGGGGCGCCGGCGCGTGACCGCACCCGCTCTGGCGGCGGCAGCGGCGCTGGCCCTCGCGACCGCGGCGCCGCGGGCGGAGGCCGACGGATCGCGGTTCGCGCTCGACACGTTCCGCCCGGTGCCCGCCGGCGATCGCTTCTTCGGCGTGCAGAGCGCCGACTCCCTCGGGCACGGCGCCATCGACGCGGCGATCGTCTCCGATCTCGCGGTCGCGCCGCTCTCGGCGGCGCTCGTGCCGTCGACCGAGACCGAGGTCGTCCGCGTCGTGCCCTACCAGCTCTTCTTCCACCTCGGCGCGGCGGTCACCCTCTGGGACGTGTGGAAAGCCTCGATCACCATGCCGTTCGGGCCGACGGCGATGACGCTCGACCCCGACCACCCGCGCGCCGACGATCCCATCGACGACCGCTGGGTCGCCGGCGATCTTCGCACCGCCCTGCGCCTGCGCGTCGCCGGTGAAGAGGGGAGCCGCCTCCGCCTCGCGCTCGCCGGCGCCCTCTCGCTGCCGACCGGCGACGACGCGGCGTTCGCGAGCGACGGCCGCGTCTCGGGCGGTCCCGAGCTGGTCCTCGGCGGACGCGCAGGCGGCTGGACGTGGGGGGCGACCACGGGCGCCGTGTTCCGCCCCGCCGCGCGCTTCGGCGGCGTCGCCATCGGCGACGAGCTCACGCTCGGCCTCGCCGCCGCCGCGCCGATCAACCGCGTCCTCCAGCTCGTGATCGAGGCGCGCGGGGCGATGGCGGTCGAAGGCGACGAGGCGCCGCGTGCCGCCACGACCAGCGTCGAGCTGACGGTCGGCTGGCGGTTCCGCCTCGGCCCCATCGTGGTCGCCCCGGCGCCGAGCTTCGGTCTGAGCCGCGGCGTCGGCACCCCGCTGCTTCGAACGATCCTGGCCCTCTCCTACGCGCCGCTCGAGCGCACCGACGTGTCCGACGGCGGCGGGGGCTCGGACGACGGTCCGCCGCCGCCTCCTCCGGTGCCCGACCGCGACGGCGACGGCGTCGAGGACGCGCGCGACGCCTGCGCCGATGCGCCCGGCCCGTACCGCGACGATCCGGCCGCCTGCGGGTGCCCCGACGGCGACGGCGACGGCACCATCGATGCGATGGACGCCTGCCCGGAGGAGCCGGGGCCGATCGAGGGAGACGGCGGTCGCCGCGGTTGCCCGCCCTCGGATCGCGATCGCGACGGCGTGCTCGATCGCGACGACGCGTGCCCCGACGCCCGCGGCCCGGCCGGCGGCAGCCCCTACGAGCGCGGCTGCCCGCGCGACCGCGATTTCGACGGCGTGCTCGACGACGAGGACGCCTGCCCCGATCGGAAGGGGCGCCTCGCCCTCGATCCCGCGCGGAACGGCTGCCCGCGCGAAGGGGAATGACCCATGACCAAGACCACTGATCTGGGCGACACCCACCCCGAGCTCGTCCGCTGGGCGGACGGGATCTTCCGCTCCTTCGGCGGGCGGCGCGTCTTCGAAGGGCCGATCGCGACCGTGAAGGTCCACGAGGACAACGTGCTCGTCCGCAAGGCGCTCGAGGAGCCCGGCGGCGGCCGGGTGCTCGTCGTCGACGGCGGAGGATCGCTGCGGCGCGCGCTCGTCGGCGATCGGATCGCGGCGCTCGCGGTCGAGCGCGGCTGGGCCGGGCTCGTCGTCCACGGCTGCGTCCGCGACTCGGCCGAGATCGCGGCGCTCGATCTCGGCGTCCTCGCGCTCGGCACCCACCCCCGCAAGAGCGACAAGCGCGGCGAGGGCGTCGCCGGCGAGCCGGTGACGTTCGCCGGCGTGACCTTCGTCCCCGGCCACCACCTCTGGGCGGACCACGACGGGCTCGTCGTCGCCGAGCGGAAGCTCGCCGTCGGGTGAAGCGCGCAGCGCCCGGGTTTGTCGGCACCGGGCGGATCGGCTAGTTCGTCGTCCGGCTTGAAGATCGCCACCTGGAACGTGAATGGCATCCGCGCGCGCGAGGAGCAGCTGCTCGCGTGGATCGGCCGCGAGCGCCCCGAGGTCGTCTGCTTGCAGGAGATCAAGGCGGCGCCCGAGCAGCTCCCCGCGGCCCTCTGCTCGGTCGACGGCTATGTCTGCCGCTGGCACGGGAACAAGGGCTACAGCGGCGTCGGGCTGCTCGTCCGGCGCGACGCCGCGCCCACCGAGCCCACGTTCGATCACCCGCCGTTCGACCACGAGACGCGCATCGTCACGGTGACGCTCGGGCCGCTCACCGTCGCCTCGGTCTACGTGCCCAACGGCGGCAAGGACTTCCACGCCAAGCTCAACTTCCTCGAGGCGATGGAACGCTGGGCGGCCGAGCGCGAGCTCGCCGGGGGCACCCTGGTGGTGTGCGGCGACCTCAACGTGGCGCGCACCGATCGCGACGTGCACCCGAAGGAGAAGAAGCCGATCATCGGCCAGCTCCCGGAGGAGCGCGCGCTCCTCGAGCGCATCCTCTCGCACGGGCTCGTCGACCTGGGGCGCGCGCTCGATCCCGACAACGACGCGCTCTACACCTGGTGGGCGCCGTGGCGGAACATGCGCGAGCGCAACATCGGCTGGCGGCTCGACTACGTCCTCGCCAGCCGGGCGCTCGCGGCGCGGGCGACGTCTTGCGTCGTGCAGAAGGAGGTGGGGACGAGCGATCACGCGCCGGTCCTGGCGACCTTCGCCGCCGAGCCCGCCTAGCCCGCCGGACGGGGCCCCCGCGGTCGCGGCTTCCGGGCCCGTCTCTCGCCACTACAGATCCCGAGCGGCGCGAGTCGCCGCGAGGAGGAAGCCGTGGCGACCTACACACTCCCGGATCTCCGGTACGACTACGGCGCGCTCGAGCCCCATGTCTCGGCGCGCATCATGCAGCTGCACCACGACAAGCACCACGCGAACTACGTCAAGGGCGCGAACCTCGCGCTCGAGCAGCTCGCGGAGTCGCGGCAGAACAAGCGCTTCGACAGGATCGCGCTGCTCGAGAAGGCGCTCGCGTTCAACGCGTCGGGGCACGTGCTGCACTCGATCTTCTGGCAGAACATGACGCCCGGCGGCGGCGGCGAGCCCGAGGGCGAGCTCCGCGCCGCCATCGATCGCGACTTCGGCGGCTTCGACGCGTTCAAGGCGCAGATCGTCCAGGCCTCGTCCACGATCATGGGCTCGGGCTGGGGCATGCTCGCGTGGGACCCGGTCGGCTCGCGGCTCGCCACGCTCCAGATCCACGATCACCAGTCCGAGACCCTCCAGGGCGCGGTGCCGCTCCTCGTCGTCGACGCCTGGGAGCACGCCTATTACCTCCAGTACCAGACCGACAAGGCGAGCTACTTCGAGGCGCTCTGGAACGTGTGGTCGTGGGCCGACGTCGCCGCGCGCTTCGACGCGGCCACGCGGCTCGACCTCCGCCTCGAGCGCGCCGCCGAGGCTCGCGCGGCCTGATCCTGCTCGAGCCGCCGCTCGAGCGGAAGACGCCCCGAGGCGCCGCGGCTCGGCTACGCTCCCCCGACATGACCCTCCGCGCTTCGTCGCTGCTCTCGGCAGCAGCGCTCGCCGCCGGCCTCTTCTCGATCGGGTGCGGCTCGACGCTGGTCCCCTTCACGCAGGAGATCCGCGACGAGCACAACCTCGCCGACAAGGACCTCAAGAACCTGCAGTTCTACGTCTCGCACAAGATCACGCTGCGCCGCGAGCTCGAGTCGGGCGGCCGCCAGGTGACCGGGAGCCACAAGCTCCTCGTCGTCTCCGGCAAGACGATCGAGGAGGTGGTCGTCGAGGAGAAGACGCCCGGCATCGCCGTGGCGGTCGGCAACGGCGTGCTCTCGATCAGCTTCGAGCCGGGCTCGTCGCTCGACTTCGCGGTGACCGGCGATCGGTCGAGCCCTCCCCCGCCCCCGCCGGGCGGCGGCTTCGCCGATCCGCCCGATCCGTTCCCCGGCAACAGCGGCGAGAGGCCGCGCGAGCCCGAGCCCGTCCCCGTCCCGAGCTCGGGCCTCTCGGGCAACTACTGGCTGTCCGTCGGCCCGAGCGGCCGCCTCAGCTACCAGGGCAGGCTCTTCGAGCCGGTGGAGGAGAGCCTGCAGGCGCACCTGCTCATCGACGCCGAGTCCTTGGAGGAGGTGGTGAAGAACCGCAAGGTGCTCCCCGGCATGCGCCTGCCTGATCGCTGATCGATCCGGAATTTTCACAGGGAGACGGGGAGACGGGGAGGATCTTCTTTCGGTCGCTCGGGGTGCCCGCCGCCGCAGGGCGCCAGCGTGGATCGACCCAAAGAAACTCTTCTCCCCGTCTCCCCGTCTCCCTGTGAATTTTGACGCGATTGCGGCGAGGCGATCCGGATCGTAGAGAAGCGGGTGAGCCTATCCATGTCCGATCCGACCGCGACGAATCCGCTCCTCGACCTCGGCTTCCCGATCCCGTTCGACCGCATCCGCGCCGAGCACGTCGAGCCCGGCCTGCGTGCGCTCGTCGCCGAGGCGCGGGCGAGGCTCGCGGCCTTGGTGGCCGACACGCGGCCGCGCACGTTCGAGACGACGTTGGGCGCGCTCGAGGCGGCGACCGAGCCGCTCGAGCTCGCCGTCGAGCTGGTCGAGCACCTCGAGGGCGTGGCGACGACGCCCGAGCTGCGCGCGGCGTGGAGCGCGGTGCAGCCCGAGGCCAGCTCGTTCTTCAGCGGCATCGCCCTCGACGCGGGCCTCTGGGCCGCGATCAAGGCGTACGCGGCGACCGACGAGGCCCGCGCGCTCACCGGGGAACGGCGGCGCTTCCTCGACAAGGTCGTCGCCGACTTCCGCCGCAGCGGCGCCGATCTCGATGCGGCCGGCAAAGAGCGGCTCCGCGCCATCGACGTCGAGCTCGCCCAGCTCACGCTCCGGTACGGCCAGAACGACCTCGACAGCACCAACGCATTCGACGTCGTGGTCGACGATCCCGCCCGGCTCGCGGGCCTGCCGCCCAGCGAGATCGCCGCGGCCGGCGAGCGCGCGGCGCAGAAGGGCGTCGAGGGCTACCGCCTCACGCTGCAGATGCCGAGCTACCTCCCGGCGATGACCTACCTCGACGACGCGTCGCTCCGCGAGGCGCTCTATCGCGGCAACGCCACGCGCGCGACCGAGGGCGAGCACGACAACCGCGGCCTCGTCCGGCGCATCCTCGAGCTCCGCCGCGAGAAGGCGACGCTCCTCGGCTACTCCGACTTCGCCGATCTGGTCTGCGAGGACCGGATGGCGAAGACCGGCAAGGCGGCGCGCGCCTTCGTCGAGGAGCTCCAGCGCCGCGCCGCCCCCCACTTCGAGCGCGAGAACGCCGAGCTCCACGCGTTCCGGCGCGAGATCGAGGGCCCCGGCGCGCCCGGGCTCGCGCCCTGGGACGTCGCCTACTACGCCGAGAAGCTCCGGCGCGCGCGGTACGACTTCGACGAGGAGGAGCTCCGGCCTTACTTCTCGCTCGAGCGCGTGCTCGAAGGCGCGTTCTCCGTCGCCTCGCGGCTCTACGGAGTGCGAATCGAGCCGTGGGAGGGCGCGCCCGTTTGGCACACCGACGTGCGCGCCTTCCGCGTCGCCGAGGAGGGCGGAGGCTCGGGCGCGTGCTTCTACGTCGACGTCTTCCCCCGCGAGGAGAAGCGCGGCGGCGCCTGGATGCACGGCCTCATCTCGGCCACCGGGGCCCGCGCGCACGGCCCTCACCTCGAGATCCTGGCGGGCAACTTCAGCCCCCCGGTGGCCGGCGCGCCGGCGCTGCTCCGCCACCGCGAGGTGGAGACGCTCTTCCACGAGTTCGGCCACCTCATGCACCACGCCTCGAGCGAGGTGCGCATCCGCTCGCTCGCGGGCACCAACGTGGCCCGCGATTTCGTCGAGCTGCCGTCGCAGATCATGGAGAACTGGTGCTGGGAGCGCGAGGCGCTCGACCTCTTCGCCCTCCACCACGAGACGGGCGCCCCCATCCCGGACGAGACGTTCCGGCGAATGCGCGCCGCGCGGAGCTTCCGCGCCGCCAACGCGATGATCCGCCAGCTCGGCTTCGCCGAGGTCGATCTCGCCCTCCACACCGACTGGGATCCGAAGAAGGACCCGGACGTCGTCGCCTACGCGCGGGCGATCCTCGATCGCTCGTCGCCCGCGCGCCTGCCGGCGGATCACGCGATGATCTGCGGGTTCAGCCACCTCTTCGCGAGCCCCGTCGGCTACGCCGCCGGCTACTACTCGTACAAATGGGCCGAGGTCCTCGACGCCGACGCCTTCACGCGCTTCCTCGACGCCGGGATCTTCAGCCGCGACATCGGCCGCTCGTTCCGTCAGACCATCCTGGCGCGCGGCGACAGCGAGGATCCCGCCGAGCTCTACCGCCGCTTCATGGGCCGCGAGCCGCGGCTCGAGGCCCTGCTGGCGCGCGAGGGCCTGGTCGCACCGCCGCCCGACGTGTAGGTGCGCACCCGACGTATCGAACGTTTGCGCCGGCGCCGCCGCTGACACGGGCCGATCCCGGCCTGTACCATCGACCGGCTACGGGGCGGACCGACCGCGCCGTCGAGGTGGAGGCATCGATGCGTCGTCGTCAGCTTGCTTGGGCTCTGGTTCTCTCGGCTCCGTTGGCGACCGCCGCGCTCGCGGCCGGTTGCGGCTCCGACGGGGCGAACAGCGGCGGCATCTTCGGCTCCGGGAGCGGCACGGGCGGCGACGACACCACGGGGAACGGGACCTCGACGAGCGGCGGCGGCACGGGGACCGGCACCGGGACCGGGACCGGCAACACGACGGGGACCGGGACCGGGAGCGGCGGCGGCAGCGGCGGAGCCGGGACGACGAGCACCGGCACGACGAGCACCAGCAGCACCTCGACCAGCAACGGCTCGACCAGCAGCGGCGGGATGGGCTGTCAATCGACGCCCGACTCGGATCTCGACGCCGACGGGTTCACGCCCAACCAGGGCGACTGCAACGACTGCGATCCGAACGTCAACCCCGGCGCGATCGAGGTCATCGTCGATCAGCCGGTGGGCGACGGCGGCATCCCCATGCCCACCGACGAGGACTGCGACGGCCAGATCGACAACGTGCCGCAGCCCTGCGACGGCAACATCCCGCTCGCCGATCTCGATCCGAACAACGGCGCGAAGGCGATCGATCTCTGCCAGTTCACGACCCCCAACGATCCCAAGTGGGGCGTGCTCGCCGCCTCGTACGTGCGGGCCGACGGCAGCGCCTTCAGCCCCGGGCTCCAGGTCGGCATCCAGGACGCCTTCGGCCCGAACGTGCCGGTGCAGGTCGGCTCGCGGATGCTCGCCATCTCGTCCGGCCACGCGCGGACGCCGGCCCAGCCCGGATCGTGCGGCAGCCTGACGTGCACCAGCAACGCCGGCGGATCGGCGCCGCCCGGCTTCCCCCAGGACGTGCCCAACTGCGCCGGCTCGACGGCGATCAACGACGACGTCGGGCTGCAGGTCACCGTGCGCTCGCCCTCGAACGCGACCGGCTACTCGTTCCTCTTCGACTTCTACTCGTTCGAGTACCCGGAGTGGGTGTGCACCTCGTATAACGACCAGTTCATCGCGCTGGTGTCGCCGCCGCCGGTCGGCTCGATCAACGGCAACATCTCCTTCGACAGCCAGACCAACCCCGTCAGCGTCAACATCGCCTTCTTCGACGTCTGCGCCGGCTGCGCCCTCGGCACGAACGAGCTCGTGGGCAACGGCTTCGACATCTGGAACGACGCCGGCGCCACGAGCTGGCTCATCACCCAGGCGCCGGTCACCGGCGGCGGCGAGGTCACCATCCGCTTCGCCATCTGGGACACCGGCGATCAGGCCTGGGACTCGACGGCCCTCATCGACGGCTTCAAGTGGATCGCCAACGGCGGCACCGTCATGGTCGGCACCGGCCACATGTGACGTCGACCGCCGGTCTCTGGCGACGTTGCTCGGAATTCACAGGGAGACGGGGAGACGGGGAGTGTTTCTTTCGGTCGATCCGCGCCCACGCCCTGCGGCGGCGGTCGCCCGGATCGACCCAAAGAAATCCTCCCTGTCTCCCCGTCTCCCTGTGAAATTCTCCTCTCCCTCTGCGTCCGCGAGTCGCGTCAACACGTGGGCGGCGTGATGGTCGTCGAACCGTCGGCCTCGAGGATGCCCAGCACTCCCTGGAGCGCCTGCTCGGAGGTGTGGAGCTCGCCGCCCATGCGGTCGAGGTGCTCGTCGACGTCGCCGAAGAGGTCCTCGCGGGCGTCGGCGCTGAGCGTGCCGAGGTGCACCAGGCGCGAGGGAAGCGCCTCGACGATGGCGACGACGCGCAGGAGGCCGGCGGTGAGGCGCTCCTGCGCCTTGGCCAGCTCGTCGAGCGCGTGGAGCTGCTGCTCGCGCGCGGCGCGCGCCCGCTGGTACTGGAGGCGGGCCTCGTCGCTGCCGGCTCGGTCCGAGAGGATCTCGAGGCGCGCCAGCTCGCCGAGGACCGTCTCGCGGCGGACCGTCTTGAGATAGCGGCCGAGCACGTCGGCGCGGCCCACCAGGCGCACGGCGCACCGCTCGAGGGACCGGAGGCACTCGGGCGCGAACGCCACGTGGCCCCGCACGTCGTCGGGCAGCTCGGCGAGGGCGCGCAGCGCCTGCGATCGTCCGGCGCGGATCGCGGTCACCAGGCTGCGCAGGTTCGGATCGCTGAGGCGCATGGGATCGGGCAGCGCGCGGTTGGCGGCGTTCTCCTCCTCGAGCGCGCGGCGCCAGGTCTCCTGCCGGGTGAACTTCCAGGCGACGACGACGACGTACGCGATGAGACCGAGGAGCAGGAGCCATCGCGATCCGAGGACGAGCGCGATCACCGGGGACGAACCGGCGACGAGGAGGCTCGCCGGATCCAGCGCGGCCGTGGCCAGCACGCGGGTCACCCGCGCCCCCTTCGATCGGTCCAGCCGGTTGCGCCGCGGATCCGTGGTCGCCAGCGCCATGCGGTCGCCGCCTCTTCCCTGGTCCGAGCTCGCCATTCGATTCCCCCTCTCCAGAGCGCCCGAGCGGCGGCCCCGACCACCTCTCAAGCGAACGACATAAGGCCACGATGCTCTCGCGACGCCCGGCGGCGCCAAGAAATCGGCGTCGGGCGGACCCCGCGGCGGCGCGTCTGGTGCGGCCCCGTGACGCCGCGGGCGATCCCCGGCGGGGCAGGTCCGCGCGCGCCGACCGGCGCTGTCCGCGGCGCACGGAGGAGAGCCCCGACGCGCCGGCCGCGCTCGGAGACGCGGCGACGAGCGGACCGGTGCATGGATGCGGGCCGCGCCGATCGGGTCCGAGATCAGAGATCGAGCGGCGGCGGCAGGGTCCGGAGGCGCTCGGCGAACGGCGCAGGCGCCTCGTGCGGGCGTGCCCACGGCTCGAGCGACCGCGAGGCGCGCTTGGGCTCGAGCAGCGGGTTCTGCGCCTCGGCGGCGCGGAGGCGCTCGAAGCGGCGCTGGATCTCGGGCGCGCCGGACTCGGCCAGCACGTGCGCGAGGACGACGCTCTTGGCCAAGCGGATGAAGCGCAGGCGCAGCGCGGCGTCGGGCTCGTCGCGACCGCCGGGACCGAAGTAGGCGTCGTAGGTGCGGCGGAGACGGTCCTCGCCGCGGAGCGTGAGCCTCGCCGACAGCCCCTCGAGCGCGGCGCGCTGCGCCGGCCGCGCCCACGCCCGGATGGTGGCGTAAGGCGTCGCCATCGTCTCGACATCCGGCTTGTTGACGAACCGGCGGAGGAAGGCGTCGGAGGTCGAGACCGGGACGTCGCCCGAGTCCTGCCGGATGGTCGCCCACGCGAACGCCTCGTCCATGCCCACCGCGCCGCTCGCGTCGAAGTCGGCGCCGGAGACGCGGCGGCCGAGGCGATCCTTGCCCGAGAGCGCGGCGAAGAAGTGGCTCGAGAAATCCTGGTAGTCGGCCTCGTTCACCTCGGGCGTGCACCCCGAGGCCGGCCGATCGTTGGTCGCGGCGAAGAAGCCGACGAGGTCGCGCTCGACGAGCGGCGCGTCCGGCCGGCCACCCTCGAAGAGCAGGTTGGCGAAGGCGCCGGAGTAGCACTGCGCCATCACCACCACGACGGGCGTGCGGGGCGGCAGCTCGGCGATCCTCGCGGCGAGCTGGCGGACGTCGAGGCCGCCGCCGCCCCAGAGGTCGAACGAGTTGTCGTCGAGATCGCCGCGCGGGTTCCGCGTGCCGTGGCCGGCGAAGTAGAGGAGCAGCGGGTCGTCGGCGCGCGGCATCACGAATCCGCGCCACACGCCGCCGAGGCCGGTGAAGGTCGACGGCCCGTCGATCTGCGGCAGCTCGGGCCGCTGGTAGCGGAGGCGGCTCCCGGAGAGCACCTGGACGATGGCCGCGTCGCGGGCGCCGCTCGCGAAGAGGACGCGCCGATCCATCGCGGGCGGCAACACCGAGCCGAAGTAGCGGACGTGGCGCTCGATCGCGACCTGGTTCATCGCCGGCGCCGGGCCGCCGCCCACGACGACGGCGCGGAACGGACCCGACGGCACCGCGCTGGTGGCGGCGAGCGCGACCTGCAGGAGGAGCGGATGGATCCACATCGCGCGCTACCCTTGAGCTAGCACGAGTCGGCTTCCTCCGCCCGCAGCCTTGCGCCCGGGGCGCCCGAGCTCCATGCGCTCCTGCGGGGGACGCGGTGCAGCTCGGGGACATCCTGATCCAGAAGGGCGGCGAGGTCGTGACGGTGGGCCCGGGCGCGTTGCTCGTCGACGCCATCGCCCTCCTCAACGAGCGCCGCATCGGCGCCCTGCTCGTCCGGTCGGCCTCGGCCGGATGGCGCGAGGGCCGAGCGTCCCCGTCGTTCGAGGGGATCGTGACCGAGCGCGACGTGCTGCGCGCCTGCCACGAGCGCCGAGGCGTCCTCACCGGCCTCGCCGTGCGCGACGTGATGACGCACGAGCTCGTGCTCGGGCGGATCGACGACACCATCGCGCGCGCGATGGCCGTCATGACCGAGCGGCGCATCCGCCACCTCCCCGTCGTCGACGGGCCGGTGCTCGCCGGGCTGGTCTCGATCGGGGACCTCGTCAGCGCTGCCCTCTCGCAGGCCGACCTCGAGGTGCGGATGCTCTACGAGTACGTCGGCGGCTGCTTCCCCTGGCGGCCTCGCTGAAGGCGCGTCGGGCGGTCGATCGCACCGCGTGACCCCTGGTAAGGCGTCACAGCGTTCGCGATTGTCGATCGCGCCTGAAGGCTAAGAAGTTCGGCGGGTTGGGAAAGGGAGGCCGTCCTGACACCGTCCGGGTTCCAAGCCGCCGCCCCACCGACGTGGGCGCGCGAGTTGCTGTGCCTCCAGATGCAGCGACTGGGCATGCGTCGTCTCTCCGTAAGCATCCAGTCCCGGCCGATCTTGGGGGTCAGTACGTCATCCTCGGCGCCGGCCTCGACACCTTCGCGCAGCGCACACCGGAGATCGCCTCGCGCCTGCGCGTCTTCGAGGTCGACCGGCCGGACCTCAGCGGTGGAAACGCCAGCGCCTCATCGAGCTCGGCTTCGGTGCCCGAGTGGCTGGAGCTCTTGCCCGTCGACTTCGAGGCGGGCGCGTCGTGGTGGGAGCGGCTGGTGGACGCCGGCTTCGGCGCGAGCGGCCGGCGGTCGTGGCCTCCACGGGCGTCGCGATGTACCTCACGCGGGAGGCGGTTCCAGCCATGCTGCGCCAGCTCGCTGCGCTCGCTCCGGGCGCGACGCTCGGGATGGCGTTCATGCTTGGCGGAGCTCATGGCGACAGCGCTGCCGTGTACGCGTCTAGCTCGCCGGCGGCGGTCAACGCACCCTGTCCGAAGTCGAGCGGTCCACGAAACGTGCCGGCCATGAAGACGCGCCCGCACGGATCGAGAGCCAGCCTCGGCCCCCACTCCTCGCCGTACCCGAAATAGCGGCTGGAAAGATGCGCGCCGTCAGCGCTGGCGACCCTCGCCAGGAAGAGGCCGTAATCGTCGGCCGAGAAGTCGGGGCCTTCGTTCACGAGAGGGCCGCCGCCGAAGTCGATCGAGCCGCGGAATTGCCCGCCGACGACGAGTTCGCCGGAGGCGTCGACCAGGATGTCTTTGCCCCACTGGTGGTCGCCGTCACCGTAGCGGGCGCTCCAGACGTGGTCGCCCTGCTGGCTCAACTTGAGGACGAAGACGTCGGCGAAGTAGGGGTTCGCATTCTCGAGCACGCCACCTCCGAAGTCGACATCACCGCCGAAGCTGCCCGTCGCGTACACGGCGCCATCTGGCCCGACGGCCAGGTTGCCCAGGGACAGCTGGTCGGGCGAGAGCGGGCCGAACGCTCTGCTCCACACGTGATCGCCGGCCGAGCTGAGCTTGGCGATGGCGACGTTTTCGATGCCGGTGCCCACCAGCGGCCCGCCGCCCAGGTCGACCTGCTCCCAGAACGCAACCGCGATGACTACCGCTCCGGTCGCGTCGGCCCCGATGCCGCCGAGCAAGAGCGGCCTCTCCGCCGCGTCGTCGAGCTCGCCGAACGTGCGGACCCACATCGGGACGCCGGCTGAGTCGAGCTTGGCGACGAAGACGTCCCCGCCCACGCCGGCCGAGAAGCCGAACGAGCCGAGCGCGAGGCTCGTCTCGAACGACCCGGCGACGATCACGGCGCCTGTGGGGTCGAGCTCGACGGCCTCCGCCTGCTGCCACCCCGAGCCGCCGATCTGTCGGCTCCACCGCGGCTGGCCGAGCGCGTCGAGCTCGGCCACGAACGCGTCGTCCTCGTAGGGGCCGCCGGCCTCGAGGGAAGCTGGATCGAGCTCCAGCGCGCTGCGGAAATAGCCCGCGAGCAGCACTTCGCCGGTGGGGCGTGTGGTCGCGGCGTGCAGCCATCCGCGTCCCAGGCTCCTGCTCCAAAGGTGACCGCCTTTCCCGTCGAACTTGGCCGCGTAGCTCCGGTGGTGATCCGTGGCTTCCGGCAACCCTCCCCCGCCGAGATCGATGGTTCCGCCATACGCGCCCACGACCACCATCGACCCCGAAGCATCGGCGGCGACGCCCTCACCGTACTGGTATCCGGCATGCCCGAAGCGATCACTCCATGGGCCGCTTTCACTGCAGTCGCCGACCCCGTCGCAGCTCTCGTCGTCCCCGGTGCTCCAATCCTCTGGTGCGGGCAGCTGCTGCCCGTCGCACGGACCATAACCGCGTCCGTCCTCGCGGCAGATCGCGACGCCGGGCCCGAATACCCCGACGCCTGCCGTGCGGGGGGGGCCGGAATTGCTGGAGGGGGGCGCGCCGGGGGTGCTGTACCCGCCGCCATGGGGGGCGCCGCCGTCGTGTCCGCCGCCGGCGCTTCCGGCGCTCGATCCGCCGCCGGCGCTTTGCGCAAGACCGGTCCGGCCGCAGCCGGTCGCGAGCAGCGCCGCCGCGACAACCGATGCGCAATTCGTCGCGACCGAAAGCTTCGCAAGGATCGCCCCGCGACATCGGCGGGTGTGCGCACGTCCGGGCGGCCCGGCGATGCTGCTCGCGCTCATCGGCACGCAATCACCCGAGCACTCGGAGCATGCGCCAGAGTCTACCAGGTCGGGCACTGGACGCGTCGATGGCAAAGGTGCAGCGCCCCCGAGCGCCCGGGCGGTGGCGCTCAATCGTCGTCCGATGGCGCTGTACCTTCGTCGTCGGCGACGCGAAGAGAACGAGCTGGTCGCGTGCGCCATGAGAAAGAGGAGCGCCGCGAGGGTAACGACCATGAACAGGACGCCGAACCGTGACCCGGAACAGGCTCCAGAGGGTGTGCTTCGCGTCGTCGCTCTTCTGCCCGGTGACGAGGGGTAGAGCCCCGTCATAAAAGACGATGTACGGAATAGCCAGGCACGAGGCCGGTCACCTGCGAAGCCCATTGGTGAATAGGGCCGGCGCGAGCTTGATCGGCAGCACGCCGGGCACGAGCAACGCGGCGCCGCCGACCAAGCCGGCGAGGCCGCTGATCCGGATCTCCCGCGGCGTGCCTGGCTCCAGCAACTTGCCCAACGGTGTGCGAAAGTCGGGATCCTCGTTCTCGGGCGGCAGGAGCATCGCACGACTCTACCGAAGGCGTCGCGCTGTTCGAGCGCGCGCCATTCCTCCTCGTAGCCCACCTGGTAGCGTCGTCGCGGTTCTGGTCGACGGCCCCGCCGTCGGAGGGCGGCATGGCCGAGACGAGCGCCCACGCCCCTTGCGACGCGTCGGCCCCGCCGCGATCATGCGGGCATGCCGCGTCGCACGACGTTTCACGTCTTCCTCCCGGTGGCCGCTCTCCTCGTCCTCGCATGCTGCTCCGACGACACGCCCACCGACTCCACCCCGGCGAAGGAGGCGCGGACGTTCCCCGCGGGCTTCCTATTCGGCGCGGCGACCGCGGGCTTCCAGGTCGACATGGGCTGCCCCACGCTCCCCACCTCGACGTGCACCGATCCGTCATCCGACTGGTACGCGTTTGCGACCTCCCCGGACATGATCGCGGATCCCGAGAACCACCTCTCGGGTCAGGCGCCCGAGGTCTCGCCCGGGCACTGGGAGCTCTATGAACAGGACTTCGATCGGCTCCGAGACGAGGTCCACGGCAACGCCTTCCGGATGAGCATCGAGTGGAGCCGCATCTTCCCCACGCCCACCGACGGCATCGAGGGGCACGCCGCGCTCGCGGCGGTCGCCAGCGCGCCCGCGATCCAGCACTACCACGAGGTCTTCGCAGCCCTCAGGGCGCGCGGGATCACGCCGCTCGTCACCCTCAACCACTACACGTTGCCGACGTGGATCCACGACGCCGTCGGGTGCCATCAGGATCTCGCGACGTGCTCGCCACGCGGCTGGCTCGACGCGGACCGTACGGTCCACGAGATCGCGAAGTACGCCGGCTTCGTCGCCGACGAGTTCGGCGGCGACGTCGATCTGTGGGCGACGGAGAACGAGCCGTTCGCTGTCGTCCTGCCGGGGTACATCTTCCCCACGCCGCAGCGCACGAACCCGCCGGCGGTGTCGCTTGCGTTCACCGAGGCGAAGATCGTGATGAACGCGCTGATCCAGGCGCACGCCCGGATGTACGACGCCATCGAGGGCGCCGACACGGCCGACGCCGACGGCGACGGCGATCCGGCGGTGACCGGGCTCGTCTACGCGATGACTCCCATGACGCCGCACGATCCGGAGAACGAGCTCGACGTCCTCGGCGCGAAGAACCTCTTCTATCTCTGGAACATGGTCTTCCTGAACGCGGTCGCGAAGGGGGACCTCGACGCGGACATGACGGGCGACGCCGTGCACCAGGCGGATCTCGAGAACCGCATGGACTACATCGGCGTCAACTACTACGTCAGCGCGAGCGTCATCGGCGCGACCACACCGTTCTTCCCCGAGCTCTCCCCGCTCTCGACGTTCAATCCGCTCACCATCCAGCAGACGACCTCCGCGCGCGGGATCTACGACATGATCCAGATCGTGCACCGCGACCTCGGCCTGCCGGTGATCGTCACCGAGAACGGCGTCACCGATCCGGAGGGCGGAGCGGTGGGCTCGGCCTTCATCACGCAGCACCTGAGCTGGGTGAGCCGCGCCGTTCGCGACGGCGCCGACGTGCGCGGGTACTTCTACTGGTCGCTGATGGACAACTACGAGTGGAACAGCGGGATGGACGATCCCCAGTACCTGATGGGCCTCTACGCGGTCGACAAAGACGATCCGACCAAGGCCCGCGTGGCGCGATCGTCGGTGGCGACGTACGCGTCGATCATCGACGCGCTGGGGATTCCGGAGGACCTCGCGGCGAAATACCCGGCGGACTGAGTTTCGCCGCCTGTTGGGGAACCTCGGTGCCGGCCATCGGGTTAGGCTGCCGACTTGATGTCGACCACGCAGCCGAATCGTGCAGCCTGGGGGACCAGGCGGGCGATGGTCTTGGGGGCGCCCGCGCCGAACGCCCACACCCGATCACCCAGGGCGCCGGCCATCGACGCTGCTTGGACCGAGGTTTACCTCCGTCGACTCAGCGAGCAGATGGCACAAGGCGCCCTAAAGAATATCGGGGGTGGGGGCGTCGGGCGCTCAGGCCCGCCGCGCCTCGGCGCCGCGCTCGAGGAACTCGAGGCAGAGGGGCACGAGCCGCTCCGGGCTGTCGACGTGCGCGAAGTGCGAGCTGTCCTCCAGCCAGTGCATCTCGGCGTCGGGTACGAGCGCGGCGAGCTCCACGCCGACGCGCGGCGGCACCATCGGGTCGCGGCGCGCGTACACGAGGCAGAGCGGCACCGGGAAGCCACGGCGGTCGCGCCTCCGCGCCTCGAGCTCGGCGACGAAGCCGCGCATCGCCGCGGGATCGAGCGTGTCGCCGAGCCAGCGGGTGAACGCGCGCGAACCCTCCGGCGTCGCCAGGGGGTCGCCGTACTCGCGGGCCTCCTCGAGCGACTTGAGGCCTTCGTCCCAGTAATGGACGTTGGCGTGCGCCCAGCGCTGCGGGCGCCCGCGCACCCACCAGGCGAGCGCGCCGGCGATCCCGGGCACCGCCATCGCTCGATGGAGCAGGCGCAGACGCGCGTCGGGGACGCCGGGCGAATGCACGTTGATCAGACGCGAGAAGGCTCCCGGATCGGCGAGGGCGAGGCGCATGCACAGGTAACCGCCGAGGGAGTTGCCGATCGCCGCGCACCCGCGGAGGTCGAGCGCGCGCTGGATGCCGCCGATCGCCTCGGCCATCGCCGCGGCGGTGTAGCGCCCCGCCGGCTTGTCGCTGCGCCCGCAGCCGGGCAAATCGGGGATCACCAGGCGGAAGCGCGCGCCGAGATCGTCGAGCACGTAGCGCCACGAGTAGCTCGTGGTCATGAGGCCGTGCACGAGCAGGAGCGGCGGCCCCTCTCCGTGCTCGCGCCAGTGGATCCGCACGCGGCCGAGCGCGCCCGTGTCGACCTCGGTCTCGTGGGCGCGCGTCTCGAAGTAGCGGTGCGGTCGCCGGGGCTCGGCGGGCAAGTCGTCGAAGTCGCCGCGCACGAACGGTCGCGCGACGGGAGAGGGCGGCGGCACGGGGTCACGGTAACCAAGAGGGAGCGCGCCCGCCAGGTGGACGCGCGCGGCCACGGGCGCCGGATCGGGTAAGCTCGCAGCGAAATGAGACCCTGGGGTGTGTTCGTCGTCGGGCTCGCTGCGGCCGCTTGCGGTGGCTCTCGAGCGCCGGGGGTCGCGGCGTCGACCGCTCGCGAGCCGCCCTCGGCGGCGGTTTCCGGTTCGGCATCGGCATCCGCGGCGGCCCCACCGACGACGGCGCCGGCGCCTCCGCGAAAGCCGCGCTACGTCGCGCACCGGTTCACGCTGCTCCGCGACGGCCGCCGGATCGCCGTCCACGCGGGTCGCCGGGTCATCGTCGCCGGCGACGCGACCAAGGTAGTCGACTCCGCGCCGGTCGACGACCTCGAGGAGATCGTGCACCTCAGCGAGCCCTTCGGCGGGGGCTACCTCTTCCTCGGATCGCACACGGTGCGCTTCTCCTCGGCCGTCGACGGGCCGCTCACCGACGTCGCGACCGTCCAGCCGGGCTCGGAGCTCAAGGTGGGCGTCGGCTGGTCGCAGGTCCTCGTCTGGAGCGATCGCGACAAGCCGGTGTTGCACGACCTCGCGAGCGGCCGCGTCGTCCCGCCGCCGGTGCCGGGCCTCGTCGAGCTGCTCGCGCATCCGACCGGCTACGTCGTCGCGCGCACCGCCGCCGGCGCGCTCTACGTGTCGAACGACCACGGCCCGTTCAAGCGCGTGAAGGCTCCTCCCGCGAAGGGCCTGATCTTCGACGGCGCGACGCCGCTCGCCGAGATGGAGCACGGCTACGTGGGCGTGGCCGCCACCGGCGAGGCGGGCCCGGCGGAGGCCTGCGGCGGCTGCACCATCACGTGGGGCGCCAAGACGTTCCTCGATCCGTATCCGGTGCACGCCGAGCTGCAAGACGAGCCCGAGGAGATCCTCGCGTTCGCGCCGCGCTTCGACGACGCGACGCCCATCCGCGTGTCCGGCCGAAACGTCGAGATCTTCGACGGGACCACCGGAGCGCGCGTGAAGGTCTGGAAGAAGGCGTTCCCCGTCGAGTGGTCGTGCCGGCTCGTCCGGGAGGGCAAGCCGAGCTTCGTCGTGTGCGGCGGCCGGGTCGTCTACCGCCTCGACGCGCTCGAGGCGCCGCCGGTCGAGGAGATCCGCACGCGATCGCTGCCCTTCTCCGAAGAGGCCGACTCCAGCCGCGACACCGTGCGCTTTCCCCTCGCGTTCCCGGGCGGCTGCGACGAAAAAGGTGGGCTCAAGGGCTTCTGCGCGCGCAAGGCGGGAGGCTGGGTCGACGTCCCGGCGCCGCCCGATCCCGGTGGTCTCTTCGACCACGTCCGCGTGGTGGCGAAGCTCGCGGCGTCGAGGGACGGCGATCCGCTCCTGTTCGCGTACGTCGGTCAGGAGACCGACGACGTCACGATCGTCGACGCCGCGCGCGGGCGGATCCGCAAGGTTCACGTGGAGGGCGCCGCCAGCTCGTGGCGCTTCAAGGAGATCGAGGTCGAGGGCGACGTCATCCGCGTCCTCGGCGACGACGACGTGCTCGAGATCGGCCCCGACGACGTCGCGCGCACGAAGAAGCGCGACCGGCGCGTCGCCCTCCACGGCGCGCGCGGTCTGCGCTCCAACCCCGACGGGACGCTGGTCGAGACCGCCGACGGAGGTCGGACCTGGCATCCGGTCGACCCGCCGCCCGACGGCCTGCCGGTCGACCTCGTGCGCTGCGGCTCGGGGGGCTGCGCGCTCGGTCCGTGGCTGCGCCTGGGCTGGTCGCGTTAGAGTCGATTACTTCACCTCGAACGAGGCCACGCCCTCCGGAGCGACCGCGCCGGGATCGAGCCACGTCGCGAACGTCGCGTCGCCCGCCACGTGGACCTGGAGGAAGGCGGTCGCGTACCGGTCGGCGAGGGCGTGCGCCGCCGCGGGATCGATGTTCTGCTCGCCGCAGCCGTCGTCGAACTCGTCGCCCGTGAGACCGATCGTCTCGACCAGCGCGCACATGTCCGAGAAGGTGAAGTGGCCGGCGCCGTCGATGGCCAGCAGCATCGCCGGTGAAGGCAGCGACGCGTACGGCGCGGCGGCCTCCTCGGCGAACGGCGTCGTCTGATCGAGGGTGCCCCCCTGGATCATCGTCGGCACCGCGACGCTCGCGAAGCCGGTCCCGACGACGTCGGCGCCGCCTGGAGCCTGGGGCAGCGCGGCGATGAAGCGATCGTCACGCGCCGAAGCCGGGACGTCCGCGTCCGCCCAGCCGTCGCAGGTGAGCGCGCCCGGATCCGCGAGGCAGGTGGCCGCCGCGGCGGCCACGTCGATGGTGGCGCCCGCGATGCGGAGGGCCGTGAAGGCGCCGAAGCTGTGGCCGGCGACGCCGACGCGCTCCGGATCGGAGGTGAGCCAGAGCGCGTCGTCCGGATCGTCGGCCCGCTCGAGGAGGACGTCGAGGGTGCGCGACACGTCCTCGGGGCGCAGCCGCGCCGCGACGGCGGCGGGCACGGCGTTCGCGGTGGCGATGAGCTCGCGGAACGTGTTGCCGACGTGGTCCGGCGCGGCGACCACGAACCCGTGCGTCGCGAGGAACTCGGTGAGGTACACGCTCTGGAAGCGCACCCCGCCGAAGCCGTGGGAGAAGACGACGACCGGATGGGGCGCGCCGCGGAGATCGGTGACCGCGTCGCGCACGGCGCCGAGCGGGGACGGGACGTCGGCGAGCTCGAGCGCGCCCACCGAGAGCACGTAGCTGGCGACGGGGGCGCCGGCCTCGGGCAGCGCCGGGTACCAGACCTCGATCGGGAGGGCGCGCCCATCGCCCGGATCGGGAGCCTCGATCGTGGTCACCCCGACGGCGTAGGGCCCGAGCCCCTCCGGGCTCGCGGACGGCAGCGCCGCGCCGGCCGCGCGCCGCGGCGAGGGGGCGATCGGCTCCTCGACGCCGCACCCGGACGCGGCGACGAGCAGGCAGATCGCACCGGTGGAGCGCGCCGCGCACAACCCCTTCCTGAGCACCATGCGTGCATGATACCGCCGCCCCGCTCGCGCCACACGATCGCGTCCCGGGACCTCACCGAACCAGGATCACCAGATCGAGGCGCCGGTCGCGCCGCCTCACGCGCGCGATCAGCCGGTCGGCGCTGCGCAGCCGGACGTAGGCCTCGAGCGCGCGCTGCGGATCGGCGATGCTGTACCCGTTCACGCGCTCCAGGCGATCCCCGTTCTCGAAGCCGAGCGCCCGCAGATCGGTGTCGGGTCGGAGACCGAAGAGGCGGACGCCCACGGTTCGACCGTCCTTGATCTCGGGGATGACGCGCGCCGATCGCATGAGCTCGGGCTGGTCCTCGAGCATGGAGTCGAGGGCCTCGCGGCGGAGCGCGACGGTCGCGGGACCGAGGCGGATCAGACACGGCGCGGCTCGGCGCAGTCGCGCCGAGGCGCACGGACGATGAACGGGTGCGGCGCTCGCGGCGGCGGCGTCGTCCCGGGTGGCGGCGCAGACCTCGCCACCGGGGCCGGCGAGCGTCACGCGATCGCGCTCGATCACGAGGACGCGGCGGCCCCGCACCAGGTCGCCCTCGCGTACGGCGGTCTCCTGGGTGCCGTCGCGCAAGACCGCGCGCGACCAGCCCGGAGCCGGGGACCAGAGCGCGGCGCGCACCGTGACGCCGGGGCACGCCGGCGCCGCGCCGGGGATCGCCGCAGGTGGCCGCGACGTTTCCTGCGCACGCGCCGCGCGTTCGGAGGCGGCGAGCCCGAGCAGCGCGAGCAGCGCCGCCAGCGGCGCGCGGATCCGTTTCGGTGCGGGTTCCATGCGCGGCGTCGGTGCGAGGCTCGTGCCAGCGGTGATGCGGCCACGAGCCCGGGAAACGCGGGCGCGGCGCGGTAGTTTCGCGTCACGCTGGCGTGGGCGCGGCGCACGCTCCGCCAACCTGTCAACACGCCGGCGCCGAGTCGCTGCGTCCACTGCACGCGCTGCCGCCGCCGTGAGCGCCGGGCCCGTCACTCCTCGAGGATCACCTCGCCGAGGTTCGCCGGGTCGGCCCGCACGCGGACCTCCTGCCCGAGGATCATCGCGACCTGGTGCTCCGGCACGAGCTTGTCGAACGAGGCGGCGTAGGGCCCCCGCGGTCCTGCGACCTGGAGCGCGAACCGGTAAAGGGGCACGTCGTTGACCGTCGTACCCGTGCGCTGCGCGTTGACCACGCGCGCCGTGAGCGAGAGGCCGTTCGCCCGGAGCCAGGCGGCGCGCCGGCCCTTCGCGCGGGCGCGCAGCGCGACCGTGACCCCGATCGAGGTGAGGATCACGCCGATGACGGTCGGCACGATCCCGCCCTCCCATCCCTCGTCGGAGAGGACCATCGAGAGCACGCCGGCGAGGAGCGAGATCACGCCGCCGAACCCCAGCCCCGCGCCGAGGAGCATCCCGATCGCGCCCGCGCTCGCGCCGGCGCGCTGGCTCGCCTCCTGCGTCGCCGCGGCCGTGTATGCGCCGCCCGACCGGGCGCAGAGCCCGAGCGACGGGAAGCGACCGCGCACCAGCTCGAGCATGCGCGGGTCGGGCAGCTCGCGGAGGATCTGCGCCGCGCCGGCGACGTTGCCGCCCAGCTCGTAGGCGTGCGCGCGGAACACCGACGCGAGCCCGTCGAGCGAGTCCGCGATCGGGACGGCGTCCTTCTGCGGGCCGACCAGCGCGAGGATCCGCTGGCCGTCGCGGTCGAGGGCCGCCAGCACGGCCCCCGACACGCGGTACTCCGAGTCGCTCTCGAGCTCGGACGAGCCGGGGGTCATCATCGAGAGCATCGTCTGCGCGCGTGCGCGGTCGCCGCGCGACGCCGCGAGACGGCAGAGCCTCCCGAGCTGCTCCTGGCGGTGCCGCGGCAGCACGGCCGCGTCGAGCGCGCTCTCCGAGAGCGCCTCGGTGAACGCCGGCGTCGCCTGCATCGAGGGCAGCTGCGCGATCATGAGCGTGAGGAGCGACAGGTCCTCGCTCGCCGCGACGTCGCCCGACTGAGCCCGCGCGCGCAGGCTCTGCCAGATGGCGATCGCCTCCTGCTCGCGGCCGGGCAGGATGGCGTTGCCTCCGAGCACGGCCTGGAGGGTCGGCGTCGGCAGGCGCGGCCGGCCGTCCTGCACGCGGAGCTGCGCGAGCAGCGCCGGATCGTTCGGCGGCAGCCGCGGCGGCGCGGCGCTCGCGAGCAGCCGCGCCCGATCGGGGAGCGCGACGGGCGCGCGGCAGCGGGAGCAGGCGATCTGCCCGCCCTGCATCGGCCCGCGCTCCGGCGAGGCGCAGCTCGGGCAGACGAAGGCTCGATCGGCGACGCTCCCCTGGTAGGCGGCTTGGACCATGCGCGGATGCTACTGCGGTCCGAGGCGCTCGGGCGGGTCGCGTGCCCACCCGCCGTCGGCACCTACGGGTCGTCGACCCGCACCGTCTCGACCGCCGGATCGAGGAGGTAGCCGTCGTCGCGGCTGAGCAGCACCTCGCGCAGGCCGAGCCGGCGCAGCGTGCTCATGGCGTTGTAGACGCGGAGCGTGCCGGCGTCGGCGCGCACCTTCTCGCCGGGCCAGCCCGCCTCGAGCAACATCGCCGGCGTGAGCGCCTGCCCCGGCGATCCGAGCCTGTGCTCGGCAAAGCGCTGCACCAGCAGCCGAAGCGCGTGCCGGCGCGAGAGGCTCACCCGCTCGCCCCCGGCGAGCCGGAACCAGCGGCCGCTCGCGGCGATCTCGAGGACGCCGCTCGGAGCGACCGTGCCCGCGCCGACCGCGGTCGCGGCCCCTCCGGCGGCGCGCGCCAGGATGCGGTGGGCGAAGCGCACCGGCGCCGGCTGGGCGATCGCCGTCGAGCCCGCGGCGGCGAGGCTCTGGTCCACGCGCTCGAGCCGCGCGCGAGCGCCGGCGAGGTCTCCGCGCGACGCGGCGTCGAGACCGCGGTGGAGCGCGACCAGCGCGCCGGCGATCGGGCTCTGGATCTCGGCGAGCAGCGCCTCGCCCTCGTCGAGCGCCGCCGCGCCGCCGCCGGCGCTCGCCGCGCCGAGGAGCCACCGCGCCTCGCCGTGCCGATCGCCGACCTCGCGCGCCGCGGCGAGGGCGCCGGCGTAGAGCCTGCGCGCCGCGGCGAGGTCGCCCTCCTCGCGCGCGAGATCGCCGAGCTGCCCGAGCGCGGCGCCCTCGAGCCAGCGGCTGCCGTAGTCGCGGTGGCAATCGAGCGCGCGCTCGAGCGCGTCGCGCGCCTCGGCGAGCCGGCCCTGCTCCTGGTGGAGCACGCCGAGATCGGCGAGCGCGATGCCCTCGTGACGGATCTCGTCGAACTCGGCGTAGATGGCGAGACCCTGCTCCAGATCGACGCGCGCCGCCTCGGGCCGGCCGCGCGAGCGCGAGAGCTCGGCGCGCGAGGTGAGCACGAACGCCGCCGCGTACCGGTTGCCGACGGCGCGGTCGAGCGCGAGCGCCTCGTCGTAGGCGCGCGCCGCGTCGTCGGCGCGCCCGAGGAGCCCGAGCACCTGGGCGAGCCCCGCCAGCGCCATCCCCTCGCTGCGCGCGTCGCCGCCGGCGCGCACGCGGGCGACGCTCTCCTCGAGCAGCGCGCGCGCGTCCTCGAGGCGGCTCTCGGTCTGGCGAAGGAACGCGAGCTGGCCGAGGAGGCGGCCCTCGACGGCGAGCTCACCGGCGGCGCGCGCGATGGCGAGCCCCCGCTCGAGCTCGCGCGCGGCCTCGTCCAGCCGCCCCAGATCCTTGAGCGCGCGCCCGCGGGCCTTGAGGCCGAGAGCGGCCAGCGCGGGCGCGACCCCGGCGGCGATCGCCCGTTCGAGCACCGCGTCGACCAGCGCCAAGCAGAGGCTCGTGGGCCCGCGCATGTAGAGGAGGTTCTCGAGCGAGAGGACGACACCGAGCGCGCGCGCGAGCCGCGCCGCCTCGGCGGAGCGCGTCGAATCCGCCCCGCCCGCTGCGGCGGGCGTGCGCGCCGCGGCGTCACGCGCGTGCACCGCCAGCAGGTTGGGCATGTCGACGGCGAGACGCCGGAGCGCCTCGGGACCGGAGCCCCCCGCGCCGGCGCCGCCATCGAGCGCGGCGCCCCGCTCGACGCGCGCCGCCCACGCCTCGGCGGCGCGCGCGTAGTGCTCGGCGTGGCGCTCGCGCGCGGCGTCGCCCTCGCCCGTAACCTCGAGCTTCTCGGCGGCGTAGGAGCGGATCGTCTCGAGCAGGCCGAAGCGGATCTCCCCGGGGAGCTCGGGCGCCTCGCCGGCGCGGACCAGCGAGCGATCGCGCAGCGCCTCGATCACGTCGACCGCGCTCCGCGCGCCGCCCGCGGACGCGGGGAGCAGGAGCACCGCCTCGGCGGCCTCGAGCGAGAAGCCGTCGTGGAAGACCGAGAGCTGCGCGAGGGCGGCCTGCTCGGTCGGCTCGAGCAGGTTCCACGACCAGTCGAGGGTCGCGCGCAGCGTCGAGCGCCGGCGATCGCGCCGGTCGGCGAGCAGATCGAGGCTCTCGCCGATGCGGTCGAGGAGCTGGCGCGGCCCGAGCACGCCCGCGCGCGCCGCGGCGAGCTCGATCGCGAGCGGGAGCCCATCGAGGCGCCGGCAGAGCTCGGCGATCGCCTCGACGTCCTTGGGCGAAGGAGCGTAGCCGGGCCGGACGGCGCGGGCGCGGTCGACGAAGAGCCGCACCGCCGCCCCCGGATCGCCGCGCGCCGGCAGCGCGAGGGGCCCGAGCTCGAGCAGCGCCTCGCCCGGCACGCCGAGCCGCTCGCGCGACGTCACCAGGAGCGCGAGTTCGGGCGCCGCATCGCGCCAGCGCGCCACCGCGTCCGCCGCGACGCGCGCGAGGTGCTCGAAGTTGTCGAGCACGAGCAGGATCGGCCCGCGCGCGGCGAGCG
>CAYJPW010000079.1:39475-46761 GCA_964372055.1 uncultured Polyangiaceae bacterium
GGCGAGCGTCACGCCGAGCGCGCGGGCGACGACGCGCGCGAAACCGAGGACGTCAGGAGCGTCGGCGAGCTCGCACAGGAACGTCCCGCCGTCGCCGCCGCGGCGGAGCGCGTGCTCGATCGCGAGCCGCGTCTTGCCCGCGCCCGGGGGCCCGAGGACGGTGACGAGGCGCGACGACGCGAGGCGCTCCTCGAGCTCCACGAGGTCGCCCTCGCGCCCGACGAAGCTCGTCGCGGGCGCGAGGACGTTGGATCGGCGGTCGGAGGGCGGGGGCATGCGCGCTTCGCCGCCCGATAGCTTACGCGCCCCGCAGCGCGGCGGCGACGCGCGCGAGCCGTCCCGGCCGGGCGGCCGCGACCTGCTTGCTTGCGCGCGCACCTCCCCTCAGGCTAAAGCCCCCGCCGCACCGATGCCCTCCACCGAGCTACAACGCCCCGCTGCCGTCCTCGTCGCCGTGCAGCTCCCGGGGGTCAGCGACGTCGATCACGCCGCCGATCTCGCCGAGCTCGGGCGCCTGGTGCACACCCTCGGCTACGACGTGCTCGGCACGGTCACCCAGCGGCGCCAGTCGCTGGCCCACGGCGCCGTGCTCGGCGAGGGCAAGCTTCGCGAGCTCGCCGCCTGGACCGGCGGCACGGGCGTCGTGCCCTCGGCCGCGCCCGAGCGGAAGAGCAAGGTGCGGACGCGCTGGGCGGAGGAAGCGGAGTCCGCCGCCGGCGAGGCGCACGACGAAGCCGACGACGAGGACGACGCCGCCTCGGACGCCGCCCGCCCCGACGGCGCGCGCAAGGCGACGCACGTCATCGTCGATCACGACATCACCCCGAGCCAGACGCGGAACCTCGAGAAGGCCACCGGCGCCGAGGTGCTCGACCGCACCGGCGTCATCGTCGAGATCTTCCACCGGCACGCGAAGAGCCGCGAGGCGCGACTCCAGGTGGAGATCGCCCGGCTCAACTACGTGGCCCCGCGGCTGCGCGAGACCGGCGGCGGCGCCGACCGCCAGCGCGGCGGCATCGGCGGCAAGGGCGCCGGCGAGTCGGCGCTCGAGCTCGACCGCCGCAAGATCCGCGACCGGATCGCCGAGCTCCGCGAGGAGCTCGTGGCCATCCAGCGCGATCAGGACAACCGGCGCGCGCACCGCCGCGACGCCCGGCGGGTGGCCCTCGTCGGCTACACCAACGCCGGCAAATCGTCGCTGATGCGCGCGCTCACCGGCAGCGAGGTGCTCGTCGCCGACAAGCTCTTCGCCACGCTCGACACCACCGTCCGCGCCCTGCACCCCGAGACGCGACCGCGCCTGCTCGTCTCGGACACCGTGGGCTTCATCAAGAAGCTCCCCCACGATCTCGTGGCCTCCTTCCGCTCCACGCTCGACGAGGCGCTCGAGGCGGCCCTCCTCCTCTACGTCGTGGACGCGTCCGACCCGACGTTCCGGAGCCAGCTCGAGGTGACCCGCTCGGTGCTCGCCGAGATCGGCGCCGACGAGGTCCCGAGCAATCTCCTCCTCAACAAGGCGGACCGCCTCACCCCCTCGGCGCGCGAGGAGCTCGCGGCGGAGTACCCCGAGGCGATCATCCTCTCGGCCAAGGTGGCCGCCGACGTCTCCGCGCTCCGGCAGACGATCATCGCCTTCTTCGAGACCACGATGATCGACGGCGAGCTCTTCGTGCCGTACGCGAAGCAGAAGCTCCTCGGCGAGATCTACGAGGGCGCCCGCGTCCTCTCGGAGGAGTGCGACGAGAAGGGCACGCGCTACCGCGTGCGCTCGCACCCGGCGACGCTGGCGAGGCTCACGACGCTTCTCTCGCGGTAATTTTCACAGGGAGCCGGTGAGACAGGGAGTTTTCCTTGGGTCGATCCACGTCTCCGCCGCCGCAGGGCGTGGACGTGGATCGACCGAAGGGAATCCTCCCCGTCTCCCCGTCTCCCTGTGAAATCGGAGTTGGCGAGGGGCTACCGCCGGCGGCGCCGCCGAACCGCCGCAGCGAGCCCGGTCGCGAGAAGCGCGAGCGCTCCACCCCCCTCGCCCCAGCCCCCGCGTCCCGGCACGCTGCAGCCGCAGCCGCCGGTATCGCCCGGATCGTTGAACCTGCCCGGCCCGCCGCTCGAGCTCCCGCCCGTGTCGCCCACGCACTCGCCGAGGCTGCCGTCGGTGGTCGAGCAGTGCTGCCCCTCGGGGCAGTCGGCGTCCTGATGACAGCCGTCGACGCAGGTCTGCGTCGCGGCGTCGCAGACGACGCCGGCGCCCGGCGCGGCGCAGTCGCTGTCGACCTTGCAGACGCAGATCCCCGGGCCGGTGTCGCACACCGGCTTCTCGGCCGAGCAGAGCGAGTCGTTCGTGGCCGAGCACTCGCCGCAAGCGCCGCTCGGCTGGCACGCGGGCAGCGCCGGGTCGGGGCAGTCGGCGTCGGTCTGGCAGCCGACGCACTGGTGCGTCGCCGGATCGCAGTGCGGCGTGTCGCCCGAGCAGTCGGAGTCGTCGCCGCACTCGTCGACCACGACCACCGTCGGCTGATCGCCGATCGTCAGCGGATCGCCGTCGCTGAGGTACGTCTTCTCGGGCGCGCCCGCCTCGCCCGACGCCTCGAGCGTGGCCTGGTTGAGGACGGTGCTGGCGACGCCGGTGAGCGTGGCGCGAAACTTCACGATCACCGTCTCGCCGGGGGCGACGGCGCCGCCGAGCTGCGCGGTCGCGCCGGCGCCGACGCGCACCGTGATCGTCTTCGAGCCCGAGGCGTACTCGCCCTCGTCGTCGCCCGCGCCGTCGGTCTTCGTCCCGGCGGCGCCGCCCTGCACGATCTCGATCGAGCCGGGCACGAAGGCGAGCCCGGGATCGAGCGCGTCGGTGATGCGGGCGTTCGCGGTGACGTCGTTCCCGTCGTTGATCGCGGTGAGCGTGTACTCGATGACGTCGCCGGCGAGCACCGCGCCGCCGTCGAGGTGCTCGGCCTCCTTGGTCACCTTGAAGTGCGGCGACAGCGAGGTCACCGACGTGGCGAAGCCGCCGAGGAAGAAGATGTCGAGGTCCGAGTCGGCGGCGACGGTCGCCGAGGTGTCGCCCGCCGAGACCTGAGCGGTGACGTCGATGGTGTCGAGATCGTAGCCGGCCATCGATCCGGGCTCGCCGGTGAGCTTGGGGACGTCGACCGGCCCCGACACCGACACGCCGAGCTTCGAGCGCGACGAGTTGAAGAAGTTGTCGGCGGCGTTCTTGGCGTTCGAGACCTGGACGCCGTTCATCGTGAAGTGATCGCCGGTGTAGGCGAGGTCGCCCTCGTAGGTCAGCGCCGTCATCTGCGCGCTGTGCCCCTGCGGCACGAGGAACCCGTCGAGCAGGACCGAGGCGCTCTGCTGCCCGACCATGCCCGGATCGATGGGCGTGAAGCCGTCGAAGAGGGCGAGGTTCCTGAGCTCGTCGCTGTCGCGCTCGTAGAAGACGACCAGCGTCCAGGCCGAGAAGGCGCGGTCGACGTCCTGGCCGCCGAACGCGAGCCCCTCCACGTCGCTGACGCGGAAGTCGCCGGCGCCCCAGGTCGCCACGAAGTCGGTCGCGTCGCCCGTGGCCTGGTAGTAGTTCCACGTCGGGTGCGAGGCGAAGCCGTAGGGCACGACCCAGCTGTCGTCGGCGGTGATCGTCTGCTCCGGGCCGCCGAGCCAGTCGAGCGTCGCGTCGAGATCGGCGTCGGGGCCGTCCTTCAGCGCCGCCCAGTAGAGGCGCGCGTAGGTGACCGAGGCGCCCGGCGGCAGGACCAGCGTCGCCGAGGTGCGCGCCTGGGTCGGCGTGATCGAGGCGTCGGCGGTGTCGTCCCGCCAGTAGAGGTCGGGGGCGGTGTCGGCGGTGTTCAGCTCGGCGGCGCACGCGGCCGTCGATCCCGGGGGCGCCGGCACGGGCGAGCCGCAGTCGAACGCGAGCGTGCTCCCGAAGACGACCACGTCGCCGCGCATGTCCGCCTGGTGGCGGAGCACCGGATCGACGGCGGCCGCGGGGAGCGAGAGCGTCGCGGCGGCGGCGAAGACGAGGAAGGCCTGGGCGGAACGATACGAGCGGCGCGGAAGCATGGGGGCGCGACTCTACCAGAGGCGCGCCGCGCGGCGATCGCGATACGCCGCTCCGGCGAGCGGCTACCTGCGGTACGCGCCCAGCGACTCGCGGACCACCTCGAATGCGCGGGCGCGGCCGTAGAGCTCGTCGACCTCGCTCATCTTGCCCTCGAGCGCCTTGTAGTCCTCGAAGAAGCGCCGCAGCTCGCGGACCACGTGCGTCGGGATCTGGTCGACGTCGACGAGGTGCGCGTAGGCCGGATCGTCGATGGCGACGGCGATGATCTTGTCGTCGATGCCCTTGTCGTCGCGCATCGTGAAGCCGCCGATGGCGCGCGCCCGCACGATGGTGAGCGGGTGGACGGGCTCCTGCATCAGGACGAGGACGTCGAGCGGATCGCCGTCGCCGGCGAGCGTGCGCGGGATGAACCCGTAGTTCGCCGGGTAGTGCACCGAGGAGTAGAGCACGCGGTCGAGCGCGAGCAGCCCCGTCGCCTTGTCGATCTCGTACTTGAGCTTCGAGCCCTTGGGGATCTCGATCACCGCGGGGAAGAACTCCTCGATCGCGGCGGGGACCTCGATGTCGTGCAGGGGGTGCATCGCCCCGGAGCCTACCGCGGCCGCGAGGCCGGCGCCCACATGGGGGCTCGGGTCACTTCTTGGGCTTGAGCGCGTCCGGCGGGAGCAGGCCGAGGCCGACGGCGGCGCGGATCGCCTCGGGGCTCTTCGGCCAGGCCTCGATGAGCGGTCGGACGATCGCCTCGCCGCGGTTCTTGTCGACCATCTCGCCGAACGCCAGCGCCGCCGCCATCCTCAGCGAGCGCGGCGCCTCCGCGGGCGGGCTCTTGAGCTTGAGGACCGAGCGGCGCGCCGCGTCGAACGATCCGTGCCGGCCGCGCAGGTACGCGAGCAGCCACGGCCGCTCGGGGCCGAGCTGCTCGTCGAGCGCGGCGATCGCCTTGGCGCGCGCCGCTTTGTCCTCGGCGTCGAGGAGCGCCCGCTCGATCAGGGCCGGGCGCGTCTTCGCGGCGGCATCGAGCGCGGCGCGGGCGTCGGCGAGCTTGCCCTCGTACCGGGCCAACCGCGCGACGCGAAGAGCGCGGAGGGGGTGCTTCGCGCCGTCCGGCCAGCCCACGACGATCTCCTTCGCGCGCGCGAGGTCGCCCTCGTCGAGCGCGGCGTCGGCGGCGACCACGTCGCCCCAGGGCGCCCCGGACTTCGACGCCTTCGCCGCGCGCTCGTGGTCGATCGGCGCGCGCCCCTCGAGCCGCTCGCGCGCCAGCGCGATGGCCGCGCCGCGCGGAGTGCCCTTCGCCGCCTCGACCTCGGCGGCGAGCTTCTCCAGATCGCCCGCCTCGTAGGCGGCGATCGCGCGCATCGCCGCCGCTTCGGCCGGCGGCAGCGCCGCGGCCGCCTTGGTGACCTCGCCGAGATCGCCGGCGCGCAAGGCGAGATCGGCGAGCATGAGGTGGGCCGGAGCGAACGCGGGGGCGAGCGCGAGGGCGCGCTCCGCGGCCTGGCGCGCCGTCGCGTCGTCGCCGGCGGCCATGGCGCGGCGGCCGCACACCAGCGCCACCGCCGGCGCGTCCGCGTCGTCGATCGCCGCCGAGAGGCCGGTGGCCGCGCGGGCCGGATCCCAGGCCAGCGCGTGGCCGATGCTCCGGAGCGGCAGCGGCAGATCCGCCGGCGCGAGGCCCGCGGTCGGCGCGTCCTGGTGCGCCGGATCGAGGTGCTCGGCGAGCGCGACGAGCACGCGCGGCTCGGGCCGGTCTTTGAATTTTTCGGCGAGTGCGCGCGCGCGCGCCGCGCCGTCGGCCGCCCCCGCGAGCAACGCCGCGCGCACCAGGCGCAGCTCCGCCGCGACGAGGCGCGGCTCGGCCCGCAGCGCGGCGTCGTAGCGCTCGAGCGCCTTCGGATCGCCGGCGCGGTCGAGGGCGGCACCGGCCGCGAGCTGGTAGTAGGCGTCGCTCGCGCGCCCCGGGTCGGCGTCGAGCCGCGCCATGAGCGCCTGCGCCGCCGCCGCGTCGCCCGTGGCGAGCGCCGCCGCCAGCGAGGCGAAGGCCAGCTCGCCCTCGCCGGCGCCGCGCGCCTTGGCCGCGTCGATGGCCGGGCCGAGGTCCTTCGCCGCCGCGCCGCCGTCCTCGATCACGCGGAGCGCGGCGGCGCGCGCGCGCGTCAGGAGCACGTCCTTCGCGCCGGGGTCGAGGGCGTTGGCGCGCGCGAGGGCGGGCTCGACCGACGCGAGCGCCGGGCCGCCGGCGAGGAGCGCACCGTCCGCGTCGGCGACGAGGGCGCGCGCCTGCCGCAGCTCCTCGGCGCGCCGCCGCTGCCACTCGCGGTGCCCGAAGAACCCGCCGCCGCCGAGGATGCCCAGCACCACCAGCCAGCGCAGCACGCGACCGGCCCGAGACCGCCGCTTCGGCGGCGGCGCTTCGTCCGCCTCGGCCGCGTGCCGCGCGCCCAAATCGGGGATCGGGCGCGCCGGCGCGTCGTCGTCGACGAACTCCTCCTTCAGCTCGGCGGCCGACATCGGCGGACCGAGCCCGCCCGCCGGCAGCGCCGAGCGGAGCGGATCGTCGTGCGACGCCTCGGAGAGGATGTCGGTGTCGTCGGTCAGCGAGACGAGGCGAGCCTCGGGGGCACGCGGCGCATCGAGGCGCACCTCGATCTTCCGGGGCGGCTCGTCCGCGACGAGCTCGGCCTCGCTGGTCATCGAGACGATCTCGGGCCGCGGCCGCGGCGGCGGAGGTGTGCGCCGGCGCTGCGCGACGTCGGCCTGAGCGCGAGGCAACGGCGCCTCGACCCGATTTCGAGACGGCGGCGCCTCCACCTGCTTGGCCGCCGTTGCGGCGCGCACCACCGCGATCGCCTCGGACAGGTCGGCCGTGGGCGGCTCGGAGTCGTGCCCGAGCAGCTCATCCATCGAGGTCACCTGCGTGGAGGCGCCGTCGTCGTCGCTGTCCACCTCGAGCGGCTCGGGATCGGCGGGCGGCGGCGGGGGCCGGATCTGGCCGCTCGAGAACCGCGCGCGCGCGAGGTCGTCGACGTTCGGCGGGCGCACCATCGTCCGGCCGAGATCGTCGTCGCTGAGGAGGCGCGTCGTCGCGAGATCGTCTCCGTTGTCCGGGGTCGTGGGCCCCGCGCCCGATCGCCCGCGATCCCCTGCGCCCGGGCTCGAGCGCGGCGGCGCCGCCGGCGCGGGCGGCGCGCGGCGCGGCCGGGCCGGGGGCGTGCGCGCCGCC
>CAYJPW010000080.1:0-45934 GCA_964372055.1 uncultured Polyangiaceae bacterium
CCCCCCCCCCCGCCGCGCGCGCCCGCCCGCGGCGGGCCCGGGGCGGCCCCCCCCCCCCCCCCCCCCCCCCCCCCCCCTCGCGACCGAGCTTGCCGGAAGCTCAGGGGCCCAACCGCGCGACGAATACGTCGGCGCCGCCGGAGGGCGTGACCGCCCCCGCGCCGAAGTCGAGCGGGCCGCCGAAGCTGCCCGCGACCACGAGGTGGCCCGTCGGGTCGAGGCCGACGCCTTCGGAGGAATCGAACGCCGCGCTCGAGAGCGCGCGGCTGTGGAGGTGGCAGCCGTCGGCGTCGAGCTTGGCCACGAACCCGTCGAAGATCCCCGCCGACGCGAACGCGCCGCCGCCGAGATCGATGCTCCCGCCGAAGCGGCCGGCGATCCCGACCGAGCCGTCGGCGCCGATGGCCACGGCGCGCGCCCGCTGCGCGAGGGAGTCCCCGTAGGTCCTGCTCCAGAGGTGGCCGCCGGCGGCGTCGAGCTTGACCACGAACACGTCGTCGTTGACCGGGCTCTCGTGCGGGCCCCCGCCGAAGTCGATCGTCCCCTGGAAGTCGCCGATCGCCACCACGTCCCCGTCCGCGTTCGCCGCGACGCCGACGCCGGCCGCCGAGCCGTCGCCGAATCCCTTGCTCCAGACGTGGGCCCCCGCCGCGCCGCCGAGCCTCGCGACGTAGGCGGCCGACGCCCCCGCCGCAGTGACCGGGGCGCCGCCGAAGGCGATGCTGCCTGCCGACTCGCCGGTGATCACGACGTCGTTCGTCGCTCCCGCCGCGGCGATCCCCGAGACCCCTTGATCGGCCGCGTCGCCGAACCCCTTGCTCCAGACGTGGTTGCCCTGCGGATCGAGCTTGGCGACGAACACGTCGTAGCCGCCGGCGCCGACGAGCGCGGCGCCGCCGAGGTTGATGCCGGTCTGGAACTCGCCCGCGACGAGGACGTTGCCCGCCGCGTCCACCGCGACGGTGCGGCCGGTGTCGCCGTTCACGTCGCCGAACTGCTTGCTCCAGAGGTGGTTGCCCTGCGAGTCGAGCTTCACGACGAAAACGTCCTGGAAACAGCAACCCGCGCTCGTGAACGTGGCCCCGCCGAAGCCCACCGAGCCGAGGAAGAGGCCGGTCACGACGACGTTGCCCGCCGCGTCGACGGCGACGCTCGTGGCGGCTTGGTCCTTCGCTCCACCGAAGCTCTTCGCCCACACCGCGTTGCCGGCCGCGTCGAGCTTGGCCACGAACACGTCGGTCGCGCCGGCGCTCGTGAGCGTGGTCGTCCCGAAGGTGAGCGATCCGGCGAACGCGCCCGCGACGAGGACGTTGCCCGCGGCGTCGACGGCGACCGACGCGGCGGTCTGCTCTGCGGCGTCGCCCACGGCCTTGGCCCACACGAGCGGGCTCACGATGGGCGTCGCGCCGCACGCGGGGCCACCGCCGCCGTCGCCGCCGGCACCGCCCGTCCCCGTCGAGGCGCTCGTCGTGAAATCGAGACCGCCGGCGCCGGTCGTCACGCCCGTGGTCGCGCCCGCCCCGGCGCCCGACGTGGAGCCCGCGTCGGTCGCCGAGTCGTCGGAGCAGGCGCCGAGCACGAACGCTGCCGCGCCCGTGGTCGCCAACAGGCCAAAGAGCGAGCGTCGCATCGGCGCAGGATTGCACGCCGGGCCCGCCCGGCACAACGGACCGCTTGTAGCGGAGGGCGCCCGCTCTGGTATCGTCGCGCGCCATGCGCGTCGCCATCTGCGGGTACCCGGGCTCGGGGAAGTCGACGGTGTTTGCGGCCCTGGCGCCCGGAGGCAAGGCCGACCGCGACGTCGCCTACGGCAACATCAAGGTGCCCGACGCGCGCGTCGATTTCCTCGCCGCGGTCTTCAAGCCGAAGAAGACGACGTACGCCGAGATCACCTTCATCGACGTGGGCGGCGCCGGCCGCGCCGGCGGCGCGTTCCCGCCCGAGGTCCTCCAGGCGATGCGCAACGCCGACGTCATCGTCCACGTGGTGCGCGGCTTCGACAACCCGTCGCTCCCGACGCCGCCGGACCCGGCGCGCGACGAGCGTGCCTTCAACGACGAGGTCCTCCTCCTCGATCTCGGCATGCTCGAGAAGCGCGCCGAGCGCCTCAAGAAGGAGGGCAAGAAGGGCCCCGAGCTCGACGCCGTGACCCACGCGCTCGCCCACCTCGAGAAGGGCGAGCCGCTCCGGACGGCGACCTTGCCGGAAGAGGAGCAGAAGGCGCTCGGCCCCGGCATCCAGCTGCTCTCGGCGACGCCGCTCATCACCCTCTACAACCTCTCCGAGGCCGCCTGGGCCGATCCGGGCTCGGCCACGCTGCGCGCCACGCACGAAGGCAAGAACCAGGTCTCGCTCGCGATCTGCGGCGCCATCGAGGCCGAGATCGCCGCGCTCGCGCCCGAGGAGCAGAAGGACTTCCTCGAGGGCCTCGGCCTGGGCGAGCCGGCGCGGAACAATTTCGTCCGCGCCGCCTACCGCCTGCTCGACCTCATCAGCTTCCTCACCGCCGGGCCCGACGAGTGCCGGGCCTGGCCGATCCGGCGCGGCATCAACGCGCGCAAAGCCGCCGGGAAGGTGCACAGCGACATCGAGCGCGGCTTCATCCGCGCCGAGATCTACCGCCCCGAGGACCTGAAGGAGCTCGGGAGCGAGGCCGCGCTGAAGAGCGCCGGCAAGCTGCGCGTCGAAGGGAAGGACTACGTGATGCAGGACGGCGACGTGGTGAACTTCCGCTTCAACGTGTAGCGGAGCCGCGGCGCTCGTCCTCGGCGCCGTCCGTCAGGCGACGGCGACCGCCTCGGCGGCCGTGGGCGCCGCCGACTTGGAGCGCTGCTGCGCCGTCTCGTTGACGCGCACGCTCACGAGCTTCGACACGCCGGGCTCCTGCATCGTCACGCCGTAGAGCAGGTCGACCGACTGCATCGTCCGCTTGATGTGCGTGATGAGGATGAACTGCGAGTGGCTCGTCATGCTGCGGATCGCCTCGTTGTAACGGGCGACGTTGGCCTCGTCGAGCGGGGCGTCGACCTCGTCGAGGATGCAGAACGGCGACGGCTTGTGCTGGAAGATGGCGAAGATGAGCGACACCGCGGTGAGCGCCTTCTCGCCGCCGCTCATGAGCTCGATGTTGCCGAGCTTCTTGCCCGGGGGCTGCGCAAGGATCTCGATCCCGGTCTCGAGCATGTCGTCGGGGTTCGTGAGCCGGAGCTCGGCGGCGCCGCCGCGGAACATCTTGGGGAAGAGCGCCTTGAACCGCGCGTTGACGCCGTCGAACGTCACCTTGAAGAGGCGCTTCGACTCGCGGTTCATCTGGGCGATCGCCTTGTCGAGATCGTCGAGCGCCTTCTCGAGGTCGTCCTTCTGGGTCGAGTAGAACTTGAAGCGCTCCTCGGCCTCGGCGTGCTCGCGCACGGCATCGACGTTCACGGGGCCCATGCGGTCGAGCAGGTTGCCGAGCTCGGTGATGCGCTCGCGGTGGCTCGCGTCCACCGGCGGGCGCTTGTGGAAGTCGCCGATGACGCGGGCGAGCTCGAGGCCGCGGAAGCGCTCGCGCACGCCGTCGAGGAGGTGGTTCATCTCGATGGCGAGGCGCTGCAGCGCCATCTCGTGCTGGCGGAGGCGATCGGTCGCGTCGGCCACCTCCTGGCGCAGGCTCTTGAGATCGGCCTCGCGGACGCCGAGCGCATTGCGCGCGTCGCCCTGCGCCTGGCGCGCCTCCACGAGGGCGGCGTGCGCGGCGTGCGCCGCCTCGACCGCGACGGCGAGGAGCTCGCGCGAGAGCATCATCAGCGCCGCCGCCTCCCCGGCGTTGCTCGCGCACTCGCGCCCCTCCTCGTCGAGGCGGCGGATGCGCGCGCGGAGCTCGTCGCACGATCGCGTGAGCCGCTCGACCGTGCCGCGAGCCGCCGCCGCCCGCTCGCGCACGCGGGCGAGGAGCACCTTGCGCTCGGTCACGATCGCCTGCTGCGCGTGCACCCGCTCGCGCCACTCGGCCGCCGCCGCCTCGGCCGCCCCGAGGAGCGAGCCCGCCTCCTCCTGCGCCGCGCGCCCGTCGGCGAGGCTCTGCTCGGCCCCGAGCTTCTCGCCCGCCGCGCCCTCCATCGCCTGGACCAGGTCGTGGAGCTCGCGCTGCACCGTCTCCTGGCGGCGGCGCACGTTGAGGAGCTGATCCTCGGCGCGCTTGAGGTCCTTCTCGGCGGTGACGAGGGCGAGCTCGCCCTGGTGCGCCTCGGTGCGGGCGCGTTCGAGCGCGGTGCCGACCTCGGTCATGCGGAGGCGGAGCGCCTGCTGCTCCGCGAGCAGCGCCGAGACCTCGTCCGACTTCTTGGCGACGATCTCGTGCAGCTTGTGGATCTCGCGCTTCTGCTCGATCATCCCGGCCGCGACGGCGTCGCCCGAGCCGCCGCTGACGCGGCCGTCGGCGTGCACCACGGTCCCGTCGAGCGCCACCAGGGTGGGGACGGCCGCGCCGCCCGCGCCCTCGGCGTGCAGCCGCAGCGCGTCGGCCACCGTGCGCACCACGACCGCGTCGCCCACCAGCGAGCGCGCCAGCGCCTCGTCCTCCGGCGCGAACTCCAGCCGATCGACGAGGCGCCCCACCACGCCCTCGCCGCGCACCTCGACCGGCGCGGCCCCGGCCACGAACGGCGGCCTCGCCGGGATGACCGTGGCGCGGCCGCGGTTCTTCTGGGCGAGCTCGGCGAGCAGCTCGACGGCGCGCGCCGTGTCGGTGACGACGACCGACTGCAGCCGATCGCCGAGCAGCCCCGCGAACGCGGCGGTGAGCTCCTCCGGCGCCTCGATCCGATCGGCGACGAGCCCCGCGAGCGCCGGGTCCTTGGTGCCGAGCAGGCTCTTGACGCCGGCGCCCACGCCCTCGAGGCGCGCGTGCAGCTCCTCGAGCGCGCGGAGGCGGTTGCGGCGCTGCCCGAGCTCGTTCTTCGCGTGATCGACCGCGCGATCGCTGGAGACCGCGGCCTCGCGGAGCTCCTTCATCTCGACGTCGAGGCGCGCGCGCTCGTCGGCGCTGATCCGCTTGCCCTCGGCGAGATCGGCCGCGTGCGAGACCAGCACCGACCGCCGCCCCTCCAGGTCCTCCGCCTCGAAGGCGAGCCGCCCGAGCTCGTCCTCGAGCCGGTCGCGGCGCTGGGTCATGTCGGCGAGGCGCCGCTCGAACCCGGCCAGCGTCGCCTCGGCGGCCGCGACCGCCGCCGCGGCCTGTCCGGCGCGCGTGCGCAACGTCGAGACCTGCTGCTCGGCCGCCGTCTGCCCCTCGCGTAGCCCGTCGAGCTTCTCGTGCTCCTCGACGGCGACCTCGGCCTCGCGCGCCTCCTCGGCCTCGGCCTCGGCGAGGCGCTCTTCCAGCTCGGCGCGCTCGACCATCAGCTCGGCGACGTTCTTCTCGAGCTCGGCCTGCTCGGCGGCGGCCGCGGCGCGGCGCTCGTCCTGGTGGCGCAGCCGGTCGCGCGCGCGCGCGATCTCGGCCTCGTGGGTGCGCACCTCGTTGTCGGCGGCGAACGCGGCCGACTGCGCCTTCTCGGCGCGCTCCTCGGCCTCGTGCGCCGCGAGGCGCGCCACCTCGAGCTCGGCCTCGCGCGCGTCGAGCGTGGCGCGGCTCTGCTGCTCGGCCTCGGCCTCGTGATCGCGCGCGCCCTCCTCGAACTTGGTGCAGGCGGTGAGCTCGAGCAGCTTGTGCGACGCCTCGTGGAGGCAGAGATCCTCGAGCTCGGCGCGGTAGGCGACGTAGCGCTCGGCCTTCGCGGCCTGGCGCTTGAGCGAGGCGAGGTTGCGCTCGATCTCGGAGACGATGTCGCCGACGCGGAGCAGGTTCTGCCGCGTCAGATCCATCTTCTGCTCGGCCTGGCGCTTGCGGGCCTTGTACTTGGTGATGCCGGCGGCCTCCTCGATGAGCATGCGCCGGTCCTCGGGCTTGGCCGAGACGATGAGGCCGATCTTGCCCTGCTCGATGATCGAGTACGCCTTGGTGCCGACGCCGGTGCCGAGGAACAGATCGGTGATGTCCTTGAGGCGGACCTGCGTCTTGTTGATGAGGTACTCGCTCGTGCCGTCGCGGTAGAGGCGGCGGGTCACGGCGATGTCGGCGTAGTCGCGGTACTCGAGCGGCAGGAGCTGCGCGGCCTCGGCGTCGGTGTTGTCGAAGGTGAGCGTCACCTCGGCGAGGCCGTGCGGCCCGCGCGTCTCCGAGCCGCTGAAGATCACGTCGCTCATGGCGCGGCCGCGCAGGTGCTTCGCGCTCTGCTCGCCCATCGCCCAGCGGATCGCGTCGACGATGTTCGACTTGCCGCAGCCGTTGGGGCCGACGATGCCGATGACGTCGTGGTCGAAGTGGATGACGGTGCGATCGACGAAGGACTTGAACCCGCTGATCTCGAGCTTCTTGATGTGCATGGAACCCCGATCGAGAGCCGGACTACCGAGATGTAGCGTCACGCGATGGCACGTACGACCACGTACGGCGATGCCACGCAAGCTACGGCTACACGGTGTGCTCGAGAACGACAAGACTTGATTGCCGAAAACTTGACCGCGTGCATCGCGTGTGACCGCCCCCGCTGAAACGGCGTTCTCCCCCTTTAGCAGCCGCCTTGACAGGTGGCTAACCAGGCCATAATCCTCTGTTGTTCCGCTGATGGAACCGCCCGCCACGGCGCACGCCGCCCGGAGGGAGGGTCCCATCGCGGTCGGGAAGGCGGACGACGCCCCCGCGCGATCCATCTGGCCGGTAGGAGAGGATCCCGATGCCGACGTACGAGTACGCCTGTTCGTCGTGCGCCCACGAATGGGAGCACGAGCAATCGATCAAGGAGGACCCGCTCAAGGAGTGCCCGAAGTGTCACGGGCAGACGGCGCGTCGCCAGATCTCGCGCGGCGCCGGCTTCATCCTCAAGGGCGGCGGCTGGTACTCGGATCTCTACGCCTCGTCGTCGAACAGCAAGCCGGCGGGCCAGACCAAGTCGAGCGAGACCAAGGTCGAGTCGAAGAGCGAGACCAAGACCGAGTCGAAGAGCGAGACCAAGGCCTCGTCGAGTGACTCGGGCGGCGGCGCGAGCGCCAAGGGCAGCTCGACCTCCAGCGCCGTCGCCTGACGCCACGCGGGGTCGCGGGGCTTCGCCCGCTGCACGGGATGCTCCTCTCCGCGAGCCGGCCACGCCGCGCCGCGGCGGCCGCCGGGCTCGCTCGCGCGCCGCTGGGTGCCGACGCTCCGTAAAGACGAGCCCCGTGTCGGGTGCTACCTTGCGACTCGATGGATGAACGCAAGAGGCTGGATGAGCTCAAGGGGCTGCTCGGCGAGATCGATCGCGAGATCCTGAGGAGCGTCGAGCGGCGCGCCCGCGTCGCCCAGGACCTCGCCAAGCTCAAGGTCGGCACGGCCCGGTACGCGCCCACCGCCGACGGGGCGCACCTCGAGGCGCTCGAGCGCGCCGTGACGCCTCCCTTCCCGGTGAGCGCCGTTCGCCCCGTGTTCACCGCCATCGACGCGGCGTGCCGCTCGCTGGAGGTCGCCCCGCGCGTGGTCTTCATCGGGGCCGAGGGCGGGTCGGGCTGGATGGCGAGCCGCAGCTACTTCGGCGCCGGCGCGGATCTCGTCCGCGCGGACACCTCGGCCGGCGCCATCGAGGAGGTGGCTCGCTCGCGCGCAGACTTCGCGGTCGTGCCCTACGAGTCGCTCAAGGACGGCCCCATCTTCCCCACGATCCAGGCCGTCGCCGCCGCCGATCTCAAGCTCGTCGGCGAGCGCGAGATGACGCAGACGCTGGTCCTCGTGAACAAGAGCGGCGATCCCGCCGACGTCGAGAAGGTCTACGTCTCGCCGCAGGACCACGTCGCCTGCGTGCAGTACCTGGAGTCGAACCACCCGCGCGCGCTGGTGCTCGACGTGCGCTCGCCGATCATGGCCTGGGAGCTCGCCTCGGAGAACCACGGCAGCGCCGCCATCGTCCCGCGGGGCGCCGTCGCGACCAACGATCTCCGCGTCGCGCGCGAGAACATCGGCGACGAGGGCGAGGTGCGGATGCGCTACGGCGTCCTCGCGCGGCTCCCGGCCCCGCGCTCCGGGCACGACGCGACGGCGATCCTCTTCAGCGTCCACGATCACCCCGGCGCGCTCCACGACATCCTGCAGCACTTCAAGGAGCGCAGCTGCAACCTGCGCCGCATCCAGTCCCGCCCCGTGCCCGGAGAGGGCTGGGAGTACGTCTTCTACGTCGAGGTGAGCGGTCACGTCACCGACCGCCCGCTCGTCGCCGCGCTCGAGGGCGTCAAGCGCGAGGCCAAGATGCTCAAGGTGGTGGGCTCGTTCCCGCTCGAGGTCCCCGAGGCGAAGGCGCCCGAGTCGAGCGGGCCGCCCAGGTAAGATCCCGAACCGATGGCACGCTCCGTCTGGGCGACGCTCGCCCTCGCCCTGTCCCTCGCCTCGGCCGCGCCCGCCTGCTCGGGGGCGGCGGAGAGCATCGCCCTCATCGGCGGCGAGAAGGTCGACGCCGCCTCGATCGACGAAGACCCGCTGGTGCTCTTGCCGGGCGGCGTGGTGATGCTCGGCTATATCGACGCCCGCGCCATGTTCGCCACGAGCCTCGGGCCCGACATGAGCCGCCTCGCGACCAACCTGGTCCCGCTCGGCCCCGAGTCGAACTTCGTCCCCTCGCGCGACGTCGTGCGGATCTACGGCGGCGTCTATGCGATGCAGGGCGCCGACGCCTGCGCCGTGGTCCAGGGCAACTTCGACGTCGAGGCGATCCGTCGCTCCGCCGACGCGCGCGCCGTCACCTCCACCGGCGTGCCGCTCGTGAAGACGCGCTACGCCGACAACGACATCTTCACCGCCGGCAACGTCGGCTTCGTGGTTCTCACCAGCCACACGCTCCTCACCGGCAACGAGACCGGGATGCGGCGCGCCCTCGACCGGCTCCGCTTCGGCGCGCGCGCGTCCGACAGCGGCAAGCTCGCGCGCAGCGTCCCCTCGTGGATGATCGATCTCACCGCCACGAGGGGCGCTGCCTTCGCCGTGGCGGGCGACTTCTCTTCGCAGGTCCCGGTGGGCGAGCTCGCGCGTGAGGTGCCCTTCGTGGCCAACCTGCAGCGCCTCCGCGTCATCGGCAACTTCCAGCCGCCGGGGCTGAACTTCGCCGGCGCCCTCACGTACCCGGATCCGCAGTCCGCGGCGACCGGCGCGGCGGCGCTCCGCAACGTGCAGCAGCTCACGCAGCTCGTCGGCTTCCTCTACTCGCTCGGCTTCGGCTCCTCGATCCCGCCGATGCAGGTCGCCGTGCAGCAGAACGACGTCGCCTTCACCCTGCCGATGGACGACAAAGTCTTCGGCTCGCTGCTGCGGCTCGCCGCCGCAGCGACCACGCCGGCGAGCGCGAACCAGGCGCGGCGCTGAGTCGACGATCCCGAACGGGGGATTTCACAGGGAGGCGGGGAGTCGGGGAGGAGATCTCTGTTCGCTCGATCCGCGCGCAGGCGGGACAGGCGCGCGATCGACCGTATGAAGTCTGCCTGGCTCCCTGTGAGCTCGGGGCAGCGTTGGCGGTCGCCGGGCAGCGTCAGCGGCGGCTCGCCTGCGGGGGCCGCGCGGTGCGCGGATCGTCGGGCCAGGCGTGCTTCGGATAGCGCCGGCGGAGCTCGCGCGCGATGGCGGGGTAGTGGCGCGTCCAGAAGCCGGCGAGATCGGTGGTGACCTGAACGGCGCGCTGGTTGGGCGCGAGCAGGTGGAGCACGAGCGGCACCCGACCTCTCGCCACCCGCGGCCCCTCGGCCATCCCGAAGAAGTCCTGCAGGCGCGAGGCGACGGTCGGTCCGCCGTCCGGCGGGTACTCGATGCGGGCGCCGCGGCCGCCGGGGAGCGTCACCCGCTCGGGCGCGATCTCTTCGAGATCGCGCCGCGCCGAGGGCGGCATCGCGTCGAGGATGGCGGCGTCGAGGCCCGCCTCGCGGAGCTCGGCGAAGCTCGACCGCCCCTCGCAGAGCGCGGCGAGCGCCGCGTCGAGCGTGACGTCGTCGAGGGCGGGGAGCGCGGCCTCGGGGCAGTGCGCCCGCGCGAAGGCGACGCGCGCGGCGAGCCGGTCGAGGTCGCCGGCGGCGAACGCGCGCGGCCCGCGACGCCTCGCCGCGTCGAGCAGCACCCGCGAGGCGGCCTCCGGCTCCGGCCGCGTGCTCCGCGACTCCTCGAGCACGAGCGCGTCGTAGGAGAGCCGCGCGACGAGGACGGCGCGCTCGGCCGCTTCGTCCCAGACGACCTCGCGCGTGTCCTTCACCTGATCGGTGAACAGGTCGAGCAGCCAGTCGGCCTGGATCTCGCTCGCCACGCGCACCAGCGTCCGCCGGCCGCCTGCCTCGACGCGCTCCTCGGCGTCGATCGCGACGACGAGATCCGCCCCGCCGCAGACGCTGCTCTCGGCGAGCCCGGCGGTGCCGCCGGCGGCGAGGACGACCTCGAGGCCCGCGCGGCCGGTCGAGGACTGCGGTCGCCGGACGCGCCCGACGCGATCGGGGTAGCCGGCCAGCACCGTGATGAGGAGCGCCTCCTCGTGGCGCGCCGGATCGCCGGGTGCGGGCGCGCGCCGGTCGGCGATGCGGGCGAGCTCGCGGCGGACGCGCTCCACCGCGGCGGCGCGCGGGTCTCCCCGATCGGCCCGGTCGAGATCATCGAGCGCGGCGAGCAGGTCCGAGCTGCCGCGGGCGTCGCGGCGCGGCGCGGCGCGGATCTCGCGCTCGGCGACGAGGGCGGCCAGCGCGCAGCCGTCGGCGGCGACGCCGCGCCGCTCGGCCTCGACGATCATCCGCGCCTGGCGCGGGTGCACCGGGAACGCGAGCATCCTCCGGCCGAGCGCTGTCACGGCCAGCCCGCGCCGTCCCTCGCCGCCGGCGTCGGGGGCGACCGCGCCGAGGCGACCGAGGAGCCCGAGCGCCGCCTCGAGCGCGGCGGGCGGCGGCGGCTCGAACCACCCGAACGCCGAGAGATCGCCGGCGCCCGAAGCCGTGAGCTCGAGCGCCGTCTCGGCGAGATCGAGGCGCGCGATCTCCGGCGTCTCGTGCTCGGGGCGCGTCGCGAGATCGCCCTGCGTGTAGAGCCGCACGCAGCGGCCCGGACGCGTCCTGCCGGCGCGCCCCGCGCGCTGGGCCGCCGCGGCGCGCGCGATCTTCGCGACGCGCAGGCTGGGCAGGCCCGACCACGGCGCGTGCGAGGCGACGCGCGCGAGGCCGGAGTCGATCACGGCGACCACGCCGTCGATGGTCACGCTCGTCTCGGCGACGTTGGTCGAGAGGATCACCTTGCGGCGCGCTGCCGGCCGGATGGCGCGGTCCTGCTCGGCTGGCGAGAGCGACCCATGGAGCGGCAACACCAGGAGATCCGCGCTCCGCGCGAGGGGCGCGAGGGCCTCGCCGGCCCGGCGGATCTCGAGCGCCCCGGGGAGGAAGACGAGCACGTCGCCCTCGAGCCCGTCGCCGACGAGCCGCCGCACCGCCGCCGCGACCTGGACCTCGAGCGGCCGATCGTCGGCGCGCGCGAGGTGCTCGACGGCGACGTCGAAGAGCCGGCCCTCGGAGCGGAGCACCGGCGCCTCGAGGAAGGCGGCGACCGGGGCGCTCTCGAGCGTCGCCGACATCACCCCGATGCGGAGGTCGGGCCGCGAGGTGCGCTGCAGCGCGCGCAGGAGCGCGAGAGCGATGTCGCCCTGGAGGTGGCGCTCGTGGAACTCGTCGAGCAGGACGGTGCCGACGCGGGCGAGGCTGCGATCGCCGAGGAGCCGGCGTGTGAGCACGCCCTCGGTCACGAAGGTGATCCGCGTGCGCGGTCCGGTCCGGTCCTCGAACCGCACCCGGTATCCCACGGTGCCGCCGACCTCCTCGCCGAGCTCCTCGGCCACGCGCCGGGCCGCCAGCCGCGCGGCGAGCCGGCGGGGCTCGAGCACCACGATCTCGCCGCGCTCGGCCGCGCCGTCGTCGAGCAGGGCCCGCGGCACCCGCGTCGTCTTGCCCGCGCCCGGGGGCGCCTCGAGGACGAGGCTCCGCCCGTCGCGCAGCGCGCGCGCCACGTCGGGCAGCAGCGGATCGATCGGGAGCGGCTCCAGGGCAGTCTGTTCCAGCAGACCCCGAGCGCGGGATCCAGTGCTTCCATTTGCGCGACAAGTCTGGTGACGTCGAGCCCCGCCGCCCGATGACCGATCTCCACACCCGCTCGGCCACCCGCCTCTCGATCCTGCTCGCCGCGCGCGAGGTCTCCTCGGAGGAAGTGACGCGCGCGTTCCTGCGCCGGATCGACGCCGTGAACGAGCGCGTCCGCGCCTTCACCGAGGTCCTGCGCGAGGAGGCGATCGCGGCCGCGCGGCGGGCGGACGAGGAGCGCCGCCGCGGCGACGTGCGCGGTCCGCTCCACGGCCTGCCGGTGACGATCAAGGAGAACATCGACGTCGCGGGGCACGCCTCGACGCTGGGCGTGCCCGCGCGCAAGGGCAAGCGCTCCGCCGACGACGCGGCGATTGTCCAGCTCCTCCGCGCCGCGGGTGCGGTGATCCTCGGCCGGACCAACGTCTCCCAGCTCCTGCTCTTCCACGAGTGCAGGAACCCGGTCTTCGGCCAGACGGCGAACCCGTGGAGCGCCGATCACACGCCCGGCGGATCCTCCGGCGGCGAGGCGGCGGCGCTCGCCGCGGGCATGTCGCCGCTAGGGATCGGCACGGACATCGGCGGGAGCATCCGCGTGCCGGCGCACTTCACCGGCGTCGCTGGGCTCAAGCCCTCGCTCGACCGCTGGACCAACCTGGGGTCGAACACGGCCATCGCCGGCCAGGAGATCGTGCGCGCGCAGCTCGGGCCGATGGCGCGGAGCGCCCGCGACGTCGCGCTCCTGGTGGGCGCGCTCGACCCCCGGCAGATGAGCGCGCTGGATGCGCGGGTGCCGCCGCTCCTGATCGAGGATCCGGCGCGCGTCGACGTCTCCAAGCTGCGCGTGGGCACGTTCGCGAGCGACGGGCTCCTCCCGCCGTCGCGCGCCGTCGCCCGCGCGGTGGGTCGCGCCGCCGAAGCGCTCGAGGCGCGCGGCGCGACCGTCACCGAGTTCACCCCGCCCGCCGCCGAGGACGCGATCTACACCTACTTCGCGGCGCTGAGCTCCGACGGCGGCGCGACCGCCGAGGCGTTCCTCGCCGGCGGCGAGCTCGATCCGTCGCTCGCGTCGCTGATGCGGGTCGCCAAGATGCCCGCCGCGCTCCGCCGCGGTGCGGCGCGCGTCGCCGGCCTGGGCGGCGAGCCGCGGCTCGAGCGATTGCTCCGCGCCATCGGCGAGAAGAGCGTCGCCGATCTCTGGCGCATCACCCAGCGCCTCCGCGACTTCCGCGTCCTCATGCTCCAGGCCATGGCCGCGGCGCGCGTCGACGTCCTCCTCTGCCCCGCCCACGCGACGCCGGCGCTCCCGCACGGCGCCTCCAAGGACTTCGCCCTCGCCGGCAGCCCGTCGATGCTGTGGAACATCGTCCAGTTCCCGGCCGGCTCGGTCGCGGTCACGCGCGTGCGCGCCGACGAGGCCCGGCGCGAGCGCGCGCGCGATCGCCTGGAAAAGCGCGCCGCGCTGGTCGACGAGAAGAGCGTAGGCCTGCCGGTGGGCGTGCAGATCGTGGCGCGGCCCTGGGCGGAGCACCTGGTGCTGGCTGCGATGATCGCCATCGAGGACGAGCTCCGCGGGCGCGAGGGGCGCCCTCTCGACGGCCCCGACGCCTGGATGGTCGCGCCGCTGGTCGACTGAACGCAGCGGCGGCGAACGCGGTCACCCGAAGCGGCCCGACGGCAGCGCGGGCGGAGGCCCCAGGCTGGCGCCGAGCAGGTGTTCGCGGTATCCAAGTCGGAGGAGCCGAGGCGATCACGATCATGACCGACGCGGCGCGCCACGCGAGCTTCCACGACGTCCTGCCCGAGGCGGTCCTCGCCGCGTCGGTCGGGGTGGCGGGGCTGCGCGCCGCGGGCGAGGGCGCCGCCGCGGCCACCCCGCCCGACGTGCTCGCCCTCGAGGAGCACGCGGCCGCGGGCTGCTCGCTCTGCGCCCGCGCGCTCGTGAACGCGCGCGAGGCGCTGCTCGATCTCGCCGTCGCCGCCGGCGCGTCCGCGCCCGCGCCCGAGCTCCGGGATCGCGTGCTCGCCTCGGCGCGAGCCACCGCGCCCCGCCCGACGGAGGGCGCTCCGCCGAGGCGAAACACCCACGAGCCCGCGGGCTCCGCGCAGGATCCGAGCGCCAGGGTGGCACACGCGCACCTCGCCGGCCCGGACGAGGCGGCGCGCATCGCCGAGGTCGATCGCATCGGCGGCTGGGAGCCGCGCCCCGGCGACGAGCTCGAGACGATCCTCGAGGAGGCGCAGCGCGCCCTCGGCTTCCCGGTGCTCTTCGTGAGCATCCTGCGCGGCGAGCGCGTCGGCTACCGCGCCCAGCGCGGCCTGCCGCCGGCCCTCGCGGCCCAGCGCGACATGCGGCGCGAGGCGACCTTCTGCACCCACTGCGTCGCCGGCGACCGGCCGCTCATCGTGCGCGACGCCGCGGGCGAGGCGTTCTTCCGCAACAGCAAGATGCTGACGCGCTTCGGCGTCCGAGCGTACGTCGGTGTCCCGCTGCGCACCTTGCGCGGCGTCACGGTGGGCACGCTCTGCGCCCTCGATTTCGCCCCCCGCGACATCGGCGCGAACGAGGTCGGTGCGCTCGAGCGCGTCGCCCCGCGCGTCGCCGCCGCGATCGACCGCGGCGATCGGGGCCCCGCCTCCGGCTCGGCCACCTGACGCGAAGCGCGGTCGACGGGCTCGGCGCCGACCGGTCACGGTCGATCCTGCGCCCCCGAGGTAGTGCTAAGCATGGACGAGGGAGGGCCGGCGCGGCCCGACCGGGAGGACCGCATGCGCACGCTTGGACTTGCTTCTTTCGCCCTGCTGGCCGCATGCGCGTCGCAGGAGACGGGGACGGCCGGGACGACCGGCGGAGGCGGCCACGGCGGGCAGTCGGCGACGTCGAGCGGCACCGGCGCGGGGTCGACCACCACGAGCACGAGCAGCGGGACGACGACGACCGGCGGCACCGGCGGAGCGGGCGGTGCCGGGGGCGCGTCGAGCACCAGCACCGGCGGCACGGGTGGCACGGGCGGCGGTACGGGCGGCGCGGGCGGCGCGCCCCCGCTCACCTTCAGCGGCTTCTGCAACGGCACGCCCACCACGCTCATCGGCACCGTGCTCGCGCCGAACGGGAACGACCCGCTGCCCAACATCGAGGTCTACGTCGCCAAGCAGGTGAACCCGTTCCCCGCTCAGTTCTGCGACAAGTGCGACCAGCCCATCGACGAGGCGTACGTCTCGACCACCTCGTCGAGCGACGGCAGCTTCGCGCTCTCGCTCGACGGCGTGCCCTACGCCGCCACCGTCGATTTCGTCGTCCGCATCGGTCGCTTCCGCAAGGTCACCTCGCTCGCGGTGAACGCGTGCACGACCGCGAGCGCGCCGCTCGGCGCCCGCAAGCTCCCGGGCAGCTCGGCCGAGGGCGAGATCCCGAAGATCGCCGTCTCGACCGGCAACGTCGATCACCTCGACGACATCCTCGATGCCCTCGGCATCACCGAGTACGACTGCTACGAGGGCCGCGCCACCGGATCGAGCTCGAGCTGCACCCTGGTCCCCGGCAAGAAGATCCCCGACGTCCTCGCCGGCACCGCGGGGACGACGCCGCTCTCCGACTACCACATGCTCTTCCTGAGCTGCGCGCCGGGCGCGTGGACCAAGTGGTCGACCACCGGGTATGGCGCCGCCACGATGGCGCAGAACATCAACGCGTTCGTCACGAGCGGCGGCCGCCTCATCGCCACCGACACCGCGTACGACTACCTCGAGCAGGCGTTCCCGGACGCGATCGAGTTCGCCGGGCCGCCCGTCGGCGCCCCGCCCGCCGGCGTGGCGCAGCCCGTCGCCGGGGCCAACGTCGGCTGCTCGTCGGGCGCGCAGATGCTCGTCCCCGCCACCGTCGACGACGCCGCGCTCGCCTCGTGGCTCTCGCTCGTGGGGGTCCCCACGAGCCCGAACGTCGATCTCAAGGGCTTCCTCCAGCCCTGGTCGGTGATGGAGTCGCTGCCCGCCAGCACCACGCAGATCGTGCACGGCCAGGTGAGCTACGACGAGTCGCTCGCGTTCTCGAGCTGCCAGAGCGCGGTGCGCCCCCTCACGAGCCAGTTCGACGTCGCCGGCTGCGGGCGCGTCATCTACAGCTCGTACCACACGCTCTCGGCCGTGAACCCGCAGGGCCTCACCGCGCAGGAGAAGATCCTCGAGTATTTGATGTTCAGCGTGGCCTCCTGCCACATGTGATAGAAATCGTCGAAGCGCGGCCATGCGGATCCTCGTTTGCGAAGACCAGGACTCGATCCGTCACATGATCGAGACGCTCGTCTCGGCCAGTGGCCACGAGGTCACCGCCGTCGACCTCGGCGCCAAGGCCGTCGAGTGCGCGCTCGCCGAGACGTTCGACGTCGTGCTGCTCGACCTCATGCTCCCCGGGCCCCTCGACGGCTTCGCCGTCTGCGAGCGGCTCCGCGCGGATCCGAGCACCCGCGATCTGCCCATCTTCATCATCAGCGCGATGGACGACCCCGAGTCGCGCGAGCGCGCGGCGCGCCTCGGCGCCTCGGCCTTCTACAGCAAGCCCTTCAGCCCGCTCTCGCTGCTCAAGGACATCGACGCCGTCCCGGCCCGCTCGCGCAAAGCCTGAGCTCGTCCGTCCGCGTCGCCAGCCGCGCGCCGCGCTCCCGCCGCGGTGGTTGGCGGGGGGCGGCACCAGGCGCGTTCTTGCACTGGTACGCCCGTCCGGTTTTGGCTACACCCCGGCCATGCTGATCCTCCGGTCCGGGACCGCTGCCGTCGTCGCCGCCACGCTCGTCCTCGGCGGTTGCGAAGGGGACAAGCCCCAGCCGTCGGCCAAGTCGGACGCCGGCGCCGAGGCGGGCACGCAGCCGGTGCTCGACAGCAAGCTCGAGGCGGCGGTCGCGGCGGCCGCGGCGTCGGCGAGCGCCAATGCGAGCGCCGGCCCCGCGGCGCCGGGCGCGCCGCCGGAGTCGGGCGTCTTCGGGCCTGGGCAGGCGGACATCGCCTTCCCGCGCAACGCGCCGACGAAGATCGAGGTCCTCTCGGACGGCAGCGAGCCGCGGGTCGCGCTCAAGGCGGCGCCCGCCGAGCAGAAGGCGACGGTCACCGTCGGCGTCCGCCTCGGCCCGCAGCAGGCGATGCCGACGATCGAGTTCGAGCTGAAGCTCGCCGTCGACAAGGACAAGGACAAGGACAAGGACAAGGACAAGGACACGGCCGGTGCGCCGACGAAGATCGTCGCGAAGGTCACCTCGGCCGGCCTCGCGGCCGATCAGCCGGGCGCGTTGCCGAAGGAGCTCGCGGCCGAGGTGAAGAAGCTCAAGGGAAGCGCCCTCCGGTTCGCGATCGGGGCCGACGGCGCCGCGTCCAACTACAGCGTCGAGCGATCGAAGGACGCCGACCCGAGCTTCGAGGCGCCGCTGCGCGCCCTCGTCGAGACGGTCTCGGTGCTCACGCCGGCGCTCCCGCAGAAGCCGGTGGGCGCGGGCGCGTACTGGATGGTGACCGACCGCAGCGGCTCGTTCGGGGTCGATGTCGTACGCTACCGCGTGTTCAAGGTCGAGAAGGTCGACAAGGACGACGTGACGCTCTCGGTCGACTGCCGGCAGTACGCGGCGGACGCCAAGATGAGCATCGCGATGGGGCCCGAGAAGGCGGACCTCTCGGTCGATCGCTTCGAGTCGCTCGGCAAGGGCCAGCTCCACGTCACCGGCACGGCGCTCCTGCCCACCGCGGGGGAGCTCACCCAGAAGATGCAGGCCCTCGTGCTCCGCGGCGGCGCGCCGGCCGGCCCGCAGGGTCAGGGCCGGATGGGCATCCAGACCGAGGTCACGACCCGGATCAAGTAGCGCTGCTTCAGCGCTCGGTGGAATCCGGATCGCCCAGGAGCTGGTAGCGGTCGGGGTCGAACGTCGTGCTGGTGAAGCAGAGGGTGTGCACGAACTGCTTCCGGCCGTCGCTCCCGGCGACGATCAGGAACTTCTCTCCGTCCTGGATCGCCTGCTCGCAATCGACGCAGAGGCGCTCGTCGGCTCGGTCGACCATGCCGGACCAGGCTACCGCGGTTGCCTGGAAAAACCACGCGCGGTCATCCAGGACGGGCCCGCGCGCGGTTGGCGGCGCTCGTGCATGGGATCCCCCCATGCTCCACGACGACGAAAAGCGATCCGCCGCGGCGAGCGAGCAGGAGGGCGCGCCGGCGCCCGAGCGCGGCGACATCGAGGCCTTCCTCCAGAGCGAGGACCTGACCGAGGGCCAGCGCCGGCGGCTGCGCGTGCTCCAGGCGGTCGAGCAGGCCGTGACCGCCCGCGTCGAGGAAATGTGCTCGACCACGACCGTCGAGGTCACCGACGTCGCCGTCCTCGTCGTCGCCCCCGAGGCGCGCGCGCTCGTGTTCGACGGCGCCGTCGAGCCCGGCATCAGCGTGGTCGTCGGCGAGCGCAACAAGCTCCACGCGTTCCTCACCGACGTGCTCCCGCCCGCGCCGGACGCGGCCGTCGATCCCTACGCCGATCTGCTCAGCGCGGCGCCGCCGCTCTGCGTGCGCGTCCTCGTCCTGGACGAAGAGTCGCTCACCGTCCTCAGCTACGGGACGTTCCTGACGGTCCGGCTCGGCGAAGGGGACGTGCCCGAGGCCTGACTCAGCCCTCGTCGGAGGAGCCGCCCGGGTCGCCGGCTTCGCGCTGCTCGGCGCGGAGGCGCTGCGCTTCGGCGAGGCGCTCGCCGATGGTGTCGCGCAGACGCTTGAGGTCGTAGCGGAAGGGGCGATCGCCCTCCTCGAGATCCGCGATCTCCTGGGCGATGGCGTCGGCGTGCTCGCGCGGCTTCTCGGGGATCTTGAGCGCCTCGCCGAGCTTCGCCAGGGTGTCGCGCTCGCCCTCGGCGATCGCGCCGTCGAGGCGCGTCATCCAGGAGGCGACCGCGTAGACGAAGAGGCGATCGGCCTTCGACATCTGGGAGCGGTCGATGCTCTCGAGCGCGATCGGGTTCTTGGTCGCCTCCTCGATCTCGGCGATCTCCTCGAGCTCGAGGCCTTCTTCGAGCGCGGTGCGGACGATGGCGTCCGCCTCCTCTTGATCCAGCTTGCCGTCGGCCCAGCCGATCGCGGCGAGGGCGAGGAACACGTCCCGTCCGAGGCGATGCGCGGTCATGGGCGGGACGATAACGCAAAACCCCGGATCAGGAGACGTCGAAACGCGACGCTCCGGCCCGCTGCGGCGGCGGGCGCAGGCCCTCGCGGTGCTCGACCAGGATCTTCACGACCGGGCCGATCGAGAGCTCGAGCGGGCCCCTCTGCTCGTGGACGTCGCCGTCGCACACGTAATCGACGACGCCCCCGCGCGCCTCGAGCAGCGCGCGGCGCGTGACCTTCTCGAACGTGTGCGCCTCGCCCATCGGCTGCGCCCGCCAGATGGTGGGCAGCGCGCCCACGAAGCCCATCGGGCTCGTGTGGATGCCGAGGATGTGGAAGCGGCCCTCGGTCTCGCCGTAGCGGTAGAACGGCCGGAACCCGAGGCCGATCTGGTCGACCGTGCCCGCGCCGATGGCGAAGTAGTCGCGCTCGGGGAAGCCCTCGCCGTCGTCGAACGTGACCCGCCCCTCCCAGCGTCGCGCCACGCGGCGCGCCGTCTCGCCGCCGACGATGGCCGAGCCCATCCCGCGCGCCAGCACCTTCGCCGCCCAGATCGCGTCGGGCTCGGGCGTGCGGTGGTACTCGGCGATGAACCCGTGGATGGCGCCGGTGCCGAAGATGAAGCCGTAGTGATCGCCGATGCGCATCACGTGGCGCTCGGCCCAGCGCAGAGGGAGCTGGGCGCGCTCGGCGTAGCGCTTGATGAGGCCCGCGAGCAGCCCGTCGGGCCGGCCGCGCGGCACGCCCACCGAGTTCGCGACCGTGTTCATCGTCCCGCCGCGGAGGAAGGCGAGGGGAGGCAGCGGCTCGTCGGCGTACACCTCGAGGAAGCCGGTGATGGTGACGTGGTTGGTCCCGTCGCCGCCCGAGATGCCGAGCACGTCGATCTTCTGCTTGCGGAAGTCCTCGGCGATGCGGGCGAGATCGTCGCGCGAGCGCGCCGTCCGCACGACGCCGTGGTCGCCGAGGGTCCGCGCCAGCCGGGACGCGGCGCGGGGATCGCGGAGGTTCTTCCGCGACCGGGGGTTCAGGATCACGCCGATGCCGGCCATGACCACACCCTTTCGGTTTTGTGACACGACGTCAACACAGCGCCGCTCCGGCCGGAACCGAAAACTCGGGGCCGAGCGGGAGGAGGCGAAACCCGGCCCCCCGTTTTCCGGGCCCGGTTGGCGGTTCGTGGCCCGGACAACCGGGCGAGCGACCGAGATCCGGACCTTTGGGTCGGGCTACTTCCGACCGCGCGGGGGCTTCCAGCGCTTCTCGAGGTGGGCCTTCACCACGTCGGCCATGAGGCCCAGGTGGGCGCAGTGGTCCGGCTTGTCGTCGCCGGTGTAGCCGCGCATGTGGAAGCCCTTGCGGTCGTAGCGATCGATCATGTCGAGGCCGAGCACGTCCTCTCGGTGCGCCTTCTTGGGCTTGCCGCCGAGCTGCTTGACCACGAAGTGGGCGACCTCGGTCGTCGAGGCGTAGCCCGGCGGGATGATCGACGAGTGGCTCATGAACATCAGCTTCTCGCCGGCGCGGGCGCGCTTGGCGAAGTCGATGAACGGCTGGATCTGCACGACCTTGAGCGTCTTGGCCTGCTCGTCGAGGTAGCCGGCGTGGAGCGAGTCGAGCAGCACCACGGCGTCGACCTTCTTCGCCGCCGGCTGGCGGAGGATCTGCTCGACGGCGCCGTAGCCGGCGCTCCACGCCGAGAGGGCGAGCTTGCGCACGTGCGCCTTCTTGTTGCCCGTCTTCCTCGCCATCGCCGCCTCGACCGAGCGGATCAGCTCGGTGAACGCGGCGGGCGAGGCGAACGCGCTCTGGTAGGCGCCGGAGCCGATGCCGAGATCGATCCCGACCAGCACGATGCCGTCGGCGGTCTTGACGAACTCCTTGCGGACCGCCTCGTGCCCGTGGAAGTGCACCACCAGATCGAACGAGCCGCTCTTGGTGATGCCGCCCTTGTGCGGGGCGATGAACTGCCCCATCGAGATGCTCGAGTCCCAGCGGTCGTAGACGCCGAAGCCGGGGTCGGGCGTCATGCAGGGGTGGACGCCGCCGCGGCGCGGCTTCGCGGGCGATCGGCGGCGGGTCACCTCGGCGGCGGCGCCGTCGGTGAGGGCGCCCGCCCCCGCCGGCGCTCCGTCGGCCGCGGGATCGGTGTCCGAGGGGGGCGCCTGCTGCGGCACGCTCGCCGCCACGACCTCGGCCGGAGCGGCCTCCTGCGCGCCGGCCGGGCCGGCGCAGAGCGCCGCGCCCAGGGCGACCAAGAAAAGCGCGGCCGCGGCGCGGCCCACGGTGGGGCGGGGGAGCAAGGACGGCATGGTTGAAGCTTCGATGCGGCCGGCGGTCCGAGGGATGGCACGAAACCCGCCCTGGGTCGAGCTTTCGGGAGCGGCGGGGGTTAGACCGCGCGCGGCAGAAAAGCACGCAACGGAACGGTGACCTCCCTCGCGGCCGCAGCGCGATCCGGCCGGGTCAGGACCGGCCGATCTTCCGCAGGACAGCTGCCCGGATCTCGGTGGGGAGGCCCGCGATGAAGGCTTCCGAGAGCCCCGACAGGACCTCGACCGGGAGCGCGGGCAAGAGCTCCTCGGGCCCGAGGCCTGCGAGGCGCTCCTCCGGCCCGAGGCCCGCGAGGCGCTCCTCCGGTCCGAGACCCGCGAGGCGGTGCTCCGCCGGAAGCCACTCGGCGATCTTGCGCAAGACCTCGTCGTACCCCTCCAACTCGTGCACGCCCGCCTCCTGAGGTATGGCCACCTGCTTGCGCATCCAGATCACCGATTCGGCGCTCGTTATTCTGCGGTGGCCGAACGCCGCCAGCAAGTCGTCGCGCTCGGCCTCGGCTACGTCGTCGAGCACGATCAAGAGACCCGGGAAGGTGCAGCCGTCGAGCTCGACGTAGCCGTCGCCGGCGTCCCGGAGCGTCCAGTCCATCCTCCGGAAGTCCTTCGAGAGCGCCGGCGTGATCGAGGGCACCACCAGGACGAGCAGCAACGCGTCGCGCCTCGCCAGTCGCGCCGTCTGCGCCGCGAAGTGCTGGGCACAGTAGCCGAGCAGGCGCGCGAGATCGCCGCGCCGGACGGGCCGAGCGACCGTCTTGAGCTCGACCAGCGCCTCCCTGCGCACGCGCGGCCAGAGCGACCGCAGGACCCTCGCCGGCCCGCCGTCCTTCGGGCGGGGACGGCGCACGAGGATCAGGTCGGCGCGCTGCGGCTCGGGCGAGAGCTGCACCTCCGGCCGCACGTCGAAGCCGGGCGGAGCGCGCTCGACGAGCAGGGCGGCGAACATGCGGTGCCAGAGGGTGCGGCCGCTGCCCACGTCTGCTTGTCGGCGCGAGGGATCGCCGAGTTGCGTCGCTCCAACGCAAAAGCGCCGAGGCGCCCTGCAGAGGCCTCGAGCGCCTCGGGCTACGCGCCCGGGTAGCCCGGCGGGGGAGGGTACCCCTGCGCCTGCTGCTGCCTCGCGGCGCCCGCCTCGGCGGCGGCGAGGATCTTCTCCTCGGCCTGCATCGCGAGCTTCTCGACGGTGGCCGCCGCGTCCACGGGCGACAGGCTCAGGAAGAACTTCAGGAAGCTCGCCTCCATCCCCGGGTTCACCCCGGAGAGCGCGAGCACGATCGGGATCTGGGGCTTCTCGATGTCGCCGAGGTCCTTGGCGCGCTGGCGCCACGAGGCCGCGACGGTGGCGTTCCTCACCACGAACTGCACGAGCAGCCCGAGGAGGAGCCCGGTCATGACGCCGAGCGCGAACAGATCGGCGTCGGTGCGCGCCAGCGCCGCGGCGAGCAGGCCTCCGACGGCGGCGCCGATCACCATCCCGGGCTCGCCCCCGTTCGGCTGCGCCGCGAGCTGCAGGATCGCGGCTGCCTGCACGCCGGGCTGGCCCGCGCGGCGCAGCGGCATGAGCGTCGCCATCCGCTTCCCCGAGGCGAAGCGCACGCTCAGGTAGCTGAGGAGCAGCGCCGCCAGGCACAGCACCACGCCCGCGAGGAGGGCGAGCTCGCGCGGCAGGAGCCCCTTCGGAAGCGGCGCGCGCACCATGGCGCCGTCGGCCGTCTTCGCGGCCGTATCCGAGGCCGTCTTCAGCGACGCGGCCGCCTCGCGCGTGGAAGCCAGCACCTTGTCGACCGGCGCCTCGCCGAGCTGCTGGAGCAGCTTGCGCGTCGCGTCCACCTGCGCCTTCTTGTCGCCGTCGGCCGGCGGGGCCACCGCCGACGCGTTCACGATCGCGTCCCAGCCCGGCGCCGCGTCGGCCTTGGCGCCCGAAGCGCCCTCGACGAGCGGGCGGCAGGGCGCCAGCGCCTTGGCCTGCTTGTACGAGGGCTGCGCCGAGCCCCACGCCAGCTCGACGTCGGGCTCCTTGTCCTTGCTGGGGCGCGGGGGGCGGCGCTTGTTGGGCGCGCCGGCGTCGGGCTCCTGCGCGGAGAGCCGCGCCGCCTTGGCCGCGCCCTTGAAGACGTCGATCTCGGTGTGCAGCTTCTCGGCCGCGACCGTGCACGCCTGCGCCTGCGTCGCCTTGTCCGACGCCGTCTTCGCCGCCGCGCGCGCCGACTCGTCGGGGACCATCGCCCCCTGCGCCGTCATCAGCAGCACGATCGCCGCGCCCACCGCGATCACGAGCGCCGCCGCCGCGATCAGCGTCGAGAGCACCTCTTCGCGGCGCGTGTACTCGTTCACGGGGCTGGGCGCTCCGTCGCCGGATCGGTCCTCGTCAGCATCAGGGCTTGGGGTGCGCCATGAGGAAGTCGAGGATAGTCGCTGACCACGAATCGTTGAAGGCCGGCGAGTGGGGCCCTCCCTCGATGACCCAGAGCTCGGTCGCCCCGTTGGCCTCGCAGCCCGAGGCCACGCTCGGGTGCGTCTCGGCCCCGGCGAGATCGGTGACGAGATCGAGCGGCGCCCCGCTCGTGTCGACCGCGCCGGTGCAGCGGTTCTTGCCCTGCCACATCGCGAACGCCTCCTCGGCGCCGGGCGCGTCGGGCAACGACTCGATCCCGTAGGGCGGCCCACCGTCGAAGAGCACCGTGTCGTCGGCGTCGCCGTGCACGTGCAGCATCGCGATCGCCGCCGAGGGGTTGCACTTCGTCGGGTTCTTGAAGGGCATCCCGGCGAGCGAGACGATCCCGGCGAACCGCCCCGCCGTGTCGCAGGCCAGCCGGTTGGCCATGAACCCCCCGTTCGAGTGCCCAACCACGAAGACGCGCTTCGTGTCGACCGCGTACTCGGCCTCGATGGCGGTGATCATCGCGTGGATGTAGCCGATGTCGTTCGCCTTCGGCGTCGTGAACCCGCAGCAGGTGTCGGTCCCGTTCCACTCGTAGCGCGCCAGCGCCGCGTCGTAGGTCCCGAGCGGGAGCGCCAGGATCATCCCGCGCGCCATCGTCTCGGCGCTCATCCCGAAGTACGCGTCCATCGATTCGGGCGCGTTGGGATCGTCGGTGAACCCGTGGAGCATCACCACGAGCGGCGCCGGCGTCGCCTTGTCGTGCGTGGGGGAGACCTTGACCGTGTACGAGCGCCCCTGGAGGTCCTCGACCACCTCGGCGTCGGCAGGCCGGCCCGCGCCCGCGCCGCCGCCCCCGCCCGCGCCGCCGGCCGCCGACTCGGAGGAGCAGGCCGCGAGCGGGAGGCCCGCCAGCACCGTGGCCAGGAGGAGCAAGCGCATGGGGGTCCCGAATACCTGAACTCGCGGGCGCGCGCCAGGATCGGGCGGGGCTCGTGGGGAGGTGCGACATCGCGTCGCGCTCCGGCTGCTTCGGTCGCGTGGTCGCGTGCCGGTGGACCCACGGCCGTGGCGTCCGCATCGCGGCCAAGCGAGATCAGGTCCTCGTGCCCGCGTGGCACGCCGCGGAGCTCGACCGCGCCTGGACGACGACTCGCGCGCCCCCGAGGCCGGCCGGCCGTGGCTCGAGGTCGAGGCGGAGCTTCGCGTCCGCGTCTCGCAAGAGCGCTGATGGAGCCCGCGGTGCTCGCGTCCTTCGCGAACGCCCACCCGTCGTCTGCTACAGTTGCGGGATGAGCACGGCGAAGACCGTTCTTGCCGACGCCCTCCGTCTGCCGCGCCAGGACCGGGCCGATCTGGCACGCGAGCTGATCGCCAGCCTGGACGAACCGGCGGACGCGAACGCCGAGCAGCTCTGGCTCGAAGAGATCCAGCGCCGCCTGCGCGAGATCGAGGCGGGCACCGCGGAGCTCATCCCGTGGGAGACGGTTCGAGCCCGCATCGAGGCGCGGCTGCGGTCGACGCGCCAGTGAAAGCTCGCTTCCACGCCGACGCAGCCGCTGAGCTCGAGGCGGCGGCGGCGTGGTATGAGCGCGAGCGGCCGGGTCTCGGCGGCGATCTCCTCGATGAGATCGCACATGGGCTCGACGCGATCGCCGCGACGCCGGCTGCGTGGCCGGGCGTTCCTGGGCAGCGATCTGCGCATCGCTTCCTGCTCTCCCGCTTCCCGTACAGCATCGTCTACGTGCTCGATGCGGGTGTGCTCGAGTTCGTCGCGATCGCCCACGTCAGCCGGCGACCGGGATACTGGCGTGACCGACTGACGTGAGCGCGGCGAGCGCCCTCGTGCGCGAGCCAGCCGCGCCGACACGCGTGCGCCAGGCGCGAGGGCGCTCGCGCCGTCACGGCCCGTCGAGGTGATGCACCGACTCGTCGAGGCCATGTTCGAGCGCGTCGAGGTGATGCCCAGGCCTGTCGAGGCAGTGCTGGGCGCGTCCAGGCGATGCGCAGGCCCGTCGAAGGGGTGCACCACTCCGTCGAGATGATGGTCGCGTACGTCGAGACGGTGCTTGGGCTAATCGAGAGGATGGAGAGGTCCGTCGAGCCGGTGCTCGGATCCGTCGAGCGGTCTGCCTCGAGGAGATCCAGCGCCGGATCGGTGACATCGAAGCGGGCACGGCCGAGCTCACCCGCGGGAGGCGGGTCGAGCCCGCGTCGAGGCGCGGCTGCGGCGGCCGCGAGGCTCAAGGCCGGGATCTCGCCCGGCCCCCGCCAAGCGAGAGGTGATAGCGACGTCAGCCAGCAACCCCCGCTGGTGCGGCAGCGCACGCGCACTCCCCCGCGCTCCTCCCACCCTCGCGTTTGCTGGGCCGCCGCCCCCCACCTCTGGTATCGGGAGGCTCGCCGATGCAAGCTGCTCCCAAGCTCGTCGAACCGGCTGCCCCGGAGAGCCCGGCGCCGCCCTCCGTCGGCAGCGGGATCCGCCCGGTGCACACGCGGCCGGGGGCCGCCGACGCGCCCGTCCCGGAGGAGCAGCCGCTCGCGATGTCCACCGCCGCGAAGTCGTCCCCCTGGGTCCTGTCGACCTACTTCGCCGAGGGGCTGCCGTACTCCATCGTCCACCAGGTCGCGGCGCAGCTCTTCACCGCCATGGGGGCGAGCCTGTCGGCGATCGGCCTGACCTCGCTCTACGGGCTCGCCTGGAACCTCAAGTTCGCCTGGAGCCCGCTCGTCGAGCGGGTCGGAACGACGCGCCGCTGGCTCATCGGCCTCGAGCTCGCCCTCGGCCTCGCCATCATCGCCGTCGCCTTCCCGGCCGAACGGGGCGATCTCGGCACCGTGGCGCGCATGCTCGTCGCCGTCGCCTTCCTCGCGGCCACGCACGACATCGCCATCGACGGCTTCTACCTGCGCGCGCTCGAGAAGCGCGAGCAGACGGCGCTCTCGGGCCTGCGCATCGGCGCGTACCGCATCGCCCTCCTCGTCGGCAACGGCGTCCTCGTCTGGCTCGCCGGCAAGACCTCGTGGCTCTGGTGCTTCGCCGCCGCGGGAGCGCTGCTCCTCGGGCTCGCGGCGCTGCACTCGCTGGTGCTGCCGGCCGAAGAGCCCGAGGGCGATCCGGCGATCGACGGGGCAGTGGCGGCCCGCCCGCCGGCGCTCCCCGCCATCTACGACGCGTTCGTGAGCTTCTTCCGGCAGCCCGGCATCGCCGTCTCGCTGGCATTCATCCTCACCTTCCGCGCCGGCGACGCGATGATGTTCGCGATGTCGACGCCGCTCCTCCGCGACCTGGGGCTCGACACCGCCGCGCGCGGCCTGCTCTCTGGGATCGCCGGCACCGCCGCGTCGATCGTGGGATCGGTCCTCGGCGGCGCCTTCATCGCGCGCCGCGGCTTCCAGCGGACGCTCACGCCCATCGCCACGATGCAGAGCCTCGCCATCCTCCTCTATGCGTGGATGGCCTGGGCGCACGCCGGGACGCTCGCCGTCGCCGCGGTCGTCATCGTCGAGCAGCTCGTCGCCGGCGTCGGCACCGCGGCGTTCCTCGTTTTCCTGATGCGACGGTGCTCGGCGGAGCACAAGGTCTCGCACTACGCGATCGCCTCGGCGCTGATGAGCGTCGCCACGACGGGCGCCGGCAGCGCGAGCGGCTACCTCGCCGCGCACGTCGGCTTCGCGACCTTCTTCGTGCTCGCCTGGGCCGCCTCGGTCCCCGGCGTCGTGCTGTCGCGCTGGGTCCCGAAGGAGTAGCAGGCCGACTACCTGGCTTCGCGCGACGGATCGACGACCGACTTGGGGCCCGCGGCCTCGAGCGCCGCGACCGCGCTCTCGCTCGGCTCGACGCCGGCGAAGCGGCGAGGATCGACCATCGGGATCGCGACCGGTGCGCGCTCGGACCTCGGCGCGCTCGGCTCGCGCGGCTCGGGCACGACGGTGCCCTCGGCCACCCCGCGCGGCAGGATCTTCCCCTCGCGCCAGCCGAAGAGCCCGCCCTCGAGGCGCCCGCTCACCGGCTCGCTCATCAGCCACACGAAGGGCCGCTCGTCGTTCGCCGGCTTCGTGCACGCCTCGTCCAGGTACGCCGCCGACCACGACCCCGTGTTCCCGAAGAACGCCCCGCCCTCCCACGAGCCCTCGGGGTAGTGCGTGTGCCCGAAGACCACGGCGCGGGCGCGGTGCACCTTGCCGACCTTGCGGGCGTGGCGGCCGACGCGCGACCAGTTCGCCTCGAGCGGGAGCTTGGGGACCATGAGCTCGTAGCCGAGGAAGAGCACGAGCCCGAGGAGCGAAACGAACCACGCGCTCGCCGGCGCGAGCGCCAGCCAGAGCGCCGCGAACGCGGCGGCCGCCATCGCCATGCCGACGCGGTCGAGCCAGAGCTCGCGCGCGACGCGGCCGAGGCGCTCCTCGACGGGCTTGGCGATGAGGCGCGCGTGGCGGGCGACGATCTTCACCGGGACGCCCGTCTCGCGCGCGGCGGCGGTGATGTTCGCGCGGCGCTCGCTGCGGCGCTCGGGCACCCGCAGGCGCCAGAGCTCGACGAGCGTGCGCACCGCGCCCACGGCCCAGGCGGCGGCGAGCGAGCGGCGCGAGAAGAGGTAGTACTTCGCCCAGTGGCGGATGTAGCCCCACGCCGTGAGCATGTACGAGGCGTCGACGTGCGGGTTGAAGTAGCCCATCCGCGAGACCAGCAGCCGCGCCGAGAGCGAGCCGAGGTTCGGGTGAATCACCCGCTGCTCGCGCCCGAACGGGGCCATCGGGTAGCGCCACGAGCAGTACGGGTCGTACTCGTTGCCGTGCTCGATGACGATGCCGTCCGGCGTCCTGTGGAACCAGGCGCGGAAGAGCACGCGCTGCTCGAGCGCGGCGCGCGTGGCGAAGCGCACGTGCGCCGGATCCTCGGCGCGGATGGCGAGCGCGGCGTCGACGAGGCGCGCCGCGACGATGGCGCGGACCTCGGGCAGCGTGAGCTGCACGTCGTGGTTGCCCGAGATGAAGACGACGGTGTGCCCCTCGGCGAGGAGGCGCCCAAGCGCCGCGACGAAGACCGGGTGGTCCTCGAGGATGGCGGCGATGGCCGGCACGGCGTGCTCGGCGGAGCGCGGGAGATCGTGGAAGCGGCTCTCGTTGCCGACGACGCGCGGGGCGTCGAAGTCGAAGATGTCGCCGTTCAGGACGACCGTGAGCTCGTCTCTCCCGATGCGCGTGCGCACGGCTTCGAGCATCGCGGCGATCTCGCCCTGAGGGGAGTAGGCGCGCTGCCGATAGCGCATCCACAGCCCGTCGCCGGGCTCGGCCTCGCTCAGGTGGACATCCGAGAACGCGACGGTGTGCCGCACGCTTCTAAGATGCCACGTCGGCGGCGACAGTCTCGTGGGGATCGCGTCAGCGTACGGTCACGACGGTGAGCCCGAGGGCGTGCTCGGGCGTGGCGGGCGGGCTCGGCGGCGCGGTCGTCGAGCGCGTCGAGTCGGGCGCCACCCGGGCTTGGGCCCGGCCCCGTGATGGGCTAGTCCAGGGCGATGCTCGTCAAGCCCCCCCACCTCGCGGCCGCCGCCCTGGTGGCCGCCCTGGCGCTCCCGCGCGCCGCCGGCGCCGTCGAGGTGCCGTTCACCAAGTACGCCCTCGCCAACGGGATGACCGTCATCCTCCACGAGGACCACTCGCTGCCGCTCGTGGCGGTGAACGTGTCGTACAAGGTCGGCTCGCGGTTCGAGGAGCCCCGGCGGACCGGGTTCGCCCACCTGTTCGAGCACCTGATGTTCATGGGGACGCGCCGCGTCCCGACCAAGATGTTCGACGCCTGGATGGAGGCGGAGGGCGGCTGGAACAACGCCTGGACGAGCGAGGACCGGACCGACTACTTCGACGTCGGCCCCGCCCACACGCTGCCCCTGCTCCTCTGGCTCGAGGCGGACCGGCTCTCGTCGCTCGCCGACGACATGGACCAGGCCAAGCTCGACGCCCAGCGCGAGGTGGTGCGCAACGAGCGCCGCCAGACCTCGGAGAACGAGCCCTACGGCAAGGTGGAGCTGCGCCTGCCCGAGCTGCTCTTCCCCGAGGGGCACCCCTACCACCACCCGGTCATCGGCTCGCACGAGGACCTCCAGGCGGCGACGGTCGAGGACGTCAAGGGCTTCTTCCACCGCTGGTACGTGCCCAACAACGCCTCGATGGTCATCGCCGGCGACTTCGACGCCGCCGCGGCGAAGGCGACCATCCAGCGCTACTTCGGCGGCCTCGCCTCGGTCCCGCTGCGCACCCCGCCCCCGGCCGTGCCGGTGAAGATCGGCAAGGTGGTGCGCGAGACCATCCCGGACAACGTCAACCTCGCCAAGATCGTCATGGCCTGGCCGAGCCCGGCGCACTTCGCCCCCGGCGACGCCGATCTCGACCTCTGCGCCGCGATCCTCGAGCACGGCAAGGCAAGCCGGCTCTACAAGGCGCTGGTGTACGACAAGGCCCTCGCGCAGGACGTGAGCGCCGCGCAGCGCTCGGGCGATCTCGGGTCGTACTTCACCGTCGAGGTGATCGCCCGCGCAGGGGTCGACCTCGCCAAGCTCGAGGCGGCCATCGACGCCGAGCTCGCGCGGATGGCGAAGGACCCGGTCACGGACGAGGAGCTCAAGCGCGCCAAGAACCAGTACGAGACCGACTTCGTCGCGCGCCTCCAGTCGGTCGCCGAGCGGGCCTCGATGCTGAACATGTACGAGGCTGCGCTCGGCGATCCGGGCTACGCCGAGAAGGACCTCCAGCGCTACCGCGACGTGACCAAGGCCTCGCTCCAGCGCTACGCCCAGGCGACGCTCGATCCCAAAGAGCGCGTCATCCTCCACGTCGTCCCCAAGGTCGAGGCCAAGGCGCCCGCGGCGGCGGCGGCGAAGAAGGGGGGTGGCAAGTGAGGCGCGGGCTCTCGTTCCTGGCGCTCGGCGCCGCGCTCTCGGCGTGCGAGCCTGCCGCCGTGCCGCCCCCGCAGCCGCCCCCGCAGCCCACCGCGACCGCGACCGCCGCGCGGCCCACGCCGTCCGCGGCGGCCGATCCGCTCGGCGACAAGCCCGCGTTGCCGAAGCCGAAGGCGTTCGAGCCGCCGGCGCCGGTGGTGTTCTCGGTCGCCAACGGGATGCAGGTGTGGCTCATCGAGCGCCACACGCTGCCGATGGTCTCGGTCACGGTGACCGTCCCCTCGGGCTCGGCGCAGGACCCGGCCGACCGGCCCGGGCTCGCCCACATCACCGCCGACATGCTCGACGAGGGCGCGGGGAAGCGAAGCGCGGTCGAGCTCTCGAGCGCGGTCAACGATCTCGGCGCCAGCCTGGCGACCGGCAACGGCGCCGACGGCAGCTTCGCCGCGCTCACGGTCCTGAAGAAGAACTGGGCGCCGGCCTTCGCGATCCTCGCCGACGTGGTGGCGCGGCCGCGCCTCGATCCCAAGGAGTGGAAGCGCGTCTCGGGGCTCTGGGAGAACCGGCTCAAGAAGCGCGCCGACGATCCCGCGGCCGTCTCGCGCGTGGTCTCGGGCGCGGCGCTCTACGGGCCGGGGACGCCCTACGGGCACCCGAGCGACGGGCTCCTCGCGGGAGCGAAGAAGGTCGATCTCGGCGCCGTCGCCGCGTTCTACAAGGCGCACTGGCGCCCCGAGCGCGCGGTGATGGTGGTGACGGGCGACGTCACCGCGGACGAGGTGAAGCAGGCCATCGCCGCGGGCCTCGACGGCTGGAAGCCCGAGCCGCTCTCGCCCAAGGCGGCGATCAAGCCCCTCACCGCCGCCGAGACCGCGGAGCTCGGGATGGCGATCGCCGGAGGCGGCCGCCGCCCGCCGCGCCTCGTCCTCGTCGACCGCACCGAAGCTCCGCAGGCGGTCGTCGCGGTCGTGCGCGCCGGCGTGAAGGCGACCGACCCGAGCGCGCCGCTGCTCGATCTCGTCAACACGGCGCTCGGCGGCTCGTTCACCTCGCGCCTCAACCAGAACCTGCGCGAGGACCACGGCTGGACCTACGGCGCCCGCTCCGGCTTCACCGAGACGCGCGGGCTCGGCTCGTTCGTGGCCCGCGCCGCCGTCCAGACCGAGGTCACCGGCCCTGCGCTCCGCGAGATGCTCGCCGAGCTCCGCAAGATGACGGCTTCCGGCCTCACGCCCGAGGAGCTCGGCAAGGTCCAGGCGCAGGACCGCGCCGATCTGGTGCAGACCTACGAGACGGTCAACGGCGTGACCCAGCGCCTCGGCACGCTCTCGATGCTCGGCCTGCCCCCGAACCAGGACGTGGTCGCGAGCCGTGCTCGACAGCGCGCGACGCTGCCCGAGCTGGCCAAGCTCGCCCAGGTGCACGTCGATCCCGCGAGCGCGACCGTCGTCATCGTCGGCCCCCGCGCGGCGGTCGAGCCGCAGCTCGCGGACCTGGGGCTCGGTGAGCCCGAGATCTGGGACGCCGAGGGCAACCCGGCGCCCAAGACGGCCACGCCGGCGCGCCCGGCGGCGACGCCGGCGAAGGCGCCTGCGAAGAAGTAGTCGTCCGACGACGAGCTCCACGCACGCGGCCGAGGGCCCGGCGGGCAGCGCCGATGTAGGCGCGAGCCGGCCGGCGGGCCTTGGAATCGACGTGGCGCGCCGGTAGATCGGCCGGCGCGGCCACGCGTCGGAGGAACATCGGCGCCCGGCCGGGCTCTGAACCGGCGGCGCCCAGCGTCGATCCTTCGAACCCGAGGCTTGCCCATGATCTCGTCGCGAGTCGTCACGGCTGCATGTGCGCTGTTGGTCGTCGCCGTAGGCTGCGGCGGCCCCGCACCCACCCCGCCCGCGGCGCCCACCGCGCCGGTCGCTGCCGGGCCCGCACCCGCCGCGCCCTCCGCCGCGGTCGTCGCGGCGGCCGCGCCCACGCCGCCGCGCCCTCCGCCGCCGAGCGTCCGCGTGGCGATGGCGGGCGAGCCCGCGGCCGCTTCGCTCTCGGAGGCGCGGCTCGTCGCGTCGAGCTGCGACGACTACAAGAAGACCGGGCGCCAGATCGCCGAGGCGCGCATCAAGCAGATGCGCGCCGAGATCGAGCAGGAGTACCAGGACTGGAGGGCGGCCCAGCCGGGCTGCTGGGAGGAGTTCCGCGAGCGGGAGCGCGCGTGGCGCGAGCCCTCGATGCCGACGAAGTCGGCGTTCGGCCAGGGGTTCGGAAGCGGCGCCGGCAGCATCGGCGCCCTCGGCGGCGGCAACCCCATGGTCCGCGCGGCGCCGACGATGTCGGGCGGGAGCGCGCCGGCGAAGGCCGCGAGCGCTTCGGGCACGAACAACCAGGTCGTCGGGGTCGACGAGGCCGACATCGTCAAGACCGACGGCCGCTACGTGTACCTCGCCATGAACGGCGCGCTCCGGATCGTCGAGGCGCTGAAGCCGCGGCTGCTCTCGGTGACCAAGCTCGGGGGCACCGCGCGCGAGCTCTTCGTCGAGGGCGATCGCGCCGTGGTCTACACCTCGAGCGGAGCGCCCGGGAAGCGCTGCACCTATGGCTACGACTGCGTGTTCGCGGGCGACGGCACCGCGACGCGGATCAGCGTCTTCGACGTCGCCAACCGCAAGGAGCCCAAGCTCGTGCGCCAGATCGATCTCTCGGGATCGCTGATGGCGGCGCGCCGCATCGGCAACGCGGTGCACACCGTCGTCGCCGACGGCGACTCGCCGGTCCCCGCCTACTCGACCTGGCCCGAGGACCTCGAGACCTGCGGCACGATGGAGAAGGTCGTGAGGGAGAAGCTCGCGCGCCTCAAGGTCGAGAACGAGCGCAAGATCCTGGCCGACACCTGGTTCCCGACGATCCGCGACAAGGGCGTGGAGAGGCCGCTCTGCGGGGGCCTCCTCAAGACCGGGCTCGGCGACGGACAGGCTTTCACGACCGTGGTCTCGTTCGATCTGCGGAGCGACGAGGCGCCGGCGACCACGGCCACCCTCCAGAGCCGCCCCGGGGCCGTCTTCGCGTCGGGCGGCGCGCTCTACCTCTCGGTCGTGCACCGGAAGGCCGGCGCGAAGGGCCGCTGGTACTCGTTCTATCCCTCGGTCGACGAGGCGAGCGAGATCCACAAGTTCCGGATCGGCGCGAGCCCGGGCGAGACCCGCTACGTGGGCAGCGGCGTCGTCCCCGGCCACGTGCTCAACCAGTTCGCGATGGACGAGTGGTACGGCTACCTCCGCGTGGCGACGACGCGTGGGCGCGTCCCCGATCCGCACGTCTCGAGCGCCGTCTCGATCCTGGCCGAGGGCGACGCCGGCAACCTGGTCCGCGTTGGCTCCGTCGAGGGGATGGCCCCCGGCGAGGACATCCGCGCCGTGCGCTTCGACGGCGACCGCGGCTACGTGGTGACCTTCAAGAAGACCGATCCGCTCTTCGTGCTCGACCTCTACCAGCCGGCGCATCCGGCGATCCTCGGCGAGCTCAAGATCCCCGGCTTCTCGACGTACATGCACCGCATCGATCCCGATCACCTGCTCTCGATCGGCTTCGACGCCAACGACCACGGCGACTTCGCCTACTTCGACGGCGTCATCCTGCAGCTCTTCGACGTCTCGAGCCCCACCGACCCGAGGCTCATGCACAAGGAGAAGATCGGCACGCGCGGCTCGAGCTCGGAGGCGGCGACCGACCACCTCGCGTTCAACTACTTCGCCGATCGCGGCCTGCTCGCCGTCCCGATGACGGTCTGCGAGGGAGGCGGCGACGGACGAAACGGCAACGAGCTCGCGTTCAGCGGCCTCTACGTCTACGACGTCAGCGTCGAGCGCGGCTTCCGCCGGCTCGGCGGCGTCGACCACGGCACCCGCGGCGCCCGCTGCGGGACCTGGTGGTCGAACGCCAGCTCGGCGGTGAAGCGGAGCGTCTTCCTCGACGACCTCGTCTATTCGATCGCGAGCGACCGCGTGAAGGTGCAGCGCATGAGCGCCTTCGGCGAGGACCTGGCCGACATCGCGCTCACGCCTTGATCGCCGATTCGGCTCTCCGCGCGGCGAGCCCATCGACGGCTGGTGCGTCGAAGGCCGCGGAGTGGATCCTTCGGACGCGCTCGACCGGCTGGGGGGCGTGCGAGCCCGGGCGCACAAGGTCTTCGAGATCCATCTGCACCTCGTCTGGACGACAACGTACCGCAAGCAGGTGTCGGCGCTCGCGCACCTGCGCAAGGTTCCTGGGGGCGCCATATTTGGGCGCGCGGGTGCCTTGCTGCCACAGCGGCAATGCTACCGACGAAGTTATCAAGGCTCACATCGAGCCCCAGGACCACGGGTACCGGCGCCTCGGGCGCGCCGCTCGCGCCTCGCTCAGGGCGAGGCGGGGACGAGATCGAGCGGATCGCTCGGCGCGCCCTTGTGGAGCGCGCCGTCGCCGACCCAGTACATGAAGCGCGGCTCGGCGACGCCGTCGAGGAAGAGCTCGACGCGCAGCGTCGCGCCGGCGTCGGTCTGGAAGCGCATCCCGTCGGTGTCGTCGGCCGTCCGCGCGGTGAGGCAAGTGTAGCCGTCGCCGTAGGTGCTGATCGAGTCGTCGGCCTCGTTCGAGTCGGCCTCGGCGCTGCGCACCGAGGTGCCGTCGACGTTCAGGACGCAGACCTCGAAGCCGCAGTCGTAGCCGGAGTAGTTGGTGTCGCAGGTGGTCCAGGTGCGCCACGAGCCGCCGGCGGTGTACTCGATGAAGAGGCCCGCGCCCTCGCCCGGCGAGGCGTCGATGGTCGCGTCGGCGTCGATGGTCGCCAGGATCGGCGCGGTGTCGTCCGGGGGCGGCGGCTCGTAGACGGTGGTGTCGTCCCAGCTGCCGTCGTGGTGATCGTCGACGATGACGCAGCCGGTGACGGCCGCGCTCGCGACGAAGGCCAGACCGGTGAGAAGCGCCGGCCACACCCCCCGTGAACGCAGGTCCACAGATCGGCGCGAGAGCAGCTCAGAAAATCCCATCGGAGACTCCATGGCGGCGGTGGGCACGCAAGACGCGGACCAGACGTCTAGCGCCGGTGACCCTTGATCGACGGCCTCGCGGCCGGCGCGGGGATCTTGACCGGCGGGCGAACGGGCGGAGCCGACGGCATCACGCCGTGCCCCGGCGCACCGCGTCCGACGGACGGCGGCACGACGGGCGACGAGGGCCGGCTCGGGGGCTGCACGCCCGGGCTCGGGGTGCGCGGCTGGACGCCCGGCCTCGGGCGGGGCTGCACGCCGGGGCTCGGCTGCACGAAGCCGGGCGGCTGCGCGCCCCGCCCGCGCGATCGCGGCGCGGGAACGCCGCGAGGATCGAGGCCGCGCCCGCGGCTGCGTCCATCGAACGCCGGAGGGGCCTCGCCACCGCGAGGCGTCCGGATCACCGGCGCGCGCCCGCGCCCGTCGAAGCCGCCCGGCGTGCCGCGCCCCTCGAAGCTTCCCCGTCCGAGGCGGCTCGAGCCGGGCTGGCGTGTCGTGGCCCTCGGCGAGGAGCTGCGGCGCGAGAGCGCAGCGGCGCGCGGATCGGTCGCGGCACGCGATTTCGGTGAGGCGCCCGGCGGCACCTTCGCCTCCGCGAGGGAGGGCGAGGCCGGCTTGTACTTGCTCGGGGCGGGCGCCGAGTGCGCCTGCGCGCCGGCCGCGCCGTGGTGGCCGACCGAGGCGTTGGCGGGCTTGTGGTACGCGGGCGTGTGCGCCGCGATGTCGTGCACGACGACCCGATCGCGGACGACGTAGTGGTGGACGTGCGTGTGGAACACGTACGTCGTGGGGACGAACACGTACGCGGCGGGAGGCACGAGCCAGAGGCCGACGGCGACGCCGCCGGTCCAGTAGAACGCCGGCGGCATCGGCGCCCAGCCGATGTAGCCGTAGTCGCCGGTGCGCCAGACGACCCACGCGGGCGCGTAGACGCGTCCCGGGATCCACGCCCAGCCCCGAGCCGGGATCCACACCCAGCGGCCGTAGTGGAAGGGGATGTAGCCCCAGTCGTAGTCGCTGACCCACATCCACTCGCTGTCCTCGTCGAGCGTCCAGTGGCCCGCGGTCTGGTAAGGCGCGAAGTCGGTCCCGACCACGACCGAGCTCGGCACCCAGACGGTGCCGTACGTCGGGTCCTCGACCCAGGCGCCGTAAGGCGCGAGCGGCTCCTGGAAATCGCTGAGCGCGCTGGGATCGGTGTCGGCGTAGCCGTCGGCGTCGACCGCCGGATCGGTGCTCTGCTCGGGCTGCGCGGGGGCCTGCACCTGCTGCGCCTGGAGCTCGGGCGACGGGCTCTCGCCCGGCGGCAACGCGGGCAGCGCGTCGGACGTGTAGCCCTGCGGGAGCTTCGCGTTCGTCTGCGCGGCGGCGCCGAGGGGCGCGAGGGCGACCACGGCGGCGAGGGCGGCGGCCCAGCGCGAGGCGCGGGCGCGGAGCAGGCGGCGTGTGTCCATCGAGTGCATGATGTGTCCTTCTTGGAGCGGATGCCAGCGAGGGCGGCCGGAGGGCGTGCAAGAGGCGTGCGAAGCCGCGCACACCGGGGCGGCACGTCGTTGGACGGTCGGTTCGTGCATTTCACCCCGCCGGCCGCAAAAATAGTCGGGCCGCCCGAAGCGAAGCGCAGGGCGCTGTTTGCCAAGCAACCACTGCCAAGCGAGCCGGTTTGGGGGCGGAGCCCCCGAGCCAGAAGAGTTTCACGAAGGACATCGGTGGCTGTAAGGTGGGCCCCGGTGCGAGCGACGCGACGGATCGGGGCAGCGGCGGGGCTGTGGGCGATGGCGCTGGCGTTCGGCGCCCAGCCTGCCGCCGCGGCGCCCGTCGGCGACGGCGTCCGAATCGACCAGATGCACCCGGCCACCCCGGAGAGCCCGTTCTTCCGGGTCGAGGGCCCGCACGAGCCCGACGTCGAGGGGGTGGAGTTCGCCGTCGGCGTGGTCGCCGACTACGCCAAGGCGCCGATCCGCGCCTTCGAGGTCGACACCGCCGGCGAGAAGACGCCGCTGCCGACCCCGGTCGACAGCGCGTTCCTCTTGCACGTCGGAGGCTCGCTCACGCCGGTGCACTGGCTCAACCTCGACTTCAGCATGCCGTTCGCGCTCGCCGAGTCGGGCGACCTCGCCGAGGGCGAGACGCGCAAGGTCGGCACCGACGTCATCTCCGGCCCCGCCGGCCAGGGCGTCGGCGATCTCCGGGTCGGCGCGCACGTGCGCCCCATCGACGATCCCGCGTTCGGCCTCCTCGTCGGCGCGCGTTTCTGGGCGCCGTTCGGCTCGCGCGAGGCCTACCTCTCGGACAAGAACCCGCGCATCGAGATCGATCTCGGCGCCGCCGGGCAGTCGGGCGAGCTGCTCTGGGGCGCGGCCGCCGGCATCGGTCCCGGGATCTTCGGCGGCCGCAACGGCGATCGTGTGGCGCTCTCGGGCGCGCTCCACCTCAAGCTCGACGAGCTGTTCTCGATCGGGATCGAGCCCGCGTTCGCGGTCGCCGCGGACGTCGATCGGCACGACGAGGTCGGCTTCGACGTGATGTTCGAGCCGCTCGGCGCGGCGCGCCTCTACCTGGGCGGCTTCCGCGTCGGCGTCGGCGCCGGCCCCGGCTTCGGCTCGATGCCGGGGACGGGCGAGTTCCGCGGGCTGCTCTCGGTCGGCTACTTCGGCGAAGGCCGCAAGGAGAAGGCCCCGCCGCCCGGGCCCAAGGACGCCGATCTCGACAAGATCATCGACGACCAGGACGCCTGCCCGACCGAGGCGGGGCCCGCCAGCAAAGACCCGGCGAAGAACGGCTGCCCGGCGCAGGACCGCGACGCCGACGGCGTGCGCGACGCCGAGGACTTCTGCCCCGACCGCCCCGGGGTCAAGTACGACGACCCCAAGGCGAACGGCTGCCCCGACACCGACAACGACGAGCTGCCCGATCCGATCGACCAGTGCAAGAGCGAGCCGGGCGCGCGGCCCTCGGGCTGCCCCAAGTTCGCGCGCCTCTCGCATGACACGTTCAAGATCGATCCACCGATCGAGTTCAGCGCCCGCGACGCCAAGCTCTCCGCCGAGAACCAAGCCGCGCTCGAGGAGATCGCCGCCACGATGCGCGCCAATCCGAAGATCGAGCAGGTCAGCGTCTCGCTCGGGACCAAGGGCGCGCCCTCGACGCTCACCGACAAGCGCGCCCAGCGCATCATCCTCATCTTCCGCGGCGGCAACCTCGACTCGAGCCGCTACGAGCTCGTCCTGCGCGACGACCTCAAGGGCGGCGCCGTCGAGGTCCGCGTCATCCGCTAGTGTCCCGTCCTTGAGATGCGGTGAATGATTCGGCGGCCCGGGGCGACGCGCGCGCAGGTCCGCCCGCCCCGCGACCTACTCGAGATCGTCGACCGGCGGAGGCAGCGGCGTCTCTCCGTCGAAACGGCGGCCCACCTCGCCGTTGCTCGCCGGCGGCGCCGAGCCACGGTCGCCGGACGCGCCGTTCCGTCCGTCGAGCGACGCCGGCGCGGCGCCGTCGATCGCGCCGACCGGCGCGGCGTCGCGGGCGGCCGCCTCGGCGGTCGGCGGCTTGAGCTCGAGCGAGAGGCGCGAGCGCGCTGCGGCGAGGCGCCGGTCGGCCTCGCGGAGGCGGCGGTTCAGGACCTGGATGACGGCCTCGGCGATCTCTGCGGTGTCGCGCACCGCCTCGTGGAAGTCCTCGGCCGAGACGCGGAGCAGCTCGGCCTCGTCGGCCGCGGTCGCGGTCGAGGCGCGCGGCTCGCGGTCGAAGATCGACATCTCGCCGAAGACGTCGTTGGCGCCGAGCCGGGCGATCTCGCGGCCCTGCACCGAGAGGCGGATCGTGCCCGAGATCACGAAGTAGAGCGCGCCGCCGGGCTCGCCCTCGCGGAAGACGACGTCGCCGCGCCGGAGCGGGACCACGACGGCGCCCCGCGCCAGCGGCACCAGATCGTCGCCCGCCACGCGCGAGAAGACCGGCACGCGCTGGAGGAAGAGCACCTTCTCGATCGTGGTGTACATCGCGTCTTCGGGGGCCGTGCCGCTCTTGCCCGTCTCGGCCCAGTATCGCGCGTAGGAGGCGACGACGGGATCCGGATCGCCCTGGAGGCGCGCGAGCGCCGCCGGCGCGCCCGGCGGCATCAGCACCGCCGTCGCGATCGCCGCGTTCTCGCGGACGAGAGGATCCGGGTGGCCGAGCGCGTCGAGCGCGTCGGGCGCCGAGCCGACGATGCGGTGGTGCGCGATGGCGTCGAACGCGAGCGCGGCGCCCCACGGGTCGGCGCCGCGGATGAGCCCGCGCAGCCAGGAGACCGCGTAGCTCGCCCGCGGCTGCAGCCCGACCGGCGGCGCGTCGCCGGCCCGGACGCGGATGAAGGTGTCGAACAGATCGACCAGCCGCGCGCGGAGCGCCCGGTCGAGCAGCGACTCCAGGACCTCGAAGGCGTTGGCGCGCAGCGACGGATCGCTGCCGAAGATGCGCGCCCGGACCGACGCGACCACCTCGCGCGGGTAGCAGAGCTCGCAGAGCCGGAGGATGCGGACGAGCCCCTTGCGCAGCCCGCCGAGCACGTGCTCGTCGAGCAACGGCCGGGAGACCAGCGATCGCACGGCCACGAACTCGTCGCGCGCGAGCGCGTGCGCGGCGATCTCGCGATCGATGCGGCTCGTCACCTCGGCGCGCGGCAGCGGGGGCGCGTGCAGCGCCAGGCGCAGGCGCGAGGCGGAGGCGAGCACCTTCTGGCGGATGGCGTCGTCGCGCTCGTCGAGGCAGGCGAAGAGCACCCCGAGCGCGTGCTCGGTGCCGATCCGGTAGAGCACGCGCGGGATGGCGAGGCGCACGGTGCGGGGCGCGTCCGGATCGACGAGGCGGACCGCGAGCTCGGCCACCGCCGCGTCGCCGAGCGAGGTGATCGCGCGCGCCGCGGCGCCGGCCACGCCGCGCTCTCCCAGCGCCTCGAGGAGCGCGGGGAGGAGCCGCGCGTCGCACGCCGTCGCAGCCGCCTGGATCGCCGCGCGGCGCACCGCCGGCTCTCGATCGGCGAGGAGGCGCGCGAGCGCCCGCTGGAGCGAGGCCTCGCCGACCATCCCCAGCACCCGCGCCGCGGCGATGCGGTCGTCGGTGCTGGCGCTCTCGAGCAGGGCGCGGAGGCGCGGCGCGCCGTCGAGCATCCCGTCGAGCCCGCAGTGCCGCACCAGCGCGGCGATCGCGGCGGTGCGGACCGCGTCGTCGCCCTTCGCGTCGGCGAGCGCGCAGAGCTCGTCGTGGGCGTCCTCGCGGAGGTGCGAGGCCAGCGCCTCCACCGCGGCGATGCGCACCGTCGCGTCCGGATCGCCGAGCGCCTCGCGGGCGAGGGCCGCGCCGTCGGCGTGACCGAGCTCGGCGGTGAGCCGGTGCGCGAGCCCGCGCACCCGGGGGGAGCGGTGGCGGCAGAGCTCGGGCAGCGCCTCGCGCACGCAATCCGGATCGATCTCGCGCAGCCGGTCGACCGCGAAGACGACCTGGGGCGAGTCGTTGCTGCGGAGCGCCTCGCCGAGGATGGCCCGCGCCGAGGGGCTGTTCTCGACGAGGCCCGGCTCGATCTCGCGCCGGATGAGCGTGCGCCGCATCGCGTCCACGTAGCCCGCGCGCACCAGCGGCATGGCGAACACGACCGCGAGCCCGAGCGGGATGGTGTAGAGCCCGAGGCGCGAGGCGAGGTGGACGAGGTCCGGTCCGGGCTCGGAGCCGGCCGAGCCTGGGGCGAGCCACAACAGCAGCGCTGCGCCGCAAGCGCAGCCCACCGGCTTGAAGATCGCGCCCACGAGGGTCCTCACCCGGTCGCGCAGCGCGGCGGGGAAGGGGAAGTAGAGCAGCTGCATCGTCGCTTCGTGGACGGTGAACTGCAGCCCGTTGTCGCTGCCCTTGAGGAGGGCGGCCAAGGCGACGTTCGGGGCCGCGACCAGGCCCACGCTCGCGGCGACGAACGCCACCGGCATGGCCAGCATGCCGCCGAGCACGCCGTAGCGCCGGAGCAGGCGCGGGGTGACCGCGACCTGCACGAGCACGCCGGCGACGCCGAGCACGCCGTAGAAGTTCGCCATGAAGCGCGCGAGCTCGTCGCGGTCGGAGTAGGCGCTCCGCGCGATCGCCTTGAACTGGTAGTCCCCCACCGTGAGCATCGCGAAGACGGTGAGCGTCATGAGCGCGAGCGAGACCACGTAGCGCGAGCGCCAGACCGGCATCGTCTCGAGCCGCGCTTCGAGCGCCTGCTCGCGGCTCGCCGGCGCGGCGGGTGCGGGGTGGCGGCGGGCGACGACGACGGTGAGCGCGGCGATGCCGAGAAGGGCGGCGACGAGGACGAGGAGGAGGTTGGCCGTGCCGACCAGCGGGACGATGGCGCCGGTGCCGAAGCCGGACACGGCGATGCCCACGACCTGCCCCGCGCCGATGACGCCGAAGAGGCGCTTGGCGCTGCGCGCGTCGTGCAGCTCCTGGGCGAGCGCCCACACGAGCACGGCGGTGAAGTTGGCGATGACCTCGGACCAGACGTACAGCACCGCGTATGCGGCCGAGAGCTCCTGGCCGATGAGGAGCCGGAGCACGGCGTACGAGACGGCGGCGAAGACGGTGAACCCGACGAGGAAGCGGGCCCGCGCGAAGCGGTCGGCGATGCGCGCGTAGACGAGCGCCAGAATCGAGGATGCGCCGGCGTACGCCAGCCACATCGGCGCGATCCAGCTGACCGGAAAGCGGGTGAGGAAGAGCGCGTCGCGCGCGGCGCGGCCCATGACCAGCACGAGCGCGGCGAGGAACAGGAGCGAGAAGAGCAGCGCGGTCCGCTCGATCTCGGCCGCCCTCACCGGCGCAGGCGGCTCGGGCACCGTCGGGCGTCCCGCGCCCAGCTCCGGCGCGGACCGGCGCTCGAAGAGGCTGGCGCTCGCGGATCGGGGGGCGCTGTCGGGAGATCGGCTGGGCATCGGGCGGGCGCGTCGCGGCGGGGTTTCGCCGTATCATGCAACGTTTCTCGCGCCTTTGCGGCCCGCGCCCGCGAACCGGGAGGTCCACGGCGTCCGAGGCCGGCGAGGCAGGAGAGAACGAGCCCGCACCGCCGGCCGGGACGAACGTGGGATGACTCCCGACAACAGCGACGGCGGGACCACGGCCTCCACGTTCGTTGGCCGGAGCACCGAGGGAGCAAAGTCTGGTAAGCTCCGAGGGTCCTTAGGGGGGACGCTTCCTCATGGCTCGCTGGAACGCCTTCGCCGATCTCACGTTCGCCGGCAGCGCACACCTCGCCTTCGCGCGCGCCATCGAGCACGCCGAGACCGACGCCCACCTCGAGCAGCAGGGCGCCTGGGTCATCGAGGACCGGCGCATCTCCTTCTCCTTCGAGGGCGAGTCGTCGCTCCCCGTGCTCGACGGCACGAAGCGGCTGCTCGCGGCGCTGGTGCTCGAGGCCGCTGCAGGCGACGTCCTCGTCGAGACGAGCGAGCCGCGCGAGCGCTGGGCACGCAAGGCGGCGCTGCCGTCGATCTCGAAGGAGATCACGATCGGCGAGGAGTATGACGCCGCCGGCGAGACGATCCGCACCGAAGCGTCCTGACAACTTGTCACCCGCTCGGGTGCGGCGCTCGGCGGCCCGGCCAGTTCGGCAGCCGGGGGCCGCGACACCCCGCCGTCGCGCGGTGTTTGCTCCTTGGTACGGCTTGTGCTCAAAAGGCGGCCTCGCATGAGATCCAACCGACCTCCGACGCCTCGCCGGCTGGCCCGGCGTGCCGCCTGCGCAGGCTTCGCGCTCGCCACCGCCCTCTGGGCAGCCGGGGCCTCCGCGCAGGTGGGCGGCGGCAACATCGTCATCAACAACGTCACGACGACCTGCACCGCGCACCAGGACAACGAGTTTCGCTACTACGTCAGCTACGCCGACTGCACCGGCGACTGCAGCCTCACGTTCCCGGCCACGCTGACGCTCGCGGGCTCGACCACGCTCGAGATCTGGGTGAGCGAGAACCTCGACTGCTCTCTGCTCGAGAACCGCGATCTCAACAACAGCACGTCGTGCAGGCTGATCCGCAGCCAGGCGGCGACGGACAAGAACACGACACTCACGCTCAAGGCGAGCGAGATCGTCGAGGCGCTCGGGATCCAGAACTGCGAGGACTCGGTCAGCGCGGCGCGCGCCACCAAGCTCTACTTCCTCCTCAACAGCTCGGGCACGGCGGACATCGACCCCGTCAACATGGCCGTGTGGGACCAGACCAAGGTCGACCTGATGGGGCCGACCCCGCCCACCGATCTGACCGTGAAGCCCGGCGAGCGCAGCCTCGTCGTCGACTACACCGAGACGAAGGACTCCGACAAGCGGGGCTACAAGATCTTCTGCGATCCGCCTTTCATCCCGGTCGGTGAGGGCGGCGGCGGATCGACGGGCGCGACGACGAGCGGAACGACCGGGGCGACGACGAGCGGAACGACCGGCGCCACGACGAGCGGAACGACGACCGGCGCGGGCGGAGCAGGCGGCGCGACCGGCGCAGGCGGAGCCGGCGGGGCGACCGGAGCCGGCGGAGCCGGAGGCGCGACGGGTGCCGGCGGCGCGACCGGGGCCGGAGGCGCCGGCGGGGCAGGCGGCGCCACCGGAGCCGGCGGAGCCGGAGGCGCGACGAGCTCGACCACGAGCGGCAACGCCACCTCGACGTCGAGCAGCACGACCTCGACCGGGGCGACGACCTCCGGCGGGGGCGCGCCCTCCACCGGCGACTGCACCTCGTCGGTCCTGGTCGCGGGCAAGCGCCCCGACGCCCGTTACGTGTGCGGCACCGCGACCGGCGCGCAGATCGAAGCGAAGGGTCTGACCAACGGCGTCCAGTACGTCGTCGGCGTCGCGGCCTACGACGACCTCGAGAACGTGGGCCCGCTCAGCGTCCTCGGCTGCGCGACGCCCGTGCCGGTCGACGACTTCTTCGAGACGTACCGCAACGCCGGCGGCCAGGGCGGCGGCGGCTTCTGCTCGCTGGCGCGCACGCCGGCGAAGGACGCGCTCGCCGCGCTCGGCGCCCTCGGCGCGGCCCTCGGCGTGTTTGCGGCGAGGAGACGCCGCCGGTCCGGAGGGAGCGCGTCTTGAGCCGCTCGCATCGGTATCTCCCGGCGCTCGCGGCCGCCGGGCTCGTCGGCCTCTGGGCGAGCGCCGCGTCGGCGCAGTCGGGCCACATCCCGGACACGAGCTGGCGCCGCGGCGAGCGCACGCACACCTCCGAGCGCGAGGCGACGCTCGGCAACTTCGCCTTCGAGGTGCGCTTCGGGCCCTACCACCCCGAGGTCGACGAGGAGTTCGGCGGCACCGGCCCGTACTCGAAGGTGTTCGACGACGATCCGCAGTTCTACTTCGGGCTCGAGCTCGACTGGATGCCGCTCCGCATCCCGTACGTCGGCGTCATCGGCCCCGGCTTCGGCTGGGGGTACACGAGCACCTCGCGCCTCGCGCTGCGGAGCGGCTGCACGCCGACCGACCAGGACAACTGCGAGTCCGGCCAGGAGACGTCGCTCACGATCATGCCGATGCACCTCTCGGGGGTGCTGCGCATCGACGAGCTGATGCGGCGCACCGGCGTGCCCATCGTGCCCTACGGCAAGCTCGGGATCGGCCTCGGCACCTGGAGCTCGTCGGCGGGGTCCGACACGGCGAAGGCCGGCGGCGTCGTGGGCGAGGACACCACCATGGGCCTCCACATGGCGCTCGGGGCGATGCTCACCCTGAACTTCCTCGAGCGCCGCTCGTCGGCGACGCTCTACGAGACGACGGGCGTGCGCCACGCGGCGCTCTTCGGCGAGTGGATGAACGCCCAGCTCGACGGCTTCGGCGGCCCCAAGATGCACATCGGCACCTCCACCTGGGTGGTCGGGCTCGCGTTCGACATGTAGCGGCCGCCGGGCGGCGCGCTCCGGGGCGCCTTCCGTCGCGAGGGGGGGGGGGGGGGGCGCCCCCCCCCCCCCGCCAGAGGGGGGGGGGGGGCGGGGGCGGCCGCGGGGGGGCTACCGCACCCGCACCTTGTTGGGGCGGTTCCCGTCCACGTCGATCACGCCCG
>CAYJPW010000081.1:0-45855 GCA_964372055.1 uncultured Polyangiaceae bacterium
AAGTGATCGGAATTGCTTTGTTCTTCAGGCGCAGATCGGGAACTGCACCCAAGAACGATTCCGCGTTGCGGTTCGGCATGTGGCTCCTGGTCACCACGAGCGACGCGCGCAGCACGACGCCGGCTCGATCGAACGAGCCAATGCAGGTGCGTGCCTATCCAGGCGTGGCCGCGCGGCTCGCGCCCCGCGCGCGGGCCGGCCTGCGCCAGCATGCGCCGGAACGGGGCTGCAGGAGGCATGATTCTCGTCCGTTCGCGCAGGCATGGATGTTGCCGCCACGGGCCCAGCCATCATGCTGCCCCCGCCATCTGTGGAAGCCGCGGTACGACGCTCTCCGAAGGCGGGGAGAGTCCTGTCCAGCACGTGCCTCGCCGCCGCCGTGGGTTCGCTCGTGTTGTTCGCGAGCCAGGAGGCATGCGACGGCCGCGTGCCCCCGGATCGTGACCCGGCGACGGACGCCTCGGGTGGAGGCTCCGGGAGCTCGGGGAGCGGTTGGCAAAGCACCGGCGAGTGCTTTCCGATGGTCACTTGCCACGGAGACACGCTCGTCGAGTATCCCGGTTACGATTGCAGTCACATCGATACGCATTGCGAGCAGGGTTGCGTGATGTTCGACGCGATCGGCGCGATGTGTGTCGAGCCCGGACATCCCTGTCCGCGCATCTTCGACGTCGATCCCTGGGCGGATGCCGCGTTCGTCGCCGACTGCAACGGGGATCCTGCCGACGGCGCGGAGGCCGACCTGCGGACCGACGCGTCGAGCTGCGGCGCCTGCGGTCGCGCGTGCGTCACCTCGAGCTGCTCCGACGGTCTCTGTGCGCCACAGCGGCTCGCGGCGGATGTCTACGGGACGTCCTCTCTCACCCAAGACGGCGACGCCCTGTTCCTGGCGTCGAGCTGGGCCAAGGACCCGGACAGGATCTTCCGTGTCGCGAAGGACGGCTCGGCGTGGGACGTGTTCGCGAGCCATCCCGAGGTATCCATCTCCTCGATCTCGGCCGATCTGACGATCGACGGCAGCTGGTTGCTCTGGAGGTCGCATGATGGGCTGCGCAAGAAGCCCAAAGACGGCAGCGCCACCGCCGTCGGAATGGTCGAGGGCCCCGCCGGGGCGGCGAATGCCCTCGTGACGTACGGCGGGACCGCGTTCTGGCTCGCGGGGTATCCCACGCCGTCGCTCTACCATATGCCGGTCGATGGCGGCGTCGCCGTCGACCTCGGCCCGGTCCCCGGGGCGCGCGCGCTCGCCGTGTACGGCGACGCCGTGTTCCTCGCGACCACGGATTCGATCGTGACCATCTCCGTTGCCGGAGGTCCATCCCAGGTGGTCGTGGCCGGGCTCGCCGAGCCCTGGGACGTGGCTGCGGACGAGACTGGTGTCTATTGGGTCGATCGGGCTGCGGGGACGGTCGCGAGGGCATCGCTGGACGGGAGCGGCGTTGCCGTGCTCGCCGAGGCCCAGCCGCGGCCCATCCGGATCGCGCTCGACACCGCGAACGTCTACTGGCTCGATGCCGGGTCGGAGAGGACGGGCCCGCGTGGAGGAGCCATCGTTCGCGCACCCAAGAGCGGCGGCGCGCCAAGCACCCTCTATTGCGTCGGCCTCGACCCCGACGAGCCCTTCTACACCTGGGACGAGCCGAGCCGGATCGCCGTCGACGAGAGCAGAGTCTACGTCGCCACCGGGCTCGGCATCGTCGCCGTAACCCGCTGAGCGGCCTGCCGGGCGCACGAGCTCTTCCTGACGGACCTCATCAACCACGCCAACAGCGGGAGCATCACGGTGTGGACCGTGCAGGGATGGGCTCTTCTTCAGCGGGTTCCTGCCCTATTGGGCGCGGGGCAGATCTCGCAGCCCCGCGGTCCTACGCCTTCCAGAACGACGAATCGAGCACCGAGACACGCTCGGCCTCATCCAGCCACCGAGACAACTGCGTGGCGTCCGCGTTGTCGAGCAGCCGCATCTCGTCCTCTTTCGAGAGCGGGACCTTCCGGCGCTTCAACCGGGATACGAGCAGCTGGTGAAGCTCGTACATGCCCATGTCGTGGAGCTTGAGCAACGACCAGCGGGCCGCCCTGAAGCCCTGGAGCGCTTCGGCGGAGACGCGGAGCTCACGGCGAAGCTCGGTGCTGATCTCGGCGTCCTCGATCGTGTCGATCAGCTCGTCGACCATCGATCGCTGCGGCTCCGAGCGGTTAGGAAGGGACAAGTTGCCTGGGTGGAACAGGGCGTTCCTGAGCCGACACAGGGGCCCATGCTTGACGAAGCGCTCCCCGCTGCCGGAGCCGATCTTGGGGTACACGCCGCCGGCCTCGCGTTCATCCGGCCAGAGGGCGCTCGCCACCAGCTCCGACAACAGGGCGCACCCGATCGAGATCGTCACGGACTCGGCGCCGTCCACGACCGCGGTCACGGCGGCCTTGGTGAGGTCGACGAGCGATCTCACAGTGAACGGGCCGGGCACTTCCTTCCAGCCCTTGGGCCGACTGCCGCCTGGATCGGCGATCCCCAGGATCAGACAGTTCTGCCGTTGTCGCACGGCCTGGTCGAGCGCTGCCACGCAACGCTCTTGAGCCAGCCAAGATCGGCGGAGCTGCCGATCGAGGTCGCGCCGGTCCGCGTTCGACTCAGGCATCCCGACGAAGCCGGAGCAGCACGGAGTGCCGGTCCGGCCGCGCGATGTCGTGAGCCTTCTCCCCGAAGCGCGGAGCGATGTCGGCGGGCCCCAGTCGCTCGGGGCGATCCTCGACGACGAAGACGTGCCGAACCCCCCCCGGCTCGAAGACGGTGAAGGACCACGCCTCGCCCTCCACGATACCGGCCGAGTGGAAGTAGGTCAGCACGGCCGCATGAGAGAGGACGCGCCACTCCCCTTCGATCTTCACGAGGTCGAGCGCCTCGAACGACCCCTCGAGCCGAGCTCCTTCCGGGACGAGGATCGCGCCGGTCGGTTCGTAGCTCGGCGGCTCGGCGGGCTCCTGCCCCTTGGGAGACCAGTAGCCCTCGTATCGTTGCGCTCCCGTTCCAGGTGCAGCCCGACCCGCGCCCGGGTGCTCCGGCGGAGGGAACGGGAGGACGTGCGTCATCTGCGCTGACATGGCCGGATTCTAGCACTTCGCGCCGCTCCGCGCCGCGTGCGCTGGGTCGCTGTCGCACCTACGGATCAGGAGGTCGTCGGCCACAGGTACACGAGCCCCACCCGCTCGAGCCGCTCGTGCCTCACCTCGTACTGCGCCTTGATCCGCTCCGGCTCGCTCCGGAGCTCCTCGTCGATCTGCCGGAGCCGCGCCTCGATGTGCCGGGTGTCGGCCTCGTACTGCGCCTTCTGGTCCTTCTCCTCGGGCAGCCAGCCCGCCGGGAACGGCAGCTTCGGCTGCGCGGTCGCCGCGGCGGCCGCGGCCTTCTGTGACTTCCTCTCCTTGAGCTCCTTCTCGATGGCGGAGCGCTGCGCCTCGAGGATCTTGGTCATGCTCTCGGCCTCGTCGCGGCCGCGCCGGCGGAGCTTCTCCATCGCGCCGGCGACCTTGGCGAGGCAGCGCTTGCGCAGCGGATCCCAGAGCGCCTCCTCGTCCTTGGCCGCCGAGGCGGCGAGCACCTCGAGGATGTGCTCGGGCAGGGGAGGCGAGTCGGGCCGGGCCAGCACGGCGAGCAGCGACTCGAAGGCGCGCTCCTCGGCGGCGCTGTCGAAGGGCTTGAGGCGCGCGGGATCGTCGCCCTCGCTCCAGTAGGCGGCCGTCGCCACGATCTCCTCGTGGAGGCGTGAGGCGCCCGGCCCGTAGACCGAGAGCCTGCCGAGCGCCAGGACGCGCTTGCGCGAGTGCGACGGATCGAAGACCACCGTCACGCGCGAGAGCTCGTCCTCCGAGAAGGCCTGCGACCGGAACTGCGCCAGCGCGCGCTGCGTGAGCTTGTGGGCGAGGTGGAGCTGGACCGTCTCGGAGGCGAGCGTCGTCGCCGGCTCGAAGCTCACCGGGCGAGGCGGGCTCTCGGCCCTCCACTCCCACTCCGGCATCTTGCGCGTCCTCGGCGCGCGCAGGGTGTCCATGATCTCGCGCCAGGTCGCGTCCGAGCCGGCGAGCTTGTCCATCGGCGGCACGTCGTAGCTCCCGGCCGGCTCGTCGCGCGCCGTGAGGCCCGGGGCGCCGGCGAGCGCGAGCCCGACCGAGACCACGTCGCGGAGGCGCTCGGGCCGGAGATCGAGCCGCTCGCGCGAGCGCGTGAGCAGATCCTCGAGCACCTCGAGCTCCTTGGCGCGCCGATCGTCGCGCACCGGCTCGAGCTCCTCCTCGACGACGTCGCGCCGCGGCGGCTCGGCCGCGCGGATCGCGTCGGCGATCGCCCCGGCCTGCGAGCGGACGATGCGCCGCTCCGCGAGCATCGACGCGAGCCGCCGGTCCACGACGTCCGCGAGCGAGCCGAGCTCGTCCTGGATCGTCCCCGCCTTCTCGACCAGCGCCTTGAGCACCGCGTCCTCGGGCCGCTGCGGGTAGAAGAAGTAATGGCAATGGACCTGCTTCGCCGGCTGCAAGAGGCGATCGATGCGGCCGTTGCGCTGCTCCATCCGCGCCGGGTTCCAGGGCAGATCGAAGTGGAAGAGATCGTGGCAGTAGGCCTGGAGGTTGATGCCTTCGCGCGCGGCGTCGGTGGCGACGAGGATGCGAACCGGGTGCTTCGCGGGATCGGCGTTGAACGCCTGCTTCACCTGCTCGCGCGCCTCCTCGTCCGTCCCGCCGTGCAGCGTGAGCACGCGCTCGTCCGCGGCGTCGTGGCCCACGGCGGCGCGTAGCTGCTCCACGAGATAGCTCTTGGTGTCGGCGTACTCGGTGAACACGAGGACGCGCCTCGGCAACCACGACGGCGCCCTGTTCTTCTTGTCGCCCGCCGCGAGGGCGGGGCACTGGTTCTTGGCGATCCAATCGAGCAGGGACCGCACCTTGGCGTCCGGCAGATCGCGCGCGCCCTCGGCGATCGCGGTCATCTCGTCGAGGAGCGCGCGGGCGCGGGCGTCGTCCTCGGCGGCGGCGCCCGCCTTCGTCGCGCGGGCGACCTCGAGCTCCTCGAGCTCCGTCGCCTGCTCCTCGCTGAGCTCCTCGGCTTCATCGAAGAGGCTGGCCTGCGGCGAGGGATCCGGCGGCGTGGTCGCCGCGGCGCGCGCGGCCTTCTCGGCGCTCCGGCGGTGCACGGCGAGGGTCCTCGCGAACGCCTCGATCGACGAGAGGAGCCGCTTCTGGAGCGCGATGGTCACCAGCTTGCCCGCGGCCTTGGCCTTGTTGGGCGCGCCGGCGAGCCGGCGCTCCAGGATGTCGCTGTACTCGGCGAGCCTCTCGGCGAGGACGAGCTCGGGGGCGTCGGCCGGGAGCCCGTCGAGATCGATCTGCACCGGCACCCGCTCGGGGATGGGCGAGGCGATGCGCCCCCGCAGGTCCCCCTTGAGGCGCCGCACCATGACGGCCTTGAGGGCGGGGCTCGCGCCGCGGACCGGCACGCCCCGCGTGAAGCGCTGCGGATCGAGGATCTCGAGGAGCGCCGAGAAGCTGTTCGAGTGCCCGTTGTGCGGCGTCGCCGAGAGGAAGAGCCGGTGCTCGAAGCGGCGCGCCACGTCGCGGATGGCGCGCGTCGTCTGGCTGTCGATCGCGTACTTGCTCTCCGACGCCGGCGCGGCGACGTGCGCCTCGTCGAGGATGAGCAGGCTCTTGGGGCAGAAGGCGTCGAGCCAGTCGCGCAGCCCCGTCAGGTAGTCCTCGTCGCGCAGCAGCGCGTGCGAGATCAGGAAGTGCCGGTGCGTGGTCCACGGGTTCACCCCGAACCCGCGCTGCCGCCGCTGCGCGTTGACGTACGCCTTGTCCATCACCGCGAACGAGAGGCCGAAGCGCTGCCCGAGCTCGTCGCGCCACTGCAGCACCACCGAAGCGGGAGCGACGACGACGACGCGCTCGACGCGCTGCCGGAGCAAGAGCTCCTGGAGCACGAGCCCGGCTTCGATGGTCTTGCCGAGCCCCACGTCGTCGGCGATGAAGAGGTTGACCCTCGGCAGCGCCATCGCCTTGCGGAGCGGCTCGAGCTGGTAGGCGTTCGGCACGATGCCGGCGCGCATGGGCGCCTGGAACAGGGTCGGATCCGTCGAGCTCACGCACCCCCACCGGAGCGCGTGGAGGTAGGCCGCGAACTTGCGCGGATCGTCGGGGCTGGCGCCGGCCTTGATGGCGCTCTGCTCGGCCGGAAAGATCTTCGCGTCGACCTCGGCCTCCCAGATGACGCGCAAGCGCGCGCCCTGGGCGTCGTCGGTCCAGGCACGAGAGCGTCACCACCGACGCGGTATCGGCCGAGCCGGCGAGGACGTCCTCGATCATCCAGTTGCGCTGGCGGACCCTGACGACGGCGCCGGCGGCGAGATCGGGGGAGGGGCCCACGGCCGGCGAGGATCTCCCCTTCGTCATCCTGGCGCAAGCGCGGTTCCGGACGGCCTCGCGCTCGCGGGTGCTGAAGGCGCCACCGCGCCCGCTCGGCGTACGCTGTTCGCGCGCCAGCGTTCCTTGTAGCGTGGTAGCGCGCGGTCATCCCTTCGGACCCTCGCCGCGCTGGAGGAAGATCATGCGGCAGACAGGTCGCGTCGTGGCACCTTGGCCAGCACTTCCTTGGAGAAGCACGCGGGGCGTCGGCATCCGCGGGTCGGTGCAGAGCGCAGCAAGATCCGGCGGAATCGCTGCGTTGGCGCTCGCTTGTGCGTCGTTTGTCGCCTGCAGCTCGGACGAGAGGCTGTTCCCAGATGGCTCCGGGGGCACGGGTACGGGGGGCCACGGCGGCGGTGCCGGCGCCGCGGCCGGGACCGGCGGTGCCGGAGGGACTTCGGGCAGCGGTGGCGACGGCGGAGGTTTGGGCGGGACTGGCGGCGGCTGCACCGGCTCCCTCGTCGACTGCGACGGCGACGCCAGCAACGGCTGCGAGACGGACCCGGCGACGAGCGTGCAGCACTGCGGCCAGTGTGGTCACCCGTGCACGAACGAAAACGGCACGACCGAATGCGTTTCGGCCGTGTGCGTGCCGAGCTGCGCCGCCGGGTTCCACGACTGCGACGGCAACGGCGCGAACGGCTGCGAGACGGAAACGGACAGCGACGTACAGAACTGCGGGTCCTGCGAGAATGTCTGCCCCTCGAGCGGTGGCACGGCGACATGCGTCGACGGCACCTGCGGCGGTGTCGTGTGCGATCCGGGTCTCGGCGACTGCGACGGGATCCCCTCCAACGGCTGCGAGACGGCCCTGGTCTCCGTGGCGAACTGCGCTGACTGCGGCGTCGTCTGCGATCTTCCGAACGCGGTGTCGTCGTGCGCGACGGGCACCTGCATTCTTGCCGTCTGCAGCGCGGGGTTCGGTAACTGCGACGGCAATCCTGCAAACGGCTGCGAGACCAACACGCAATCGAGCCCTTCGAGCTGCGGCGGCTGCGGCAACACGTGCGGCATGGGCCAGGTCTGCGCTGCCGGTGTCTGCGTCAACCCGAGCTGCGTGGGCGTCGGGAGCGGCGCAGGCGCGGCCGACTGCGGACCGGGGAGCGCCAACGACTGTTGCGCGAGCTCGGTCGTGACCGGCGGCACGTTCGAGCGGACCTACGACGGCGTGACGTTCACGGACCCACAGTACACCGCGACGGTCGCCGACTTCCGCCTCGACACGTACGAGATCACGGTCGGGCGGTTCCGGAAGTTCGTGGATGCCGGGAAGGGCACGCAGGCGAGCCCGCCGAGCGGGAACGACGCCGCCCACCCGCTGATCGCGAACAGCGGGTGGCAGGCGTCCTGGAACCCGAACCTGGTGCCCAACACGGCTGCGCTCAAGGCGGCGCTCCAATGCGACGCAACGTACCAGACCTGGACCGACGCTCCGGCGGGCAACGAGCGGCGCCCGCAGAACTGCATGACGTGGTACGAGGCTTTCGCCTTCTGCGCGTGGGACGGTGGCCGACTGGCGACCGAAGCCGAGTGGAACTACGCGGCGGCCGGAGGCGGCGCCGGGGACGGCCAGCGCGTCTACCCGTGGTCGACCCCTCCGATGTCGACGACGATCGACCCCACCTACGCGGTCTACGACTGCACGGGCGACGGGTCGGGGGCGGGGAGCTGCGCATTCTCCGACATCCTGGAGGTGGGCTCGCGTTCGCCACAGGGGGATGGCAAGTGGGCGCACTCGGACCTGGCCGGGAGCATGCGCGAATGGAATCTCGACTGGTACGCGACTCCCTACGGGATGCCCTGCAGCAATTGCGCGAATCTCACGCCCGCGCTCTATCGGACGTACCGCGGCGGCAGCTTCAACTTCGATTCAGCGGACCTGCTCGCCTCGGTTCGCGGTTACAAGCCCCCGGCGAACCGATACATCTACCTCGGGGCCAGGTGCGCCCGGAAGGTCTAAGCCAAAGACGGATCGGGCTCGCGGCGACGTTCTCTGATGCGCGCGCCAAAATCGTGGTTGGCCGGGGTTCACCTGGAGCGGTACTGGATCGAAGGGAAGCGCCGCTCCGCTGGGCGAGAAGGCGAGATCGGGCCGGCGGACCGGCGATGCGCGGCGCTTGCCGGCCTCCGCGCGACGAACGAGGCGACGACGAGCACGAGCACGAGGACTGCAGGCGACCACGAGGTCGAGGCGTGCGCGCGAGTGTTTCACCTGCACTCCTCCGGCGTGGTCGACCCAAGTTGTAGCGCGTCCGATGATCCCCTCCGGCGGCCGGCTTCACGCTCGCGTAGCTGAACCCAGCCGGTTCCCACGTAATCGAGCTCGAGCTCGTCGAACGGCCGAAGGTCGCGAAGCGGCCTGCGACGCGTCCGACAAGCCTCCGGCGCGTCGGACGAGCTTCCCGCCCTCCAACGAGCCCAAGGCGCGGGTCAGTCAACTCCGCAAAGAGCTGAACGCAGCGAGGAACCGCGCCTGGCGTTCCGCGCGAACGCTCTCGATCGAGCCGGAGTATCCGGCAGGCGGCACCCACCCGTCGATTGGGCCGGCCCGACGCACGAGATCGTCGGCGTCCTCGGCGCTCGTGACGGCGCAGCCGACGAGCCAGGCCATCGTGTCGAGAAAGTCGAGCGTGACGAGGCCCTGATCGCGTGCGTCGCGGCCCGCGCGGGCGTCGAAGACGACCACCGGGAGCGGCTCGCCGCGATCACGCGCGTCGAGCCCGATCGCGATGGTCTCGTCCTCTCCCAGGTCGCGGCTGCTGGCGAGAGCGCCGCGGAGCCTGCCGAGGTGCGCATCGGCAGGGCTTCCCACGCGCACCGGTCGGATCTCGGGGCTCAGCTCGTCGAGTCTGGCGCGTTGCTGGGGACGTTTCTTGAACTCACGCGAAACCTGTCCTGCGAGGACGACGCGAACGGAGGTCGCGAGGAGCCCGAGGGCGCCGCACTTGTAGAAGCGGACGAGCGCGCTCGTATCCACGAGACAGCGCTCCACGGGGAAACGGGGCTCACATCGAGCGATGCTCGACATTTCCGAGAGCCTCGCGCTCCGCGAGAACGGCTTGGTAGTCGTCGAGCGGGTCGATCCCGAGCAGCTCGCGCCACCGACCGACGGAGATCCGGCCGTCCTCGAGGGCAGCCGTCGCCATGTCCAGGATCTCGCCCCGCCGCTCGAGCGGGATCGCCGACGCCGGCCCGGACGCGTCGCGCTCGATGGTGTCGGGGCCCTGTCGTAGCTCGGTCCGCAGGCCGCGGTGCTGGAAGAGATCGGCGCGCTCCCACAGCTTGCAGGTGATCAGATGGCTGGCCACCGCCTCGACGCCCATGCCGAAATGGGCGGAGAGCGCGAGCACGTCCTGTGCGTTGGGGGGCTTGCGGTACGGCAGCCCGCGCTGCCTCAAGAAGGCGTGCACGGCGCTGCGCGGCGCCAAGAGGTGCGCCGCGAAGGCATTGGCACGCTGCTCGAGAGCATCGCCATCTTGGCGTCGCTCGACGACGCCGAGCGGCTGGCCACGAAGGCCGTCGAAGAGGAGATGGCACAGCTCGTGGGCGAACGTCATACGGACGGCGGTGACGGCGCCCTCGCGCGCATCGACGTTCGCCGCACCAAACCCCCTGCCGTCGGCGTCCCGCCAGCTGAGCCCGTCGACGGCCGGGGAGGCGAAGGACGAGAGGAAGGTGCCGAAGCCGAACCGTCGCAGCACGCTCCTGACGGAGCTCAGCGGCTCGCGAGGGTTCTCGAGCTTCTCCCGAACCCTCTTGGCCAGATCCTCCGCCTGGGTCGCGGGCTGGTCGGCGAGCACGGCGGGATCCATCGTGAGCGGCGCCGCCGGTTCGGACGCCAGCGCGCTCGCCGCGCGATGTGCGGCAGCGGCGGCCGAAAGCCGCAGGAGCGTGGCCCTGACGAGGGGCCTGTCGATCGGCCCCGGAGCGGAACGGAAGGCGATCGTCGGCGCTTCCCAGAAATGTCGGCCGAGGAGGAGGTCGTCGAACGTGCCGCCGAGCGCGACCGCAAGCGCCGCAAAGGTAGCGACGTCGCCGCTTCCCTGCTCCGCGGCGAGCACGTCGGCGGGCTCGAGCCCGCACTGGGCGGCGAGATCGTCCGGAGACAGCGCCCAGGCCTCGCGGGCCGCGAGCAGGTCGTGCGCCATCCGCGCGGAGTCCATCGGTTCGCGCTGGAGCCTACCACACGGATCGCCGAGCGGAGGTCCCTCAGCCCGCCCGCCCTCCGTCGCGGAGGATGCAGCGATCGCCGCCGCCCAGCCTGATCAATGCGCCGCCCAAGCTCGTCAAGCGCGGCCCGACCGCCGCGCGCGAGCGTCCTCCGTACCAGCCCTTGGGCCGACTGCCGCCCGGGCCGGCGATCGATCCCCCAGATCAGACAGTTCGCCATCAACGGTGGTCCTCTCACCAGCGCTTGAGAACACGCCGAGCGCATTCGACGAGCTCTGAGCGGGCGCCGGCGCGAAGCACGCCCTGCCGCTGACCACGACCACAGGACGGGCTCAGCAACGCCCCGAACCCGTGCTGCCCAGCCTGAATGCGTATGCGGCCTTCCCCGATGGGACCGCTCCGCGCGGGCTGAAACGATGCGGCGATGAGCTCCACCACACCGGAGACCGCGCTGCAGATCGATCCCGAGCGACGGGAGTCCCCACCGATGGTGCTCGTCGTCGACGACGAGTTGGACATACGGGAGCTCCTTGCCGAGTTGCTCGCGCACGACGGTCTGCAGGTCCGCACCGCCCGCACCGCCGAGGAGGCGGTCTCGATCCTCGGCGGGCCCGAGCCGCCCGACGCCATCGTGGTGCACTTGAGGACGCCGTTCGTCGCCGAAGGCCACGCGCTCGCCGCGGTGGGCAGGCGCGCCGATCTGCCGCCGGTCCCGCGCGTCGTCGTCTCGGGGATGCGCGTCCCGGATCATGTCGCCGCCGATCCGCTGAACCGTGTCGTGCGAAACCCCTACGACGCCGCGGGGCTGGTGGCGGCGACGCGCGAGGCGCTGAAGGGCTCGGGGCGTCCATAGGCTCGCGAGCGACGGGTCGAGGGCGGGCCCGTCGCGCGGCTGCTACTCTCCGCGCCCACGCCGGGCCGACCGGGGGAGGATGCGATGACGAGAGCGCTGGTGACGGGAGCCAACCGTGGGATCGGTCTCGAGCTGTGCAGGCAGCTCGCGGAGCGCGGCAGCGAGGTCGTCGCCGCCTGCCGCGAGCCGTCGCCCGAGCTCTCGGCGCTCGCGGCCGCGTCGGGCGGGCGGGTGAGGATCGAGCGAGGCGTCGAGGTCACCTCGGACGACTCGGTGCGCGCGCTCGCCGCGCACAACGCCGGCGCCCGCATCGATCTCCTCGTCCTCAACGCAGGCATCCTCCGTCGCGGCGGGAGCGTCGAGTCGCCCGACTTCGACGTGATCCGCGAGCAGCTCGAGGTCAACGCGCTCGGGCCGCTCCGCGTGGCCTCGGCGCTCTCGTCGAGCCTCGGCCAGGGCTCCAAGATCGCCGTGATCACCAGCCGCATGGGCTCGATCGCCGACAACGGCTCGGGCGGGATGTACGGCTATCGCATGTCGAAGGCCGCGGTGAACATGGCCGCCGTCTCGCTGGCGCGCGATCTCCGCTCGCGCGGCGTGGCCGTCGCCGTGCTCCATCCGGGAATGGTGAAGACCGACATGACCGCCGGGCACGGCCAGGTCGAGCCGGCCGACGCGGTCCGCGGGCTGCTCGCCCGCATCGACGAGCTCACGCTGGAGACGAGCGGCGGGTTCTGGCACGCGAACGGCGAGCGGCTGCCGTGGTGATCCCCTGAGGTCCGCCCGCGCCGGCGGCGTGGCGCGCGGCGGCGGTCCGTTGGCGCGAGGAGGACGTCGGCCCGTGGTAGCAGGCGCCATGACCAAGGCCGCTCTCCTCGGTTCCCTCTTCCTCAGCCTCGGCGCGTCGCTCGGCTGCGGGACGAACGCCGCCGGTCCCGCTGCGCCCTCGCACTCCACCGACGGCTCCGGCGGGGCGGGCGGGGACGACCTGGCGCCCGCTCCCGGCGGCCACGGCGGAGGTGGAGCAGGCTGCCCCGACGGCAACGACGCGAAGTGCGACGGGTGCGAGGACGGAAACCGCGAGATGGCGCTCGTCGTCGACGAGGGCAGCAGCCCCTGGATCGAGGGCGTGCCGCTCCCTCTGACGGAGGCCTGCGTCGAGGGATGGCTCAGGGGGACCGAATATGGGGGCGCGGCGGTCCGAGGGAACATCGACTTCGGCCCCGGCGGCCTCGATCTCTCGCTCTATTGCTGGGGCGAAGCCTTCTACGAGTGCGGGGTGACGTTCGGGACCAAGTCGCCGTCCGGGTTCGGCTACCTCGATCTGCACGCTCCCGTCGAGGCCGGCTGGCACCACGTGGCCGCGTGCGTGCGCGGCGAGGCCTACTACTCCAACGAGCTCATGGCTCACGCCGCCGTCTACGTCGACGGCGAGAAGGTCGACGAGGACGGCTTCCACGCGATCGGCGACGTGGCGAGCGCCGGATCCCGCTCGTTCGACGGTGAGATCTTGGGCCAGGGCGCGATCGACGAGCTCCGGTTCTCGAGCGGGTGGCGCTACCCCGATCACCCCGGGGAGCTCGACTCGTTCGCGCTCGAGCGGCACCTCGCGCTCGACGCGAGCACCCTCGCGCTCTACCGCTTCAACGGCACGCTCGAAGACGCGGCGGAGGGCCAGCACGACATCTCCTCGGACGGGATCCAGAGCTACGAGATCGACACCGGCTATCGACCCGAGTTCTGCCAGTAGCTTCGCGGTCTCGATCGACACCGCAGACGAGGGCGGGCCCACGCGACCGCGAGTCGGCTACCCTGGTCTCGGTGGAGCGTTCGACCTCCGTGAGCGCCTTCCTGCGCGATCCCGTCGGCTCCTGGCTCGTGGCCTCGCCGACGGCGGTGGTGTTCTGTGCGGCGAGCGATCTCTGCGGCTGCACGGCGTGGGGGCGCCCCTCGCGCGCGGACGTCGAGCGTCTGCTCGAGGTCTTCGGGGGCTTCCGGCACCCGAAGCTGGCGGCGCGCTTCGACGTGATCCTCGACGGTCGCGCCATCGAGGGCGTCGATCCCGACGCGCTCCAGCTGCTCATCGCCTGGCTCGACGAGCGCAAGACCGAGCTCGCCGCCCGCGTGCGCGTCCAGTACGGGGTCATCGCCGACACGCTCGTCGGCGTCACCCTGGCCGGCATCCTCCCCGTGCTCGGCGAGACCCACGACTATCGGGTCGTGCGCGATCCGCGCGAGGCGTTTCGCGATCTCTCGCCGGCGTGGGAGGCGCTCGCCGACGAGGTCGACGCGGCGGTCGCGCAGGCGCGCGGCGCCCCGCGCGAGCTCCGGGAGCTGCGGGATCTCCTCCGCGCCCGAGCCGCGGCCACCATCGAGACCGCCGCGCGCGCCCTCGGCGTCTCGGTCCGGACGCTGCAGCGGGTGCTCCAGGAGGGAGGCACCACGTTCCGCGACGAGGTGCGCGACGCGCGCTTCGGCGCCGCCCGCGAGCTCCTCGTCCACGGCGACGACAAGGTCGCCGCGATCGCGCGCCGGGTCGGCCTCTCCGAGAACGCGCTCGCCCGGCTCGTCCGCGAGAAGACGGGCGTGACGCCGGCGGAGCTCCGCAAGCGCCACCGCTGATCCCAGACGCCGACAGGGAGACCGCGCCTACTGGATGACCGAGTCGGTGACGACGATGGGCGTGTCGTCGTGCGCCGAGATCCCGGGGTACTGCGTGTACCACGAGCCGCCGACGTTCTCGGTGATCGTCGACTGGTCGATGCGGATGTCGCCCGTGTGATCGTTGGTCACGAAGAAGATCGCGCTCCCGTGCTGCACGACCTCGTTGTGCTGGATGCGCGTCCCGAAGAGCGACAGCGTCATGGTGTTGCCGTCGTTGTAGATCGCGCCTCCGCTCCCGCCGCCCGGCGTGCCGGCGCCCGCGGGGTTGCCGCCGTTGCCGATGGCGTGGTTGTGCGTGAACAAGCTGTTGTAGACGCTCCAGGAGACGCCGATGCTGCTGATGCCGCCGCCGTTCGAGCAGGTGTTGCCGAAGCCGTCGGCGCCGCCGAACGTGGTGTTGACGACGTAGACCGGCAGGCCGCCGTATTGGCTGAAGACGCGGATGCCGGCGCCGCCCACGTCCGGCCCGGTGTCGGCGCAGACGTTGTTGAAGAAGCGCGAGTTCAGGACCTTGAAGCGCCCGCCCCGCACCCAGATGGCGCCGCCGCCGTCGAACTCGCTCTCGTTCTTCGAGTTGGCGTCGATGAACGTCAGGTTCTGCACCGTGAGGCGCGGATGGTCCTGGTCCTGGCAGTGATCCGTCGTCCACACCTGCGCTTCGTCGCAGGTGTTCATGTAGAGGATCCGCGTGCTCCCGCCGCCGCTCAGCGTGACCAGCCCGCCGCCGTCGATGACGATCTCGGGCCCCTTGTCGTTGAAGATCTTCGCGGGCCGGTCGACGGTGATGATCACCGGATCGGACCCGCAGTCGAACGTGATCACCCCGCCGTTCGCGACCGCCTCGATGAAGGCGTCGCCGGTGCAGCTCTCCGGCGTCCCCGTGCCGACGACGGTGGTCGGATTGGAGCTGTCGGCGAGGCCGGCCTCGGCGGGCACGGCGGCGGTGCCGTCAGGGTTGCCGGCCGGCGGGCCGTCGTCCGGGTTCGTCAGCGGGTTCGGCACGTCCACGCTGCCGCCGGTGCCCGTGGATCCGCTGCCCTCGTCGCCACGCGACCTCTCGCTGCCGCACGCCGTCGCCATGAGGAGCAGGGCCGCTCCGACCGCCGAGATGCTCGAGTAGCTCCGCACGTGTGCCTCCCGATGCGAGCTCTAAGGTGGAGCGCCAGAGTAGCTCGATTCGGTGACGAGGTGCGAAGTCGTGTGGCATGCCGTTTGCTGAGCACGAGCGGCACATGCCTCCCCCGAGTCGCATCCCGCCTTCGATGATGGTCTCGGTCGCGGGCCATCCGCCGAGCCTGGCGGCGGTGATCACCTACAACAACGACGTCCTCGTCCCGGCGTACGAGCGGCTGCACCGCCTGAACCAGCGGATGCAGAACGCCACCCGCCGCGCGACGCAGCTCTTCGCCGGGGTTCGCACGCTCCACGAGCTCGTCCAGCTCTTCACGCGGTACGCCCCCGAGCGCCGCGTCGGGTACGCGAACGACCTGATGAACGAGACGGTCGATTTCTACGCGCGGACGAGGCAGGTGCTCGAGGCGTACCCGATGGCGGACGTCACGCACCCGACGCTCGCCGCGGAGCGAGAGAGCGCCGCCCATGCGGCGCTCGCCGCGCTCGAGCCGCACGCGCAGATGCCCGAGCTCGAGGAGTTCTTCGGCGGCACCGCGCCCGAGCTGGCGGCGCTCCAGATGGACATGCGCGACTACCTCGAGACCGGGGTGCTCGCGATCATCGAGGAGCTCGCGCCCACCTCGCGCGTCGACGACACGCTGGACCTGATCCAGGGCTCGCTCCGCGCCTGGTACGCCGGGCCGCAGCCGGTGGACTTCGCCGGCAACGTCTGCGATCTCCTGCTCGCCGCGGGCGACCTCATCTCGGCCACGATGGGGAACATGCCCGACTACGGCGACAGCCTCGCCGTCGGTCTCCTGAAGTGGGACGTCTACTCGACCATGCTCGCGGCGGCGTCCGAGCGCGACGCCGAGTTCCAGCGCGGCGTCCGTTACCTGGGCCGCGCGGCGCGGCTCGAGCCCGAGCAGGTCGCAGAGCTCGAGACCCACCTCCGCGCCGGCGAATACAGGCAGGCGCGCGACCTCGTCGACGCTCGCTTCCAGACCGACGTCGCCAGCAGCGCGGGGTTGACCGTGCTCAGCGGGCTCCAGCTCCTCGGTGCGCTGGTCGAGCTCTGGCACCGGGCGCCGACGGTGTGCGATCCCGACGAGGCCAGCCTCCGGGACTGGGTCGAGACGGGGCGAGCGCTCACCGACGTCGTGGTCGGCGCCGCCTCCACGGCCGTCGACTTCGCGGTGACGATCGAGCGCGGCATCGTGCAGCTCGGCGAGGTCTCGGCGGTGATCCGCACGTTCCCCGAGCTCGCCGCCTCGCTCGGACGGGCCGTGGCGACCTGGGGCCCCAGGCTCAACGTCTTCGCCGCCGGCGCGGGCGTCATCTTCGGATCGATCGACCTCTTCGAAGGCCTGCGCGAGGGCGACTCCGAGCGGGCGCTCCTCGGCGGGTTGAACCTCACCGCCGGAGCGCTGATCGGCATCGCCACCGTCGGCGAGATGATGGGCTACTCCGCCGCGGTCGCCTGGGCCGGCCCCGCGGGCGCCGTGGTCGGCGCCGCCGGCGCGGTGGTGGCGCTCTGCTACATCCTCCAGGAGCTCTTGCCGAGGTTCCCCGGCATCGACACCGATCACTCGAAGCGCGCGGTGCTGAGCGTGATCGGGGCGCTCCTCGGCGAGGGCCCCGGGGATCGAGCGCTGTGCGCGGACGGCGAGCTCGTCGCCCCGGCGTTGACCACCGAAGCGCCCGACGGCGAGTCGGGCGAGCCGAGGATCGATCCGGCCGCGAGCCGGCCGATCATCGACGTCGTGGATCGCGAGGCCGGGGTCGCCTTCCGCGCGCACCTCGAGCGCATCCGCGGGATCGCCGAGGGGCTGACGTTCTCCCCGATCATGGCGCCCGATCACGCGAGCGGAGCGCCGATCACGCGGCGGCTGCGCTCGCTCGGGTTCACCGCCGCACGGGCGCGCACGCTGGTCCACGTCCCGGAGCCCGAGCACCACCTCGACATCTCGGAGCTGGTCTTTTGAAAGCCCACATCATCCGACAGGGAGAGCACCTCGCGCGTCTGGCGCACCGCTACGGGTTCGACGCCGACGAGGTCTGGCAGCACGAGCGCAACCGCGAGCTCCGCGAGCTGCGGCGGTCGCCCGAGATCCTCGCCCCGGGCGACGTCCTCTATTACCCCGACCGCCCGCAGCGGGGGCAGCCCGTGTCGGCCGGCGGCACCCACCGCTTCCGGAGCTCGGGCCGCATGCCGGTCCGGCTGATCGTCCGGCGAGGCGCCGAGATCGTGCGCGACCGGCCCTGCGAGTTCGTCGGTCTCTCCATCCCCGCCGCGCGGACCGACGGCGACGGCAGGCTGTCGTTCGAGGTGCCCCACCACGTCGAGGAGGTGCGCGTCCGGTTCCCGGCGCTGGATTTCGAGCTCCGGCTGCAGATCGGGCACCTCGATCCCATCGACATGCCCTCCGGCGTCCTGGCGCGGCTCGAGAACCTCGGGTTCCTGTTCGCGCTCGGCGAGGTCAGCGGTCCGCTCTACGCGCACCTCCGGACACCCGCCGCGGAGCAGCGCCGGATCGCCCGGGCCCTCGCCGCGTTCCAGCACAGCCGCGGGCTGCCCGTCACCGGCCAGCTCGACACGGCGACCCGCGACGCGCTCGGCGAGGCGCACGGCGGCTGAGCCCGGTCCCCCTCCGTTGCGAGGGGGGGGGGGGGCGCCGGGCCCCCCCCCCCCGCGCGGGGGGGCCCGCCCCCCGCGCCCCCGGACTGAAGAGGCTTCGAGAGGCGTTTCTCGGACGAATGTCCGACACCTCTTCAGTCGCCGACCAGCACCGATCCGGTCGCGACGACGATCTGGCCGACCGGCAGGTCCGTCGGATCGTTGCAGGTCTTGGCGAGATCGCCGTGCCGCGCCAGGCCCTTGCCGTCGAGGAGCACCTTGGCGCTGGCGTCGTCGACGGTCGCCTCGTCCGAGGGCGGCGTCTGGAAGGTGCCGCCCGGCGCCACGTGCGGCGGGCTGTTCGTGGCTTTGCTCCCCTTCACGGCGGCCGGCTCGCCGTCGATGAAGACGGTGGCGCTGAGCTCGCCGTCGAGCTTGCCCGCGAACGGGAGGGTCATCGGCGTCGGCACCGGGCCGCCCGGCGACGGGATCATCACGATGTGCGTGTCGTTCGCCGTGACCAGGTCGCCCTTCTTCGCGGCTCGCTTGCCCATGCTCCCTCACGGTCCGTGCGCGTCGCGGAGCGCGGCGCGGGTGGCGCCGTCGAGGACGCCGGTGGTCGGCAAAGCCCGCGCCCCCTGGAACGAGATCAGCACCGCGCGCACGCGGGCGTCGCGCTCTTCTTCGCGCAGGTGGCGCCAGCCCGGCGCGAGGAGCCCGAGGTTCTGCAGCCGCGCGGCCAGGCCCGAGGGGGTGTCGATCGGATCGAGGTGGCCGACGCGCACCGTGAACCGGCGGTCGCGCGCGGGGAGGGTCACGAAGACGCGCTCCACGTGGAGGGGCACGTCGAAGGCGAGGACGCCCTCGGCGTCGGTGCGGACGTCGACCTCGTCGGGGCCGAGGCCCTCGACGAGGCAGAGCTCGTTGGGCAGCGGCCGACCCCGATCGCGGACGCGGACGCGGACCGGGATCCGGGGCCGCGGCGCCTGGAAGCGGTTGTTCCTCCGCAGCGCCAGGGCGTGTCGCGCCTGCGGCGGATCGGGCAGGAAGACCACGTCGCCGGGGGCGAGGACGTCGGGCGATTCGCGGCGCTCGCGGAGCTCGCGGTTCTCGGCGCGCTCCCAGACGGCGGCGGGATCGAGCCCGCGCTCGGCGGCGATCCGCCTCACGTACTCGCCCTGGCGAACGACGTGCGGTTTCACCGATCCTCCCGGCCGCGCTAGCTCGGCCACCTCGTGCTGATCGCCTGCGTCGCGGTGCAGGAGGTCGACTTCACCACGAGACGGCCCGCCCACCGGATCTCGACGCGCGCGTAGTGGTTCTCGCGGACCACCATGGTCGGCGGGAAGGTCGCGAGGGGGAGCACGGCGCCCATGAGCAGGTCGCCCTCGTGGACCGAGGTGTAGGTCCCGGTCCAGAGCGCCCGCGCCATGCCGCTCGGCGGGTTGTTGAGCGCGCTGCTGGTCAGCTGCAGCATCGACAGCGTCGGACCGGTCGCGCGGGTGAGCGACGCGTGCGCCATGAAGCCGTAGTGGACGTCTCCGGAGAGAAACACGGCCGTGGTGCAGTGATCGGCGACCGTCCGGAGGAAGGCGTACCACGCGTCGTCGTCGAGGCTCCAGGCCTCGCAATCCTCCTCGTAGAAGGTGTCGGCCGTGACGGTCGCGGCGCGCTGCCCCAGCTCGGCCGTGGGGTGCCCGAGGACGGGCGTCGGTGAGACGATCAGCGCGGGGGCGCCGGCGGGTGACGGGTGCCTCGCGAGCGCCTCGGAGAGCCAGCGGAGCGCGGTCGCGTTCATGAGCCCGGGCGGCGACGGCTCCGGCCGGAGATCGCGCTGGGTCCTCGTGTCGAGGAGGATGATCGGCGGCACCGTCGGGGTGACGTAGCCGAAGCCGGCGGCCTGCTCGAGGACAGCCCGGCCGAAGCGCGAGGCCGCGCCGGCGAGCCGATCGCGCTCCACGGCGACCGGACGCGAGCCGCCGGCCCTACCGCGCGCGAGGTAGCTCTCGAGCGCCGAGCGGATGGGCGCGCCGGGATCGTTCCCCGTGTAGTTGCCGTCGAGCTGCATGAGCCAGCACGCCGCCAGCCCGCTGGCGACCACCCAGCGGCCGACGCAATGGTCGTGGACCGCGTCCTGCTGCGTCGAGCTCATCGGATAGTCGTCGGTCACCTCGTGATCGTCGGCCATCATGTAGGTCGGGACGTTGGCGAGCACGCGCCTGGCCGCGAGAGCCTGCAGCATGCAGTTGACGTTCGTACCGAACAGGGTGGGGTGGGCCTCGCGCAGCCAGTCGCGCCAGAGCGAGGGTGACCACACGAGGAGGTACATCCCGACGTACTCACCGAAGGAGAGCAGGTGGTTCCCGGCCACCTCGGCGTCGGCGCTGAGCCCGGCATCCCTCACCACGCTCGCGCGGGTCCCGGGCTCGATCGCGACCGCGTCGCGCCCGGCGTCGATCCTGCCGAGGAGCCCGCGCTCGCCCGCGCGGGCGACGACGTCCTGCTCGTCGGTCCCCTGGGGCACGACCTCACGGAAGCCGAGCAACAGCTCCGCCAGGTGGCCGAGGATCCGGAGCACGTCCGTGTTCACGTCGTCGGCGTAGATCTGATCGCCGGTGAGCAAGAGCGCGCGAGGGCGGACGAGGTCGTGATCCGCGCCCCCGTCGATCGTCGACGCCGAGCTCACGAGGTCCGCGTCCATGCGGCGCATGGCGTCGTAGCCGTCGGTGTGGGTCTTGCGGCAGGACCCGTGCCAGATCCGCAGACAGTGCGCCCCGTGCGCCTCGCCGATGACGAAGGTCGGGAGCGAGTACGGGGCGTAGGCGATCTCGTCGCGCGCGATGAGCCCGGCGGTGGTGAGCTCGTGGTGCTCCGGCGCCCGGAGCTCGAGATCGTACGCGAGCAGGACGCCGGTGGGGAACGCCGGCCGCGCGTGCTCGGACGACGCCGCGGGCGTGAGCTCCACGCGGGTCACGTAGAAGCGCGGTCCCCACCGCGCCGTCGTGCCGATGCCCTGCCCCAGCACCCGCGTGGTGTCGGATGCGTCGACGATCGATCCGGTCACGCCGAGCTCGGCGCTGGTCGCGAGCCAGACCATCACCCGCTGCGGCGAGGCCCAGCGGAGCACCGGGCCGGCGAGCAGGAGCGGCAGCGGGTTGTCGCTCTCCGGAGTGTCGGCGGTGGCGCCGTGCTCGCCGGCGGCGGCGGCGATCTCCGGCGTGACCACGAGCCTCGCGGGGTCCGCCCCGGCCGGGAGAACGAGCGTGGCGCTGGCCGGCACCGCTCAGCTCCGCCTCGTCCCGGAGAGCCCCGGGAAGACGACCTCGGCGTCCTCCTCGAGCTCGAGCTCGGCCCGGCCCTCGGCGTCGAGCGCTCCGGCGATCTCGCGGCCGTCGGCGAAGATCACGCGATACGGATGGTTCGGGATCGGATCGCCCGCGTCGTCGCAGAGCTCGAGGACCGTGGGCTCGATCCGCGTCTCCTCGACCGTGTCCTCGGCGTCGCTCGGCGAGTTGAGGAGGATCTTGGAGCCGTCGAGCTTGGCTTCGGAGGAGAGGCCCAGCGAGGCGCCCGAGGCCTTGAAGATCGCCTTGTCGGCGACGATCTGCGCCTTCTCGTCGGCCTGCGCGCGCAGCTCGCCGGACATGAGGCGGAGGCGGGCCCCCTCTCCGAAGAGGGCGAGCTCGGGCGAGCGCACCTCGATGCGGTCGGGCGAGAGGCGGAGCGTGCTCTGCCCGCAGGCGATGAGGATCTCCTGGGTGGCGCGGAGCTCGATCCGCTCGCTCGCGCTGGTGCGCAGCTCCCCTTCGACGTGCGTGGCGCACGAGCGCGGCGCGCCGGCTCGGCCGACGACGGTGACGCGGTTGCCCTCGATCCGCTCGACGACGTCGGCGCGCGCCACGAGCTGGCTCACGCCGGTGAGCTCGGTGCGGCTGGTGCCGGCCACCGTCACCTCGCGGTCCCCGGCGACGGTCTCGCGGCTCCGGCCCTCGACCGAGACGGTGCGCTGCCCGCTCACCTCGAGCCGGTCGTCGCCGGCGAGGCGGACCTCGCGCGGGCCGCGGCCCTCGAAGGCCGTGGCGCCGTCGACCCGGACGCGGCGATCGCGCGTCACCGTGACGAGGTCGTCGCGATCGACGTGGGTCACCCGGTCGTGGTGCGCGTGCATCTCGAGATCGCGATGCGCGTAGAGGTGGACCCTCTCGTCGCCCGCGGCGTCGTCGAACCAGAGCTCGTTGGCGCCGCTGCCCGACGTGCTCCGGGTGCGCAGCCCGCTGCGCGTCGCGTGCTGCGGGAGCGCGAAGGGAGGCGGGCTCGTGCCGTTGTAGACGCACCCGAGCGCGATCGGCTTGTCGGGATCGCCGCCCTCGAAGCCGACGACCACCTCCATCCCGGCGCGCGGGATGAACTGCCAGCCGAACCCGGCGCCGGCCCAGGGCTGCATCGCGCGGATCCAGCACGAGTCGTCGCCGCGGCCCTGGGCGCGGTCCCAGTGGAAGCGCACGCGGATGTGCCCGCCGCGCTCGCCGTGGATCCCGGCGTCGCCCGCGCCGGTGACCGTCGCGGTGAGGCACGCGTTGACGAAGCGGCGCGGCGGCCGCGGGGGCGGGTAGGGGACGTCGTCGGGGACGCACTCGAAGCGGCACCGGTAGGTCGGCTCGCCGGCGCGCTCGACGAGGTGCGCCTCGTGGACGACCTCGACGGGCACCCAGGCCCGATCGAGGCGCCCGAGCTCGTGCCCCTCGAGCTCGAAGACGTGCCCGGGCGACAGCCAGGGGCAGAGGCTCTCGCCGGAGGCGACGTCGCGGCGGCGGCGGGCGCTCCGCAACATGCGCACCGGCTCGCCGGCCTCGTACTCCCAGTCCGGAGCGAGCATCGGACCGTGGTGCTCGTAGAGCTCGAAGGGGCGCTCGCGGCCGAGATCCGCGCCGGCGATCGATGGGAGCGGCGCCGGGGCGCCGGACTCGCCCACCGCCGCGCCGGCGGCGAGCGTGAGCGTCGGGCGGCGAGGATCGTAGTCGCGGAACGTCGCGAGCTCGGAGACGGCGTCGCAGACGCGCTCGAACGCCGTCACCGCGCGGTCGCCCTCGGGATCGCCGAGGTCCACGTCGCGGACGCGCAAGGTCGCCGGCGTGCGCGGCGCGCGCGCCGCGGCTTCGGGGCCTGCGCCGGCGGCGCGCGAGAGCTCCTCCCATCGCGGCGGATCGCCGAGCGTCATCGGTGTGTAGCCCACGGCGGCGTCCGAGAAGATCACGACCTCGCGAGGGGCGGCGGCGCCGAGGTCCGCGGACGCGAGCTCGGGCGGCGCCGGCTGCAGGAAGTGGAAGAAGATCCCGGTCTCGGCCAGCAGCCGGCGCACGAAATCGAGATCGGTCTCCTCGTATTGCGTGAGGAGCTCGCGCGCCGGGTAGCGCCGCTCGAGGACCCAGCGCGACGGGATGGCGTGCTCGTCGAGCACGCGGCGCACCACCTCGTCCACCCGAAGAGCCTGGAAGATCCTCGACGTGCGTCGCAGCCCGAGCAGCCAGAGGCGGGGCGCGATCTCGATGCGGTACTGCCCGACCCGGCCGCCGCCGCCGCCCCGGCGATGCCCGAGCGCACGCACGCGCGACACGACGCCGTGGAAGGCCCGCCGGCGCTCGCCGATCGCGAAGAGGAGCGCGGCGGCGCGCCCGGGGAGCAGGTCCTCGAGCGGCTCGAGCGTCGCCGAGGTGACGTCGACCGCGAGCTCGTAGGGCTCGCTGAGCCTCTCGCGGCAGCGGAACGCCATCACCTCGAGGACGCCGGGCGCGAGATCGGCGACGCGCAGCGTCGTGGAGGTGACGCGCATCGGTCAGCGTCCCGCCGCGCCCTGGCTGCCGGCCGAAGCCGCGAGGTAGCGCAGGTACCGCGTGCGGAGCTCCTCGAAGCGGGCCGCGAGCTCCGGCCGCTCGGCCAGGGTCCGCCGCCAGATGCCGTCGATGCGCTCCATCTCCTCGCCGCCCGCGATGCCGTAGAGGCCGAGCACCTCGCCGCGCCGATCCGGCCTCGTCTCGAGCTCGGCGCGGAGCGACGCGTACTGGGCGAACGTGAACCGCTGGCCGGCGGGCGTGGGGAGGCCGTTCGAGCTCGACGGCGGGCCGTTCGCGGCCGCTGCCTGCGCGTGCGCCTGCGCTTGCGCCTGTCCCTGGAACGGCGTGATGGGCATCCTCCTCAGGTGCTCCGGAATGTCGGCGGTCGCCTTCAGGCGCGCGTGGCTCGAGGTGCGCGGCGGCGGTGGCGGCGGGGAGGCCGCCCGAGCGGACCGGATCGCTGCCGGCGCCTCGCCCGCGACGAAGGGCATCGGGGTCTCGGCCGCCTGCCCGCCCACCACCGTGGAGAGCAGCGAAGCGCGGAGCTCCTCGATCTCGGCGGCGATCGGGGATGGCGCCGGAACGACCGCCGGAGCGATCGGTGCAGGGGCGATCCGCACCGAGGAGGCGGGTGCCGGAGCGATCGGTGGCGGAGCGATCGGCGCCGGAGCGATGGGCGGCGGAGCGATGGGCGTGGCCGCGATCGGCGCGGCCGCGATCGGGCTCGGCGCCCACGGCGACGCCGCGGCCCGCGTCGGCAGCGCCGGGGCGAGCAGATGGGTCGGCAGCGCGGTGGGCACCGGCGCCGCCGGACGCGGCGCCTCGACGGCCGGCGCCGACGTGCCCTGGCCCACGAGGAGCGCGTGCGCATCGCGGACCTTGCTCCAGGTCGCGCCGTCGTCGCGCGCCAGCGCCCGACCGAGCTCCTTCAAGATGTCGCGCACGCGGCGCAGGTCGTCCGGGCGGACCGGCACCTCGTCGCCCAGCCGCGTCTTGGCGAACCGCGCGAGCTCGTGATCCTCCACCTGCGCGAGCCGCGAGAGGCAGCTCACCGCGGCGCGAAAACGCATCATCTCATCCACTTCGAGGGCTCCGCCGCGAGCAGCGAGCAACGGGCGTGCCGATCGCGGGAGGTCCCACGATGGGCGCGGCGTCGCACCGTTGCGCTCGGAGCGCACCGGGCGCTGCGCTTCGAGCGCACTTCCGAGACCGCGTGACCGGTGCTACGACCGTCCTGCGGATGGCCTCCCGAAAGCGCGCGACCCCCGATCCCGACGGGGTGCCCGAGGCCGCGCACGCGGGCGGGCCTTCGTCCCAGGCCGAGACGCTGCAGGTCCAGCCGTGCGCGGCGGGCGAGGAGCTCTGGGCGATGGCGCTCGCCGAGGGGCTCTCGGCGTCGGCGCGCCTGCCCTCGCGCGGCGTGCTCGTCATCGGCCGCGCGGCCGACGCCGGTCTCCGGATCGATCACGCGTCGGTGTCGCGCGAGCACGCCGCGCTCGAGCTGACCGAGGACGGCTCCCTCGTCCTCCGCGATCTCGGCAGCAAGAACGGCACGCGCCTCGCCGGCGAGCTGCTCGAGCGCGATCGGCCGGTGAGCTTGACGCCCGGCGCCGTGGTCGAGATCGGCGAGGTGATGCTCGTGGTGCGCTCGCGCGCCAAGGAGGCGAGCCCGACGTCCCCCGGATCCGCGGCCCAGACGCGCACGGCTCCCGCCGCCGACGACGGCGACGTGCACGCGCCCTGGTTCGGCGCGGAGATGCGCCCGATCCTCGATCTGCTCGATCGCGTCGCGCCCGACGACATCCCGGTGCTGCTCCTCGGCGAGACCGGCGTCGGCAAGGAGGTCCTCTGCGAGCGCGTGCACCGCCGCTCGCCGCGCGGCAAGCGGCCGCTCCTGCGGCTCCACTGCGCGGCGCTCGCGGCGAGCGTGATGGAGAGCGAGCTCTTCGGCCGCGAGAAGGGCGCGTTCACCGGGGCCGCGACGTCGAAGCCCGGGCTGCTCGAGACGGCGCAGGGGGGCACGGTGTTCATCGACGAGGTCGGCGAGCTCCCCGCCGAGGTGCAGGTGAAGCTCTTGCGCGTGCTCGAAGACCACCAGGTGCTCCCCGTCGGCGGGCTCCGCGCGCGCCCCATCGACGTCCGCTTCGTGGCCGCGACGAACCGGAATCTCGCCCACGAGGTCGCGCGAGGGGCCTTCCGCCAGGACCTCTACTATCGCCTCAGCGGCGTGACGGTGGTGGTGCCGCCTCTGCGAGAGCTCCGCGGCGAGATCCCCGAGCTCGCCCGGCGCTTCGTGGCCCAGGCGAGCGCGGCGCGAAAGCGCCCCGCACCCGCGATCGCCCCGGCGGCGATGGACAAGCTCGTGGCCCACGAATGGCCCGGCAACGTGCGCGAGCTCAAGAACGCGATGATCCGCGCCGTGCTCGTCTGCGACGGCGCGGCGATCGAGGCCCAGCACGTCGTCTTCTCGCCGCCGCCCGGCGCTCCGCGCGCCGTCGCGGCTGCGCCGGCGCCCTCGCCCTCGCCGGAGCCGAGCACCGGACCGTCACTCGGCGAGCGCGATCGGATCCTCGTCGCCCTCGAGCGCGCCGGCCACAATCAGAAGGAGGCCGCCAAGCTGCTCGGCATCTCGCGCCGGACGCTGCTCCACCGGCTCGACGAGCACGCCATCACCCGCCCGCGGAAGGGGAAGGGCTAGCCGGCCCGTCGGGCCCCGCGCTCCGCGCCAGCTCCAGGGTGCGGCGATGCTCGGGCACGCGCTCGAGGAAGCTCGCGCGGAGCCGGAGGTCTTCGATCCGCGCCGCGCGCTCCGCCAGCCGTGCTCGCGCGGCCGAGAGCGCCTCGCGCGAGCCCGCTCCGTCGCCCACGGCCGCGAGCGCCTCGGCGTAGGCGAGCCGGATGCGCGCTTCGCCTTCCTCCACGCGGCCTCCGTCGGCGAGCGCCTGGTGCGCGGCGCGCGCGGCGGCGAGCGCCTCGTCGGCTCGGCCCAGCGCGAGGAGGGCCTGCGCCAGCGCCGACGAGGCCGGCGCGAACAGCGAGCTCGTGCCATCGTCGGCCGCCGCGCGGGCTTCGAGCTCGGCCTCGCGGGCGCGGCCGGCGCGCAGGAGCGCGAGCGAGAGGTAGATGCGCGCCGCGGCGAGCACGCGTGGATCGGCGGCGGCGTTGGCGCCCGCGACCACCGCGCGCAGGAGCCGCCTGGCCTCGATCAGGGCGGCGCCGTCGCCGTGGGCGAAGGCGAGACCCAGGTTGAGCGACGCGAGCTCGATCAAGTGCGGCACCTGCAGGCGTCGTGCGGCCTCGAGCGCATCCCCGAGCACGGCGCGCGCGTCGTCGTAGAGACCGAGCTCGATGCTGGCGTGCCCGACGCTGAGCTCGTAGAGGCACGCGTCGCGCATCGCCCCGGCGCGCTCGAACGCGTCGCGCGCGCGCCGCACGAGCGCGAGGTGCGCGTCGGGTCGCCCGTCGAAGAGCGCGCGCACCGCCATCGTCCCGGCGAGCCGCGCCTCCACCAGCGGCTCGGCCGCGAGCGGTCCGGGGCACGAGGCCTCGAGGCGCGCCAGCGCTTCGTCGGCGATCGCGTGGCGCCCCAGATAGAAGAACTGCGTGATGGCGCGGCACGCGGCGACCACCAGGGCTCCCGGCGACGCCGCCGACACCCGCGCGAGCAGGCGATCGGTGAGCTCGCCGAGCTCGTCCGCGAGCCGGAGCTTGCCGCACGCCGTGGCCAGCTCGCCGGCCGCGCGCGACCAGGCCTCGCCGCCCTCGGGCAGGAGATCCATCGCGTGGCGGGCCTCGGTGCGGGCGGCGCCGTGCTCGCCGCTCCACTTCTTCGCCTCGGCCAGGGCGAGGTGCGCCCGCCCTGCGTCGACCCCGCCGGCGCCGGCGTCGAGACCTCTTCGGGAGAACGAGCCGGCGGCGTCGAGATCGCTCCGCGCCAGGGCGTGCTCGGCGGCGCGCACCCACCACTCGGCCGCCCGTGGGGCGTCGCCGCCGCGCGCGAAGTGCTCGGCGACCGCGCTCGCGACGGGGGCCGGCCTCGCCGCCAGGTACGCGCCGGCGAGTCGATGGGCGAGCTCGGCGTCGCCGGGCACCAGCGTCCCGCGCGCCGCCTCGCGGACGAGGTCGTGGCGGAACGACCACCCGCTCGCCCCGTCGGCGAAGGCTCGGCTCTCCGGAGCGACGAGATCGCCGTCGCAGAGCGCGTCGAACGCGGCGTCGAGCTCGAGCGGGGTCGGCCCCGCCTCGCCGCCGAGGAGCTCGAGCACGGCCGGGATCGAGAACGACACGCCGTAGACGCTCGCCGCCCGGAGCACGCGACGCGCCAGCGCCGGCAGGCGCTCGATGCTCGAGCGCAGCATCGCCAGCACCGTCTCCGGCGCGCGCTGCGTCGGCGCGCCACGATCGGTGGGCGGCGCGAGCGACGGCACCGTCCTCGAGAGCTCCTCGAGGAAGAAGGGGTTGCCCGACCCTCCGCGCACGATCTCCTCGACGAGGGCGCCGTCGGCCGCGTCGCCGACGCACGAGCGCACCAGCGCCGCGCTCTCGTCGGGGTCGAGCTCGTCGAGCTCGATCGTGGTGACGCCGCGCCACTCGAGCGCCTGCGGCAGCGCCTGGCGGACCTCGGGGCGCCCCAGACCGAGCACGAAGAACGGCCGATCGCGCAGGCGGCGCAGCATCGCCTCGACGAGCTTCACGCTCGCCGGGTCGCCGCGGTGCAGATCGTCGAGCACCCACACCACGGGGTGGTCGGCGCACTCCGCCGCGCACAGGTCCTCGAGCGCGCGACGGAGCTGGTCGGCCATGATCCGGGGGTCCTGGCGGGCGGCGCGGAGCTGCGTGGCCGCGGGCGAGGGCTCGCCGAGCGGCACGCCGAGGAGCTCGCCGGTGAACGCGGCGACGCGCTCGGCCTCCGCCGCCGGGAGGTGGCGCCCGACGCGCTCGCAGAGGCGCGCGGCCGCGCGCTCCGCGTCGTGCTCCCAGCCGGGGCTCAGCGCCCCGCGCAGGACGTCGGCGGCGAGCGCCAGCGTCCCGTCGCGCCCGAGCACCTCGGCCCGCCCGCGCCACACCTTGGCGCCGGGGGGCAGCGTCCTCGCGATCTCCTCGGCGAGGCGCGTCTTGCCGATCCCGGCGGCGCCGAGGATCAGCGCCGCGCGCGCGCGCGGCCCCTCGATGCAGGCGCGCACCTCCTCGGCGATCAGGCGCAGCTCGCGCGGTCGGCCGATGAACGGCGGCGCAGGACGAAAGGCTCCCTCGGCCGCCCGGGCCGACGGCAGGAGCCACGCTCCCAGCGGCGCGCGGCGCACGCCGAATCGGCCGGAGAGGAGCCCCGCCGTGGTCTCGTCGACGAGCAGCGCGTCGGGTGACGGCGGCGCGCGCCGGTCGGTCACGCGGGCGTCGGCCTCGGCGGCCCAGGCCATCCTCGCCGCCAGCAGCGCCGCTGCGCGATCGATGGCCTCTCCGAGGAGCGCCTCCCCGACGACACCGAGACCTGTCGCGAGCGCGATCGGCCGCGGGCCGAGCGCCTGCTCGAGCTCGCGCGCGCACTCGACCGCGGCCGCCGCCCGCTCGTCGGCCCCGCCCCCGCGGCTCTGCGCCGCGACGAGCACGCCGCTCGCGAGGGTCTCGAGCTCCGCGCCGTGGCGGGCGCACACCGCTCGCGCCCGCGCGGCGAGCTCCGCGTCCGCCGGCGTGCCGGGCGCCGGTAGCGAGCGCGTGGCCTCGTCGGGCGCGATCCGCCCGTCGGAGAGCGACATGACCACGACGCCGGCGACGCGCCGCTCCCCCGCGGTGATCGCCGGGCGCTCGCCGCTCTCGGTGCGCGGCCCGACCCCGCTGCGCTCCGCGCCAGCCCAAGCGCGGTCCGCGTCTCGGTTCGCTCGAGCCAGGGCGTCGGCGAGGGCGCGACCGTCGCGCGGCCGCGCGCCGGGATCCTTGGCGAGCATCGTCTCGAGCAGGTCGTCGAGCCAGCCCGGCACCCCGACCGCGAGCGAGGACGCGCGCGGCGCCGGCTCGAACAGCAGCTTGGCGAGCGTCGCCGTGATGGTCTCGCCGACGAAGGGCGCGCGGCGCGTCAAGCACTTGAACAGCACCGCGCCCGCGCCGAAGACGTCGGCGCGAGCGTCGACGTCGAGCCGCCCTCTCGCCTGCTCGGGCGCCATGTACCCGGGCGTGCCCAGCGGCTCGCCCGCTCGCGTCCACTCCGAGGCCTCGTCGTCGGCTCGCACCAGCCCGAGATCGATGAGCGTGGCGTTGGCCACGTCACCGCCCGCGAGCACCACGTTGCCCGGTTTGACGTCGCGGTGGACCAGACCTCGCTCGTGGAGGAACGCGAGCACGTCGGCGAGCCGTCGCGCGAGCACCAGCGTCTGGTCGAGGCCGAGCGGTCCCGCCGCCAGTCGCTCGGCCAGGGTCGGGCCTTCGATCCAGCCGAGCGCGAGGCACGAACGGCCTCCGCCGTCGACGCCGTGCCACACGTACGTGGGCAACCCCGGGTGGTCGTGGCGCGCCAGCACCTCGGCCTCGCGAGCGAGGCGCGCGGCGCCGTGCGGCGCCGGATCGCGCACCACCTTGAGCGCGACGGCGCGGCCGGTGACCTGATCGTGAGCCCGGTAGACGTCGCTGCCGCCTCCGCGGAGAGGCGGTCCGGACACGGCGAAGCGGTCCGCGATGATCGAGAGCCGCGCTGCGAGCTGGGTCACGGTCACGGCTTCGTCGGCCACGAGCATACCGTGGACGCGATCGACACGCCCGGCGACCTGCGCTCGGAGCGCACCCGGAGGCTCGCGGCGATGCGCGCGAAGCGCGGCGCCACGGCGAAGACCGCCGCGAGGGTCGGCCGCGCGCGTTGACGCCGGCGATCGGCGTTGCTCCACTCGCGTTCGACGCCGAGGCTGCGCTCGAGCGGCTCGCGCTTCGCCGAACCGGCAGGGGGGTCTCCGCATGACTGTCTCACGTCGTCTCCGGGCGTCGCTCCTCGTCGCCGCGTCCCTGCTCGTCGCCCGCGAGAGCGGCGCCGAGGATCCGGTCGCCTTCGACGCCTCGAAGGGGCTCCTGTCGATGGGCGCGAGCTCGCCCAAGGTCGCGAAGCTCGCCGTCGTGCCCTCGGCGGTCCCGAAGCTCAAGCCTTGGTTGGCGGCGTTCCTCTCGGGCAAAGAGAACGGGACGACGCACGTGACCGTGGACAAGCGCGCGCTCGGCCCCGCGGCGATCGAGGCCCTCTCGCTGCCGGCCATGCCGTCGAGCGGTCCAGGCGCGCAGATCGTCCTCTCGCTGGCGCACCCTGCGGGCGCGGCCTGGAACGCGCCCGTGGCGCCCGTGGCCCTGGACGACGTCAAAGGGAAGACGTGGCTGCCGTCCAACTTCCGGCTGAAGATCGACGGGCTCGAGCAGGCGTGCAAGCAGCTCACCAAGCTCGAGGCCGTGACGATCAAGCAGGCGCCTGCGTCGAACGCGACCAAGGAGCCGGGGAGCATCGAGATCCCGAACCTGGTCGTCACCGTCTCCGAGCACACGGCCGACGACTGGTACGCGTGGCACCAGCAGTTCGTCGTCGACGGCAAAGCCGGACAGGACAAGGAGAAGTCCGGCACGCTCGAGTACCTCGCGGCGGACGGGACGGTGCTCCTCGCGCTCGCGCTGAGCGATCTCCGTCCCGTCGACGTCTTGCCGCCGAAGCCGAAGAAGCTCAAGGGGCAGCCCGTCAAGGTCGTGCTCTCGCCCAAGAAGATCGGGATCCGCTGACGCACCGCCCGACGCGCGTCCGCGGCGCCGATCGGGGATACGCGCGCCGCGTGATCCGGCGCGCGCGCAGAGCAGGCGGGCCTCGGCCGCCGCTACGCCGCCTTCGCCGGAGCGGGGCGCGGGCGCTCTTTCTCGAGGATGAGCTGGATGCCGAACGTCCCGCCGTGCTCCTTGGCGATCTGGATCATCGCCGGGACGGTGGCCGTGCGCGCCCAGTCGCGCTGGAGCTCGCACAGGACCTGGATCCAGCTCGCGAGCTGCGCCCCTGCCTGCGCGATGCGCCGCAGCGCCATCTCGTGGGCGACCACCGACGTCCCGCCCACGGCGTCGACCACCGGGAAGACCTCGTAGCCCTCGCGCATGGCGTCGAGCGCGGGGAACGTGAGGCACGCCTCGGTCCAGAGCGCGGCCATGATGAGCTTCTTCTTGCCGGTGGCCTTGACCGCGGCCACGAAGTCCTCGTCCTCCCAGGAGTTGATCTGGGTGCGGTCGATGGACGGCACGTCGCCGAGCACCTCGCGGAGCTCGGGGATGGTGTCCGGATTGACCCCGTTGGTGACGTTCACGGTCGAGAGGATGATCGACAAACCGTACGCCTTGCCGATCTTGGCGAGCGTGACGGCGTTGTTGATGAGCGTGGGGCGATCCATCGAGGCGATCGTGTTCACCTGCGGCGGCTGGTAGTCGATGAAGACGAGGGCCGCGTTGTCGGGGGTGAGGAGCGGATCGCTCACGGGATCGCGAATCGGCTGGCTGCTCATGCGGATGTCCCTCCTTGTCGGTCTGGTGTGAATCGTTCGCGACGGCCCCGGCCGGCTCGACGCAGCGATGCTCGTGGTCGGCCCATCGATGCAGTCAGCGGCGCGCCGCTTCGGCAAGCGCTTTGGTCGCGTGAACCGTGCCGTGCGGGTGCTCCGGCGGGGCGTAGATCGAATAGAGCTTGAGCGACTGCTTCCCGATGTTGGTGACGTTGTGCCAGGACCCGGCCGGCACCAGGATCACCCAGTCGTCCTCGACCTCGCGATCGAACGGGAGGTCGTCCTTCGTGGGACCCATTTGCACCCGAGCTCTCCCGGCCTCGACCCGCAGGAACTGATCGTGGTCCGGGTGAACCTCGAGTCCGATGTCGTGCCCCGGCTCGATGCTCATCACCGTGAGCTGGAGCTCCTTCCCCGTCCAGAGCGTGGCCCGGTAGTCGTCGTTCGCGAGCGTGACCGCCTCGATGTCGACGGTGAAGGGACGCGGCCCTTCGTCTCGATTCGCCTCGTCGCCCATGACCCCAGCCTCCTCTCGTCACTTCCTCGTGGGCCCGCCTGCTGGGCTTCGCAGAAGCTGCGCGGCGGATGGATCTGCTTCCCATCGCGGACGCGGGCCGCGCGGAGCGCCTCGGCGTACCACTCGAGCTCACCGAGGAAGCGGTCCGCGCGCGCGAGCCAGTGATCTCGGGCGCTCGGCCGGGCGCGTACTCCTTGTACATGCGGTCGAGCAGCGGCAGCGGCCACTCGACCGCGTCGATGAGGGCGACCTCGTGCCCGCGCCGCCGGCACTGCTCGACGATGAAGCGCGCCGCCCGGATGCCCTGGCGCTCGGAGCGCACCGAGCCGTAGAACGCGACGATTCGAAGCGACACCCGAGCCTCCTTCGTCACTGCGGGACGGAGAAGCAACGACGCTGCCAACGTGACTCGTGGCTGGTCGGGGCTGTCCGCGGGAGCCGCCGGTCGCGCCGGTCCGGTCGGGGCCCGAACGCTCCGCAGGATCGCGGTCGTCGTTCCGCGCCGGCGGCGTCCTGATCGGGATCGATCCGTGGGACCCGAGCGGCGAGGGCGCGACGACGGGCTCCGGCGCCGGCGGCTTCGCGGGCGCCGGCGGCAGCACCGCGAGCGCCGGCGGCGCGGCCGGCACGGCGAGCTCGCCGACGACCGAAGCTGCACCGCGTGCGCGTGCGGGGAGGCCGCCGACGGGATTTGCAGCGGCGTGGTCGAGGTCTTCAGCGGCGCCGCCGCCTGCCAGGGAGCCGCCGCCAGCACCGTGATTCCGCGCGTGCCGAGCTGTTCGCTCAACGGCGCCACGGCGGACAGCGCGCGCTGGCTGGGCGCGCCGGCCGGCGGCAACTGCGCCGCGTCCGGCGGCGTGCCCACCGGCGGCGTGGCGCTGGCGAAGCCGATCACCGTCTGCTGCGAGCCGTGACGGCCGCGGCGCCGAGCGCATCTTCGGGCGCGCGGGCGCGGTCAGCCAACGCTCGCGGCCGATAGCCCCGGCTGGCCCGGGCAGCGGGGGCGGAGCGCACGCGCTCGCCGCCGGACATCCCGGAGAGGCTCCGGACGGACGGCGTCGGGCCGCGCGGGCTCATCCGCGAAACGCGCGTACCTTCAGTCCAATGAACGACGACGGGACGCGCGAAGCCCCCTCCACCCGCTGCTGCATCGCCGGCGGCGGCCCCGCGGGTCTTATGCTGGGGCTCTTGCTGGCGCGCGCCGGCCTCGACGTGCAGGTGCTGGAGAAGCACGGCGACTTCATCCGCGACTTCCGGGGCGACACCATCCACCCCTCCACGCTCGAGCTCGTGCACGAGCTCGGCTGGCTCGACGAGCTCCTCGCGCTCCCGCACCAGAAGGCGCCGCTGCTGCGCGCGCAGACGGGCGGGTACGACATCGTGATCAGCGACTTCAGCCGCCTGCCCACGCACGCCAAGTACATCGCCTTCATGCCGCAATGGGACTTCCTCAGCTTCCTCGCGAGGAAGGCGGCTGCCTACCCGGGCTTCCATCTTCGCATGCAGTCCGAGGTGACCGGCCTGCTCCGCGAGGGCGATCGCGTCACCGGCGTCCGCGTCGACGGCGCCGGAGGCTCGAGGGAGGTGCGCGCGGATCTCGTCGTGGGCGCCGACGGCCGCTCTTCGACGGTGCGCGCGGCGGCGGGGCTCGAGGTCGAAGAGCTCGGCGCGCCCATCGACGTGCTCTGGTTCCGCATCCCGCGCGAGCCGGGCGATCCCGTCGACCCGATGGGCCGCTTCGAGGGTGGCCAGATCTTCGTGATGATCAACCGGACCGACCAGTGGCAATGCGGCCGGGTCATCGCCAAGGGAACGGTCGAGCAAATCCGAGCGCGCGGCCTCGCGGCCTTCCGCGCCGATCTCGCCGCCGTGGCGCCGTTCGCGGCCGGGCGGGTCGACGCCATCCGCACGTGGGACGACGTCAAGCTCCTCACGGTGCGCGTGGACCGGCTCTCGACGTGGTACCGCGAGGGGCTCCTCTGCATCGGGGACGCCGCGCACGCGATGTCGCCGGTCGGCGGCGTCGGGATCAACCTCGCGATCCAAGACGCCGTCGCCGCCGCCAACATCCTCGCCAAGCCCCTGCGCGAAGGGAAGCTCGCCACGGCTCACCTGCGCGAGGTGCAGCGCCGCCGCGAGCTGCCGACCCGCGTCATCCAGCGGCTCCAGCTGCTCATCCACAAACGCGCGCTCGGGCCGCTGCTGCGCCGCCCGCCGGGCGCGCGGCTCCCGGTGGCGCTGCGGCTCGTGCGCCGGTTCCCCATCCTGCGCCGCGTCCCGGCGCGATTGGTCGGGCTCGGCGTCCGGCCCGAGCACGTGCGAACCCCGCGCGCCGGCGTGGAGTGAGCGCAGGCGCTCGCCTGGCCGCGCGTCGGGGATGACGATCGCGCCCGGCCGCGAGCCGGTCGACTCCGGGCCGACGCTCCTCGGCCTCCAGGCTGCGATCGCCATGTGGTAGGGAAGCCGGAGGAGCGCCGAGTCGGGTCGCCCCGCTGGATCGATTCACCTCGCGAAGGGCATCATGAGCGACCTGTATGGCGTGGGGTTCCTCGGCTCCGAGCTCGTGAGCTTCCCCGTCCCGCCCTCGACGTATGACGAGCTGCCCGACCTGACGCTCTACGAGCCGCTGTTCCGCGGCCGCCCCTTCGATCGCGCGGCGGCGAAGCGCGACCCGTCGTTCGTGCGGCGCTGGACCGCGGAGCGGCTCGCCCACGCACCCGACACGGTGCTCGCCGAGCTCGTCGAGCTCGCCCTCAGGGGCTGCACCGTGCCCTGCGCGCTCGCGCCGCGGGAGATCCTCGGCGCGATGGCGCGTCCGCGCGCGAACGTGTGGGAGGCGTGCATCGACGGCATCCTCGACTCCGATGTGTCGGCGGGGCGCGCGCTCGTCGAGGTCCAAGGCCTCCTGCACGACGCGCTGCCGGCGCGTTTCGCCGCACCGATGCTCGCCCGCGTCGAGCTCGAGGTCAGCGCCGTGCACCCGGACATCCGCGCCATCGAGGTCGACTGGGCCATGGCGGCGCGGCTGTTGATGGACTCGAGCCTCGAGCACCCGCTACGGCGCTATTTCCCCGTCCCCTCGGAGCCCCGCGACGCGTACTGCGACATCGTCTTCGGCATCGAGATCCTCGAGCGCACGACCGTCTCCTCGCCCGAGCTGGTCCGCCTTCGGAACGCGGACTCGCTCCCGGAGATCCGCTGCGCGTTCTGCGTGCCGGCGCACCTCGTCGGCGGGCTCGCGGCGGTGTCGATCTGGACCTCGGCAGCGTTCCCCGGCGAATAGACGTCGCGCCCCAGCACCAACTTCGCCGCCGGGAAGGTCGAGGCGCACGCCCTTCCCCCGCACGGCGCGCCTCAAGCGGGCGGCGCGACGACGCACACGTAGGCGGTGCCGTCGGCGTTGGGCTCGCACACCGTGCCCTCGCAGCACGGGCCGGTGGAGCAGTCCTCGGTGAGGAGCTTGCACGCGGCGTCGCCGCCGGCGTCGGGCACGCCCCCGTCGGGGATGTCGAGGGCGTCCTCGGCCCAGAACGGGCGGTGGTTGTCCTCGCTGAGCAGCTGGAACGGCAGGCGGAAGGCGGGGAAGCTGGGGTCGCCGGCGCCGAGCTTGGCCGGATCGATCGCGGCGACCCAGAGCTGCTGCTTGTCGTCGCCGATCGCCGAGCCGGGGGTGAGCACGAGGCCGTAGTCGCGTCGCGACGCGAAGGCGATCCACATCACGTCGCCCGCCACGGGCTGCGGGGCCCAGGTCGGCATGTTGTTGGCGACGCCGGAGGGGACGACGGTGTCGGAGACGACGGTGTTCGCCTTCTCGAGATCGAACTCGGGCGCGCCGGCCTGAGCCTTCGCCACGTAGAGCTTCGCGAGCGGGTTCTTGTCGCTCTTGCCGGTCGCGTGCATGTACGCGATCCACTGGCTCGTCGGGTCGAACATCGGGTAGCCGTAGGTGTCGTCGCTCGCCGCCGACTGCCGGATGACCTGCAGGTTCGAGAAGGCGTCGGCTGCGTGGTCGAGCATCGCGATCGACGAGCCCTGGACGCCGCGGTCCGCGGTGGACGAGCCGTAGGTGAACGCGAGGTGCAGCCCGTCCGGCGCCCAATCGGGCTGCGTGCCGTGCATCGCCCCGAGATCGATGACCCCGTTCCCGGCGCCGCCGATGGGCGCGCCCGTGTCGCCGTCGAGCAGCTTGAGCACGCCCTTGCTCGCGCTGACCACGCGCGTCGCGTCGTAGTCGAAGGTGCTCCACGCGTTGGGGATGTCCTGGCCGTTGCTCTTGTCGAACACGACCGGCGGCGGCACGTTGCCGTCGACGGCCACGACCCAGAGCTTCTCGCCGCCCACGTCGGCGCCCATCTTCTTGCCGTTGCGCGAGAGCGTGTGGCACGCCACGCACTGGCCGACCTCGGTCGGGGTCATGAACGGCGCGGGCGCCGAGTCGCTGACGGCGGCGCGCATGACGCCCGCCTGGGTCGTGGACCAGTAGTAGATCGCCCCGGGGACGGGGTTCTTCGAGAAGAGGACGTCGATGCTGTCGCCCACGTAGTAGATGCCCGGCGTCGCCGGATCCGCGGCCTCGACGGTGAGTTTGATCTTGCCGCCCGCGGCCGACGACGCCATCCACGACCAGACCTGCTGCGTGGCCTCCCAGCAGCCGGCGTCGTTCGCGGCGGCGACGCAGGTCGGGTTCGCCCCGTCGGTGTAGACGTCGAGATCGATGTAGTCGCCGACGAAGTGCAGGTGGAACACGCTCATGCCTTGGGCGCGCCACTGGAAGAGGATGCGGTAGATGTTGGTCGGGAACATCGTCCCGTCCGACGGGTAGGCGATGTCCGGCGAGAGCGGATCGGCGTCGAGCGGCGTGTTCTGAGACGGATCGAAGAGGTCTGGGGTGCCCGGGGGGACGTCGCCGTCGTCGACCTTCGGCGCGAAGATGACGGTGAGATCGGCGGTGGCGGTCTTGCCGCCATACGAAGCGGTGACGACCACCTTGCCGCCGGCGCCGTTGCCGGTGGTGTAGAGGCCGGTCGACGGGTCGATCGATCCCGGCGCCGGGTTGTCGACCGACCAGGTCGCCGCCACCTCGACGCTCGTGCCGTCGCCGAGCGTGCCGATCGCCTTGAAGGCCTGCGTGGCGGGCGTGGTCTGGTCGACCGTCAGGGTCGCGCTCGGCGGATCGACCGCGAGCGCGGTGACCACCACGTCGCCGGTGCCGGTGCTGGTGGCGGTCGTGCCGGTCGCGGTCCCGGCGCCCGATCCGGTGCCGGTGGTCGACGAGCTCGAGGTGTCGTCGCCGTCGCCGCCGCACGCGGCGAAGATGCCCGCGCCGGCGAGGGTGAGCTGGAGGGCGATGAGCCAGCGCGCATTGGATCGGGTCTTCATTCGTTCCTCCGGTCGGTCTCGAGCGGCCGCGAGCGCGGACCGCGCCTGGGCTCGCGTCAATGGATGAGCGGGGCGCACACGGGCGCGCCGCCCAGGAAGAGGCAATCCGAGAAGGGCTCGCAGCAGTCGCTACGCGCCGTGCAGGCGGCGCCGTCGGGGGCGCAGGCGCTCGCGCACGCGAGCTCGCCGCCCGCGCCCGGCAGGCAGTAGCCGCCGCAGCAGGCGTCCCCGAGCGCGCACGCGCTCCCGTCGTCGAGGCACGCGCCGGCTCCGGCCTGGCAGCGCTTCGGCGGCAGGGCGCCGACCTCGTCGCAGAGCCCGCCGGGGCCGGCGGGGCAGCAGTCGGCCCCGCACACCTCGCCCTCGGGGATGCAGACGAACGCCGGCGCGCAGCGGAGCGTGCCGAAGGCGTCGGGCATGCAGCTCCCGGAGCAGCACGAGGCGCCGCTCGAGCAGATCTCGCATTGCTGGTGACAGCCGCCGAGGTAGGCGCAGCGCTTGAGGCCGTCCGTCCCCGCCCGGCACTTGCGCGTGCAGCACTCCGCGTCGCCCGCGCACGCCTCGCCGGCCTGGCGAGTGCACGTCTTGCCGTCGGCCATCGTGCACCCGGCGAGGGCGCGGCAGCGAGCGACGCCGTTGCCGTCGGGCCGGCACTCGCCCGTGCAGCAGTCGGCGGCGTCGGCGCACTGCTCGCCGGTCACGCGGCAGCCTTGCGCGAGCTCGCAGCGAGTCACCTCGTCGAGCCCGAGGCGGCAGCTCTTGCCGCAGCAGTCGGCGTCGCCGACGCACGCCTCGCCCGCGGGCAGGCAGGCGCCCGCGCTCGGCAGGCACGACGCTGCGTCGCACCGGCCGCTGCAGCAGTCGCCGCTCGTGGCGCAGGCGCCGCCCGCGGGAACGCAGATCGGCGCCTCGGCGCACGTACGCTGCCCTCCGTCGCCGGGCGCGCACGCGAGCGAGCAGCACGCGGAGGCGAAGGTGCAGTCGCTGCCGAGGCCGGCGCAGCCGGTGGTGGGGCGGCAGGAGAGCGCCTGCGTAGGATCGAGCGCGCAGAGTCCCGAGCAGCACTCGGACGAGCCCTCGCACGGCGCGCCGATCGCGGCGAGGCCGCACGACGATCCTCCCTCTCCTCCCGAGCCGGCGGTGCCGCCGCCTGAGCCGCCCGCGCCGCCGGCACCGCTCGCGCTCGTGCCGGGGCCGCTGGTCGTGGTTTGGCTGGAGAGCACTTGGAGCTCCTCGGTGCAGTGGGCGCACACGACCAGGAGGAAGGCCGCGCCGACGAACGGACTTCGATCCCGGCGCCTCGGAGAAGGTGCCTCGAGCGGCCGGCTCGGCTCACGCGGGGGTGCGATTGTCACTCAGAGCACCTCCGCGACGAAGCCGAGCGACGCGACCACGCCGATCCCGGAGACGCCCGCGACCGCCTCGCCGTCGTCGCTCCCGGCGACGCCGCGCATGGCGCCGGCGAGCCCGACATCGGTCACCAGCGTCGCGCCCCGCCCGCCCAGGGGGATCGCGAGCGCCGGCCCCGCCTCGAGCGTGAGCGCGACCGACCGCGCCGACGACCCCTCGCCCTCCGGGGCGCCCGGCGCGGCCACGCCCTCGAGCCTCACCAGGTAGGCGCCGGCGCGGAGGTGGATGGAGAGGTCGACCGGACCGTGCGCGAGGCGGACGCCGCCGCCGAGCCTGGCCGTGATGGCGCTCGCGCCCAGCGTGCCGTGGGGGGCGCTCACGTCGGGCGCGAAGCGGGCGCCGAGCGCGAGCTCGATCGACGTCGCCGGCGTGGGGCGGAGCGCGACGGTCGCGTCGCCGCCGTAGAGGGCGAGCCCGCCGGTCCACCACTCGCCGCCGGCGCGCGCCCCGAGCCCCGCGCCGAACGCGCGGGGCGGAGGCTCGGTGGCGAGGGCGATCGCCTCGCGCGCGCGCGGCGAGAGCTCGAGCGCGGGCGGCGGCGCGCGCGGCAGGGAGAGCTCGGCCCAGCTCGCGCGCACCAGCTCGTCGGCGGCGAGCGCGACCACGACCGAGCGCCCGTCGGGCGGCACGCCCGCGAGGTCCACCTCGCGGGCGACGCGCTTGGCGGTCACCGCGTCACGCACCTCGATGTCGAGCCCGACGGCGACCGGGCGCGCCGCTCCAGGCGACGCCGGCGCGGGCGCGGCGAGGCGGATGGTCGCGAGGGGCGGCGAGCTCGCCTTCGCGGGCTCGTCGACGCAGAGCTCGATGCCGCGCGAGGAGAGCTCGATCCCGAGGCGCTCCAGGAACGCCGGGACATCGAGGCCGGCGACTCCCGCCGCCGGCGCGACGACGAGCACCCAGGGCCCCTCGGCGGCGCAGCGCCTCGCGCGCGACGGCTGCGCTCTCGCGCCGCGCGCCGCGGCCGCGATCGCCAGAATCGCCGCGAGCGCTGCGATCGTCGGACGCCGTCGCCTCATCGCGTCGAGCAGAGCGTGCGGACGATGGCGGCGTGCGCGCCCGACGGGTAGCGAGAGAGGTAGGCGTCGCGCGCCTTGCCGCACGCGGCCGTGTTGCCCAGCGCGTGAAGGGCGTGAACGCGCCGCGCCTCGGCGTCCTCGCGGAAGGCGGCGCCCGGCGAGAGCGCGATCGCGTCGCCGAGCGCCTCCGCCGCGCCGGCTGGGTTGCCGAGGCTGTCGAGGCGAAGGCGCCCGAGCTCGAACGCCGCGAGCCCGGCCCGCGCGTCGCCGCGGTGCCGCCGGCGCAGCGTGTCGAAGGCGCGCTCGGCGTCCCTGAGGTGCCCCGCGGCGCGAGCGACCTCGGCGATGCGGAAGAGCTTCTCCGGGCCGGACCGGTCGAGCGCCTCGGCGAAGCCCGCCGCCCCGAGCGCGGCGTAGGCTTCCTTGTACTTCTTGGCGCGCGCGAGGTCCTCCCAGCCCGGCGCGGCCGCGGGCGGAGGCGGCGCGGCCGGCGGCGGCGCGGCCGTCGCGATCTCGGAGGGCGTCTCCGCGGCGGCCGGCGTCGCGCTCGGGGGCGTCGCCATGTCCGCGGGCTCGTGGGCCGCAGGCGCATCGACGGCGATCGGCCCGGACGCCGACCAGCTCTCGCCGGCGGTCAAGGTGTGGACCGCATCGGGCGCGCCGCCGTTCGAGGAGACCTCGACGACGCCGCGCTCCACCTCGACCGACACCGCGTCCTCGTGGCCGGGGCGCGGTGTCCGGCGCACCACGAAGCGCGTGCCGACGACCCGCACGTCGAAGCGACCGGCGCGCACGAGCCACGACCGGCCGGCGACGTGGGGGACGTCGAGCGCGACCTCGCCGTGCTCGAGCGCGAGCGTGACCCGATCGGCGCCGATCTCGGCGACCGAGAGGCGGCTCTCCGCGCCGAGCCGGATCGCGGCGCCCTCGACCTCGACCGTGACCGGCGCCGCGCCGGTGGCGAGCTTCGCCCCGTCCCACGACGAGGGCGGCGAGGCCGCGAGCCGGCCGCGCGCGACGAGGCCGACGACGAGCGCCACCGCCGCGATCGCGGCGTACCTGGCCCAGACCCAGGAGAGGCGCCGGCCGCCGGCGCGCGCCGCGATCGCCGACCACTGCCGCTCGAGACGAGCCTCGTCCACCTCGCGCTCGATGAAGCGCGCGAGCCCCCGGACCTCGCCGGTCGTCGATGCGTCGCTCATGCTCTCCTCCTCGGCGATCCCACGGATGGTTCCACCGCGGCGCGCGCGGAGCTCGGAGGCTCCTCGTGCGCGAGGCTCACCCGGCGCTCGGCGGCGGCGACGCGGCGCTTCACCGTCGCGAGCGAGCAGCCGCAAAGACGGGCCACCTCGCCGAGCTCGAGCCCCTCGACCCGCCGGAGCAGGAGCGCGAGGCGCTCGTCGGTCGGCAGCTCCTCGACGACGCGGTAGAGCGAGCGCAGCTCGGCGAGCGCGTCGGGCGGCGCCGTCGCCGCCGCCAGCGCGGTCACGTCCGCCGGATCGGCGGGCGGGAGCAGCCCGAGGCGCCGCGCGAGCCTGCGCCTGCGGAGCACGCGGCGCACGCGGTGGACGACGATCGACGCCAGGAACGAGGCGAACGCCTGGGGATCGACGAGCGTGTCGAGCCGATCGAGGACGATCACGTACGCGTCCTGCACGACGTCGTCGACCTCCTGATCGCGGCCGAGCAGGCGGAAGGCGAGGCCGTTGGCCATCCGCGCGTGCCGCCGGAAGAGGGCCTCGCGAGCCCACGCCTCGCCGGCGCGCGCCGAGACCACGAGCGCGGCGTCGGTCGGGCCGAGCGAGGGACGTGCGGGGATGTGCGGCAAGGCGCTCACGAGCCCGGTAGGTGCCTCGAGGGAAGCGGAGGGCTCACGGGCTCAGGCTACCCAGGTCGCTGGTTCGGGGCTCCACCATCCGCCCAGCACCGTCGGATTTTTCCGCTTACCACGTGAGCTACGGGGCGGTCCCCGAGGCACTACGACGAGCATGCCGCGCAGACGAGCATCCGGGATGCCCGATCGACGTCACCGCTGTCCGTCGCGAGGGGCTGGTCGACGCGCTCGTCACCTTGCTCGCCGCCTCCTGCGGCGATTCGGGGAGGGGCCGCGAGCCGCACGGGCGCGCTCGCTCGGCCATCGTCCAGAGCTTCGCCGTGCAGCGCCTGATCCTCGAGGAGGAGCCCGGCGCCGCGCGCCCTGGGGCGCCGAAGGCGGCCAAGGATTGAGCGGGAGCAAGCGGCCTGCGTTCGGGGCACCTCCTCGCGCGAAACGATCCCCGCTGCCCCCGGAGATCGGCGAGGATGAAGGTGGCGGATTTTCGGCCGTGACCGGATCTGGAGGTCGACCATGAAGAGAGTCGTCGCGTCGTGCGCTGCCGTCTCCCTCCTGCTCGCGGGCGCCCACGCGCGCGCCGACGGATTCGCGCCGGGATCGCTGATCATCCCGATGGACACGACCTACCAGAACAGCGGCATGTTCCGGGCCTACGGCCTCGTGTACGCGCTCCTGCGCCAGGGCGTCCCGGTGCGGTGGATCATCAAGCCGGGCAAGGCGTTCCAGGCGGTGGACTTCGTCGCCACCGCGAAGGACCACCAGACGAACGCGGTCATCGCGAGCTACGGCTACCGCGGCGGCCCCTGGATCATCGACGCCGCCGACAAGGCCGCGGCGCTCCCGATCATCGACGCGTGGCAGGCGGCGAACCCGGCGACGAAGGTCCACGAGGCGACGGCGTCCTTCACCGCCGACGTCGCCAAGTACCTGGTGGTCGCGCCCAACATCGCCATGTTCGCCGACGGCAACCAGGACATCGCCCGTGGCTACCTCGTGGCGGCGGGCATCCCCGACTCGACGCTCGACCCGACGTGGCCGAACAACAGCCCCGACATGCTCGATCCGCTCGAGGTGGCCGGGCCGACGGCGCAGAGCCACGCCGACGGCAAGCTCTTCGATGCCGACGGCGACCCCGTCTACTGCCAGCTCATGTCGATGCACTGGAACGTCTCCAGCGCGGTCGCCAACCCGGAGGTCGTCGCCGAGGTGCGCCAGTACCTGACGCACCCCACCCATTTCTTCGCCGAGTGCCAGGCGGTCAACGCCTACGAGAACCTCGTGCCGTACGGCCATTTCCTCACGCCGAATGGCTACGTGATCAAGCCACAGCCGAATGCGGTCGACTTCCACCATTTCGACTCGCCGTTCGCCCAGATCGACGGCAACTTCGCGACCGTGGGCGGCAGCGAGCCCGCCTATGCTCTTCCCGTCGGCGACAGCTACAAGGCCGGCGGCATCACCATGATCACCGCCGCCGGCGCCCCGGAGGGGACGCACGACCTGTGGATGACCGGCTTCATCGACGGCGTCTGTCCGCCGAACGTCGAAGTCTGCGGCACGCTCGGCAAGGTCAGCTACCTCGGCGGGCACAAGTACGAGACCAACCTGCCGATCAGCAGCAACCCGAAGTCGCAGGGGACGCGGCTCTTCCTGAACTCGCTCTTCGACTCGACCTGCGCGACGCAGGGCGGATTCCCGCAGCTCTCCCTCTTCAAGAGCGCGCCGCTGACCACCCAGGTGCCGATCCTGACGTACACCTTGACCTACGTGAACCTCGGCCCCTCGGTGGCGCTCGCCGCCGTCCTCGAGGATGCCATCCCGCCGAGCTCGACCTTCGTCTCGGCGACCAACGGCGGGACGTTCGCCAACGGCGTGGTCACCTGGAGCCTGGGGAACCTCGGCGCGAACGAGGCGGGCAGCGTGAGCTTCACGGTCGATCTCCTGGTCCCGGGGATCACCTACGAGAACACCGCGAGCCTCGACTACAAGGTCGGGCTCAACCCGTTCAGCATGGCGTCGAACACGACGACCACGCTCTACGATCAGGACACCGACGGCGATGGGATCTACGACGGGCAGGACATCTGCCCCGACGACTACAACCCCGCGCAGGACCTCTCGAGCGACATCCAGAGCTGCGGAGCGTGCGGCGTGGTGTGCGTCGTGCAGAACGGCGCGCCCGGGTGCAACCTCGGCGTTTGCGTGGTTGCGGCGTGCGATCCCGGCTACAGCGACTGCGACGGTCTCTACGCCGACGGGTGCGAGTACCCGGAGACGGGGTTCGCCAACGACGAGGCCAACTGCGGCGGCTGCGGCGTGCTCTGCGCGCCCGCGCACGCGACGGGCGACTGCCAGGGCGGCTCCTGTGGGCTCGGGGTCTGCAGCCCGGGGTACGCGAACTGCAACGGCCTCGTCGCCGACGGGTGCGAGTACGCGACCGCCGGCTTCGCGAGCGATCCCGCCAACTGCGGCGGCTGCGGGCTCGCCTGCGCGCCGGGCTTCGTCTGCCAGGCGGGGGGCTGCGTCATCGACAGCTGCCCGCCGGGGTTCAGCGATTGCAATGGCCTCGCCGCCGACGGCTGCGAGTATGCGAACGCCGGCTTCGCCACCGACGAGGGCAACTGCGGAGGCTGCGGGCTCGTCTGCGATCCGCCCTTCGCCAGCGGCCTCTGCAACGGCGGCGCCTGCGGCGTCGGCGCCTGCGATCCCGGCCACAGCGACTGCAACGGGCTGCCCGGCGACGGCTGCGAGTACCAGAACGCCGGCTTCATGAACGACACCTCCAACTGCGGCGGATGCGGCGTGGTCTGCGCGCCGGCAAATGGCAGCGGCGCCTGCTCGGGCGGCGTTTGCGGCATCGGCAGCTGCAACCCCGGGTTCGCCAACTGCAACGGGCTCGTCGCCGACGGCTGCGAGTACGACGCCGCCGGCTTCCTGACCGACGAGGCGAACTGCGGCGGCTGCGGCGTCATCTGCGATCCGCCGGGCGCGACCGGCGACTGCTTGGGCGGCGCCTGCGGCATCGCGAGCTGCGATCCGGGGCACGTCGATCTCGACGCCAACCCGGCCAACGGCTGCGAGTACGCCTGCACCGCCTCCAGCGCGGTCGACGCGACCTGCGACGGGATCGACGACGACTGCGATGGGCTCTTCGACGAGGACTACGCGCCGGTCACCTGCGGGCAGGGCGCGTGCGTCGCCTCCTCGGTGTGCATCGGCGGCGCCGCGTCCTGCACCCCGGGCTCGCCGACGCTCGAGGGACCGCCCGGAGCGGCGACCTGCTCCGACGGGATCGACAACGACTGCAATGGTTCGACGGATGTGCTCGACGTGAGCTGCCAGGGCTGCGCCGTCGACGCCGACTGCGACGACGGGAACCCGTGCACGGCGGACACGTGCGTCGGCTCGCTCTGCCAGAACGCCGGGATCGCGAACTGCGGCGGTGGGGGCGCCGGCGGAGCGGGCGGCGCGGGTGGGGGCGCCGGCGCGGGTGCGGGCGG
>CAYJPW010000082.1:0-45476 GCA_964372055.1 uncultured Polyangiaceae bacterium
GCCCCGCCCCCCCCGCGGGGCGCCGCGCCCGCGCCCCAGCCCGCCGCCCCGGTGCACCCCACGGCCGCGCAGCCTGCGGCGGCGCAGCCTGCTGCGGCGCAGCCGGTCGCGGCGCAATCCGCCGCCGCCGCGCAGCCGGCCGCCGCCGACGCGCGCGCGGCCGCCGCGCCGCCTCCGGCCTCCGGCCTCGAGCCCGCCGCGCGCCGCCGCCAGAAGCCCTGGTGGGAGGAGCTCTTCGGCGACGACTACCTGCGCACGATGGACCGGCCCGAGCCGAAGTTCACCCATCGCGAGGTCGACTTCATCGAGGAGAGCCTCGGCGTCGAGAAGGGCGCGGTCATCCTCGATCTCGCCTGCGGCGCCGGCGGGCACGCGGTCGAGCTGGCGAGCCGCGGCTACAGCGTCGTCGGCTACGATCTCTCGCTCGCGATGCTGGCGCGCGCCGCCGACGAGGCGCAGGAGCGCGGCCAGAAGCTCAACTTCCTCCAGGGCGACATGCGCGAGATGGCCTTCGACGAGATGTTCGACGGCGTCTACTGCTGGTCGACGAGCTTCGGCTACTTCGACGACGAGAAGAACGTCTCGGTCCTGCAGCGCACCCACCGCGCGCTCCGCCAGGGCGGCATGCTCCTGCTCGACGTGGTCAACCGCGACTACGTCGCCCCGCGCCAGCCGAGCCTGGTCTGGTTCGAGGGCGACGGCTGCGTGTGCATGGACGAGATGCACGTCGACTTCTTCTCGAGCCGCCTCCGGGTCAAGCGCACGGCGATGTTCGAGGACGGCCGGTCGCGCGAGCTCGACTACTCGATCCGCCTCTACGCGCTGCACGAGCTCGGCAAGATGCTCCACGACTGCGGCTTCAAGGTCGTCGAGGTCACCGGCCACCCGGCGCACCCGGGCGTCTTCTTCGGCTCCGAGTCGCCGCGGATCATCGTGCTCGCCGAGCGGAGCTAGCCCAGGTAGAGAGGCGGCGTGCCCGACCTCGTCACCGATCTCGCGAAGGCGCTCCCCGGCGTGCCCCGCAGCGCATCGGCCGTCGATCGCATCACCTACTCGCGCGATCTCTGGCCCCGCCACCACATCGCCGTGCGCGACGGGCGCATCGCCGAGCACCGGCCCGGGGCGATCGTGTGGCCGGGCAGCACCGCCGAGGTCGCCGAGGTCGTCCGCTTCTGCGCCGGCGAGGGCATCCCGCTGGTCCCCTTCGGCGCCGGCTCGGGCGTGTGCGGCGGCGTGCTCCCCGACGAGCGCACCGTCGTGCTCGACCTCAAGCGGATGCGCCGCTGGCGCGCGCTCGATCGCGCCGCCCCCGCGCTCGAGGTCGAGGCCGGCGCCATGGGCATCACGCTCGAGGAGGACCTCGGCCGCGAGGGCTTCACCGCGGGCCATTTCCCCTCGTCGATCCTCTGCTCCACCGTGGGCGGCTGGGTGGCGGCGAGGGGCGCCGGCCAGTGCTCGGGCCTCTACGGCAAGATCGAGGACATGGTGGCCTCGCTCGAGTGCGTCGTCGGACGAGGCGAGGTGGTCCGCTTCGAGCGGCGCGTGCACGGCCCCGACCTCACCCCCATCCTCACCGGCAGCGAGGGCGTGCTCGGCGTCATCACCGCGGCGCGGCTCCGCCTGCACCCCGCGCCGGCGGCGCGCGCCTTCCTCTCGTTCTCGTTCTCGTCGATGCAGGATGGCGCCGAGGCGATCCGCGCCATCTTCCAGGCGGGCCTCCGGCCGGCGGTCTGCCGCCTCTACGACGCGTTCGACTCGATGATCGCCCGCATGGGCGGCGCGCGCGAGGCGCGGCGCGCGGCCCACGAGGCCGCGCACCCGAGCCCGAGCGCCGCCGACGTCGCCTCGGCGAAGGCGCGCCGGTCGCGCTCGCCCGGGGCCGGCGCCCTGGCGCTGCGGACGCTCCTGCGCGTGCCCGGCGCGCTCAACCGCGTCATCGACACGCTCGGCGATCGTCTCCTCGGCGGCGCCATGCTCGTGGTCGTCTTCGAAGGCGAGGCGGCCGATTGCCGCGAGGACGCCGAGCGCGTCGCCGGGATCGCGGGCAGGCTCGGCGCGCGCTCGCTGGGCGAGGGCCCGGCGCGCCGCTGGCTCGAGCACCGCTACGCCGTGAGCTACCGCCAGGCGCCCATGTTCATGGCGGGCGCGTTCGCCGACACGATGGAGGTCTCGGCGACGTGGTCGCGCCTCGACGGCCTCTACCGCGACGTGCGCGCGGCGCTGGGCAAGCACGTGTTCGTGATGGCGCACATGTCGCACGCCTACCCGGACGGCTGCAGCATCTACTTCACCTTCGCGGGCTCCGGCTCCACGGCGGCCGACGCCGAGGCCCGTTACGACGCCGCGTGGCGCGCCGCCCTCGACGCCGCGATCGGCGCGGGCGGCACCCTGTCGCACCACCACGGCGTCGGTCGCAGCAAGGCGCCGCGGCTCGGCGCCGAGCTCGGCCTCGGCGTGGAGATGGTGCACGCGCTCCGCGGCGTCCTCGATCCGGCCGGGATCATGAACCCGGGCAACCTGCTCCCGCGCGATCCTCCTGCGCGCCGGCCGGTCACGCCGCCGCCGCGCGCGCCGCGCCTCGATCGCGCGTCGCTGCTGGTGCACGCGAGCGGCGAGTCCACGCTCGCCGCCGTCGAGGCGGCGCTCGCGCCCGAGGGCCTCTCGCTCGCGCTCGCGCCCCAGGCGGATCGCGATCTCACCATCGACCGATGGATCGCCGGCGGCGCCCGCGGCGCGCCGGATCCCTGGGAGGACCCCGTCGATCACACGGTCGCCGGCTTCACGGCGCGCCTCCCCTCGGGCGCCGACCTCGAGGTCCGCCCCGCGCCGCGGCGCGCGGTCGGACCGGATCTGTTCGCGCTCTACCTCGGGACCGGCGGCCGCGCCGGCGTGGTGACGTCGGCCCACCTGCGCGCCTTCGGCGAGGGCCGCGCGCGCCCGCTGCGCACGTCGATCGACCGCGAGCCGCCGCTCACCGAGGCCGAGCGCACCTGGATCGATCGCGCGCTCGACGCCGTCGCCGGCGTGCGCTGAGTCGGCGACCACTCGGGCGGGGACTGTACGACGGGCTCGGAAGGGGCGGTTGGGTCACGTCGAAGCTCGGCCTCGCCGACGAGCCGCCTCTCTCGAGATGCTCGAGGAGTGGATCCTCGAGAGCTACCGCGCGATCGCGCCGAAGAAGCTCGCCGCGGCGCTCGACTCGCCGGTCCGCACGCGCTCCGGCTCGCGCCGCGCCGCGCCGCGCCGGCGAAGGGGGCGAAGCGCCGGTCGGCCAAGGGCGCAGCGAAGCCCGCGCCGCGCTCGCCGGCGCGCAAGCGCTGACGAGTCGACCTCGTCGCAGGCCTCAGGGAGCCTTGGTGAAGCCCAGCATCCACGTGTAGATGTCGTGCCCCGCGCTGAGGTCGTAGGTCATGTCCCAGGAGTTGTGGCCGACCCCCGGGTAGATGGTCTTCTTGATCTCCTTCGCCGGCGGCGAGGGGCAGCTGGCGAGGCCGTCGAGCGGGACGTTCGTGCCCGAGACGTCGACCGTGCCGTCGGCGTCGCCGTGGAACGCCCAGATCGCGACCTTGGCGAGCTCGCAGCCCTTGTCGTTCCAGGCGCTCTTGCCGTCGCCGGCCACCGGCACGAACGCGGCGATCTGGCTGTCGAGCTGTTGATCGAGGTACGCCCACGAGCCGATCGCGCCGCAGCTCAGCCCGGTGAGGTAGACGTAGCGCGGATCGATCGCGTAGCTCGCGAGCGCCCAGCTCATGAACGCGTGGATCTCGCTCGCGCTCGGGCAGCCTCCGCCCGGATGCTGCGGGACGAGGACGACGAAGGGGCGGTCGTTGGGCCACGCGTCGTTCGCGAGGAGCTTGCCGATGCCGACGTCGATGACGTTGCCGAGTTCGCTCTGCCCGTTGCCGTTCTCGCCGACCCCGTGGAGCGCGACGAGCAGCGGCCATTTCACGCCGGCCGGGTACCCGGGCGGGACGTACTGGTAGAAGCCCTGCGGCGCCGTCGTGGTGCCGAGCTCGTGGCGGGTGAGGCGCGTCGAGGGCGCGCCGCCCGCCGGATCGATGGCGCCGTCCCACGGGAACCCCGCCGCGCCCCCGCTGCCTGCAGCGCCGGAACCGCCCGAGCCGGAGGCGGATCCGCCGCCGCCGATCCCCGCGGCGCCACCGCCGCTGCTGGCGGTCGTCGACGATCCCGCTCCGGAGGTCGTGGACCCCGAGCCCGACGTCTCGCTCGCCTCGTCGCCGCCGCAGCCGCCCATGCCGATCATGAGGATGCCGCCGAGCGCGGCCAGGAGCAGGTTACCGTAGCGGAACATGGGCCTGAGCATAGCCGTCGGTCCCGCGCGCCACCGGGGATCCACGTCGATGGGCACACCGTGGCGCAGCCGCGCCGACGGAGATCAGGCCGCGGCGCCCGCGGTGCCCAAGAACCCGCGGGAACGCCAGGGCCGGCGAGGTGGCACCGACGGTGCTTGGAGACGTCTCATGCGCAGCTCGCTCGCCCTCTCCGTGCTCTTCATCGCCATGCTCTCGGCCGCCGTCGCGAACGCGCAGGCGATCCCCTACGGCGGGAGCAGCCCGGCCATCGATGCGCCTCCGCCTCCGCCGTCGCCCTACGGTGGCTACTCCTACCCGCCGCCGTACGCTCCGCCGTACGGGCGACCGGTCGTCTTCGTCGACCGTGAGGCGCAGACCGAGCGCAAGAGCCCCGCGATGATGATCGTCGGATTCTCGATGACGGGCGTCGGCGCCGGCCTGCTCGCGACCGGCGCGTTCTTCTTCGTCGTCTCGAGCTCGACGGTGTACGCGGTGGACTGCTTCGATTGCGGCGCCGGGTACAGAGATGGCGGCAGCGACACCGCCGCGTCGGTCGCGACGATGATCGGCGGGGGCGTGATGATGGCGGTCGGCCTGCCGCTGGGGATCGTCGGCGCCATGAAGCGGCCCGTCGATCGCTCCGCCAGCGTGCCCGAGGTCGGCGTTGGGGCCGGCTCGGCCCGGCTGCGCTGGACTTTCTGAGCTCGAGCTCGCCGAGGACGGGCGGGCACCCGTCGCGCAAGTCTGGCAGCGCCGAAGTCTGACGCGCCGCGCGATCGGCGCGGCGCGCAGGACCTGCGCGTCCGCGCAAGAGCGGGCGTGCTCGCGCACCCCGCGCTTGCGCGCGCGGCCGATTCGGCTGGCCGCGAGCCGGCCTTGGACTTGCTTGTGGCGAAGGCGCGCTCGCCAGGCTCGCGCGGCCGCCGAGGCGGCCTGCGCGCCCGGGCGCGGCAGCGCCCCCGCGAGGATCCCTTGACCAGCGCAAACCGCAACCACGCCACCATCGACGCCAACGAAGCCGTCGCCGCCGTCGCCCATCGCCTCAGCGAGGTGATCGCCATTTACCCGATCACGCCCGCCTCCTCGATGGGCGAGCTCGCGGACGAGTGGTCGGCGGCCGGGCGCAAGAACCTCTGGGGCACGGTCCCGTCGGTGCTCGAGCTCCAGTCCGAGGCCGGCGCCGCGGGCGCGGTCCACGGCGCGGCGCAGGCCGGCGCGCTGTCGACGACGTTCACCGCGTCGCAGGGCCTGCTCCTGATGATCCCCAACCTCTACAAGATCGCCGGCGAGCTCACGGCGTTCGCCATGCACGTGGCGGCGCGCACGCTCGCGACGCACGCCCTCTCGATCTTCTGCGACCACTCGGACGTGATGGCGTGCCGGGGCACCGGGTTCGCGCTGCTCTGCTCGAGCTCGGTGCAGGAGGCGCAGGATTTGGCCGTCGTCGCGCACGCGGCCACGCTCCACACGCGCATCCCGTTCCTGCACTTCTTCGACGGCTTCCGTACGTCGCACGAGGTCGCCCGCATCACCGTCGTCGGCGACGACGATCTGCGCGCGATGATCGACGAGGAGGCCATCGCGGCTCACCGCGCGCGGGCGCTCACGCCCGATCGGCCGGTGCTCCGCGGCACGGCACAGAACCCCGACGTCTTCTTCCAGGCGCGCGAGGCCCACAACCCGTTCTACGACGCCTGCCCGGGCCTCGTGCAGAAGTCGATGGACGCCTTCGCGAAGCGCACCGGGCGGCGCTATCGGCTCTTCGACTACGTCGGCCACCCCGAGGCGGAGCGCGTGGTGGTCCTCATGGGCTCGGCCGCCGAGACGACGCACGAGACGGTCGACTGGCTGGTCGGGCGGGGCGAGCGCATCGGCGTGCTCAAGGTGCGGCTCTACCGGCCGTTCGATCGACACGCGTTCCTCGCCGCGTTCCCGCGGACGGTCCGGTCGATCGCGGTGCTCGACCGCTGCAAGGAGCCGGGCGCGCCCGCGCAGCCCCTCCACCTCGACGTGGTGACGGCGATCCACCAGGCGATGGCCGACGGCGAGCTGCCGTGGTCCGAGACCCCGCGCATCGTCGGCGGCGTCTACGGCCTCTCGTCCAAGGAGCTCACGCCCGCGATGATGCGCGCCGTCTTCGACGAGCTCGCCGCCGCGCGCCCCCGGAACCACTTCACCCTCGGGATCAACGACGACGTCACCCACCGCTCGCTGGCCTACGACGCCGCACTCGACATCGAGCCCGACGACGTCGTCCGCGCCGTCTTCTTCGGCCTCGGCTCCGACGGCACCGTCGGGAGCAACAAGCAGACGATCAAGATCATCGGCGAGGAGACGGATCGCTACGCCCAGGGTTACTTCGTCTACGACTCGAAGAAGTCGGGCGCGGTGACGGTCTCGCACCTCCGCTTCGGGCCGCGCCCGATCCGGGCGGCGTACCAGATCCGGCAGGCGAGCTTCGTCGCCTGCCACGCGCCCGGTCTGCTCGAGACCCAAGACGTCCTCGAGGTCGCGGCGCCCGGCGCCGTCTTCCTCCTCAACACGCCGCACGGGCCGGCCGAGGTCTGGGACACGCTCCCCACCGAGGTCCAGTCCGCCATCGTCGAGAAGCGGCTGCGGTTCTACGTCGTCGACGGCTTCGGTGTCGCGAAGGAGGCGGGGCTCGAGGGCCGGATCAGCGCGGTGATGCAGACGTGCTTCTTCGCGCTCGCCAACGTGCTCCCGCGCGAGGAGGCGATGGAGCACATCCGCACCGGCGTCCGCAAGGCGTACGGCAAGCGCGGGCCGGAGGTCGTCCAGCGCAACTACGCCGCCATCGACGGCGCCCTCGCGCGCCTCCACGAGGTGAAGGTCCCCGGCGCCGCCGGCGTGCGCAAGCGCCGCCCGGCGGTGCCGCCGCGCGCCCCGGAGTTCGTGCAGCGGGTCACCGCCGTGATGCTCGCGGGCAAGGGGGATCTCCTGCCGGTGAGCGCGTTCCCGGTGGACGGCACCTGGCCGACCGGCACCTCGCAATGGGAGAAGCGCGCCCTCGCGCGCGAGATCCCCGGCTGGGATCCGGCGGTCTGCATCCAGTGCAACAAGTGCGTGCTGGTCTGCCCGCACTCGGCCATCCTGGCGAAGCTCGTCGACCCGGCGCAGCTGTCGGACGCGCCGAACGGCTTCCGCGCCGTCGACTTCAAGGGCAAGGATCAGGGCGAGGCCCGCGCGGGCGTCGGGTGGAAGTACACCCTCCAGGTCGCGCCCGACGACTGCACCGGCTGCAGCCTCTGCGTCGCGTTCTGCCCCGCGAAGGACAAGACCAACCCGCGCCACAAGGCCATCGACATGGTGCCGCTCGCGCCGCGCCAGGAGGCCGAGCGCGCGGGGTACGCGTTCTTCTCGGAGCTGCCGTACGCGCCGCGGTCGCGCGTGCACCTCGACGTGAAGGGCTCGCAATTCCTCGAGCCGCTCTTCGAGTTCTCCGGCGCCTGCTCGGGCTGCGGCGAGACGCCGTACCTGAAGCTCATGAGCCAGCTCTTCGGCGATCGCGCCCTCGTCGCCAACGCGACCGGGTGCTCGTCGATCTATGGCGGCAACCTCCCGACGACGCCCTGGCGCGCCGACGCCTGCGGTCGCGGCCCGGCGTGGTCGAACTCCCTCTTCGAGGACAACGCCGAGTTCGGTCTGGGCTTCCGCATGGCGGTCGACGCCGCCCGCGGCGAGGCGCTGCGCCTCGTGGCCGAGCTCGCGGGCCAGCTCGGCGGCGAGCTGGTGCGCGGGATCTGCGACGCCGATCAGAGCGAGGAGGCGGGCGTCGTCGAGCAGCGGGCGCGCGTGACCGAGCTCCGCCGCCGCCTCGTCGGCGTCGCCGATCCGCGCGCGCGGCGGCTCGAGACGCTCGCCGACGCGCTGGTGAAGAGGTCGGTGTGGATCGTCGGCGGCGACGGGTGGGCGTACGACATCGGCTACGGCGGGCTCGACCACGTGCTCGCCGCCGGCCACGACGTCAACGTCCTCGTCCTCGACACCGAGGTCTACTCCAACACCGGCGGCCAGCAGTCCAAGGCGACGCCCATCGGCGCGGTCGCGAAGTTCGCCGCCAGCGGCAAGGCCACCGGCAAGAAGGACCTGGGCCTGCTCGCCATGACCTACGGCCACGTCTACGTCGCGAGCGTCGCCATGGGCGCCAAGGACGCCCACACGCTCAAGGCCTTCCGCGAGGCCGAGGCGTACCCGGGGCCGTCGCTGATCATCGCGTACAGCCACTGCATCGCGCACGGCTACGACATGTCCCGCGGCGCCGACCAGCAGCGGCTCGCGGTCGAGTCCGGCGTCTGGCCGCTCTACCGCTTCGACCCGCGCCGCGTCGCCCAGGGCGAGCCGCCGCTGCAGCTCGACTCCGCCGCGCCGAAGCTCCACGCGCGCGACTACATGAAGAACGAGGGACGCTTCCGGATGGTCGAGCTCCGCGATCCCAAGCGCTACGAGATGCTGCTCGCCGCGGCCGACGAGAACGCCGCGCGGCGGCGAACCCTCTACGAGCAGCTCGCCAGAGTCCACCTCGAGACGCAGGCGCGGTCGGCCGGCAAGGGGGAGAGCTGACATGGACCTCTCCACGACCTACCTCGGCCTCCGCCTCGCCCACCCGCTCATGCCGGGCGCCTCGCCGCTCGTCGACGACCTCGACACCGTCCGCCGCCTCGAGGACGCGGGCGCGAGCGCGATCGTGATGCACTCGCTGTTCGAGGAGCAGCTCTCGCTCGAGCAGATGGCGGCGCATCGCATGCTCGACGGCCACGAGCACGGCGAGGCGCAGTCGTACTTCCCGGCGACGATCGATTTCGCCCTCGGACCCGACGCGTACCTCGAGCAGATCCGCAAGATCCGCGCGGCGGTCGCGGTCCCGGTCATCGGCTCGCTCAACGGCCAGACGCCCGGCGGGTGGGTGAGCCACGCCGGGCTCATCGAGCAGGCGGGCGCGCACGCGCTGGAGCTCAATCTCTACGGCCTGCCGACCGATCCCGCCGTCGACGGCGGCGCCTTCGAGCAGCGCCAGCTCGAGATCGTGCGCGCGGTGCGCGCGGCGACGAAGATCCCCATCGCGGTCAAGCTCTCGCCCTTCTACTCGTCCTTGCCGGCGTTCGTGCGCGCACTGGAAGCGGCCGGGGTCGCGGGCGTGGTGCTCTTCAACCGGTTCTACCAGCCGGACATCGACGTCGAGGCGCTCGAGCTCGATCGCGAGCTGCGCCTCTCGGATTCGAGCGAGCTCCCGCTCAGGCTGCGCTGGCTCGCGATCCTCTCGCCGCGCTCGAAGCTGTCCTTCGCGGCGAGCGGCGGCGTCCACGGCGCGCTCGACGCGGTGAAGGCGCTCATGGCCGGGGCGAACGCGGTGCAGCTCGTCTCGGCGCTGCTCCGTCACGGGCCCGGCCGGCTGCGCGAGGTACTCGACATGCTCCGGAGCTGGCTCGAGGCTCACGAGTACGCGCGCCTCTCCGACCTCCAGGGGAGCATGAACCACGCGCGTTGCCCGGATCCGTCGGCGTACGAGCGCGGCAACTACGTGCAGATCCTGCAGAGCTGGCACGGCCCGAACCGATCGTAGCCGGAGCGCGCGCCCCCTTGCCGCTCGCCCTCGGCTCCACAAGATGATGAGGCCATGCCGGGAGGTGAGGTGCGTCCGTGAGCGGGACACCGACCAACAACGACGACGCCGCGGGCGCCCGCGCCATCCTGTCGATCGACGGGCTCGGGCGTCTGATCGAGCTCTTGCGCGGCGATGGGTACCGTGTCGTCGGTCCCCAGGCGCGCGATGGAGCGATCGTGCTCGACGAGATCCGCGGCATCGCGGATCTGCCGCGCGGTTTGACGGAGGAGCAGGCGCCTGGGCGCTACCGCCTGCGCCGGCGCGCCGACGACGCGCTCTTCGGCTTCTCGAACGGCCCGCACTCGCTCCGGCAGCTGCTCTTCGTGCCGCGGCTGCCGCTGGTCCGGCTGCGCCGCAAGGACTCGAGCTTCGCCGCGATCGACGCGCCGCGCGAGGCGCCCAAGATGGCCGTCCTCGGCGCCCGCGCGTGCGATCTCGCCGGCATGGAGGTGCAAGACCGCGTCTTCGTCGAGGGTTCGGCGACCGACCCCGACCCGGACTACGCCGCCCGACGCCGCGGGCTGTTCGTCATCGCCGTCCAGTGCGGGCAGGCCGGCGGGACGTGCTTCTGCGTCTCGATGGGGACCGGCCCGCGCGCCACGGCCGGGTTCGACCTCGCGTTGACCGAAATCACCGACGGCGAGCACCGGTTCGTCGTCGAGGTGGGTAGCCCGGCCGGCGCCGCGCTGCTCGAGCGCGTCGGCCGAGCGATCGCGGAGGAAGAGGACGTGCGCCGCGCCGACGCGATCGTGGCCGAGACCGCGCGTCGCATGGGCCGCACCCTCGACACCGGCGGGATCAAGGAGCTCCTCTACCGCAACCTCGAGCACCCGCGCTGGGACGACGTGGCCGACCGCTGCCTCGGCTGCACCAACTGCACGCTGGTCTGCCCGACCTGCTTCTGCAGCACCGTGGAGGACACGACGGACCTCGAGGGCGAGACGGCCGAGCGTGCGCGCCGCTACGACTCGTGCTTCACGCTCGACCACTCGTACCTCCACGGCGGCAGCGTCCGCTCGTCGCTGCGCTCCCGCTACCGCCAGTGGCTCACCCACAAGCTGGCCAGCTGGATCGACCAGTTCGGCACCTCGGGCTGCGTCGGCTGCGGCCGCTGCATCACCTGGTGCCCGGTAGGGATCGACATCACGGAGGAGGTCGCGGCCATCCGCGCGACCGACGCGACCGGAGGCGGCTGAGGAGGACCACGATGGAGACGATCGCCAAGAGCCTCGCCACGCACCCGTTCTTCGAAGGCCTCGCCGAGGCCGGGCTCGTGCCGTTCGCGAGCTGCGCGCGCGAGGTGACGGTCCGCGCGGGCGGTTACGTCTTCCGCGAGGGCGGCGAGGCCGACTCGCTCTACCTGCTCGGCTCCGGCCGCGTGAACCTGGAGATCGTCGTCCCGCCTCGTGGGCCTCTCGCGATCGAGACGCTCGAGGGCGGGGACATCCTCGGCCTGTCGTGGCTGTTCCCGCCGTATCGCTGGCACCTCGACGCCCGCGCGGTCGAGGACGTCTCGGCCGTCGCGCTCGACGCGCGCTGCCTCCGCACGCGGCTCGACGAGAACCCCGAGCGCGGCTACCTCGTGCTCAAGAAGCTCGTGGGCCAGCTCTACGAGCGGCTCGAGCGCGTGCGCCTGCAGCGGCTCGACGTCTACAGGACGGCCTCATGACGGCGCTGGCGGTCACCGGCCCGCAGCCGTTCGCGCTCACGCCGGCGCGCGTGCTCTCGCTCGCCGACGAGACCGAGGACACGTTCACCATGCACCTCGACGCCCCCGGGGTCCGCTTCGCGCCCGGGCAGTTCAACATGCTCTACGCCTTCGGCGTCGGCGAGGTCCCGATCTCGGTGAGCGGCGATCCGGCCGAGCCCGCGCCGCTCGTGCACACCATCCGCGTGGTGGGCACCGTGACGCGCGCGATCCGCGCGGTCCCGCCGGGAGGCAGCGTCGGCGTGCGCGGCCCCTACGGGCGCCCGTGGCCCGTCGACGAGGCACGCGGCGGCGATCTCCTGCTCGTCGCCGGCGGGCTCGGCCTCGCCCCGCTGCGGCCGGCGCTCTACCACGCGCTCCGGCACCGGAGCGACTACGGCCGGGTGTGCCTGCTCTACGGAACGCGCACCCCCGCCGGCCGGATCTACGCCGCCGAGCTCGCGAGGTGGCGGGCCGACCCGCGCCTGCAGCTCCTCGAGACGGTGGACAACGCCGGCCCCGACTGGAAGGGCCACGTGGGCGTCGTCCCCGCCCTGCTTCGGGCCGCCGCGTTCGACCCGGCGCGCGCGACGGCGTTCGTCTGCGGCCCGGAGGTGATGATGCGCTTCACGGTCCGCGAGCTCGAGCGCCGCGGCGTCCCCGAGGATCGCGTCCACGTCTCGCTGGAGCGCAACATGAAGTGCGCCATCGGGTTCTGCGGCCACTGCCAATTGGGGCCGAGCTTCGTGTGCAAGGACGGGCCCGTGCTCCGCTACGACCGGGTGAGGTCGATGCTCACCGTGAGGGAGCTCTAGCCGTGACACGACACGACAAGCCCAAGCTCGCCGTCTGGAAGTTCGCCTCGTGCGACGGCTGCCAGCTCAGCGTTCTCGATCTCGAGGACGAGCTCCTCGCGCTCGCGGATGCCGTCGAGATCGCCTACTTCAAGGAGGCGACGAGCCACGAGAGCGACGGGCCGTTCGACCTCTCGCTGGTGGAGGGCTCGATCACGACGCCCCACGACGCCGAGCGGATCCGCGACGTGCGCCAGCGCTCCAGGGCGCTCGTCACCATCGGCGCGTGCGCGACGGCGGGCGGCATCCAGGCGCTGCGAAACTTCGCCGACGTGCGCGAGTTCCTCTCGGTCGTCTACGCGTCGCCCGAGTACATCGAGACGCTGGCGACCTCGACCTCGATCGCGCACCACGTGCCCGTCGACTTCGAGCTGCGCGGCTGCCCCGTCGACAAGCGCCAGCTCCTCGAGGTCATCTCGGCGTTCCTCCACGGCCGCAAGCCCGCGGTCGCGTCGCACAGCGTCTGCGTCGAGTGCAAGCTGCGCGGCAACGTCTGCGTGATGGTGACGGGCACGCCTTGCCTCGGGCCGGTGACCCACGCCGGCTGCGGCGCGCTCTGCCCGACGTACCAGCGCGGCTGCTACGGCTGCTTCGGTCCGCAGGAGGCGCCCAACACGGCGTCGCTGGCCCGGGCGTTCGGCGCCGCCGGCGTGCCCGAGCGCGACATCGTCCGCGTCTTCAGGACGTTCAACGCCGCGGCGCCCGAGTTCGAGCGGGAGAGCAAGGCCCATGAGCGATGAGCCGAGGACCATCCGGGTCGACTACCTCGCCCGCGTCGAGGGCGAGGGCGCGCTGACGATCCGCCTCGCGGGAGGCAAGGCCGAGCGGGTCGAGCTCTCGATCTTCGAGCCGCCCCGATTCTTCGAGGCGCTGCTGCGCGGCCGCCACCTCGGCGAGGCGCCCGACATCACCTCGCGCATCTGCGGCATCTGCCCGGTCGCGTACCTGACGAGCGCCTGCAACGCGATCGAGGACGCGCTCGGCGTCCGCGTCGAGGGGCAGCTCCGCGCGCTGCGGCGGCTGCTCTACTGCGGAGAGTGGATCGAGAGCCACGCGCTCCACGTGTTCCTCCTCCACGCGCCCGACTTCCTCGGCTACCCCGACGCCGTCACCATGGCGCGCGACCACAAGGAGTGGGTGGTCCGCGGGCTCGCCATGAAGAAGGCGGGCAACGCCATCGTCGCGCTCCTCGGCGGCCGCGAGATCCACCCCGTCAACGTCCGCGTGGGCGGCTTCTACCGCGCGCCGACGGCGGGCGAGCTCGAGGCGCTGTTGCCCGGTCTCGAGCGCGCCCTCGAGGACGCGCACGCCGCGCTCCGCTGGGCGGCCGGCTTCACGTTCCCCGAGCTCCAGCGCGACTACGAGCTCGTGGCGCTCCAGCGCCCCGACGAGTACGCGGTCGTCGACGGGCGGGTCGTCTCGTCCAAGGGGCTCGACGTCGACGTCCACGAGTACGAAGCCCACTTCGCCGAGGAGCACGTGCCCTGGTCGAGCGCGCTCCGGTCGCGCCACGTGGGCCGGGGGAGCTATCTCTGCGGGCCGCTCGCGCGCTTCAATCTGAATTTCGACCGGCTCGGCGCCGAGGCCCAGCGCGCCGCGAGGTCGATCGGGCTGGAGCCGCCCTGCCACAACCCGTTCAAGAGCCTCCTCGTCAGACTGGTCGAGATCATCCAGGCGACCGACGAGGCGATCGGGATCATCCGGAGCTACGCCCGCCCCGCCGCGCCCTTCGTCGAGGCGCCCGCCCGCGCCGGCACCGGCTTCGGCGCGAGCGAGGCGCCGCGAGGGCTGCTCTTCCACCGGTACGCGCTCGACGCCGAAGGCACGATCACCGAGGCCAAGATCGTCCCGCCGACGTCGCAGAACCAAGCCGCGATCGAGGAGGACCTCCGCGATCTGGCGCCCGAGCTCGCGAGGCGGCCGCTCGCCGAGGCGACGGTGCTCGCCGAGCAGGCGGTGCGCAGCTACGACCCCTGCATCTCCTGCGCGACGCACTTCCTCGAGCTCCGGATCGAGGGCACCTGATGGGAGCGCGCGTCATCGGGCTCGGGCAGCGCGCCGCCGGTGACGACGCGGTCGGGCTCGCGATCCTCGACGAGATCCGTCGCAAGGGGCCGCCGCCCGGGGTCGAGATCCTCGAGCTCGCAGACGCCAGCGATCTCGTCGAAGGGCTGCGCTGCCGGGGCCCGGTCATCGTCGTCGACGCGGTGCTCGGGGCCCGCCCGGGCGAGGTGCTCGAGCTCGCGCCCGCCGACGTCACCAGCGGCGCGCTCGCGCCGGTGTCGAGCCACGGCCTCGGCGTCGGTCAGGCGATCGAGCTCGCGGGCGTCCTCGCGCCCGCGGAGCTCGCGCCGACGATCCGCCTCGTGGCGGTGACGGTCCGGCGCCCCGGCGGCGCGTGCGTCGGCCTCTCGCCCGAGGTCGCCGCCGCGGTCCCGCGCGCCGCCGAGCGCGTGCTCGCCCTCGCTGGAGCAGGCTAGCCATGCACGAGTCCTCGCTCGCCCGCCAGCTCCTCGAGGTCGTGCTCGACCGCGCCGCTCGCGAGGGCGCGTCGCGCGTGCTCCGCGTCCGCGGCTGGGTGGCCGAGACGGAGGCGCTCTCGCGCGAGAGCCTGGCGATGCACTTCGCCGCGCGGGCGCGCGGCACGCCGGCGGAGGCCGCCGAGCTCGAGCTCGCCGTCATCCACGTCGAGGCGCGCTGCCGCGGCTGCGGCGAGAGGTACGCCCCCGATCACCACGTCCTCGTCTGCCCGCGCTGCGGCGCGACCGACGCCGAGCTCTCCGGACCGACCGGCCTCGGTCTCACCGCCTTGGAGGTGGCCCCGTGCCCCGCGTCGCGGTGACCGTCCGCGGCGTCGTGCAGGGCGTGGGGATGCGTCCCTTCGTCTATCGCGCGGCGACGGCGCGCGGGCTCTCCGGCTGGGTGCACAACGACGCGGCCGGGCTGGCGCTCGAGATCGAGGGCCCCGGTCCCGCGATCGAGAGCTTCCTCGCCGAGCTCCGCGCCGGACCGGAGGCTGGGCGCGTCGATGGGATCGAGGTGGAGCCGCGGGCCGAACGATCCGAGGCGGGGTTCCGCATCGTTGCCAGCGACACGCACGGCGAGATCGTCCCGTCGATCCCCGCCGACTTGGCGCTCTGCGATGCGTGCGCCGCCGAGGTGACCACCCTCGGCGAGCGCCGGCACGGCTACGCCTTCACCAACTGCACGGAGTGCGGCCCGCGCTTCACCATCGTCGCGGCGCTGCCCTACGATCGCGCGCGCACCTCGATGCACGGCTTCGCCATGTGCGAGGCGTGCTCCGCCGAGTACGCCGACGTGGGCGATCGGCGCTTCCACGCCCAGCCGATCGCCTGCCCGAGCTGCGGCCCGCGCCTCACCCTGCTCGCGTCCGGCGGCGCGCCGCTCGCGAGCGGCGCCCCGGCGCTCGAGCTCGCGGCGCTCCGCCTCGCCGCGGGCGACGTGCTCGCGATGAAGGGCCTCGGCGGCTTCCAGCTCCTCGCCGACGCTACCTCGTCCGAAGCGGTCGCTGCGCTCCGCCGGCGCAAGCACCGCGACGAGAAGCCGTTCGCGGTGATGTTCCCGTCGCTCGACGCGGTGCGCCTCTCGTGCGCGGTGTCGGACGCCGAGGCCGCCGCGCTCCGATCGCGCGAGGCGCCGATCGTCCTGCTCGAGCGCCTCGCCGGCGCGCCCGGAGGCGTCGTGTCCGAGGTGGCCCCCGACAACGCGCTCCTCGGCGCGCTCCTGCCGTACACGCCGCTGCACCTGTTGCTGATGCGGCTCGCCGCGCGGCCGCTCGTGTGCACGAGCGGCAACCTCTCCGGCGAGCCGATGTGCATCGACGAGCGCGAGGCGCTGGAGCGGCTCGGGGCCATCGCCGACGTCCTCTTGGTCCACGATCGACCGATCGTGCGGCCGGTCGACGACTCGGTCGCGCGCGTCGGCCCGCGCGGCCTCGAGCTCTTGCGCCGAGCGCGCGGCTTCGCCCCGCACCACGTCGCGGTCGCGCACGACGGCCCCGACGTCCTCGCGCTCGGCGGCCACCTCAAGGCCACGGTGACGGTGCTCTCGCGCGGGCGCGCCGTGGTGAGCCAACACCTCGGAGACCTCGACACGCTCGAGGGGCTCGCGCTCGTCGAACGGACCGCGGCCGATCTCGTGGCTCTGCTCGGCGCGAGGCCCGCCGTCGTCGCGTGCGATCTCCACCCCGACTACGCCTCGACCCGCGTCGCCGAGCGCCTCGCCTCCGAGCTCGGCGCGCGGCTCGAGCGCGTGCAGCACCACCACGCCCACGTCGCCGCCTGCGTCGCCGAGCACGGCCTCGAGGGCGAGGTGCTCGGCCTCGCCTGGGACGGCGCCGGCTTCGGGCCGGACGGCGCGGTGTGGGGCGGCGAGGCGATCCTCGCGGAGGGCGCTCGCTGGACGCGCTTCGCGCACCTCGCCCCGTTCCCGCTGCCCGGCGGCGAGCACGCCGTCCGCGAGCCGCGCCGGGCGGCGCTCGGCCTGCTCTGGGAGGTCCTCGGCGAGGACGCCGCCGGCGTGGCGGCGCGGTGGTTCGAGCGTGCCGAGCTCGGCGTGCTCATGGAGATGCTGCGCCGTCGGGTGGGCTCGCCGCTCACGAGCAGCATCGGGCGGCTCTTCGATGCGGTCGCGGCGATCGCGGGTCTGCGCGCGCGGGCGAGCTTCGAGGGGCAGGCCGCGATGGCCCTCGAGCACGCGGCCCGCGGCGCCTCGGGCGATCCGGCGTACCCGGTCGACCTCGGCGGGGGCGAGCCGGGCGCTGCGGGCGACCGCTCCGCGCCGATCGTCGCGAGCGTCGCGCCGATGATCCGCGCCATCCTCGCGGAGGTCGCGGCCGGCACCCCGCCGGCGCGCATCGCGGCCCGTTTCCACGCGACGCTCGCGGAGCTCGCCGAGGCGATCGCGGTCCGCGCCGGCGCCGCCCGCGTGGTGCTCTCCGGCGGCTGCTTCCAGAACGCGCGTCTCTCGGCCGAAGTGCGCCGGCGGCTGTGCGCGCGCGGGCTCGAGGTCTACGCTCCGGTGAAGTTCCCGCCGAACGACGGCGGGCTCTCGCTGGGTCAGGCGTTCGTCGCCGCGCGGCGCGCGGCGGGTGAGGAGGGCGGCGATGTGCCTCGGCGTGCCGGGTAGGGTGGTCGAGATCCGCGAGGGCGTCCTCGCCATGGGCAAGGTCGCGTTCGGCGCGATCACGAAGGAGGTGTGCCTCGCCTACGTGCCCGAGGCCGTGGTCGGCGACTACGTCGTGGTCCACGCCGGCTTCGCCATCTCGCGCATCGACGAGGAGGCCGCGGCCCGCGTCCTCGAGCTGCTCGAGCAGACGGGCGCCGCCGAGCTCGAGGAGGTGCCGCGGTGAAGTACCTCGACGAGTACCGCGATCCCGACGGCGCCAGGCGGATCGCCGAGTCGATCCGCGCCGCCGTGCGCAAGCCCTGGGCGCTGATGGAGGTCTGCGGCGGCCAGACGCACGCGATCGTCCGCTTCGGCATCGACGAGCTCATCCCGCCCGAGATCGAGCTCATCCACGGCCCGGGCTGCCCGGTCTGCGTCACCCCGGTGGAGATGATCGATCGGGCGCTCGCGGTGGCCGCCCGCCCCGAGGTCACCTTCACGAGCTTCGGCGACATGCTCCGCGTCCCCGGATCGGACGACGATCTCTTCGCGGTCAAGTCACGGGGCGCCGACGTTCGCGTCGTCTACTCGCCGCTCGACGCGCTGGCGCTGGCCGAGCGGCTGCCCGACCGCGAGGTCGTCTTCTTCGCCGTCGGCTTCGAGACGACCGCGCCCGCGAACGCGATGGCCGTGTTCGAGGCGAAGCGGCGCGGCGTCGCGAACTTTTCGATCCTCGTCTCGCACGTGCTCGTGCCGCCCGCGATCGAGGCGATCCTCGCGTCGCCAGACCGGCGTGTCGACGGCTTCCTCGCCGCCGGCCACGTCTGTGCCGTGATGGGGACCGAGGAGTACCGCCCCATCGCGGCGGCGCACCGGGTGCCGATCGTCGTCACCGGCTTCGAGCCGCTCGACCTCTTGCAGGGCATCCTCCAGTGCGTGCGCCAGCTCGAGGAGGGACGCGCCGACGTCGAGAACGCCTACGCGCGCACGGTGCGCGACGACGGCAACGAGGCGGCGCGCCGGATGATCGCCGAGGTGTTCGAGGTGGTCCCGAGGGCCTGGCGCGGCATCGGCACGATCGCGCGGAGCGGACTCGGGCTGCGCGAGTCCTACGCGGCCTTCGACGCCGAGAAGCGGTTCGGCGTGGGCGCCCTCGGCGGCCGCGAGTCGCCCGACTGCCGGGCGGGCCTCGTCCTCCAGGGCCTGCTCAAGCCGACCGAGTGCCCCGTGTTCGGCACCCGCTGCACGCCCGAGACGCCGCTCGGCGCGACGATGGTGTCGTCCGAGGGCGCCTGCGCCGCCTATTACCGCTACCGCCGGGAGCCACGATGACCATCGACCCGAGCTGCCCCGTCCCCCTTCGCGGCACCACCATCCAGCTCGCCCACGGCGGCGGCGGCAGGCTGATGCGCGACCTCATCGAGCGCGTGTTCGCGGCCGAGCTCGGCGGCGAGGCGCTCGCGGCGCGGCACGACAGCGCCGTCGTCGACATGGGCGGCGGTCGCGTCGCCTTCACCACCGACAGCTACGTGGTGAGCCCGCGCTTCTTCCCGGGCGGCGACATCGGCAAGCTCGCCGTGTACGGCACCGTCAACGATCTCGCGGTCGCGGGTGCGCGCCCCCGTTACCTCTCGGTCGCGTTCGTGCTCGAGGAGGGGCTCGCGCTCGAGGAGCTCGCGCGCGTGGTTCGCTCGATGCGCGACGCGGCGCGCGAGTGCGGCGTCGAGGTCGCGACCGGAGACACCAAGGTCGTCGACCGCGGGCACGGCGACGGCGTCTTCGTGAACACGTCCGGCATCGGCGTCGTGGCCGACGGGGTCTCGATCGCGCCGCGGCGGGTCCAGCCCGGCGACGCGGTCCTGCTCTCGGGCGACGTCGGTCGCCACGGCATCGCAGTGCTCTCGGTGCGCGAGGGGCTCGCGTTCGAGACGCCGGTCGAGAGCGACTGCGCTTCGATCGCGCCGCTCGCGCTTGGGCTGCTCGACGCCGCCGTCGACGTGCGCTGCATGCGCGATCCGACGCGCGGCGGCCTCGCCTCGGTGCTCAACGAGATCGCCGTCGACGCCGGCGTCGCCGTCGAGGTGGACGAGGCGGCGATCCCCGTCGCCGAGCCGGTCGCGGCGGCGTGCGAGATCCTCGGGCTCGACCCGCTCTACGTCGCCTGCGAGGGCCGGCTGGTGGCGTTCGTCCCAGGGAACCAGGCGGACCGCGCGCTCGCCGCGATGCGCGCCCACCCGGCGGGGCGGGGCGCGGTGGCGATCGGCCGGATCGCCGCGTCTGGAGCCGCGCCGGTGTCGATGCGCACCCGCCTGGGGACCCGTCGCGTGCTCGATCTACTCTCGGGCGAGCAGCTCCCCCGCATCTGCTGACCGGGCGTCCGCGCAGGCGCGGTGGGTAAGCCGGCTCGAGCCGCCGCGAACGCGGTCGGCGCCAGGGGTCGGACCGCCGGTTTCGCGCGACGTGGCGCCGGTCCTGTGGCAAGGCTTGGCCGAACGCCCTTCGAGAGGAGTCCCATGCCCCGGCACCTCACCGCCGCCGACGCCGTCGCCGCCATCCAGTCGGGCCAACGCGTCTTCGTCCACGGCGCCGCCGCCACGCCGCTCGCGCTCCTCCGCGCCCTCGCCGAGTCGGCGGGACGCCTCCGCGACGTCGAGCTCATCCACCTCCACACCGCCGGCGACGCCCGCTGGGCCGACCCCGATCTCGCCGCGAGCTTCCGGGTGGCGAACCTCTTCGTCGGGCCGTCGATGCGGAGGAAGCTCGACGGCGACCGCGTCGACTACCTGCCGTGTTTCCTGTCCGAGATCCCCAACCTCTTCCGCTCGGGCCGCCGCCCCGTGGACGTCGCCCTCCTGCACGTCTCGCCGCCCGACCGCCACGGCTACTGCACGCTCGGCACCAGCGTCGACGTGGCGCGCGCCGCCGCCGACACCGCGCGCGTGATCATCGCGCAGGTCAACCCGCAGATGCCACGGGTGCACGGCGACGCCCTCCTCCACATCGACTGCATCCACCACTGGGTCGAGGTCGACGAGCCGCTGCCCGAGTCGCCGCCCGACGTGCTCGGCGACGACGAGCGCGCCATCGGCCGCCACGCGGCGGGCATGATCGAGGACGGCTCGACCTTGCAGGTCGGCATCGGCGCCATCCCCGACGCGGTGCTCGCCGCGCTCACCGGCCACAAGCACCTCGGCATGCACACCGAGATGTTCTCGGACGGCGCGCTCGAGCTCATCCGCCGCGGCGTCATCACCAACGACAAGAAGACGATCCACCCCCGCAAGACGATCTCGGCGTTCGTGACCGGCACCCGCGCCGTCTACGACTTCCTCGACGACAACCCCTCGGTCGCGCTGCTCGACATCGCCTACGTCAACAACGCCGCCGTGATCGCCCGCAACCCGCGCGTCGTCGCCATCAACTCGGCCGTCGAGGTCGACCTCACCGGCCAGGTCTGCGCCGACTCGGTCGGCCACCGCGTCATCTCGGGCGTCGGCGGGCAGATGGACTTCATCCGCGGCGCCTCCCTCTCCCCCGGCGGCAAGCCGATCATCGCCATCACGAGCCGCACCGCGAAGGGCGTCCCCCGCATCGTCCCCACCCTCCGCGCCGGCGCCGGCGTGGTGACGACGCGCGCCCACGTCCACTACGTGATCACCGAATACGGCGTCGCCGATCTCTACGGCAAGACGCTCAACGAGCGCGCCAAGGCGCTCATCGGCATCGCCCACCCCGACGACCGCGAGGCGCTCGAGCGAGCCTGGCGCGAGGCTCGCTGAGTGCCCGACGGAACGTCTTGGCCGCGACTCTCATGCGAGTGATCGCGCGCGACCTCCTGCGCGTCCTCGTCGATTGACGCACTGGCTCGGTCGCTGGAACGTTCCTCCGGAGGCGAGCCCATGAAGCACTGCCCCAGTCCCGAGTGCCCTCATCGGCAGCGCGTCGGCGCGCCGGCCGAGTTCTACGACGGAATCGAGCGCTGCAGTGACTGCGGCACGCTGCTCCAGAACGTCAGCACCGAGCCGGACGAGGCGCCCGGGGCCGCCGTCCAGCCCACCCCGCCGGCGCTCTGGCGCCGCCTCGGCGTCACGCTGCTCGCGCCGCTCGTCCTGTTCGTGGGCTCGCGGATCCCGCTCCCCGGGATCGACCTCGGAGCGATCGAGGCGTTCGACGGGCAGCCTCGGTCCATCCTCGATCCGGGCGTGGGCGGCGCGCCCCTGAACGTACTCGCCCTCGGGATCCACCCCATCCTCACCGCCTACTTGATCGTCGAGATCGCGGCCGTGGTGGTGCGCTCGTGGCGACCTCTGCGCCATGGAGGTTTCGAGGGACGAGCCAAGCTCGAGCGGGCGACGGCGGTCCTCGCAGTGCTCCTCGCCGCCTTCCAAGGGTATGGAGTCGTCACGTTCGTGGAGGCATCCGGCTTCGTCGCCCGGCCGGGGCTCGGGTCGACGCTCCTCATCCTGCTGTCGCTGGCAGCGGGGACGAGCTGCCTCATGCTCGCGGCGCGCTGGATCGGACGTCACGGGCTGATCAACGGGTTCGCGGCGTTGACGATCGCGGCATTCCTCCAGACCGATCTCGTCCAGCTGGTCCGGCGCATCGATCCCTCGGAGCCCGATCCCCTTCGCCCGCTCGACGTCGCCACGCTGGTCGTGGGGATCGCGATCCTCGTCGGCGCGACGCTCATCGCGCTAGGTGTCCGCTGGGACCGCAGGGCGCGCCGCGGCAGCGAGAAGGCGTCGCTGGTGCTCGCTGCCACGGAGCCGCCGGAGGTCGGTCTCGACTACCGGACCAGCCCCGCCCGGCACCAGCATCGCGAGGCGAGCCTGCCGATTCCGGCGAGCGGCACGGCGCCGCTCGAGTCCGCGGCCAGCCTGCTGCTGTTCGTCTCGACGCTCGCGAGCCTGGGCCTGCCGGTCGGCAACGCCGCCCAAGCCTTGCGCACCGACGATGTGTACCTACCGGTCTACGCGGCACTCGCGGCCGGCCTCACCGTGTTCTTCGCGGTCCTCTTCAACGATCCGGCGAGGGTCGCGTCGGTTTGGGCGCGGCTCGAGCCACGTCGAGGCGAGGGCGCAGCCGACGCCGGTTCCCTCGAGCGGGCTGCCCGGCATCAGCTCCGCGGAGCCGTCCTCAAGACGCTCGCGCTCCTCGCCGTCGTCGGGATCGTCTGGGAGGTCGTGGGCGCGCGCGTCGGCTGGTGCCCGTCCAAGATCACGATCCTGCTCGCCACCGCGGTGGGGGCCGATCTCGTGGCCGAGTGGCGGGCCCGCACCATCGCCGAGCAGCTCGTCTCGGTCTGGCCGGAGCACCGCCCCTACGCGCTCGGTCCGGCGCGTCACGCGCTCGCTACGGCGGGGATCCCCGTCCACGCGCGCGGTGAGCACCACCGCGTCATGCTCCAGTTCGCCGGCCCCTGGGTCCCCGTCGAGCTGCTGGTCTCGCCCGATCGGGCCGACGAGGCGCGGCGCGTCCTCGAAGCTCTGCTCCACCCCAACCCCGCGCCCCCGGACGACGATGATCCCCCGCCGGTGCGGAGGCGACGGCGGGCGAAGCGCTGAGGGCCGGCGCGAGCGGAACCACCGAGTCTGCGCGCGAAAGATGGTCGCGATGAGGCGCCGGCAGGGCGCGCGACCGACGGGGCGATGTGCGACCACGACGCGATCAGGGGATCTCGTATTGGAGGACCGCCTCGTCGCTCGCACCCTCGCGCTCGGCGCGGTAGCGCACCTCCCAGAGCCCCGGCATCGTGAAGACGACCTTCGAGATCTCGTAGACCCCGGGCGACACCTCGGTCACCACCGGATCGGTCGGCGAGCCGTGGCCCATGGAGGGCATCCAGGTCGTCGCCGTCACCTTGGCGCCCTTGGCGCGGTCGCCGCCGGAGAGATCGACGAGCGTGAGGTGGAACGTGTTCTCGCCCTCGGCCGGCTCGGCGTCCGACGCCACGCGGAACTCGTAGACGGCGGACTCGCCGCGCTCGACGACCTCGTGGGTGTCCGGAGCGGCCGTCTCGGTCGCGTCCGAGCCGCACCCGCCGAGGACCGGAGCCAGGAGCGCGAGGGCGCCCGCGATGCACGACCAGCGATTCATCTTCGTCTCTCCCTTTTTTCGGCTTCAGTCGCCGATGCTCCACGTGTAGCGAAGGCCGACCTGGCCCGCGGCCGCGGCCAGCTCGTTCGAGCCGAGGCCGTCGATCGGCAGGTCGAGCTGGGCCGACGCCAGGAGCGTCCACGATCGGCCGACGTCGTAGCCTGCGACGGCGAGCGCGGCGGTGCGGTTGCGGGCGGCGCCGGGGGTGGCGACCCCGTCGACGGACGGCGACTCCTCGTGCTCGTAGAGCACGCCCACCGACACCGACTTGCCGGGCCACGTCGGGCCCGTCGCCGCCACGATCTGCGTGCGCGGGGCGAGGTGAACGCTTCCGCCGCGGCCGTCGGCGAACGCCGTCCGCATCCCGACCGAGACGCCGAGCATCGCCGACCAGCTCGAGCTCCAGTTCTTCTCGAGCAGGATCCCGGGCCGGATCTCGGCGGCGCCGAGGCCGGTCACGTCCGCGCCGAGGGCATCCGTCGAAGAGGTCGTCGGCCGCCCCGTCGGGAGCTGCGCGCCCAGCGTGAGCGCGATGGCCGGCAACCACCCCGAGCCGGGCACGCCGACCACGTCGAACCGGCCGAAGACGCCGACGTCTCCGATGCCGCCGCCGGTGGACGACGCCTCCCCGAGCGCGCGCGAGGTCAAGAGGATGGGGAGAGTCGCGCCGACCTGCACCCGCGGGTGCGGTTTCACGATCCAGCCGAGATCGAGCCGCGCCTCGAGATCGCGCGAGCCCGAGGGCGTCCCCACGAAGCTGCCGTCCGCGGCCCACGAGCCGATCCGCCCGGCGAAGCGCGTGCTCGCGCCGATGGCCGCACGCTCCATCGGGGCGAGGCGTTGCCCGAGGCCGTGGCCCGTGCCGCAGCAGGCGGCCGCGTCGGCACCAGGCGCGTGGAGCATCGCCGCCGCGCCGAGGAGGCCGGCGGCGAGGACGCGTCGGAGAGGTGACGACCGCATGGGTGCGCGCACCGTAGGGCCCGGCCGGTCCAGGCGGTATGCGTCACGGTGTCGCGGTCGGGCGCGTGGCGGCGCGCAAAATCCGCGTCACACGGGCGCGCGCCGGGGCCCAGAGCTTCGTCGGAAGCGGGACGGTCTTCAGCCGGGCGGCCAGGCCATCGGACGCCCGCCGAGCACATGCATGTGGACGTGGAACACGCTCTGCCCCGCGTGCGGCCCGCTGTTCACGACCGTGCGGAAGCCGCTGGTGCCGATCCCCGTCTCGTCGGCGACGCGCTTGGCCGAGGCGAGCAGCTTCCCGAGCAGCGCCTCGTCCTCGGGCGACGCGTCGGCGAGCGACACGATGTGCTTCTTCGTGATCACGAGGACGTGCGTCGGCGCCTGGGGGTGGATGTCGTGGAAGGCCAGGAGATCGCCGTTCTCGAAGAGCACCTTCGCGGGGATCTCCTTCTTCACCATCTTGCAGAAGAGGCACATCGGTCGTGGTCTCCTTCGCGCGCGGGCTCGCGCAGCTCCACCGCGCCGAGGGTCGGCAGGCGGGCGGGCCGCGTCAAGCCCGAGACGTCGCCGGCTCGTCCACCGAGGGGAGCCCGGACAGACGGTGCAGCGCCGCCTCGATGCGCAGCCGGTCGCGATCGTCCGGGGCGAGCGGCGGCGCGAGCGGAGCCGCCGCGTGGGCGCGCGCGATCGCGAAGCGCACCAGCGCCATCTCGAGCGCCTCGAGCCGCGTCGTCCGGCGCAGCCCCATCGCCGGGACCGTGTAGGTCAGCTCGACCGCGCCCCCGTCGCCCGCCTCGACGGCGACGATGTCGCCGTGGCGCTCCGGATCCGCCGACGCGACGTGGCGGACGATGCTGCGGATGAGCGACGCCCGCCGCCGCGCCCGGCGCGCCGCCGGCTCGGCGTAGAGCTCGAAGAAGCGGTTGCGCGAGTAGGTGGAAGGATCGAGCACCAGGGCGACGAGCAGCGCGTCGAGGTCGGGCAGCGCCGCGGGCCTCATGCGATCGCTCCGTCGCCGTCGCCGCCCCGCTTGAGCAGCTCGGCCTGGCGGTGGGTGCGGAGCGCGCTGATGAGCTCCTCGAGATCGCCCTCGACCACGCGATCGAGCTTGTGCAGCGTGAGCCCGATGCGGTGATCGGTGATCCGGTTCTGCGGGTAGTTGTAGGTGCGGACCTTCTGCGCGCGCTCGGCGGTGCCGACCATCCCGCGCCGCTCGGCGGAGAGGGCCTCCTCCTGCTTGCGCTGCTCGAGCTCGAGGAGGCGGCTCTTCAGCACCTTCATCGCCTTGGCCTTGTTCTTGAGCTGCGAGCGCTCGTCCTGGCACTTGACGATCATCCCGGTGGGGATGTGGCGGATCTGGACCGCGCTGTTGGTGGTGTTGACGCCCTGGCCGCCCGGCCCGCCGGAGGCGGCGATCGAGATGTCGAGGTCCTTCTCGGCGACCTCGACGTCGACGTCGTCGGCCTCGGGAAGCACCGCGACGGTCGCCGTCGAGGTGTGGATGCGCCCCTGCGTCTCGGTCGCCGGCACCCGCTGCACGCGGTGGACGCCGCCCTCGTAGCGCATGTGCGAGTAGACCGCCTGGCCGGTGATCAGCGCGATCACCTCCTTGTATCCGCCGGCGGACGCCTCGCTCACGCTGAGCACCTCGACCTTCCAGCGCTTCTGCTCGGCGTACCGGCAGTACATCCGGAAGAGGTCGGCCGCGAAGAGCGCGGCCTCCTCGCCGCCCTCGCCGCTCCGGATCTCGACGACGGTGTTGCGCTCGTCGTTCGGGTCTCTCGGCAGGAGGAGGAGCTCGAGGTCGGCCTCGAGTCGCGCCTTGGCCGCCTCGAGCTCGGGGATCTCGATCTCGGCCAGCGCGGCGAGATCCGGGTCCGCGAGCGCCTCCTTGTCCTCGGCGATCTTCCGATCGAGGTCGCGCAGCCTGCCGAACGCGCTCACCACGGGCTCGAGCTCGGTCCGCTCGCGGTTCAGCTTGGTCAGCTGGTTGTGGTCGGCGAGCACCGCGGGCGTGCAGAGCAGGTTCTCGAGCTCGTGGAAGCGGCGCTCGACGGCCTCGAGTTTGAGGAGGGGCAGCATTTCGGGCGGCGGATCAAGCGTAGCCGGGGTCGGCGAGCAGCTCTTGGTAATCGGCGAAGGTCCGGTCGGGCCGCGCGGCGGCGCCGATGGCCTCCTCGCGCCAGAGCGTCGCCCGGAGCGACGCCAGCGCGACCTCGAGCTGATCGTCGTCCGGCTCGGCCGTCGTGATCTTCTGGACGAGGAAGCCCGGCCAGAGCAGGGCTCTGAGCGGCCCGGTGGTGCAGTAGCGGGCGAAGACGCGCTGGATCTCGAACGTCACCGCCGCGACGACGGGCAAGAACGGGAGCTTCATCAGGAAGAAGCCCACGCTCTGCATCCAGCGCGGCCCCGGGATGGTCGGCAGGAACGCGCCCACGCAGGTGAAGACGACGATCGAGACGAGCGCGACCATGACGAGGAACGTGGTCCCGCAGCGCGGGTGCATCGTCGTCATCTTGCGTGCGTTCGCGACCACGAGATCCTGGCGCGCCTCGTAGGTGCTGATCGTCTTGTGCTCGGCCCCGTGGTACTGGAACACGCGTCGCACCTCGGCGATCTGGCGGATCCCGAGGAGGTAGCCGACGACGATGAGGAGCTTGGCCGCGCCGGTGATCGCCTGGAAGCCGGGCGAGGTCACCTCGAGGCCGAGCTTGAAGAGCTTGTTGATCCCTTCGGCGCCGAGCTGCGGCGCGGCCACGAAGAGGCCGACCGCGAACACGATGGGGAGAATGCCGGCGAGACCGCGGCCCTTCTTGCTCCCGTCGTCCTCGGGGCTGCCGCCGGGCTCATCCGGCTCGCGCGTGAGCAGCGCGACGACGCCGAGCGCGAGCGCCGACGCGACCGTGCCCGCTTTGCCGGCCGGGCCGCCCGGCTTCGATTTGGGGCCGGCCGCGTCCTCGTTCGCGAGGTCCTCCTCGTAAAGCGAGGCGGACCAGCGCAGCGCCTGCGATCCCATCTTCACCGACTCGACGACCGTGACGACGCCGCGCACGAGCGGCCACGACCGCATGCCGCCCTTCGGGGGCGCGGGCATCGGGCGCTCGCGCACCACGAGCTCTCCCGCCCGGCGACGGCAGACGATGGACATCGAGCCGGGCGAGCGCATCATCACGCCCTCGATCACGGCCTGACCACCGATGTAAGGGCGATCGGCGCGCGGCGCGGCGGTCGCGCGGGGAACGTCGCTCATAAGCTCCGACTGTAGCGCGGACGGGGCCCGAGCGCAGCGGGCGACCTAGGCCTTGGGCGCGGCCGGCTTCGCGGCGTACTTCTTCCGGAAGCGATCGACGCGACCGGCGACGTCCATCAGCTTCTGCTTGCCCGTGTAGAACGGGTGGCAGGCGGAGCAGACATCCGTCGTGAAGCTGCCGCGGGTCGAGTGGGTGACCACGACGGCGCCGCAGGCGCAGGTGATGGTCGCTTCCTGGTAGTCGGGGTGGATGCCGGGCTTCATGGGGGCCGGAGCATTTAACGCACCGCCCTCTCCACCGCAAGGGGCCGGCTGTCTTCCCCCACCAGCGCCCAGGGGCCCAGCCGCCGCCCAGGGCACCAGGCACGGCCGCGTTCGCCGGCGATCGAGCACGGCCGATCATAAACCGTGCCGACTGCGTTGACGCGCCTGGCCCCATGGTTAGTTTCGGCCCTGGGTTTCGAGAACCGCGAGAACTACAAGGGAAATATCGGAGATCGTGCGGGATTTCGCCCGCACGAACAGGGGACGTCTATGGGCAAGATCATCGGCATCGACCTCGGAACGACCAACAGCGTCGTCGCCGTCATGGAGGGCAAGGAGCCCAAGGTCATCGTGAACGAGGAGGGGTCGCGCATCACGCCCTCCGTCGTCGCGTGGGACGACAAAGGCGAGGTGCTGGTCGGTCAGATCGCCAAGCGCCAGGCCGTCACCAACCCGACCAACACCGTCTACTCGGCCAAGCGCTTCATCGGGCGCCGGTACGAGGAGGTGACCGAGGAGATCAAGCGCGTCCCGTACACGGTCGTGAAGGGCAAGAACAACGACGCCCTCATCGATCTGCGCGGCAAGCAGGTCGCCCCGCCCGAGGTCGCGGCCAAGGTCCTCCAGAAGCTCAAGAAGGCCGCCGAGGACTACCTCGGCGAGAAGGTGACCGAGGCCGTCATCACCGTCCCGGCGTATTTCAACGACGCCCAGCGCCAGGCGACCAAGGACGCCGGCCGCATCGCCGGCCTCGAGGTCAAGCGCATCGTCAACGAGCCCACCGCGGCCGCGCTCGCCTACGGCCTCGACAAGGTGAAGGAAGAGGTCATCGCCGTCTACGACTTCGGCGGCGGCACCTTCGACATCTCGATCCTCGAGGTCGGCGACAACGTCGTGCAGGTCATCTCGACCAACGGCGACACCCACCTCGGCGGCGACGACGTCGACCACCTCGTCATGGACTGGCTCATCGCCGAGTTCAAGAAGGACACCGGCATCGACGTCTCCAAGGACAAGATGGTCGTGCAGCGCCTCAAGGACGCGGCCGAGCAGGCGAAGATCGAGCTGTCGAACGTGCAGGAGACGACGGTCAACCTGCCGTTCCTCACCGCCGACGCGAGCGGGCCCAAGCACCTGCAGAAGCAGCTCACCCGCTCGAAGCTCGAGCAGATGATCAAGCCGCTCGTCGACCGGACCATGGAGCCGGTGCGCAAGGCCCTCGCCGACTCGAAGAAGACGCCCCAGCAGATCAACGAGGTCGTCCTCGTCGGCGGCTCGACCCGCATCCCGCTCGTGCAGGAGACGGTGAAGAAGTTCTTCGGCAAGGAGCCGCACAAGGGCGTCAACCCGGACGAGGTCGTCGCGGTCGGCGCCGCCGTCCAGGCCGGCGTGCTCGCCGGCGACGTGAAGGACCTGGTGCTCCTCGACGTCACCCCGCTCTCGCTCGGCGTCGAGACGCTCGGCGGCGTGATGACGGTGATGATCCCCCGCAACACCACCATCCCGACGCAGAAGAAGGAGATCTTCTCGACGGCGACCGACAGCCAGCCGTCGGTCGAGGTCCACGTCCTCCAGGGCGAGCGCACCGAGTCGCGTTACAACCGCACCCTGGGCCGCTTCCACCTCGAGGGCATCATGCCGGCGCCGCGCGGCGTGCCCAAGGTCGAGGTCACCTTCGACATCGACGCCAACGGCATCCTCTCGGTGCACGCCAAGGACCTCGCCACCGGCAAGGACCAGCGCATCACCATCACCGCCTCCGGCGGCCTCAAGGAGGACGACATCCAGAAGATGGTCCGCGAGGCCCAGGAGCACGAGGCCGAGGACAAGAAGCGCCGCGAGGAGATCGAGCGCCGGAACAAGCTCGACAACCTCTGCTACACGATCGAAAAGACGATCACCGACAACAAGGACAAGCTCCCCGAGAGCGACGTCTCCGCGCTGAACGGCATCGTCGCCGAGGCCCGCAAGGCGATCGAGAAGCAGGACGACGCCGAGGTCACCGCCTCGCTCGAGAAGCTCGAGAAGGAGGCGCACCGCATCGCCAGCGTCATGTACGAGAAGGCGGGCGGCGCGGGCGCTCCCCCGCCCGGCGGCGACGGCGGCGAGCCCCCTCCGCCCCCGGCCGGCGGCAAGGGCGGCGGCAAGGAGGGCGTCATCGACGCCGAGTTCGAGGAGACCAGCTAACCCGAGATCCCGGGCTCCCGGGAACCGGTCGCGCAAGGGGTCGAGGGAGCTCTTCCCTCGGCCCCTCGCGCCTCCATCTCCGCCCCTTGACCGCTCGCCCCATCGTCCCCTCGATCACCACCCGTGCCCTCCCGCCCACCGCCCGCTCTCCGCGACCTCGCCGCGCTCGTCGAGCGCGATCGGGGGCACCGCTGCCAGGAGGAGGGCGAGCCCGGCGTCTGCGTCTGCGTCGTCGCCGTGGCCGACCTGCCCACGCGCGTGGGCGCGTTCCGGATCGTCGCCTTCTGCAACAACCGCGATCGGAAGGAGCACGTGGCCATGGTCCACGGCGACGTGGTCGGTCGCGAGGACGTGCCCGTCCGGGTGCACTCCGAGTGCTTGACGGGCGACGTCATGGGCTCGCTCCGCTGCGACTGCCGCGATCAGCTCGAGGAGGGCCTGCGCAAGATCGCCTCGATGGAGCGCGGCGTCCTGCTCTACCTGCGCCAGGAGGGCCGGGGGATCGGCCTCGTCAACAAGGTGCGCGCCTACGCGTTGCAGGACGAGGGCATGGACACGGTCGAGGCCAACCGCGCGCTCGGCTTCCGCGACGACGAGCGCGATTACGAGATCGCCGCGCACATGCTGAAGAGCCTCGAGGTCCGCTCGGCGCGGCTCATCACCAACAACCCCGACAAGATCGCCCAGCTCCGGGAGCACGGCGTCGAGGTCACCGGGCGGATCGCCCACGTGATTCCACCCAACCGCTACAACCGCTTCTACCTCGAGACCAAGGCGCGCCGCTTCGGGCACCACCTCTCGGAGCAGAGCGATCCGGTGCTCGTCGACGAGGGCGGCAAGGACGAGGAGCCGCGGTAGCGCCTGCGCGAAGAGGCGTGCCTCGTCGAGCGCCCGCTCCACCGCACATGAGTCGAGGCGGCGTTCGTCAGCCGAGGCGCTGGTGTTTGCGCCGCCACGTCGACACGGAGCACGGCAGGAGTCGGCCGGGAGCTCGAGCGAGGTGCGGCGGTCGGGATGATGCCGGGGTCGGCCGATCATGTCCCTCCTCGTCGTCGCCTCCGATCGATGTTATCAACATTAACATGGCTCGGGCGGCGCCCGTCATGGTCCCCCCGCGCAAGCGCCGGTTCCACCACGGCGACTTGCGGCGGCAGCTCGTGGTCATTGCGTCCGCGCTCGTCTACAAGAAAGGGCACCAAGCATTCTCCCTGCGCGAGTTGGCGGAGTGCCTCGGCGTGACCGAGCCGGCGATCTACCGGCACTACCCCAGCCGTGACGCGCTCCTGGAGGAGGTCGCGCTGCACGGGCTCGAGCGGTTCGTCGCCAAGCTCGATGACGTCACGGCGCGCGCAGAGGATCCGTTCGACGCCATCCTCGTCTTTGGGCAGGAGTACGTGCGCTTCGCGGTCACGAATGCCGCCTGGTTCCGTCTGCAGTCTTCGCGCTCCTGGAAGGACGACCTGGTGGGGATGCTCGAGCGGCTCGGGCCGGAGGAGGCGGAGCGAGCGCGCTTCCGCGCGCAGCTGGCAAAGGTGCTCCCGCCCGGCGACGATCGCGCGGCGGACCTCTACCGGCTCGTGTGGGGAACCGCGCACGGCCTCGCGACGCTCCTGGTGGAGCGTGCGTGGGAGCTCCCGCCGCGGGATCCGGAGCGCTTCGCGACGGCAGACGAGGCGCTACGGCTGCTCGTCGATTCGCTCCGCGCCCGTGCAGGCACGGGATCAGTACGATCGTAGGCCGTCGCGCGCCGGGGAAGTCCGTCTTCTTTCCCGCCGCGCATCGGTTTACGACCGACCCCGATGCGTGGCCGGGTCCTCTCTGCTGCGTTGGCTCTGGGCACCACGTGCTTGCCGCCATGCGGGCTCGGCTCGCGCGCGCTGGCCCAGCCGAGCCCCGGCGCCCCCGACACCGTGCCGCCGCGGATCGAGACCTCGCCCGAGGTCGCGTACCCCGAGGGCGCCGTCGGCGACGCCGAGGTCGTCCTCGTCCTCGTCGTCGAGCGCGACGGGCGCGTCCGCTCCGTCGACGTCGAGCGCGGCGAAGAGCCCTTCGCGTCGGCCGCGAAGCAAGCGGCGGCGGGCTGGCGGTTCACGCCGGCGACGCGCGGCGGCGCGCCCGTGCCGGCGCGCATCCGCTTCGCGGTCACGTTCCGGGCGCCGCAGCTCACGGCGGAGGCGCCTCCCGCCGACGGAGCGGCCGGACCGAGCCCGGGCGCTGCTGCCGCCGGCGCGACCGCGGCGGCGGGCGCGGCGCCGCGGCCCGAGCCGGCTGCGATCGAGGTGCGCGTGCAGGGCGAGCGGCCGCCGCCCTCCGCCAAGACCATGTCGCGCGCCGAGGTGCGCCAGCTCCCGGGCGCCTTCGGCGATCCCTTCCGCGCCATCGAGGCGCTCCCGGGCGTGACGCCGATCGTCTCCGGCCTTCCGTACTTCTACGTGCGCGGCGCGCCGCCCGGCAACGTCGGCTACTACCTCGACGGCGTCCGGGTGCCGTACCTCTTCCACGCGGCCGCGGGGCCGTCGGTGATCCACCCGGGCCTCGTCGATCGCGTCGATCTCTATTCGGGCGGCTACCCGGCGCGCTTCGGGCGCTTCTCGGGCGCCGTGGTCGCGGCCGAGACCTCGCCGCCGAGCCCCGAGTGGCACGGCGAGGGCAACCTGCGCCTCGTCGACGTGGGCGCCCTCGTCGAGGCGCCGTTCGCCGGAGGCCGCGGCGCCGCGCTCGTGGCGGGGCGCTACTCGTACACCGCCGCCGTGCTCTCGGTCCTCTCGCCGGAGGTGCGCCTCGACTACCGCGACTACCAGGCGCGCGTGAGCTACGCGGTGACCCCGCGCGACCGCGTGACGCTCTTCGCGTTCGGCGCCTACGACCTGCTCGCCCAGGAGAAGAACGGCATCGAGACGATCCTCTTCGGCTCCGAGTTCTACCGGCTCGACGCGCGCTACGACGTGGCGCTCCCCGGAGACGGCAAGGTCCGCTGGGCCACGACCTGGGGCTTCGACCAGACGCGCGTCGCCGATCAGCGCAACGCCAGCGATCTCTCCTGGGGCGCGCGCGTCGAGCTCACGCAGCCGGTGACGGGCGACGCCGTCGTGCGGAGCGGCATCGATCTCTCGTTCGACGGCTACGAGGCCGATCCCGCGGCGTACGGCGATCCCGACGATCCGGACGTCGCCGCCTACAACGAGCTCTTCCCGCCGCGCACCGACGCGGCGGCGACCGCGTGGGCCGACGTGGTGTGGCGCGTCGATCCCCGCGTCGAGGTGACCCCTGGGATCCGCGTCGACCTCTTCCGCTCGGGCGGCGCCTCCGCCGTCGGCGTCGATCCGCGGCTCGCCATCCGCGTCGACGTGACCAAGCGGCTCAGGCTCCTGCACGCGTTCGGCGTGGCGCACCAGCCGCCGTCGTTCATCATCCCGGTGCCCGGCCTCGCGCTCGCCAACCTCCGCGGCGGGCTGCAGACCTCGCTGCAGGCCGCCGCGGGCGCCGAGGTCGACCTGCCTGCGCGGGTCACCGCCACCGTGACGCTCTTCAACGACGTCTTCCTCGACATGAGCGACACCGCCGGCGTCGCGCCGCCCGGCGACGACCAGAACCAGGTGCCGCGCAGCCTCGGAGCGTCGCGCGGCGTGGAGGTCTACGTACGCCGCAACCTCACGCAGGACCTCGGCGGCTTCGTCTCGTACACCTTCTCGCGGTCCACGCGCACGCTCGGGGGCTACACCTTCCCGTTCGCCTTCGATCGCACCCACGTCCTCGCCGCGGCGCTCGCGTACGCGATGGGCAGGGGCTGGCGCGCCGGGGGCCGGGTCTCGTTCTACACCGGAGCGCCCGACCTCGATCCTCCCGCGGGCCTGCCCGAGACGTTCCGGGTGAGCTCGCCGGTGCGCGAGCCGAGCTTCTACCGGATCGATCTCCGGCTCGAGAAGAAGTGGACGCTGGGCGAGACGACCTGGCTCGCGTTCGTGGTCGAGATGCTGAACGCGACCCTGAACAAGGAGACCATCCGCGGTGAGGAGATTGGTCCGGTCTCGATCCCCAGTCTAGGCTTGGAGGGAGGCTTCTGAGATGCAGGCGCCTTCGGAGACGAGGGGATCGAGGATCGCGATGGCGCTGGCGCTCGCGATCGGCGCCGCGGGCTGTCTCCCAGGCGACACGCGGCCGGTGCCCGAGAGGGTGTACGCCACCGCGGAGCCGAGCGACGCCGTGGCGCACGGCTTCGACACCGCCGACGGTTGGCACGTCGCCTTCGATCGCCTCCTCGTCGGCATCGGCAACGTCGGGTTCGAGGAGGACGACGCGGCGTGCAACAGCTACGCCGAGGCGCACTACGACCGGCTCTTCGACTTCACGGTCGCCGGACGCGAGAAGCTCTCGACGGTGTACGCGCTCGGCACGTGCCGCCTCGGCTTCCGGGTCCGGCAGCCGTCGTTCGACGCGCTGCTCGGGCCCGGCGCGACCGAGGCCGACAAGGCGCGCATGCGCCAGCGCGCGACCGACCGGTTCGCCGACGACCAGGGCGTGAGCGTCTTCGCGATCGGCGCCGCCACGCGCGGCGGCGAACAGAAGCGGTTCGAGTGGTCCTTCCGGCGCTCGTTCAAGCTCACCGACTGCGCGCGCGAGGGCGGCGGCGAGGTGACCACGGTCGAGCTCACCGAGGGCGGCTCGAGCGAGCTCCGGATCGAGGTCCGCGGCGAGGAGCTCTTCCGCGCCCTCCCGGACGACGCCGCCGAGCTGCGCTTCGGGCCGATCGCCGGCGCCGACGCCGATGCCGACGGCGAGGTCACGCTCGACGATCTCTCGCAGGCGCCACGTCCGGCCGTGGGAACGGGCGAGCTCGGGCCTGGCGGTGGCGCGCCCGACGGCGGCGTCGAGGCTCCGGACGCCGGGGTCGCGGCGGGATCGCTCGAGCAGCTCGTGTACGAGGAGCTCCTGCCGCGGGTGCTGCGCGTCGTCGGCGGCGGAGCGTGCCACGCCGAGGAGCGCTCGCGCCGGTGAGCCGCGACGCTCTGCGCGACGGGGCGCGGCGCTCACAAACCGATGAACCCTCGCGCGAGGCGGGTTATCTTGGCCAGCATGAGCTTGACGCGCTTCCGCTCGTCCCTGTTGGTCGCAGGCTCGCTGCTCGCGCTCGCGCCGATCGCGTGCGCCACGTCGATCTCGTCGCCCGGAACCACCGGCGGGGGCGGCGACGACACGACGTCGGCCACCACGTCGACGAGCGGAACCGGCACCGGCACAGGCACAGGCACAGGGGTCGGAGGCGGGGCGGGCGGCGGGCCGCCGGGGCCGTGCACCTCGGCGGCCGACTGCGCCGCGTTCTCCGACGAGTGCAACGACGGCGCCTGCATCAACGGCGTCTGCGGCACGCTCGCCAAGAACGAGAACGGCGCCTGCAGCGACGGCAAGACCTGCACCCAGAACGACTCGTGCCACGACGGGGTCTGCGTCGGCGGCACGCAGATGCCGTGCACGTCGTCCAGCCCCTGCATGGTCGCGACCTGCGACGTCGCGACGGATCAGTGCGTCGAGGTGCCCGGCAACGACGGCGCCTCCTGCGTCGACAACGATCCGTGCACCCTCTCGGGCGTCTGCCAGGGCGGCGTCTGCCAGCCCGGCCAGCTCACCGACTGCTCGTTCCTCGACGGCGTCTGCTCGCAGGGCACCTGCGATCCTCAGCTCGGCTGCGTCGCCGAGCCCTTGAACGACGGGACGCCCTGCGACGACGGGTTCTTCTGCACGGTCAACGACGTGTGCGGCAACGCGGTGTGTGCCGGCGTGCCCAACACCTGCGCCGCGCCCGGCGACGTCTGCATGGTCGGAACGTGCGACGAGGTCGCGAACACCTGCGTCGCGGTGCCCGGCAACAACGGCGGCGCCTGCAACGACGGCAACCCCTGCACCGCGAACGAGACCTGCTCGAACGGCGCCTGCGTCGGCGGCGTCCCCGCCAACAACGGCATGGCCTGCGACGACGGCGACGGCTGCACCGGCGGCACCACTTGCAGCAACGGCAACTGCACCAACGCGACGAGCCAGATCCTCGCCTGCGTCGACAACGACAGCTGCTGCCCCAACGGCTGCGCCATCGGCGCCGACAACGACTGCGCCATCTGCCACGACATCGGCTACGCGAGCTGTCCGACGCAGGCGACCCAGTTCTGCTCGCCGGATCCGATCTCGCCGACGAGCGCGGTCCAGGCGAAGCTCGCCTGCGACACCTGCTACGGGTTCAGCTGCTACCTCGAGACGGCGGACTGCGCCGGCCAGGGGTACGGGCCCTCGCCCCCCGGCTCGTACGTGTGCGGCGATCCTTACTGGGGCTTCGAGGCCGGCTGCTCGGGCGACGCGGGGCGCGTCTGGTCGATCTGCGGCTCGTTCACGACCTACGGCTACTGGGGTAACTGATCGCAGGATCCGGCGGCGCCCCGCCCGGGCCTCCCGCACCAGCACACCGCCGGCCGCCTCGCCGGCGACGACTGCAGCCTCGACGGGCGCCGCGGCCGGCGGCATGCTGCCCGCGGATCCGATGCTCCTCTTCAAGAAGCGGTTCCACCAGGGCCTCGTCGACGGCTCGATCACGCTCACGTTCCGCGCCTGGGACAAGCCGAGGGTCAAGGCGGGGACGCGCTATCGCTGTCACCCGATCGGCGTCCTCGTGGTCGACGCGATCGACCGGGTGCCCGTCGCGGCCATCACCGAGGCCGAGGCTCGGCAGGCGGGCTTCGCGGGCAAGGACGAGCTCGTCGCCTATCTCGAGGAGGTCGCCCCGGATGCGACGGAACGCGAGGTGTGGAGGGTGCGCCTCCATCACGGCGGCGAGGACGACCGCGTCGACCTCGCGCTCGAGGCGGACCTCGAGGCCGACGACGTCGCGATGATCCGCGAGCGCCTCCGGCGCCTCGACGAGCGCTCGCCGGTCGGGGTCTGGACGGCGCGGACGCTCGCCACGATCGCGGCCCACCCGCGCATCGCCGCCTCGCAGCTCGCCGCGAAGCTTGGCCGCGACAAGGCCGACTTCAAGGCGGACGTGGTCAAGCTCAAGAAGCTCGGCCTCACGCAGAGCTTCGAGGTCGGCTATGCCCTCACGCCGCGAGGCGAGGCGTACCGGCGGCTCGCCGGCTCGTCGCGCGCGACCAAGACGCGCGCGAAGCGTGCCTGAGCACCGTCGCTGCCTCGTCGATTTCCGCAGGCGGCGGTCCGCTACCGTCGGGGGCAGGTCGAGCGACCTCTTCGCCCGCGAGCGCGCGCGTCGACGGCGACGCTCACGGGCGCCACGCTTGCGGCGAGCCCCCGCGGGCGCGATAGCTCGACGATGGGCCGCAACGCGCGTTCGCGCCCGCCGGCGCCCGACGCGGCGAGCGAGCGCGTCCGCCGCGCCAACGCCGCCGAGGTCCGGCCCGACGGCGCGCTGGTCGTCTACTGGATGATCGGCGCGCGCCGCGCGTCGCACAGCTTCGCGCTCGACCGCGCGGTGGACTGGGCCCGGCGGCTCGACAAGCCGCTGGTCGTGCTCGAGGCGCTCCGCGTCGCCTACCCGTGGGCGTCGGATCGCTTGCACCGCTTCGTGATCGACGGGATGCGCGACAACGAGGAGGCGCTCGAGCGGGCGGGCGCGTTCTACTACCCGTACGTCGAGCCGCGCGAGGGCGCGGGCAAGGGTCTCTTGCGCGCGCTCGCGGAGCACGCCTCGGTCGTCGTGACCGACGACTTCCCTGCGTTCTTCCTGCCGCACATGGTGGCGGCCGCGGCGCGACAGGTCCCCGTCGCGCTCGAGGTGGTCGACGGCAACGGCCTGCTCCCGCTCTCGGTCGCGGACCGCGCCTTCACGGCCGCCAGCCATTATCGGCGTTTCGTGCAGCGCGAGCTCCCTCGCCGCCTCGACGCGTTCCCGCGACCGAACGCCTTCGCCGGCGTGCGCCTCCGCCGGCTCTCGAAGCTGCCGGGCTCGATCGCGGAGCGGTGGCCTCGTGCCTCGCGCGCGCTGCTCGACGGGGATCCCGCCGCGCTCGCGGCGCTGCCCATCGATCACGAGGTCCCCGCCGTCGCCGCGCGCGGCGGCGCGGGCGCGGCGCGGGCGCGGCTGTCGCGCTTCGTGGCGAAGCAGCTCACGCGCTACGCCGAGCTGCGCGACGCACCGGAGGCCGACGGCACCAGCAGGCTCTCGCCCTACCTCCACTTCGGGCACATCGCGGCGCACGAGGTCTTCGCCGCATCGATGCGGGCCGAGGGCTGGTCGCCGGACAGGCTCGCGCCGGCCGCGACGGGCGCGCGCGAGGGCTTCTGGGGCGTCGGGGCTTCGGCCGAGGCGTTCCTCGATCAGCTCGTCGTCTGGCGCGAGCTCTCGTACAACACCTCCGCGAAGCGACCGCGAGACTACGACAAGCTCGCGTCGCTGCCCGCGTGGGCGCGCGAGACGCTCGCGCAGCACGCGGGCGATCCCCGACCGCACCGCTACTCCTACGCCGCCCTCGAGGCGGGGCGGACCCACGACGCGCTCTGGAACGCGGCGCAGGGGCAGCTCCGCGAGGAGGGCTGGTTCCACAACCGCGTCCGGATGCTCTGGGGGAAGAAGATCCTCGAGTGGTCGCCGTCGCCCCAGCAGGCGCTCCGCGTCATGACCGGCCTGATGAACCGCTGGTCGCTCGACGGCCGCGATCCGTGCTCGTACGCGGGCTACCTCTGGACGCTCGGTCGCTACGACCGCCCCTGGCCGGAGCGCCCCGTCTACGGCAAGGTGCGCTCCATGAGCTCGGAGCGGACCGCCGCCAAGTTCGACGCCGCCGCCTACATCGCGCGCTACACCCCGCGCTGATCGCGCTGTCCCGGCCGCCGCCGGGCGTGCCACGATCGCCCGCGGCACCGAGCAGCACACCCCACGATCCGCCCCACCCTGCCATGAGCGCACACGACCTCGACCTCGCGATCGTGGGCGGCGGCCCTGCCGGGCTCGCGACCGCGCTCTTCCTGGCCGCCGCCGCGCCATCGCTCCGCGATCGCATCGCGGTCCTCGAGAAGGAGCGCTACCCGCGCGACAAGATCTGCGCCGGCGCCATCGGCGCGCGCGCCGATCGCCTCCTCGCCGCCATCGGCGTCTCGGTCGACGTGCCCTCGGTCCCGATCTACGGCCTCTCGGTCGCGGCGCCCGGCCGCGCCCTCGTCGCCCGCGATCGCGCGCCCATCGGCCGCGTCGTCCGTCGCATCGAGTTCGACGCGGCGCTCGCCGAACAGGCGCGCGCGCGCGGGGTCGCGGTCCTCGAGGGCGCGCCGGTGACAGCGCTCCAGGTCGCCGCCGACGGCGTGCGGCTCGCGACCGGGCGCGGCGAGATCCGCGCGCGCGCCGTGGTCGGCGCCGACGGCGTGGGGAGCTTCGTGCGCCGCGCGATCGGGATCGGGTGCGGCCGGCTGCGCGCCCAGGTGGTCGAGGTCGACACGCCCATGATCGACGGCGACGCGCCCCGCGATCGGCTCCACTTCGACGTCGTCGATCGCTCGCTCGCCGGGTACGCGTGGGATTTCCCCACGCTCGTCGGCGGCCAGGCGCTCGTCTGCCGCGGCGTCTACCGGATCCACGACGCCGGCTCGGGCCTCGGGCGCGAGCGCGGCCTCGACGATGATCCCCACCAGGCCGACCTCGCCGCGCGCCTCTCCGCCCGGCTCGTCGGGCTCGGCGTCGACCCCGCCGGCCTCCGGTTCAAGCGCTTCGCCGAGCGCGGGCTCGCGCTCCACGAGCCGATCGCGCGCCCGAGGGTGCTGCTCGTGGGCGAGGCGGCCGGCATCGATCCGGTGCTCGGCGAGGGCATCGCCCAGGCGATCCAGTACGGCGCCGCCGCCGGCCGCTACCTCGCGCGCTGCCTCGCGTCGGGCGAGCTCGGGTTCGAGGGCTGGCGCTTCGCGATCGCCGGCTCGCGCGTCGGTTTCGATCTCGCGGTGCGCACCCGCCTCTTGCCCTGGGTGTATGGCGCCCGCTCGCGCCCGGTGGTCGAGCGGTTGATCACGCGCTCGCAGAGCCTCGCGCTCGCCGGGATGCGCTACTTCGCCGGGGAGCGCGTCCCGAGGCTCCGCCTGCTCGCCGCCGCGGGCGATCTCGGGGCGGCGCTGGCGGGGCGCTGAGTTGCTCCTGTTCCCGTCGGCGCGCTCGTGCGACGGTGCGCGCGTGCCCTTCGTCGCAGAAGCCTCGTGCACCGTCGCCGCGCCCGTCGAGGTCGCCTTCGACAGGCTGGCCGATCACGCCTCGTGGCGGGACTGGATGCCGCGCTCCTTCCGTCCGGTGGGGCCCTCCGGCGGCGTGCTGCGCGCCGGCGATCGGCTGCGCATGCGCGTCGGCGGCGCGCCCTTCGCGACGGTCCTCGAGGTCACCGTCGTCGAGCGCGCCCGCGAGATCACCTGGACCGGCGGTGTGCGCGCGCTCCTCTGGGCCGAGCACCGCTTCCTCTTCGAGCCCGACGGCGAAGGGTCGGCGCGGGTGCGCTCGGTCGAGACCTGGCACGGCCCGCTCGCGCCGCTGGTGAGGCCGGTGTTGCAGCCGATGGCCGAGCGCGTCGCCCGCCAGCAGCTCGGCGCCCTCGCACGCGCCGCGGAGCGCTCGTCCTCGGTCTCCTAGAGCTCGAGATCCGAGAGCGTCACCCGGGGCGCTCCTCGCGGCGGAACGTCGAGAGCTCGCCCGTGCTCGCGGCGATCGTGGCGCGTGGCGCCGGGGCGCGATCGTGCGCGGACGCCGCCTACCGGACGAGCGCCTCGAGCGCGCGGGGCTCGCCGAGGTGACCGACCACGATCGTGGCGTCGGCGAGCGCGTCCGGCCCGAAGCCGCCGGTGCAAACGGCGATGCACTCGGCGCCGATCGCGCGGGCGGCCGCGACGTCCTTGGGCGTGTCGCCGATGACCACGACGCGGCAGGCGGCGAGCGGCACGCCCAGCCGCGCTGCGCCCCGCCGCGCCCCCACCCGGAGCAGCTCGGCGCGATCCTCGTGGTCGCAGCCGAAGCCGCCGAAGGCGAAGCGCTCGTGGATGCCGCCGCGGGCGAGCTTGAGGCGCGCGCCGCGCTCGAGGTTGCCGGTGCCGAGCCCGACCGCGCACGCCGGGCGCGACTCGGCGGTGGCGAGCGCCTCGAGCACGCCCTCGTGGACGCGGTAGCCGCGCGACGCGAGCACCTCGCGCGCGAGGTGCTCGACGTAGCGGGCGAGCACGCGGTCCATCTCGTCGTCGGTCGCCTGCCGCCCCGCGGCGAGGAGGCCGGCCCGGGCGATGGCGCGATCGGTCATCCCGGCGAAGGAGAGGGCCGCGCACGCGTCCCCGCGCCCGGTGTGGTCGGCGAAGGCGCGCTCCATCGAGCGGCGGCCGGCCCCTCCGGTGTCGATGAGCGTGCCGTCGATGTCGAAGAGCAGGACCGCCGGCGCCATCGCCCGAGGATGGCACATCCGCCGGCGGTGCGCGCGGCGCTACTTGGCGGCCGGGGGCGGCGTCGGCGCCTTCGTGGTCACGTGCAGGTAATAGTCGCCGAGCGTCGAGACCTCGAAGTAGGCCATGCCCGCGACGTCGTCGATCTTCTTGGGGGCGATCACCTGCCAGACGATCTTCTCACGGCCCTTGTCGTCGGTGACGATCTCGCCGATCGCCAGGTTGGCGTCCTTCTTGTTCCCGGCGGGGAAGGTGAGCTCGAACGGCGGGCCGGCGCTGTCGACCTTGGTGAAGTTCGGCTGCCCGGCGATCTGCATCTGCGTCCGGTAGATCTTGCCGACGAGCCCCTGGGTCGACTTGCCCTTCGGATCGAGCTTCCAGGTCACGTTGTAGCCGCGGTCGAGCGCGTTCTCCGGGATCTTCAGGGTCGCGATCTCTTTTTCGCCGATCTCGAGCTTGGCGGCGGGGCTCGAGCCGAAGGTGTCGACGATCTCGGCGGAGGCGGTCTTCAGGACCGGCGGCCTGCCGCTCGTCGGCTTGGGCGCGGGCGGGGCGTCGGCCGCCGGGTCCGCCGAGGGGGTGGCCGAAGGCGCCGCGCTCGGCTCGGCGGAGGGCGGGGGTGCGGGCGCCGGCTCGGCCGTGGGCGGCGTCGGCGGCGGCGTGACGGGAGGCGGGGCAGGCTCGCCGCCGCAAGCGGCGAGCGTCAACACGGCCAGCACGGCGAGGCGGGCGGTCGGAGCGCTCATGGGCCCGGACGTACGGCTTTGTTTCGCCGGGATCAAGGCCCGCGCGCGGCCGGACGCGACGGGATCGTGAAGATCCACGCCCCGCCGTCGTCTCTCTCCCGCTCGCCCCGAAAACCACCCCCGCCGCCGGTCGACGCCGGCCGCTCCCGAGCCTATAAAGGCGGCCTCATGCGCAGAACACTCCTCGGCCTCGGCATCCTGGTCGTCTCCGCCGTCCCCGCCTGCGGCCCGTCGCAGCCCGCCCCGGCGACGCCGACCACGCCCCCGCACGCCGACACCGCCGCGCCGCCGCCCGGCGCCGCCGTCGCCAAGGGACCGGCGTTCGATCTCGCCCCCGTCGCCGAGCCGCCCGAGCTCGTGGGCGTCGCCCGCTGGAAGAGCCCGGGCGCCACCTTCGCCACCGCGAGCGCGACGGCCGGGCTGCCGAAGGCGCTCGTCGATTCGTCCTCGAAGATGGCCGTCGAGGAGATCCTCAAGGAAGCGCTCCGCGGCATCGCCGATCCGCGCCAGCTCGCCGAGGTCGTCTCGATGGATGCCTCGGTCGACGCCGTCGCGATCCTCGACCCGTCGCCGCGCAAGCGCGACCTGCTCGGCGCCATCTCGATCGGCCTCACCTCGCTCGAGCGCGCCCGCGAAGCCGCCGAGTCCACCGGCGGCGCCACCGAGGTCTCCCCCGGCGTCTGGAAGATCGGCGCGCGCGAGCGCTTCGGCGCGAGCTGCGTCATCGCCGCCTCGGCGGGGCCGACGCCGGCGCGCCTGGTGTGCGGCTCGCGCGAGAAGGACGTCACCGCCCTCGCGCCGTACCTGGTCCGCAACGTGGCCACGCAGCCGGCCCCCGCGAGCGATCTCCACGGCGAGCTGCGCTTCGGCCCGGTCCAGGAGCGGTTCGGCAAGCAGCTCCGCGATCTCTTCGCCCAGGTGCCTCTGCTCGCGCAGACGGCGATCTCGCTCAACGACGAGCGCTTCGACCGCACCGTCCGCGAGGCCTCGAAGGCCGTCGCCGACGACCTCGGGCTCCTCGTCGGCGATCTCGACAAGATCACCCTCGATCTCGGCTTGTCGCCCGCGGGCGTGGCCGCGACGGGCGCGCTCCAGGTGAGGAACCGCAAGTCGTGGCTCCTGCAGACGCTCGCCGAGCGCCCCGAGCGCGCCGGCCCGCCGCCCGCGATCTTCTGGCGCGCCCCCAAGGACAGCGATTCCGTCTTCTACGCGCGCGGGACCGATCCGGGGCGCTGGTCGCCCGTCCTCACCGCGACGCGGACGCTCCTCGACAGCGCGCTCTCCAAGGAGAAGGTGGGCTCGAAGGCCGATCGCGACGCGCTCGCCGCGCTCATCGCCCTGCCGCTCGGCAAGGACACGAACAGCGTGACCGCGAGCGGGCATTTCGCTCCGGCCAAGCTGGGCGAGAAGGCGACGCCGCAGCAGAAGCTCGACGCCCTCACCGGCGGCTGGATCGGCTGGCACCTCCTCGGCGTCGACGAGGGCCCGGCGGCGCTCACCAAGTACGTCAAGGACCTGGTGGCCGTGTACAACCGCGGAGCGCTGCTCGCGCCGATCAAGAAGGAGCTCCGCGCCGACGCGAAGCTCCTGCCCACGGTCAAGACGGTCCCCGCGCCCAGGGAGCTCGGCGCCGGCGCGCTCGCGGTCGAGATCAAGGTCACCGACATCCCGGCCGATGCGATGCCCGACTTCGACCGCGGCGGCCGCGGCGGGCCCCCGCCGAAGGCGAAGCTGACGTTCACCGCGCACCTGCTGCTGATGGGCGACGGGAACACGACCTGGCTCGCGCTCGGCACCGATCGCGCCGAGCTCGTGAAGCGCCTGCTCGCCGTGAAGTCGGGCGCGCCCGAGACCGCGACCCTGCGCACGCGCACCGGCCTCGACGCGCTGAAGAGCGGCACCACGATGTCGGGCGGCTTCTTCAGCCTCTCGGCGATCACCAGCAATATCCCCGGCCTCCTCGAGCCCATGGCCGCCGCCGAGCCCGACATGCAGGAGCTGATGCGGGCCCTCATGACGCTGCCCAACAAGGGCGAGACCCCGATCCTGATGAGCTCGAAGGTGACCGGCGGCGCCGGCGCCGGGGCGAACGAGGTCTCGCTCAACCTGCCGAAGGGCGTGCTCGAGGACGTGGCCGCGTTCGCGATGAGCGTCGCCAAGGTCGCGCAGCGAAAGTCGTCGGTCGCGGGCCCCTGACACGCGGCAGTCCTCTGGCGGCTAGCCGCCCTCGTCGCCCGCGTCGGGGATCTCTCCGCAGCCGGAGGGCACCCCCGCGTCGGGCGCCGTCGGATCGAAGCCGTCGGCGCAGAAGCTCTCCGGCGCCATCGCGTAGTGGGCGTCGAGGAACGGGCCGAGGAACCCGAGATCGAAGCAGTCCGACTTCAGCGCGAAGCCCCACGCGCTGGCGGCGAAGCGCACGTCGAGCTCGGGATCGGGGGTGACGACGATCCGGCGCTCGACGGGCGCGAGGCAGAGCGGATCGACGGGCCGGGCGGCGAGGAACGCCTCGAGATCGGCGAGCTCCTGGTCGCAGCCGCCGGGGCAGTTGTAGGTGATCACCACCGCGCCGTGCTCGAGGTCGTGCACCCAGAAGCCGCGCGGGACAGGGGTCGCGTACGTCTTGAAGGCGGCCCAGACGGGGTAGTGCGGCCCCGAGGTGGGCGGGTTGGTGGCGTAGGTCACCGGCGAGCACGTCGGGACGTGCGGGGAAGGGGCGATCGGAAACGCCGCGATCGTGGTGTTGCACGCCACCGGTGCGTCCGGCGGGCCGGCGTCGCCGGCGTCGTCCGGCGGGCCGACCTCGCCCGCGTCGCCGGCGTCGCCGCCGTCCGGCGCTTCGGTCCCACCGCTGCCGCCCGCGCCCGGGACGCCCCTCGATCCGGAGGACGGGGAGGAGGAACGGCGGCTCGGCCTCGCCCCCGGGTCCGGCATCGCCGAGCCCCTCTCGGCGAAGGGCCGCTTCATGGCCTCGATCC